>JAXGQW010000004.1:0-128334 GCA_040766265.1 Verrucomicrobiota bacterium
ACTGTCGCGCTGACGACGCCCTCTGTGATCCCGGCTTCGATCCTGGGCCGCGCCGGCCAAGTCCCCCCCAGCGAGCGCATTGCGATGGGTTTCATCGGCCTGGGCGGCCAGGGGACAGGGCATCTGCTGGGCGGCGCCTGGACCTACGTGCCGGGCGGCTACGCGGCCCGCACGGACGTCCAGGTGCTCGCAGTGTGTGATGTGCGGCAGGAACGCCGCGAGCAGGCCCAACAGCGATGCAACCAGATGTATGCGCAACGGCTGGGCCAGGCCGCCTACGACGGTGTCGGAGCTTACAACGATTTCCGCGAGGTCCTCGCCCGACCCGACATTGACGCGTTGTTGCTGGCTTTGCCGTATCATTGGGCCGCCCCGATGGCCGCCATGGCCCTCCGGGCAGGCAAGGATGTCTATTGCGAAAAGCCGATCGCCATCACCGTCCGCGAGGGCCAAAGACTCGTCGAAACCTGCCGGCGTTTCGGACGCGTTTACCAGGCCGGCACCCAGCAGCGCTCCGAGTACGGCGGCAAGTTCCGACTCGCCTGTGAACTGGTCCGCAACGGACGCATCGGCCAACTCAAGGAAGTCTATGCCTATCGCCAGCCCGGCGCACTGTTCCCGTCGGCCTGGACCTCCGAGCATGCGGTGCCCGTGCCACCGGGGTTCGACTGGGACATGTGGCTCGGACCGCTGCCGTGGCGTCCGTTTGGGGGCGAAGCCGGCCACACGCTCTCCGGCCTGTTCGTCGGCGATGTGAACTGGAGTCCGCATCACTACGACATCGTCCAGTGGACCGTGAATCCGGATCCGGCTGCGCCGATCGAGGTCCAGTACGAGCCGAGCCCCAAAAAGCCGGGGTCGGCCGCGCACCCGAGCGGAGCGGAGGGCCGGCCTGAGGACGGCCAGGTGCACTATCGCTACGCCAACGGCGTCGTGGTGCACTCGACCCCTTATCCCGGGGAGAATGTCGGCCACGATGGCGGCGCCTGTTTCGTGGGAACCCAAGGCCGCATCGCCGTCGATCGGGGAGCGATCGTGTCGTACCCCGCCAGCATCCTCAAGGAACCGCTGCGCCCCGACGACGCGCGCGTCTATTTCGCCGACAGCCATTCGGGCAATTTCCTCGAATGCGTCCGCACCCGCCGTCCGACGATCTGCAATCCCGAAGTCGCCACCTACACGATCAACGCGATCCTCATCGGCGGAATCGCCATGGGCCTCCAGCGCTCGCTCAAGTATGCCCCCGACAAGGGCGAGTTTGTCGGCGACGAGCAGGCCAACCGCCTCCTTTCCTACGCGCCCCGTCCGCCGTGGACTGTCTAACTTTGCAGGGTCCCCCACCGGAAAGCGCAATGGCGGCCCGAAACACCATGTCCAGACAACCGCAAAGACTTTTGATCAACCGCTCCATGAACCTCGAAATCCAAAGAATCGCTCAAGCGCCGACCGCCTTGCGCCAAACCAGGCGCCTGCTCACCATCCCCGTCGCCCTCATGCTGATCTGCCTGCTGGGCATCGGCTCGAATGCGCGCGCTGACGAGGAACAAGATCAAATCGCCATCCTCGAATCCACGGCCGGGCTCACCCAAAAATCGGCCGCCTGCCAGAGGCTTCGGGTTATTGGCACACCCAAGTCGGTCCCGGCACTGGCCTCTCTCCTGACAGAGGACGGCGCCGCGCACTTCGCACGGCACGCCCTCGAGGGCCTGCCGTTCCCGGAAGCGGACGCCTCTCTTCGCGCCGCCCTCGAAAAGACCTCGGACAAGCCGCACCTCCAGGCCGGCATGATCGACTCGATCGGTTGGCGCCGCGACTCGGAGTCAATTGAATTGCTGAGGCCTTTCCTGGCTTCAACCAACCTCGATCTCGCCATAACCGCCGCCTCGGCCCTCGGACGCATCGGGGGCGACGCCGTTGCCCTGCTCCGTGGAGTGATCGACCGGCAACCCGGCGTGGCCGGTTCGATGGCCTTTCGTTCGGCTGTCCAGGAAAGCCTCCTCGAATGCGCCGAGACGCTGCACGACGCCGACGGGACCAGGCTCGCGTCCGAGATCTGTCGCGGCGTGTTCTCTCAGCCCGCTTCGGAGTCGATCCGCGTCGCCGCGTGGCGCGGCCTCGTGTTGCGCGACGCCCAATCCGCGCCCGGCCTCGTCCGCACGGCTCTGTCCGGACGCGACCGTTCGCTCCACCGCGCCGCGCTCGGTCTGGTGCGCGAGCTCGACGATGCCTCGATCCTGGCCGCCTGCCTGGACGATTGGAACGATCTGCATCCCGAATCCCAGATGGCGCTGCTCGATGCCAGCGTCCAGCACGGCAAGGAACCTCTCCCGATCGTCCGCAGAGCTCTGGACAGCTCGAATCTCGCGCTGCAAGTCGCCGCCCTCGATGCCCTGGCCGACCTGGCCGATCCCTCGTCGATTCCGTCCGTGGCGAAGATTGCGGCTCGGGGCGAAGCGTCCGAGCGCGAGGCTGCCGCTCGAACCCTGGCCCGCCTCCGCGGCCCGGGCGTGCGCGAGGCGCTTCTGGCGGCGATCGACACAACGGACACGGTCGAGAAAGCCGCGTTGCTGCGGGCGCTGGGCGCGCGCGGCGACCGCCAGGCTGGCGCCACGCTGCTTCGATTCGCGGGCGCCGAGGCGCAGCCCGTGCGTCTGGCCGCTCTCGAATCGCTCCGGCAGCTTGCCCTGCCCGAGACCCTGGCGCCCCTGCTCGATCTTGCCGGCAAGGCGAAGTCCGAGGATCAGATCGCTCCGGTGTTCAAGGCCCTTGTCGCCGTCTGTCAATCAAGCCCGAACACAACCGAAACAGAAGGACGCGTCATCGCCGCCATCCGCAACTCCGCACCCGCCGAGCGCCGGCTGCTGTTGCCTCTGCTCGCGGAACTGGGGACCGCGGACGCCTTGACTGCCGGACAGAACGCCGCGCAAGACCCGGACTCCGAGCTCGTCCGAACCGCCGTGCGCGTTCTGGGTCAATGGCCCAATCCTGGGCCCGCGTCTTACCTGACCGATTTCGCCCAGTCCGCCACCGACCCTGGCTTGCACGCGCTCGCGTTGCGCGGCGCCGTCGAAGTCAGCGCGCACGAGCCGGACACGGCCAAACGCGTTGCGTTGCTCGAAAAGGCGATGAGCGTCGCGCGGCGGCCGGACGAGAAGCGCCTGGCCCTTGCTCAGATGGCGCAGGTCGGCTCGGCAGGCGCGCTCGAAACCGCCTTGAAGAACCTGGCCAATCCGGATCTGGCCGAGGAAGCGGGGCTGGCGGCGATTGCGATTGCCGAGAAGATTGCGTCCGCCGATTCGGCGTTGGCGGACGCAGCGGCGGTGAAAGTCCTGGCCCGGTGCAAGGCGGCGGACACCGTCCGGCGCGCCTGGGCCCTGCGCCGGACGCCGGCGATCAGCGGGCCTTTCATCCGGCACTGGCTCGTGAGCGGGCCCTATCGACAGGCCGGAGTCGAGGGCGCGACCGCTGTTTTTGAACTGGCGTTCGGACCGGAGAAAGCGGACCCGACGATCGACTGGAAGCCCGCGCCAGCCGGCGATCAGGTCGATCTCTCGGGCCTCTTCCCGGGCCAGGCCAATTGCGTTGCCTACCTGCGTGCGGAGATTGTGGCGGAGCAGGACTCCGACGCCCTGCTGCTCATGGGCAGCGACGACGGTCTGAAGGTCTGGCTGAACGACGCGGTTGTGCACAGCAACAACGTGGATCGAGGCCTGATCGTCGATCAGGACCGCGCGCCAATCCGACTCAGGAAAGGCGCGAATCGACTGCTGCTGAAAGTCACCCAGGGCGGCGGCGGCTGGGCCGCATGCGCCCGGATTGCCGGAACCGATGGCCAGCGGATTCCGGGCCTGCGGATCGAGCCCGCCCAGCCGTGACGATTCCAGAGCATCCGGAGTTCGAGGATTCTATGTCCAATTCATCCATCACCAGTCCGACCCCACCGCCCCGACGCGTCCGTGAAGTCGCCCGCGACCTGGGCCTTGATCCCGAGGAGATCCTCCCGTACGGCCATTACATCGCCAAGATTCCGGTCGCGGAACTCGAGGCTCGAGCCGGCCAGCCCGATGGCCGCCTGATCCTGGTGTCGGCGATGACGCCGACGCCGCAGGGCGAAGGCAAGACCACAGCGACGATCGGTCTGGCCGACGCTCTCCGCCGCCTGGGTCACCGCACCATGTTCTGTTTGCGTGAGCCGTCTCTGGGTCCCTATTTCGGCATCAAAGGCGGCGGCACCGGCGGCGGGCGCGCGCAGGTGGTCCCGGCGGAGGACATCAACCTGCATTTCGTCGGCGACATGTATTCCGTCGAGAAGGCCAACAACCTCCTGTGCGCCATGCTGGACAACCACCTTCAGCATGGCAACGAGCTGGGCATCGATCCGCGCCGCATCGTGATGCGCCGCGTCATCGACTTCAACGAACGCTCGCTGCGGGACATCGTGATCGGCCTGGGCGGACCGCTCAACGGCGTGCCGCGCCGCGACGGCTTCAACATCACGCCCGCCTCCGAAGTCATGGCCATTCTCTGCCTCGCCCGGGACTACCGCGACCTTGGGGAGCGGATGGCGCGCATTGTTGTGGGCTTCACGTACAAGGGGGCGCCCATCCGGGCCGAGGCCGTGCAGGCCGTCGGCGCCATGCAAGTGCTGCTGCGGGACGCGATCCACCCGAACCTGGTGCAATCCATCGAGGGCACGCCGGCGTTCGTGCACGGCGGCCCCTTCGCCAACATCGCTCAAGGCACCAACACCAGCATCGCGACCCGCCTGGCGCTCAAGCTCGCCGATTACGTCGTGACCGAGGCCGGCTTTGCCACCGACCTTGGAGCGGAGAAGTTCTTTCACATCAAATGCCGCGCGGCCGGGCTGACTCCGGCCACGGCGGTCATTGTCGCCACAGTGAAAGCCATCGCATACCACGGCGGCTTCAAGGAGAGCGGCGGCCTGGGCAACCTGGCCAAACACATCGAAAACATCCGGTTGTTCGGACTCGACCCCGTGGTCTGCGTGAGTCATTTCCCCGATGACAATCCTGACGACTACGCCCGGATCATCCGGTTTTGCGCCCGGCAGGGGGTCGAGGCGGTGGTGTCAAGGCACTTCGACCAGGGCGGCCAGGGAGCGGCCGACCTCGCGCGAGCCGTGGTCCGGGCGGCGACACAGCGCAAACGCCGGGCGCTGCGCTTTCTCTACCCGCTCGACGCGCCGATCCGCAAGAAGCTCGAGGCCATCGCCACCAAGGTCTACGGCGCCGACGGCGTCAATTTCGACCGCGCCGCCCTGAACCACCTCGAGACTCTCGATCAACATGGCTTCAACAAACTGCCCGTGTGCGTCGCCAAGACGCCGCTCTCGCTCTCGGACCGCGCCGACCTGCGCGGCCGGCCCGGCGGCTTCTCCATCACGGTGAACGAACTTCGGCTCTCGGCGGGCGCGGGCTTCGTCGTCGCGGTGTGCGGCAACATCGTCACCATGCCCGGCCTGCCCAAGGTGCCCGCGGCAGCCCGGATCCGGATACTCCCCACAGGCCAGGCCATGGGGCTGACGTGAGTCTGTCGGGGTCATGGCCCCGACGCCGGCGAGGCTCGAAAACAAAAAAGAGACCGGGGTTGCCCCCGGTCTCTCGTGTTTAATCGATCTTCAGCCTACCGCGCGATGCGATAGAACATCTGCGCGACGCTCGGAGCGACCGTGTACGGACTTGTCGGATTGCCCGCCACAGCCGTCCAGGTCTTGAAGTCCGGCGATTGTTGCAGGACGCCCGCTCCCGACCACGTGAGCGTGACCTGGCCGGTCCCGGTGATCACCGGCGGATCGAATTCCGGCGCCGCCACCGGCGCGTACGCGGAGATCACCGCGCCCGAGATCGGGGTCAACTGGCCTGCCGGGGTGGCATCGCCCTCCATCCGCCACGCGACCTTGAGATAGTCGCCGCCGCCACCCTCGGTGTGCAGGGCCTGGATGAAGTACGCCTTGCCGGCCTCGAAGGCTTGCGGCTCCGATGTGTAGGCAATCGGCGGCTCGGTGAAGCCATGGCAGCACCCGGTCTCCTCGGCAATCAACCCAACGTTCGCCGGATCCTCGTTCGGACTCAGCCACAACTGCGAGGGATCGTCGCTCGACAGGAAGAACCGGTAGTTCCCCGACACTGTCGGCGTGATCCAGCCGGACAGGCTGTCGCCGTAATCTTCACCGTGGGAGCCGAATGCCGGCTTGCCGGCGAGGTCGCCTCCAGTGAAGGGAGTGGTGTCGAATGAGACCGGCAAGCCGTTCGTCATCGGGCCGGACGGGAACAGGAAGGTGTTGTCCGTCATCCAGTTCACCGTCAGCGGGTTGGGACGCGGCGCACCGAGATAGTAGTAATCCCAAGCAACCACGCCCGGAGTCAACACCGGCGCCTGGAACGGCACCGTCGTCGACGGCATCGAGTTCCCCGTGGTCGTGCGATCCTTGAGCCCGGTCAGGGTCAACGTGTACTCCTGGCCCGGCGTGAGCCCGCTTGTGGCGAGGATGACCGTCCGCCAATCGCCGCCGAGCGGCACAGCCGCCGGATCCTCATGAAACACCAGGCTGTTCACGGTGACCCCGCCGTTGATGGTGTAATTCGCCGTGCTCGAAGCCGTGGCGCTGTCCATACGCTTCGAGAACAGCACCTTGACCAGGTACGGCTTGCCGCCGATCGGATTGGGCGTCGAGAGCGCAGTCGCCGAGACCACCGCGGGCGGCGCGGTATCCTTGGTCACGACAACGTTGGCATTGCGCGTCGTGGCGCCGCCGACGGGATTGTCGACCACCAGTTGGTATAAACCGCTGTCCGCGGGCGTAGCTTGCGCAATCACCAGGGTCGCGGCGTTCACCCCTTGCGGGTAATGAGCCGTCCCGTCCGGATTGGTGGCCGCGGTCAAAGCCGTGCCGCCCTTGAACCATTGGTACGTGTTAGGCAAGCCATCGACCACCGCCGACAGCGTGACCGTGCTGCCCTCGACGGCCGAGGCGTCTGCCGGCTCCTCGATCACCTGCGCGGCCTTCCACTGGATCTTGTAATGATTCAGGATTTGCTCAGGCGTAAGCGCATAGCTGTAGAAGGCCACATCGTCCACTGTGCCCGGGTAAGGGATGGTGCTGCCGGACCGGCTGGCGATCTCGAACGGCGTGTTGCTCGCCGGCAGGTAATTGCCCTCCGGCGTGCTGTTTTCCGGCGACGTATCATCGGCGCCGTTCACGTAAATGCGCCCGCTGCCGCCGGAATAAACCACCACGACATGGTACCATTTACCTGCTTCTGGATAGGTCTTGCCGAGCAGCCAGATCTGGACCGTGGAAGCGTCGCCAATGTGACATTCCCACCACGCCCCGTTCAGGCCCTGATAAATGGCGTAGCCGGAACGCCCAACGGCGCGATTCTGTGACCCGATCACGCATCGGCTGTTCTGCCCCGACTGGTCGGGCTTGGCCCAGAACTCGACGGTGAACGGGCCGGGAGGGTTGAGCACCGAGGAAGCGGGTGCGATCGCGTTGCCGCCCGTGAAGTGAACAGCCGTGTCCGGATCCGGCTGGGCGCCGCCCAGGAACGCCCCGGGCTCGCCAAGGGTGTAAGATCCGCCATAGGTGGCGTCGTGGAATCCCGCGATGTCGGCGGCCAGCGTGCCGGTCGTCTCGCCCAACCGCCAGTAAGCGGACGGACGATCCGCCGCAACGATCTCGGCGTACTTGCCTGGAGGAGCGGCGAAGTTCAACACGATGGGCTGGCTCTCGGCCGTTCCGAACACGTTTTCGACCGACAGGGTGTACGTTGCCGAGGTGCCGGCCGCCCCGCCAGCGACAACGTACGAGGCGGAGTTGGCGCCGGGAATGGCAGCCCCGTCCAGTTTCCATTGATAGGTGAACGGCAGAGCCCCGGAAACAACGGCATTCAAGACCGGCGCGCTGCCCGCCATCAGGGTGCGCGGGCCGAGCGTCTGGCTATCGAACACCGGCGGGGCGACTGTCGTGCCGTAGACCAGCTTGGTGTAATGCGACTGGATGGCGCCGGCGGACAATGCACTGCTGTACACGGCCAGGTCGCCAATCGTGCCGGCGAGCATGTTGGGATCGCCAAGAACACCATCGGCGAAAGACCCGATCCAGGCCGGGTACCCGCCCGCCGCGAGGCCCGTGTGGGTCTTGGTCTCGAGAGGCTTGCCGTCCAGATACGGCGTGACTTTGGTGCCGTCCTCGAACACGAAGGCCACGTGGGTCAACCGCCCGATGAGACTCGGCGCAATCGACCAGCTCAGCGTGTCGACGCCGTTGGCGAAGACAAGGCCGTTTCCGGCGCCGTTCGCCTGAATCGTGTAGATGTAACTCGTGTTATCCCAGGCCACGGAGAAGATCGTCTGATTCTGGATCGTGGTTCGCGTCAGATAGACCAGGGCCTCGACCGTCCCGTTGCCGCTCGGAAACTCGAAGGCCGGGTTGCTCGGGATCTGCACCATCCCGTCCGCGTCGAACGCCAGAGAGCGCTGGATCAGCGCGCGATTGGTCTGGCCATCATACACCGCTCCGAGTTGGAGGGTGCCGTTGTGTGCGCTGTCCACAACGTTGATCACGGTCGCGTCGACGCAATCGTCGGCCGGGAAGTAGGCGACCAGGCTCGATTCGGCCTTGACGACGTCGCGGTAGGCCTTGGCATCGTCGATATCGCCTTGAGTCGGCGTCACCACGGTCAACGTGGCCTCGGCCGTGTTCAACGAGACGCCGCCGCTGGTCAGGACACAATCAAACTTCGCCCCGTTGTCGGCCGCCGTCACGACTGGGTAATACAACTTGGCCCCGGTTTCGCCGGGGAGGTTCGCCCCGTTGCGACGCCATTGATAGGTCAGCGAGGCGTCCTTGGCGGCAGTCACGCCGAACGAGGCGGCGCCGCTGGCCCAAACGGTCGCCGATCGTGGTTGTTCAACAATACTCGGGCCTGCCGGACGGAGCAGCAGATCGCTGACCTGGAACTGGCCCGGAGCGAACGTGCTGATGCGCAACTCGTCCAGGTAGCCGCGGAAAGAGGGCGTCGTCCCCGGACTGCCCCCGGCGAAAATATTGCCGTTGGGGATGGTGTTCTTATCCGTGGGGGCGCCTTTCGCAACGCCATTCACGTAGAACGTGTTGATCCCGTTGTCGCTGACCACCGCGACATGCATCCAACTGTTGGTGTCCGCATCGACATAATCGCCGATCTGGACGGTGTCCGGAACGCCCTGCCCGGCATTCGGGATCACGAACGCGCCAATCTGCGATTTCCCCAGTTCGGTGTTGTTGGTCACGGCGAAGTACACCCCGCCGGCGCCGGTGCCGGCCGGCCGGTCCGGCTGCGAGAAATCACCCGAGCCGCTGCCGAAAAACCAGGTCCGGTTGGCCGTCGTGCTGATCCCCGTGTCCTCGGGCAGAATCCAACACTCGATCGCATAATCGGTGGCCGGCGGGTTCCACGCGCAGTCCGCCGTGCCGCATGGCCACGGATTCCACATGGCCGCTGCCGCGTAGTGCGGCGGAGTCCAGTAGAGCGAGCTGGTGCTGATGTAGCCGGTGGCGCCCAATGGCCCGCCCGCGCCAAGCGGGACAATGGCCGCACCGGTGGTGCCGCCCCCACCGCTTGAGTAAGCAAAGCTGAATCGCCGGTTGTTGCCGCTCGAATCAGCAAAGTAGTCCAACACTTCCCCGTAATGCCACCACCCTTGCGGTGTGACGGCCGCGGACGCGGACAAGGCGAGCCAAGCCGAGGCCAAGGCCGCCCCGGCATGGAGGATTGTTCGTTTGGTTTTCATGTTCATGACTTTCTTGCAATGGCACAGCGAACCCCCCACGGAGCTCTTATCGTGTGTCGAGCTTCACTAATGCACCGGCCCGGAGGCTTGTCAAAGCGAATCGCCTTGAATCGCCTCCCCGCAATGGGTTTCAATGCCGCCCGGACCCGGGCAACACACCGAGGATGGATGGACGGTCCTGCCCGGCTCCGGATACCGCTTGAAGCCATGAAACGATCCGAGAACGACACGCGCCCCAGATCAACCCGGATCCCCACCCTCATGTTCAGATCCAGACTCACGCTATCCCGGCAATCCGTGTGCTCGTTCCGGCATCAGGCGGTCGGGCTGGCGGCTCTCATGCTGCTCGTCGCGCCGCTCCGCGCCCAAACGCCGCCTTCGACCAACGCGCCGACACCGCCGCGCCCGGTGTCGTTGGACGCGTTGGTCGGGGAGATCCAGAGCCGCCATCCGGAACTGGCGTTTTACCGTGCCGAAGTGGCGGCGGCGCGGGCGGGGGTTCGCGGCGCGCGGCAGTGGGAGAATCCCGAGCTGTCCGTCGAGGTGGGAAGCAAGCGGGTGTGGGATCGGGGGCGTGGGGCGACGCTGGGGGACGGCGCGGTCTGGTCGGTGGCTTTGGCGCAGCCCTTCGAGTGGCCGGGGCGGGTGGCGTTGCGCAAGGCGATTGCCAACCAGCAGATCGAGATGGCGGAGTTGGGGCTGGCGCAGTTTCAGGCGGCTCTGGCAAGCCGGGCGCGCACGCTGGGGCGGAGCGTCTTGGCGGCCCAGGAGCAGGCCGAGGCCGCGGAGGAAGTCGCGGAACGTTTCCAGGCGCTTCTCGCCGTATTGGTGCAGCGCGACCCTGCCGGCGTGACGCCGGTGCTGGACCAGCGGATCATCGAGGCGCACGCGATCACCCTGAGCCGCCAGGCCGCCGAGGCCCGGCGCGCCGTCCAGGCTGGTCTGCTCGAAATCAACCAACTGCGCGGCCTGCCGGCGGCCACCCCGCTCGCGATCGAAGGCGCGCTGACGGTCGCCACAAACCTGCTGCCGCTTTCGCAGTTGCTTGACGTGGCGGCAACGAACAACTTCGACATCCGCCTGCGGCAGGCGGAACTCGCCCAGCAGGGTTTTCAGGTCCAGTTGGCCCGGAACGAACGCTACCCGCGCGTCACCCTGGAGCCGTTCTACGCGGCCGAGAAGGCCAATGACGAGCAGCGCATCGTCGGTCTGGGGGTGAGTCTGCCCCTGCCTTTGTGGCATCAGAACCAGGCCGGCGTCGAGGTGGCCGCCGCCCGCCAGCAGCAGGCCGAGGCCTCGCTCAGAACCATCTGCATCGAGGTGGAACGTAAGGTGACCGAGCACGCCCTTGCACTCGAGACGCGGCTCAAGGAGATGGCCCGATGGCGCAGCGACGCGCCCCGGCAATTGCGCGAGGCCGCGGTCCTGGCCGATGAGCATTACCGGCTGGGCGCCGTGCCGGTGACGACCTACATGGAGATGCAGACGCGGTATCTGGAGGCGCTCGAGGCGGTTTTGGCCACACGCACGGAAGCGCTCGAACACCGTCAGCAACTCGAGTTGCTCCTGGGATTAGCGCTCGATTCACTCCTGGCCCGCTAAGGAGGCTGCATGCTGCACCGTTTAATCGACGCTTCGCTGCGCCAACGCGCGTTCCTGCTCATCGTCGCCGCCGTCTCGATCTTCATCGGCCTTTGGTCGGCAAACAACCTGCCGATCGACGCCGTGCCCGACATCACCAGCCCCCAGGTGCAGGTCAACACCGAGGTGATTACCCTCGCGCCGGAGGAGAGCGAGCAGGCCGTGACCATCCCGATCGAGATCGAGCTGGCGGGCATCCAGGGGGTGCAGGAGATGCGGTCGCTCACCAAGTTCGGCCTTTCGCAGGTCACACTCATTTTTGCCGATCGCACGGACATCTATCGCGCCCGACAACTGGTGACCGAGCGGCTCCAGGCCGTCCTCGATCGCCTGCCGCCGGGCTTGACGCCGAAGCTGGCGCCCATCAGCACCGGCCTGGGCGAGATTTACTACTACACCTTGGCCTTTCGCAAGGATGCCACCAACCGCCCCGCCGACCGGATCGAGGAACTGCGCGAACTGCGGGAGGTTCACGAGTTCGTTGTGAAACCGATGCTGCGCGGCACACCCGGCATCGCCGAAATCAACTCCAACGGCGGCTACGAGAAACAGATCGTCGTCCAACCCCGCCCCGACGCTCTCGAACGGGCGGGGCTGACCTTTGCCGACCTGGCCGCGTTGGTGCGTGAGAACGTCGAGAATGCCGGGGGCGGCGTCATTCACAGCGGCCCGAACCAACTCACCGTCCGCACGCTCGCCCGCGTCCAGTCAGCACAGGACATCGCGGAGCTCCCGGTCAAGTTCGCCGCGGCCGTCAAGCCACTCCTGGTGCGGGACCTGGCGGATGTCGAGGTCGGCTCGAGCTTCCGAACGGGCGCGGCGACCGAGGACGGCGAGGAAGCGGTGCTGGGCACGGCGATGATGCTGGCGGGCGAGAACAGCCGGATCGTGGCGCAGCGGTTCGGGGCGCGGCTGCGCGAGGTCGGGGGGCTTCTCCCCGAAGGTCTCGAGTTGCGCAGCCAGTACGATCGCGCCGATCTGGTCGATGCCACCGTGGCGACGGTGCGGAAGAACCTGTTTGAAGGGGCGATCCTGGTGGTGGCGGTGCTGCTGGCCATGCTGGGCAACTGGCGCGCCGCACTGATTGTCTCGGCCGCCATCCCCCTGTCGTTCCTCTGGGCGCTCACCGGAATGGTCCGGTTCGGCATCTCCGGCAACCTGATGAGCCTGGGCGCAATCGATTTCGGGCTGATCATCGACGGCGCGGTCGTGATGGTCGAGAACATCGTGCGGCAGCTTGCCGAGAAACAGAAGCATTTGGGGCGCGTTCTGACGCCGGTCGAGCGATTGCACACCGTCGGGATCGCCAGCAAGCAGGTCGCGCACCCGATGTTCTTCGGGGTGCTGATTATCACAATCGTCTACGTGCCCATCCTGGCGCTCACGGGCATCGAGGGGAAGATGTTCCATCCGATGGCGATCACCGTGATGCTGGCGCTGGGAGGCGCGCTGGTCCTGGCCCTGACCCTGATGCCCGTGCTCTGCTCCTACCTGCTCGGCGGCCACATCCGCGAGGGCGACAACCTCCTCGTGCGATGGATCAAACGCGCCTACGAACCGTCCCTGCGCCTGGCGCTCGCCAAACCCTGGCTTGTCGGGATCAGCACCGTGCTCTGGCTCGCGCTCTCGACGGTGGCGTTCCTCCGGCTCGGCGCCGAGTTCGTGCCGCAACTCGATGAAGGATCGCACACGGTGATGGTCTACCGCACCAACAGCATGAATCTCGAGGCCTCGCTGGCGATGGAGATGGCCACGGAAAAGCTGCTGCTGACCATCCCCGAGGTGGATCGTGTCTTCTGCCGCCTGGGGACGAGCGAGGTGGCCACCGACCCGATGCCGCCCAGCCAGAACGATCTCTACATCTTCTACAAACCACGCTCGACCTGGCGCCGCATCAACGGGCGCCCGATGACCAAGTCCGACCTGGCCGCGCTGATCGAGGAAACGGTCGCCAAAGAGCTTCCCGACCAGAGTTTCCTCTTCGCCCAGCCGATCGAGATGCGGTTCAACGAGCTGATCGAGGGCGTTCGGTCCGACCTGTCCGTCAAGATCACCGGTGCCGATTTCGATGTGATGGAGGGGTTGGCAGCCCAGGTGAAGCAGCTTCTCGAACAGGTGCCGGGCGCGGGCGACATCGAGTTCGAGGCCCAGGGGCGGGCGCCCGTCCTCGAGATCGTGGTCGATCGCGATGCGCTTCGCCGTTACAACCTGCACGCCGCGGACGTCAACGCCACCATCTCGACCGCTCTGGCCGGCGAAACCGTCGGCATGATCTACGAGGGCAATCGCCGGTTCGAAATCGTCGTCCGCCTCGAAGGCGACCTCCGCGACCGCATCGAGACCCTCCGATCCCTGCCGGTGCGCGTGGGAGAGCACGGGCTGGTCCCGCTCGAAAAGGTGGCCGCCTTCCGCACCGTGGCCAGCGTCGATCCGATCGTTCGGGAAAACGGGGCTCGCCGTGTGGCCCTCATGGTCAACCTGCGCGGACGCGACGTCGAGAACTTCGTCCGCGATGCCGAGGCGCGCATCCGCGAGCGGGTCACGTTCCCGGACGGTTACGTGTACGAATTCGGCGGCGAGTTCAAGAATCTGCAAGAGGCGCGCAACCGGCTGCTGATCGTCGTTCCGGCGGCGCTGGTGCTGATCTTCCTGCTGATCTTCATGGCCTTCGGCAGCCTGCGCCAGGCGATTGTCATCTACACCGGCATTCCGCTCGCGGTCACCGGCGGCGTGATCGCCCTGTGGCTGCGCGACATGCCCTTCAGCATCACAGCCGCAGTCGGCTTCATCGCCTTGAGCGGTGTGGCCGTTCTCAACGGCGTGGTCCTGATCAGCTACTTCAACGAACTGCGCGAACAGGGCCGCACCGTCGCCCAAGCCGTCCTCGAAGGGGCCTTGATCCGCTTGCGGCCCGTGCTCATGACCGCCTTCGTCGCCAGTCTCGGCTTCGTGCCCATGGCCCTGGCCACCGGCCCCGGGGCCGAGGTCCAGCGCCCATTGGCAACCGTGGTCATCGGCGGAATCCTCAGCTCGACATTCCTCACCCTCATCCTGTTGCCTTTGCTCTACCGATTCTCTGAAAACCTCGGGCGAGCCCCCGCCGCCCCCGATTGACCCCCGAACACCGCACCGCACGATCGCGACACAACACCCAATCGAAACGTCCCTCGAATCATCCCCCCGATCGAGCCTATGAAACCAGACACGAAACTGCAACTCACCGCCCCCAAGGGCAATCCCGAGCCGGGCCGCACACCAAGGAATCGCCGCCAGTTCCTTCAGGACACAGCCCTGCTCGTCGGCGCGGCTGCGCTGTCGGCCCCCGCGGTCGGCACAGCCGCGGCCGACGCCAGAATCGTGCTCGGCATCATCGGCCCGGGCGGCATGGGGATGAACCACCTGCGCACCTTCGCCGGCTACGACGATGTCGCCATTGCCCATGTCTGCGATCCGGACGGCGGACGTCTGGCGCGCGCGGCGGGCGAGGCGGAGAAACTGACCGGCACAGCGCCGCGTGCGGACAAGGACATGCGCCGCATCTTCGAGGACAAGGCGGTGGATGCGGTCGTGATTGCGACGCCGGACCATTGGCACGTGCCGGCGTCCCTCCTTGCCCTCGAAGCGGGCAAACACGTCTACGTCGAGAAACCGTGCTCGCACAATGTCCGCGAGGGCCGAATGCTGGTCGAGGCGGCGCGGCGAGCCGGGCGGATCGTGCAGATCGGCACGCAGAGCCGCAGCAGCGAGCCGGTCCGGCGCGCGATGCAGTTGCTGCATGAAGGGGCCATTGGCGACGTCCTGGTCGCCAAGGCATGGAACAGCCAGTTGCGCGCCAACATCGGCCATGCCGCTCCCACCACACCGCCGCCGGAACTCGATTACGATCTCTGGGTCGGGCCCGCCCCGATGACGCCCTATCGGCGCAACCTGCTCCCGTCATCGTGGCGCTGGTTCCAAGCGTTCGGATGTGGCGACGCCGGCAATGACGGCGTGCATGACATCGACCTGGCCCGCTGGGGACTCGGCATCGAGACGCATCCCAACGCGATGACCGCGCTGGGCGGCAAGTTCTTCTTCGATGACGATCAGGAGTTCCCCGACACCCAGTACGTCGTGTTCGAATACGACACCGGCGGCAAGCGGCGCCAGCTCATCTACGAGCACCGGATCTGGTCGCCTTACGTCCAGGAAGGACACGAGAACGGCAACGCCTTCTACGGCACCCAGGGCATGCTGATCCTCGGCAAACAGGCCGGCTGGAAGCTCTTCGGCCCACGCAACACGCTTATCGAGGAAATGCGCGGCGCGTTCAGCCTGACCCCTCATCACCGCGACTTCCTCGACGCCATCCGCTCGGGCCGCAAGCCCAACGCGGATGCACAAGCCGGCCACCTCTCCGCCGCTCTGTCCCACTTCGCCAACATCGCCACACGCCTCGATGCCAAACTGCGCTTCGATCCGGCCAAGGAGGAGTTCATCGGCAACGACGCGGCGAACCGCCTTCTCGGACGCGTATATCGCGAGGGGCATTGGGCAGCGCCTAGCCCGCATTTTTCACACCCCGTCGGTGCACATGGCGATCAGACTTCGCATGGTGTCTGCTATGCGGGCTAGAAAAGCGGCCAGACTGTGAGGCTTGTGGCGCAGCCGTTCTGCCTGTGAACCTCGCGGCCGTCCTGCGGCGCGGGATCAGTGCGCGCGATCTCGCTCCAGCGAATGTATGATACCTCGGCGGGTCAACGTGCTCGGTGTCGGCGTTTCGGTGCTCGACCTGCGGAGCGCGGTCGAAACCCTCACGGAAGCCGTCCGACAAAGGCGCAAAGGTTACGTCTGCGTCTCGAATGTCCATGTGCTCGTCGAGGCACAGTACAATCCGGCCTACAAACGAGTGCTCAACCGGGCGTTCCTGGTCACGCCCGATGGCATGCCGCTGGTCTGGGCAGGCCGGCTCGCCGGACATCGCGAGATGGGACGCGTATACGGACCGGAACTGATGCTGGCTGTCTTCGAAGCGACCCGCACAACCGGCCAGACTCACTTTCTCTATGGCGGCATGCCGGGCGTGGCGGAGGATCTCAAGAACCGCCTCGAAGCCCGATTCCCCGGCGTGCGGATCGTCGGAACCGGTTGCCCGCCCTTCCGCCCGCTCAATGACCATGAGGAAATGGAACTCGAGACGCAGGTGCGCGCCGCGCGCCCCGATTTCTTCTGGACCAGCATCAGCACGCCCAAACAGGACCTGTTCAACGCCGCGTTGCTGCCGCGGCTCGACACGGTCCTCATGATCGGCGTCGGAGCAGCGTTTGATTTTCATACCGGACGCGTGGCCCAGGCGCCCCGCTGGATCCAGCGCAGCGGCTTCGAGTGGCTCTACCGGCTCTGCCGCGAGCCGCGCCGCCTCTGGAAACGCTACCTGACAGTCAATCCCGTCTTCCTGGCCCTGGTCTTGTGCCAGATCACGGGGCTGAAGAAGTTCACACTCGATGACCACCCGGACGCCTAGCGAGGCGCGCCTCAGACCAAATCCAGTCCTTCTTCCCATGAGGAATCCACGTGTTTCCCCGCCCCTCGCTCCCGCGCCTCGCTCAGTAGAATCCTTGACCCCTTCAACGCAGCACAGAAACTTGACTTGTTTACAACACGCTTCACCGGTCAAGGATTCTAGACCGCAGGGTTCACACCCCGATGGCGCACAGGGCGGTCAGACCCCGCAAGAGAACTGCTATGCGGGCTAGAAACGCAAAACCGCGCCAGGCTTGAGGGACAGAGAAATGCAACACACTGCTCCTGTGAAAGGACGCCTTCACGACCGTCAGAATGCTCTTGGTTCCCTTTCTGGGCGCGGTTTTGCCACAGCCCGGAAATCTGTGCCCTCGTCCCGGCATGAGATTTCCGGGCTAGGCCTCGCGTTGGCCCTTTGCCTGGCCGCCCTGGCGGATGAGTCCCGCGGCGCCATCGCAATCTACCGCGACAGCATCCCCGCACCCGCGGCCTCGGCCTCGCCCGAGCACCTGGCCGGATTGCTCGAGGGCGCGGGTCTCGAAACGGCGTTTCTGACAAGCGACGATCTCGCCGACACCGCCCGACTCGACCGCGCTCGCTTCGATGTCATCGTGCTGCCTTACGGCCCGGTGTTCCCGGTGGCGGCAGCCGACTCCTTCCGCAGGTTCCTCCGAGCCGGCGGCAAACTGTTCACGACCGGCGGCTACGCGTTCGATCATCTGATCGAACGGGAGTCCGAAGGATGGCGCGCCTACCAACCGCCGCCGCCGCCGCGGCAGCATGGCGCAGCCTGGTTTTGCGATCTGCTCGCCGCCGGCCTGCGCGGGCGAGGCGCCCTGACGTTTCGCGGCCTGCTCAAGAGCGCGAACGTGACTGGACCCGGCTTCGCCCATTTCTCAGTCTATCAATTCGCCGCGGATGGATCGCTGCTGGCCTGGCGGGACCTCTGCCAGGTGCGCGGCACGCGCGATTGGGAGGAGCACGTCTACACGTTCGATGTCCATCCGCAAGCCGCGACGGTGAGCCTTCGCGCGGGCCTCTACCAATGCCGCGGCGCGGCTGGTTCGATTCCGTGCGACTCGATGACGCCGCGGCAAGCCCCTCCTCGAAGCGCTGTTCGAGGAGGCGCCGCACCTGGACCGGCGCGACCCGCCCCACTGGTGGCGTTCGGACGCGGAGCGCTGCGCCTGGCGCGCCGACCAGGGGCGGGGCGGCTCCGGCGCGCTCGAAGCCACCCTGGGCTTCGAGCTTCCCCGAATCGAGAGGCTCAACACGCGCCATGGACATCCGGCAGACGGCCTCGAAGTCGAGCCGACGCAACTGGGCCTCTTCCAGGCCGACTACCCGCTGGCGCGCGCCGTGTCCTTGCGGGCCGCTCGAGGCCAGGCCCTCCTGCCTCCGGACCTCACCGTCTCGGCCGCGATTGAAGGGTGGGCAGCCTGCGGAGTCGTGGGTTGGAACACGGCGCGCTGGATCCCCCTGCTCAATGCCCATGATTCGTACGGGCGATTGCGGGGAGCCGCCGGCGCGCTGTTGCGGCACCACGACGGCCAGTGGCGCGGCTCGAGTTGGGCGTTCTTCGGCGTCACGAATCTCAACCTCTTCGCCCCTGCCCAGCCGGGCATGTCCAACGCCTTCCTCCGCATCGTCAGGTCCCTTGTCGACGACGCGTACATCGCCTCGCTGACCACCGACCACGACTGCTATCGCCAGGGCGAAGAGGTCGGTTTCAACGCGCTGGTGTTCAACGGCGGACGCGCGGCGCGCACCCTGCACGTCACCGTCGCGATCTACGCCGGCGAGCCAGCCGACCCGGACGCACCCGTCGAGAGCCTGCCCGTGGAAGCGCCCGGTCGGCCCCGAACCGCACAGGAACCCGTGGCGACCCTTCGGTTCGACGTGTCCGTCAGCCCCGGCCAGACCAACCTCGTGTCCGGACGCTGGAGGCCCACCCGGTTCGAATCGGACTTCTACCGTCTCGTCGCCCACCTCGCCGATGGCACAAACGCCCTCGACCAGATCGCCGGCGGATTTGTCGTCCGGGACGAAACAATCATCGCGTCCGGCCCCCGCCTGACCTACCGCGACAACTACCTCCGCTTCGGCAATCGACCGCTGTTTCAGTTCGGCACCGACGACTGGAGTTACGTCTTCACCGCCGCGCGCGAGACGCCGCTGCAATGGCTCGAGGACATGCGCCTGCGCCGCGACCTGGGCGTCACCCTCTACGAAAACCTCCAGTTCGGCCTGCCGCGCTCCGCGGCGCACGAGGAGCAGTTGTTCCGCAAGGTGGACGGCGTGGTGCAACTGGCACAGAAATACGGGCAGATCTACTTCGCCGGACTGCTCGTCGGCTACAACGCGGCCGCAAGCGACACCGACCTCGAGCGCCAGCGCGACTACTGCGCCCGCTTCGCCAGCCGTTACGCGGGCATCCCGGGACTCATTTACTACCTTAACGGCGATTACCGGTGCGAGCCGGGCGATGCCGTCACCCCGCAATGGAACGACTTTCTGCGAGAGCGCTACGGAGGCGACGACGCCCTCCGCCAGGCCTGGGGAAAGCGCGCCCCCGCCCAATCGCTCGGCGCCATCCCATCCGTGAACTCCTGGGATTGGGATCGGACCTGGGACGACGTCTCGGCGTACGACGAGAACTGTTTTCGGGCCTGGCTGATCCGCCGCTGGAACCGCGAACTCATCGCGGGC
Organism: Verrucomicrobiota bacterium; assembly: GCA_040766265.1. GTDB lineage: Bacteria > Verrucomicrobiota > Verrucomicrobiia > Limisphaerales > J093 > MWFF01. Next base: position 19,648 of record JAXGQW010000004.1, read on the forward strand.
ATCCGCCAGCACGACACGAACCACCCCACATCGGGCGAGTTCTATCAGTTGCCCCATGGCGGCGTCGACCTTCCGGCGGGCATCGACGGCCTCGACCTGGCCAACTTCGGTTTCTTCGAAAAACCCGGACTCGATCTGGCCCGGTTCCCGGCCCTCTGCAAGCTCAACGACCAGCGCGCCCGCGGCAAATCAGGCGGTCCGGGCGAATACGGCGTCAAGACGCACCCGGCCTGGGGCGACGGCCGCGACTACGGCTACCACACCGCGCGGACCCCGGAACAGGCGATCGACCTGTTCCTCGCCATCCCGCACGTCGCGCTCGGCCTGGGCGCGTCCCGCATCCACAATTGGTGCTGGAAGGATGATGCCCATCGCGTGTTCCCGTGGGGCATGATCTATCCGTGCGACGGCGTGCCCAAAGACACCGCCTACGTCCACCGCAATGTCAGCCTCCTCTTTCGCCACTTCGCCCCCGTTTATCGCGAGCCGGAGGTCTACGTCCTGACTCCCGATTGCCACCGCATGGGGGGCGGGAAGTGGCGCGTCACGGACGGCATTCTGGCCAGCATGGATATTGCGCTCGAAGCGCACGTCCACAACCTCGGCACGCTGAACGAGGAGGACGCCAGAATCCCGGCCTCGGCCCGCGTGCTCTTCTATCCCATCCCGTATTGTCTGTCCGATGCCACCTACGGGATCCTCCTGCGCTGGGTCCAGCAAGGCGGCGTGCTCTACCTGTCGGGCGATCTCTGCTACGATGCCCGGCGGCAGCGATCGAGTCCGGACCGGCTGACCGAGTTGGCCGGGGTGCGCCGGCTCTCGGCCAATCACCCGCCGCTGGCGGTCGATGCCGGCAATGCCGCCGACTGCCCCGAACTCGAAGTCGACCCCGCCACGGCCACAGTGCTGAGGCGCGCACCCGGTGGCGCCGTGTTGCTCGTCGAGAATCGCGTCGGGCGGGGACGGGTGTTCTACACGCCGGATCCCATCGAACTGCACAGCACGCCGGGTCGGCGTCCGACCGATGTCGCGCTCTACCGGCGAGTCCTCGAGGCAGGCGGCGTCTCGCCCCTGGGTATCGAACCTGACTCGCCCTCCCTCCATGTCTACAGCGTGCCGCTTCGCGATGGCGGCCAGGTCCGCCTGGTGGCCAATCGCGACGAGACCCAGCCCCTGCGCACAGTGACGCTGACCGACACGCCCTCGCCAGCGACGCTCGACATCGCCCCGCGCCGCTTCGGGCTGCTCTGGCACGACGGACAGAACCGGCTCCGCGCCGTTGAAGTCCAGGGCAAATGCCGGATCGCAAATGAATGGACGCTCACAGACGAGACCGGCGGCGCGGTGCTCTCGCTCGATGGCCAGGCCATTCCCCAATCGAAAGCCCTGCTGCTAATGCCCCTGCGCGCCGGCGGCTTATCCTGGTCCTCGGAAGCGCATTGGAGCCAGCCGCGTATCGAGACTGGCGAATTCCAGAATGGCGGCTGGCGAGCCTTCGAAAACGAGCCGGCCCTTGCCCGTGAAGGCCAGGTCGCAGTCCGGGTCAGCGCCCGCCAAGCGCTGAGCCTGGTCTTGGTGTGTGAACAAGACGCCCTGCCACACTGGCGCCGCGTCCTCGAAACCGCGCTCGCTGCGCCCGGCTCACTGCCCTGAAGCACGATTCACGAAGCGGAGGGGCGGCGTCCTCGTCATTCGCACACAGCGTCCGCAACTCTCATTGCCCGGGACGAGACGTTCCCGCTCCAGACGATTTGCCTTCGTGGATTTGGGCTTTGCAGCCCTGACACCCTGTGGTTCCGGATTGACCGGCTGCGCGGTCTGTGACTCCATTTTTCCATGAGCAGCATTCCCGCGGATCTCAAGTACGCCCAAAGTCACGAGTGGGTGCGGTTGCAGGGCGACATTGCAACCATCGGCATCAGCGACCATGCGCAACACGAACTGACAGACGTCGTGTTCGTCGAACTCCCCGCCGTCGGACGCCGCATCCAGGCCGGCGAAGCGTGCGCCGTGGTCGAATCCGTCAAGACGGCCAGCGACGTCTACGCGCCTCTCGGGGGCGAGGTCATCGAGGCGAATTCGAGGGTTTCCGCCAACCCGGCTCTTGCCAATACGGACCCGTACGGCAGCGGCTGGTTCTTCAAGATCAAGGTGGCCAACCTCGGTGAAGCCGGAGCACTGCTCGACGCCGACGCCTACCGCCGGCATTTGGGCGAAGAGGGCTAATCGGCAAGCAACTCGGCAACCTTGTCTTCGAGGTTCGGATGCCGCATCAGGGATTCGCCCACCAGAATCGCCTGGACGCCGCAACGGGCAAGGCGCGCCACATCCGCCCGCGTCCGAATGCCGCTTTCGGCAACCAGGATGCGCCCGGCTGTCAGCAATCGGATGCAAGGTCGGCGCCCACGCCATCCGCATGGCCATTCCGGGGCGCTGAGGCCGAGTCTCGGGGCGGAGCGGAGGCGTTGGGCGAGGCGCTCCGTGATCCCGAGATCCACGGCAAACGTCCGCAGATCCCGGTTGTTCACCCCGATCAATCGCGCGTCGGCCTCGATGGCGCGATCCAGTTCGGCCTCGTTGTGCACCTCGACCAGGACGGCCAGGCCGGCGTCCAGAGCCAATCGATGGAACCGGCGCAACCGGGCGTCATCGAGCGCAGCCACGATCAGCAGGATGGCGTCCGCGCCCCATTGGATGGACTCGAGAATCTGGCGTTCATCGACGATGAAGTCCTTGCGCAGCAAAGGGAGATCCACCGCCGCGCGCACATCGCGCAAAGACTCGAGTGAGCCCTGAAAGAACTTCTTGTCCGTGAGCACGGAGAGACACGCCGCCCCCGCGCGCTCGTACGCCCGCGCGATGCGGATGGGGTCGAAATCCCGACAGATCAGACCGACGCTGGGCGAGGCGCGCTTGATCTCGGCGATCAGGGCCACGGAACCGCGGCGTGGATGACGCAACGCGCCGACGAAATCGCGCGGTCGGCCCCGCTGTTCGAAGGCGGCGCGCAGTAGCTGCGAGGTCAAGATCGAAGGCGGCCAGTCACCGATCTCGCGATGTTTCTCTTGTACGATTGTCTGCAGGATGTCCATAGAAAGCGACCTCGGGCGGTGTGTGGTCACTCACCGGGCTGCCAGAATCAAACCGAATGTCACTCGTCCGCCTCGTCCCGCACGCCGGCCATGCGTTTGGCGGGGCACCCGGCGCGGAGCCACGCGCTGACGAATGCGTCGAGATCCCCGTCCAGGACCGCGTCGGTGTTGCTGGTGTCAACACCCGTGCGGAGATCTTTGACCATGCGATAGGGCTGAAGCACATAGCTGCGGATCTGGTTGCCCCACCCGATGCTGCCCTTCTCGCCGTAGAAACGTTCCATCTCGGCCCGCTGCTGATCCTCGCGCAGGGCGTAGAGCTTCGAGAGCAGCATCTTCATGGCCGTGGCGCGGTTCTGGTGCTGGGAACGCTGGCTCTGACTGGCAGCGATCAGGCCGGTGGGGATGTGCGTGATGCGCACGGCGGTCTCGACCTTGTTTACGTTCTGACCGCCCTTGCCTCCGGAGCGGTAGGTGTCCACCTTGAGTTCGCTCGGCGGTATGGCAATCTCACCCCCTTCTTCGATCTCGGCAATCACATCCACGCTCGCGAAGCTCGTGTGCCGCCGCTTGTTCGAATCGAAGGGCGAGATGCGCACCAGGCGATGCACTCCGCGCTCGGCCTTGCAGAAGCCGTAGGCATTCTCGCCCGCCAGAGTGAGGGTGACACTCTTGACGCCTGCCACCTCCCCCTCGACCACATCGGTCACCTCCACGGTCCACCCCCGCCGCTCGCCCCAGCGCTGGTACATCCGCCAGAGCATGCTCGCCCAATCGCACGATTCGGTGCCGCCCGCGCCGGCATTGATGCTCAGAATGCAGTTGTTCTTGTCGTGAGGCCCGCTCAGAAGGACGCGGATTTCCATCGCCTCCAGACGATCGACAAACTGCGCCGCCTCGCGTCCGAGTTCGGCGTCCAGAGGGGCCTGCGCAGCTTCGGGCTCAGCCTGACCCAACTCGACCATCACCCGCAGGTCGTCGAGCTGTTTCTCGGCTTCGAAAAGCGGGCCGAGCCGGCTGCGGATCGAGTTGGCTTCGTCGATCAGTTGCTGCGCCTGTTCGCGATTGTTCCAGAATGTCTCTCTGGACATCGTCGCATCAAGCTCGTCCAATCGCTTCTGTCGGGTTGGGACGTCAAAGAAACCTCCGCAGATGGGCGAGTTTGGCTGCGGCGGCGGCGAGGGAGACCTGGATGGCTTCGAACATGGTGCGGAAGGACTGTGTTACTTGTTGGGAGCGGGGTTGGCAACCGGCGCCTGAGGCGGGGCATTGGTGGGCCGGCCGCTGGGGACGGCCCCGGCGTAGCGGTTGAGAATCGGCGCGAAATCCGGGTTCCTCTCGGCAAAGCGCCTCAATTCGACCGTGAACTGCTGCATGATCGGAACGCTGTTGGTCTCGTACTCTCCAACGACCCTCTCCATCTCGCGCACGGCCGGAGTCAGCCTCGACGCCTGGATCCGGGTCGCCCGAATTTGCCAGAGCATGAAGGCGTTCAACGTCACAAGGAACAGGAGCAGGATCGCAAGAGCCAGATTGAACAGAACGCGCAGGGACCGCACGCTCTTCACCAATTCGATGAAATCGGCCTCGGACAGCGAATTCGAGCCGGGTGCGGACGGCGTGGACGGATCGATGGGAGTCATAGGCTAGCGACCGGACGCGCTGGGCGCCGCCGGCGTGCTGGGTTTGTTCTGCAACTCGAGCTGTTCCAGGGACGGCGCGTACTGCTGCAGGAGGGAAGCCATCGCCGGGCTCTTCTTGGCGTATTCCCTGGCATCGTTGACCATCGCCTGGAAAACAGCCCGGTTTCGCGTCACCATCACAATCTGCGTCTCCAGAGCGCGCTCGTAACCGTAAAAGGCACGCACGGAGGCATCGACACGGGCGTGCGTCAGGGCAAACGCCCCAAACAAGGCCGTGACGAGCAACAGCAGCGCGACCAGCACGGCCGTGATCGAGAAGTTCTTACTCATGCCGCCCGCCAGTCTAGACCTCTCCAGACGCTTGTCCAAGGCTGTTTTTCGCCGCGCCCTGGACCGCGCTTGCATTCCCGCGGCCCCTTGGTCAAGGTCGCTGCGTGGGCGCCGTAAACAGAGGCGGCCCGGTTGAACTCCCTATGAACGGATCGGTGCATAATACGGATGGAACTTCGCGCCCCCCCGCCGGCGGCATGTCCGCCCGCGTTCGGGTCGCAATTGTCGGGGCATCAGGCTACTCGGGCGAGGAGCTGGTGCGGTTGTTGCTCGGGCATCCGCGCGCCGAATTGACAGCCGTCACATCCCGGCAGTACGCCGGCCGGACCGTAGCCCAGGTCTTTCCCAAGTTCGCCAGCCACCCGGGCGCCCGCGCGCTCCGGTTCAGCGAGCCGAACGTCGATCTCCTCGCCACCCAGGCGCAGGTCGTGTTCCTCGCCCTGCCGCACGGCGTGGCCGCCGAGTTCGCCGTGCCCCTCCTGCAACGCGGATGCCAGGTGATCGATCTGAGCGCCGACTTCCGGCTGCGAAGCCCAAATGTCTACCGCGAGTTCTACGCCCATGATCACCCGGCGCCGGACCTCCTCGCCAGCGCTGTGTACGGGTTGGTCGAGGTCTATCGCGACACGCTCCGCGGCGCCGCCCTGGTCGCGTCTCCGGGATGCTATCCGACCAGCATCCTGCTGCCGTCCATCCCGCTCCTCCGCCAGCAGTTGGTGAAAGCGTCCGGGGTGATCGCCGATTCGCTCAGCGGGGTGAGCGGCGCGGGCCGCAAGGCCGAGATCGATTACCTGTTCGTCGAGTGCAACGAGAGCATGCGGCCCTATGCGGTCCCCAAACACCGCCACCTCTCCGAAATCGAACAGGAACTCTCCGCCGCCGCGGGCGCCCCGGTCGTCATCCAGTTCACGCCTCACCTCATTCCCGTCAGCCGCGGCATCCTCACAACTCTCTACTTCACACCGTCCGAGCACGTGCAGGGTGCAGACCAGGCCGCCGCGTTTGCGGACAAGGTGGCCGCCTGTTACCGGGCCGCCTACCCGGACCAGCCGTTTGTCCGACTGCTCCAAGGCAACGCCCTGCCCGACACCAAGAATGTGGTCGGAACCAACGTGGTCGAAATCGCCTGGCGCGTCGATCCCCGCACCGGACGCCTCATCGTCATGAGCGCGGTGGACAATGTGGTCAAGGGCGCCAGCGGCCAGGCTGTGCAGTGCTTCAACGTGCTGTCCGGATTCGACGAGACGACCGGCCTGCTGTAGATCACGGCTTGGGTCTGAGCCAGGCCACAAACCCGCCGCCCGGAGCCAACTCCGCGCGCAGGACATCCCCGCGCCGCACGGGGTGCCCGGTCACAACCGCTACCCCCGTCGGATGGGGTGCGCCGTCGCGATAGAGCGTGGCCAGGAACTCGGTCGCACCGAGAAAATCGGCTGGGGCTTCCCACTCGACACGCTGATCGGTCCCATTCAGCACGCCCACATACCACGCATCGCCGGCGCGCCGGGCAAAGGCCGCCAGCCGCCCGATGCGCGAGCCGGGCAGCACAATCGTCTCATCCCAAACCACCGGGAGCGCCTGGATCAACCCGAGAAACGGGCTCGCCAGGTAATCGTCCGGGTGGTCGGGCCAGCAGAGAAACGACGAGGTCGCAATGATGGCCGTGGCCATCTGAAGCGCGGCTGTCGTGTTCTTCAGGTACTTGGCCCGAACATACGTCGGGAGAAAATCGGAGTGCCCGACCACCATCCGGGTGAACGGCAGCGCAGCGTAGTGCTCGAGCGGCAGCTTGTCCCAAAGCACATACTCCTGTTCGCGAATCCCCTCCCGCGTGATCTCGTTTGGCCAGGTCCGCACCTCGCCCGTCGGCTTGTTGGCCCCATGAAAGTTGATCATCAGCCGATGCTCGGCGGCGAGCCGGGTGAGATCTTCGTAGGCCTCGATGATCTCTTTGCGCTCGGAATTGAAGAAGTCAATTTTGACGCCTTTGACGCCCGCCTCCCGGCAGCGGCCAAACAGTTCCCGGCGCGCCTCCGGCCGGGTCAGGCCTGGACTGTCCTCGCGCCCTTCCGGAAAGGCGTGCCACAAGACAATCCCCACCCCTTTGCGCGCCCCGTACTCGCACAGTTCCTGAAGGCGCGCCCAGAGGTCGCCCCCGCCGGCCAGCCATCCCCACCGCTCGCTCCGCCACCCGGCATCCACCAACAGATGCTCGCAGCGAAGCGCGGCGCATTGATCCACAAACCACTTCTGCAAATGCCACTGCGCACCGTCATTCCCAAACACGCACCACGTGATCAGGGCGCGCCCGGGCTCGATCCACTCCGTCTTCGTTCCGTCCGGAAAGAGGCGCGGGTCCGGCGGCTCGCAGAGATTGTGGATCACGTCGGTGTTGACCAGGCTTTGCAGGTCCGGCACGGCCACCGTCACGCGCCACGGCGAGAGGATCTCCCCCTCGACCTCGAAGCCGCCCGGATCGTCCTCGAAAGCGGCCTGAATCCGGCCCGTGCCGCTCGGACGCAGCGTCATGCCGCTGTACCCGAACAGGTTCGCCTCCGTCACCAGCAGGCAGCCGCCCCGCGCCAGTTCGACTGTGATCGGCGGCCCCAGGTGGACGGCATTGGTCCCGCGCGCGGTCCGCTGTTCGAGCGGGATCAGGGCCGGACGACGCCGCTGGTAAACGCCCTCGTAATCGCCCGTGTTTGTCTGATACCACACCTCCGAATCCTCCGGCAAAGTCCAACTCGACGCCTCCCCGTTCACCTTCCGCGCGCCCTGTCCAGGCACCCGGTAACGGCAGGCAAACCCATCGTCGAACAGCCGCGCTTCGAGCTGCCACTCCAGGCCCGAAGCCGCGTGCCGCACGGCCAACGCGTGGATGCGACACCGGTTGGTCGCGTGAGCCTTCACCCCGCGCCAGGCATACCGTTCGTCGATCTCCCGGATGCTCACCCCGCCCAGCGTCACCCCGACACCCAAATCCGTTCCATTGACCGATATGCCCAGCCTCGATGGCTCGATCAGAATCGCTTCACCGCGGCGCAACGACCAGACCAGACGCCCCTCGGAGTCCGGCTCGATCCGGGCGCTCAACCCGCCGCCGGGGCTGGTGAACTCGGCCCCCAGGGCCGGAGATATGATCCAGAAGGCAACCACGACGGCTGAGATAGGAAGTCGCGAACGCATGATTGATTGCGGATTCTGAACTCTCGACCGCCTTGCGGTCAAGTCGGGGAACCGCGGCGACAGCAATTCGTTTCCAGGCGGCCAGACATGAACCGTGTGCGGCGCGCATATCAAGCCGGCCGGCAGACCGAGCAGCGGGACGCTTCGACAACCTCGAAGCCAGGCGCGAAGGCGATCGAGGCCTTGAAGAGTGCCTGCCAACCGCCCGCCTGCCAACCGCCCGCCTGCCTGCGCCCGCACTTGCCCGCGCGCCGCGCGGATTCGGGATAAATCAAGCCAGGATCTCGCCACGATCGCGCAGAATCTCCGCCTGCTGGTTTCGCCTCTCGGCAAGCAATCCGTTCTCGGCCGCCTCCATCGCATCGAGAATCTCGCCGGCTTCAAGCAGGCGGGGCGCCGTCACGTAGTGGGCACCCGCTTCATAGAGCGCCGGAATGTCAGCCAGTCTCTCGGCGTTCATGATGATCTGAGCCGTCGGATTGAGCTTCCGGAGGCGCCGTGTCAAAGCCAGGTTGTCCGATCCTTTGAGCAGCGTGTTGGGGACGGAGCAGATCAGCACCCGGGCGTGCTGGGCGCCGGCATGATGGAGCACTTCCGGCTGGGTGATATCCCCGTAGACAACGGAGACGCCCATCCGATGAAGCCGCTGATACACGAGCGGGTTGAAGTCGACCACCCGCAGGTTCTCGATCAGCGTGGGCCGCTCACGCCGGATGCGATCGAGCAACGAACTCGCCGTCCACGAAAACCCCAGCAGGAAAATCGCGGGCGCGCGGCCTTCGCGCGAGGAGATGTCCGCCGCTCTCTTGAGATCGCTCAAGCCGAGGCGGCTCAGCCACGGGCCGACCGCGCGCACAATCGCCTCGGTCTGGAAAATCCCGTACGTGGACAGCACGCCCGTCAGCACGAAGGCAAAACCGGCACGCGCCAGCACCGACTCCGAAACATCGCCCGCGGCATGTCCCAGCGACAGCAGCACCAGGGACAATTCGCTCATCTGGGCGAGGCTGATGGCAGGCAGCAGCGCGCCCCGATGTCCCGCCCTCGCGGCGTAGAGCGGCACAAACACGGTCACCAGTCGGGTGATCACAACCAGACTGCTGAGCACCACGGCCCAAGCCAGATCGAGCCCGGTGGCCCGCGGAAATCCCATCCCCAGCGTCACAAAGAAAAGCGTCACAAAGAAGTCGCGGATGCCGGTCAGTTTCGCCGCGACGTCGATGGTGTACGGAAATGTTGAAAGGGCCACGCCTGCCGCCAAAGCGCCCATCTCGCGGGACAATCCCAGCCCGTGGGCCAGGCTGGCCAGGGCGAAACACCACGCCAACGCCCCCACCAGAACCAACTCCGGCAACAACGCCACAGACCGGAACACCGCGGGCAGGACGTGCCGGCTGACCAGGAACGCGACCACCATCAACAACCCAACCCGGCCAAACGAAAGGGCCACCAGCGCAAGGGTGGGATGCCTTAGGTCCGGCTGGATCGCCAGGAACAGAATGGCGAAGAGGTCTTGCAGCACCAGGACGCCCAGCGTCAGCCGCCCCGCCCACGTCTCCAATTCCCGCTTGTCGTGCAGGATCTTGACGATAATCACGGTGCTGCTCAGGGCAATCGCAACCCCCAGGTAAAGCCCCTCGAGCCAGCCCGTCGCGGGTCCAATGACCACGCAGAAGACCATCGCCAGCCCACAGGACCCGAGAATCTGCACCACCCCCGTCCGCGTGATGTCTCGCCCCGCGCTCACGATCTTCTTCAGATCGATCTCGAGACCGATCATGAAGAGCAGAAGCATCAACCCGAGACTCGACACCACGTCCATCGCCTCATGGTCCGTCACCACCGAGAATCCGTGCGGCCCAAGAGCGAAGCCCGCAGCCAGATAAGCGAGCAGGACCGGCTGCTTCAGCGCGTTGAAGACGACCGCCAACACCCAGGCGGCGATGATGCAGACGAGAATCTCCGTGATGAGGGTCTGGCCCACGCGGGCGACAGATTAGAGCGCTGGCCGGATTCTGCAAGACCGACAGTTGAGACCAACGGTTCAGATCGACAGTTCAGATTGAGTGGCATGACAGCGCTCACATTCGCAGACAACCGAAGCAGATCCCTAAGCGCTCGGTCCAAGCCGCCAGCCCGCACATGATCCCCTCGCAACACATTGCACATGAACAAATAATGAGTGACAGGTTCCTAATTGTTGACATCTCTTTGGTGTTGGCGTACCTGTGTCCGCGGCAATGTTGAGGTGATGGAGTGAGGTGTGATGAGTGTAATGGAGTGAGTTGAAGAGAGGGAGTGTATGCGGATGGCACGGATCAAGATCAGCGGGCGCGGGGCGGTGTATCACTGCATCTCGCGCGTGGTGGGCGGGCAGAGGCTTTGGGGCCGCTGGAGAAGGAGAAGCTGCGGGAGATGCTCTGGCAGCAGGCGGCCTTCAGCGGGGTGGAGGTGATCACCTACTGCCTGATGGCCAACCATATCCACCTGCTGGTGCGCATTGGGGCGGAGGTCAGTGCGACTGACGCGCAACTGGTGGAGCGAGCGCTCAAGTTCTACGGCAAGAAGAGCCTCTACGTGCAGACGCTGCGCAAGGCGTTCGAGAAGCAGGGGGCGCTGCCCGAGGATCTGCGGGAGGGATTGCGGGGGCGGATGGGGGATGTGTCGGGGTTCATGAAGGAGCTCAAGCAGCGGTTCAGCAAGTGGTACAACCGGCAACAGAACCGGTACGGGACGCTGTGGGCGGAGCGGTTCAAGAGCGTGGTGGTGGAGGATCAACCCAGTGCGGTGCAGGCGGTGGCGGCGTACGTGGATCTGAATGGGGTGCGGGCCGGGTTGGTGAAGGATCCCAAGGAGTACCGGTGGTGCGGGTACGCGGAGGCGGTGGGGGGCAATGGGTTGGCGCGCAAGGGATTGGGGAGCATCTACGGGTGGGGGGATTGGGAGAGGGTTGGGCGGGAGTATCGGCAGGTGTTGTTGGTGACCAGCGGGAGTGCGGGGAGTGCGGGGAAGGTGGTGCTGGATGCGGAGGAGATCAGACGTGAGTTGAAGAGGAAGGGGAGTTGAAGCTGGGCCAGGTGTTGCGGTTGCGGGTGAGGTATTTCAGCGACGGGGTGGTGCTGGGGTCCAGGAACTATGTGAACGAGGTGTTCCGGGAGTTTCGGGACCGGTTTGGGGTGAGGCGGCGGGATGGGGCGCGTCCGCTGCGGGGCTTGGGAGCGTTGGGGGAGTTGGCGACGATGCGGGATTTGCAGGTCAATGTCGTGGGGTGAGGGCGAACACGGACTGATCTCGGAGGGACGATCGCGCGGCTGTGGCGTTTCTCAAGGAACACCCGATGCCGTCGGTGTCCGGCCTGGGGAAGTTGCGATGATGGGCTGTGTGTTCATTGAGGCACGAGGGCGATGGCTGTGATCTGGATGTTGGGCCCGGCGCTTTAAACGTGATCAAAGCGGGAATCGCTGGTTTCAAGCCAGCGCGTTTGACCGAACGGTGCCGGGCGGGTTACTCTCCCACCGATGTCCCGTCCTCATCTCGTCGTATTGGGATTTGCATTCGCCGCTGCCTCGCTGGTCTGGGGCGCGCCTCTGAAGATCGCCTGCATCGGCGACAGCATCACGTTCGGTTCGGGTTTATCCAATCCCGCAACGGAGAGCTACCCGGCCAGACTTCAGCGCCTGCTCGGGACGATCTGCGTGGTTCGCAATTACGGCATCAGCGGGCGCACCTTGTTGAGGAAGGGCGATTACCCATACTGGAACGAGGCTCTCTTCAGCCAAAGCCGCGAATGGTCTCCCGACATCGTCATCATCCAGCTCGGGACGAACGACTCGAAACCCTACAACTGGCGGCACGGAACGAACTTCGTTGCGGATTACGAAGACTTCGTGTCGAGTTACCGGATTCTCCCGAATGCGCCTCGGATCATCGTCTGCACGCCCTGCCCGGTGTATGGGGCCGGCGCCTACAACATCAAACCGGACACCGTCGCGGGAGAGATAGCCCCCGCGGTACGCGACCTGGCCGCCCGGCTCGGACTGGGGCTGATCGATTTGCATGTGCGCCTGGCTGGACATGCGGATTGGTTTCCCGACACCGTGCACCCGAATTCGCGAGGGATGGCCGTGATGGCTGCAGTGGTCTATGAAACCCTCGCCGGCGGCCCGCCGCCACTCCCCCCGCCCCGGATCGAGTTGACCCGCGTGCCGCCCAATCGAATGGTGGCACAGTGGCCTGCCCCATGGGCCGGCTGGGTTGTCCAGACGACCACCCTCCTCCGTTCGACCAACACGCTCTGGACCGTCGTCGAAGCCATCCCCACCAATGACGGCGCCGTTGTCCGGCAGACCAACTCGATCTCCGGACCCAGGCGTTTCTACCGACTCTGGCAACCGTGAAATTCCAAACCCACGGAGCCGTCTCAGGGGAACCATCCCGCTGCTGCGAGAAGGGCGCTGATCGGCAACTGAGGCTGTCTCGATCTTGGGACTCGCAGAGGTCGTCGCTCCGAAAGCGGACAATCACGGATTGAGAGTGTCGGGGTTCGATCGAACAATGAGTGAGAATTCGCTTAGTCCCCTGCAGGGCTCGCCTCGTTCGCCGCTCTGGCTGGTGCTGCTCCTGAGCGCGATGGCGGGGGGAATGGGCTGGGGAATTCGTGGCCAATACGGCCACGAGACGGGGGCAATGATTGCAGGCCTTCTGGTCAGTCTTGTCCTGGTGCGCTTCTTCTGTCCTGCAGGGACCTCGTTGACTGCGGCGCGAGCCGTGGCATTTGCCACGATTGCTGTTTCGTTTGGCGGTTCGATGACCTACGGCCAGACTGTTGGCTTGACCCAGGACGCCCCGCTGATCGGGAACTGGGCGGCGCTTCGCTGGGGCTTGCTTGGCCTCTTCATCAAGGGCGGGATCTGGATCGGGTTTGTCGGGGCCTTTCTGGGCATGGCCTTGGGTCGAGAGACCTACAAGCCGCGGGATTGGGCGGGATTGCTCGGCGGAATGCTGGTGCTCTACCTGGCCGGCATGTGGTTGCTCAACGAACCGTTCGACCCGGCGCGCCGGGTCTTGCCGCGCCTCTATTTCTCGGCGGACTGGCGCTGGCAGCCCGCGGCGGACCTCGAACCGCGGCGTGAACGTTGGGGCGGGCTGCTCTTTTCCCTCATCGGGCTTCTTGTGTATGTACGCCACGTCCGTGGGGATCGCCTGGCTTGGCGCCTGGCGCTCTGGGGCATGCTGGGAGGCGGACTCGGCTTCAGCCTGGGCCAGGGCATCCAGGCTTTCCGCGCTTGGAACGCCCCTCTGTTCGGCGGCGAATGGTGGGGTGCGATCGACCCGCTGATCAACTGGTGGAATGCCATGGAAATCGTCTTCGGCGCAATCTGGGGGGCGGTCTTGGCGGCGGGTCTGGCACTGAACCGCGGGCTTGTGTTCCTGGCTCGAAAGGAGGTGTCGGCCAGCCTCTCACCCTGGCTTGAAGGGGCCCTGCTTTGCATCCACGTCGCTTTGGTCTTGAGCTGGCAGTTCCTCGCGACGACGCCTCTCGAAGGGCTGCTCGATATCGCAATCCCGACGGCGATCATCCCGATTCTTGCGATTGCCGCCGGGCGCTATTGGCCGTATCTGGTGTCACTGCCCCTGGTGACACTGCCGATAGCGGCCAAAACCCTCATGCAGCTCACCCTTCGATCACAGGACCTCTCCTCGGTGGCGGGGTGGGTCTTTTGCCTGGGGATTCCGCTGACGTTGACTGGCGCGGCCGCCCTGTTGTTTGCGCGCCGGGCGGAGAGTCCGGACGGCGCACAGGCATTCACGCGATACACCCTGCTGGGCATGACCTGGCTCTTGTTCAGTCTGAACTTCGCGATGTTCCGGTTCCCCTGGCCCTGGACGGAGTGGACATCCCGAACCCCAAGCGCCTTGGCATTCACGATCTGCGCCGTGAGTCTGAGTCTGGCTGGGATCTCACGATCGCTTTCGTTGAAACTTTGGCGCGCCCAGGGTGTCTGAGAAGATGGTATGACGACACTCGATACCATGATGGGGCTTTGTCTGGGCATCGGCCTGAGCGCAGCGTGCGGATTGCGCGTGTTCCTGCCACTGCTCAGTCTGAGCGTCGCGTCGCATTTGGGCTGGATTCCTCTGGCTGCCAGCTTTCAATGGGTGGCATCCCCGCCGGCGATGGTGGCTCTCATCGTGGCCACGTTCATCGAGGTCACGGCCTATTTCGTGCCGTGGCTGGACAATTGTCTCGACTCGCTCAGCGGGCCGGCAGCAGTTCTGGCGGGAACGCTGATCACCGCCTCTCAGTTGGACCAACTCAACCCGCTGCTCCAGTGGGGACTGGCTTTGATCGCAGGAGGGGGCACAGCGGGTGTTGTCCAAGGCACGACCTCACTGCTGCGCGGGACTTCGACAATGGCGACTGCGGGCCTCGGGAACCCGTTGGTGGCCTCGGCGGAACTGGGCGGGGCTGTTCTGGGCAGCCTTTTCTCCTTATCCTTGCCGGTTCTCGCAGCCTCGGTTGTGCTTGGCGGGATGGCGGCTGGAACGATTATTCTGTGGCGTCGGCGCGCGCGACAACGCCAGGAATCGGCTTGTCACACCTGCTGATCTCGCAGGAACTGTTATCGAGGGGCGATCCCGCGGCCGCGCGAGAGACGCCTGTCTCGAGTCAATCACAGTCATGTCACCCATAAGGGCCTCTCGGGGTGCGGCACTCCGAGAAGGACCGGCCTTTCGGAAGAGGGGGGAGGTTCATGGGCACATTTGCTGGCCGGCTGTCGAGTCCGCTTGACACTTCGGCGGGTGGCACTCAATGTTTCGAACCGTATGCGAAGGATACCCGACATCTCACGCAACGTCTCCCGCGCGGGTTTTACCCTCATCGAACTGCTGGTCGTGATTGCGATCATTGCGATTCTGGCGGGCATGCTTTTGCCGGCGCTCTCGAAGGCCAAGGCCAAGGCGCAGGGCGCAGGGTGCATCAGCAACGGCAAGCAGCTTCAGCTCGCCTGGGCCATGTACGCCGACGACTTCAACGGTTTCATCGTGCCCAGCCGCTGGTGGGTATCCGGTGCCCTTGATTACAGCTCGGATCCGGACAACACCAACACAGCGCTCCTGATGGATCCCAAACAATCGTATCTGGCTCCGTACACATCCTCGCCCGGGATCTACAAATGCCCGGCGGACAAATCGTACGTCAAGATCGGCAATCGCATTCACCAGCGGGTTCGGAGTTACTCGATGAACAGTTGGATGGAGGGCAATCCCTCGCTTCCCCTCGTGGCGGGATCCAACGAAGACAACCGGGGAGACGGCAAACACTACTACTCGTTTCACCGCATGACCGACATTGTCTCTCCAGGTCCTGCGATGGCCTGGGTGATGGTGGACGAGCACCCGGACGGGATCAACGACGGCTGGCTGGCTGTCCGCATGTACACGAACGGGCGGGCTTACTGGCGCGATCTGCCCGCCAGCTATCACAATGGGGCGTGCGGGTTCGCGTTCGCGGACGGCCATGCGGAGGTCAAGAGATGGCTCGACCGCACGACTCTCGAACCGATCCGGCGCACCTACAACTCCTTCAACTTCTTCACGACCCAACTGCGCGATTACCAGTGGTTCAGCGCTTGCTCGACCGCCGTCGTTGGCCAGTAATCCCGAATGGCCGCTGCCTTCCCCAGCCCGGATCGCAAGTTTGAGTCGATCGCGGGAGTTGCCGCCTTTGACTCGATCCGGGTCTTTGCCCGCCACTTCGGGTTGTGTCCGACCGACTGCGTTGAAGCCGTGCCGCTACTCGGAACACTCCGGGCAGGGCAGGAGGACATGGTTCTGGGTGCAGATTCGCGGGCTGCCGCTTGACGCCAACGTCTGGAGTGCACGCGTGGTCGTCAAATGCGCGCTGCCGTCGGCCAGGCCCACATTGCCCATCATGCCGTGTATCGCAATCTCCCTGCCCCAATAGGTCGAACCCCGAATGCCTCCGGCCACCATGCCCGGCGCGTTTGTGCATTCGCTCAGCGGGGAAAGGCCTCCGAGATTCCGGTCCCCGACCAGCAGCGAGTCCGGAGTCTGCCCGTTCGCACAGACGCCCGCGAAATAGGAAAGGCTCTCGAGTGCATTGGTGGTGAACTCGTCCCAGCTCGTCTTGCCCCGGACGGCCTTGTCGCTTGGGCAAGTCAACATCTTGGGCGACTCGATCAACCCTGAGAGCGGCAGGAACTGATAGGCGGCTTCGATCGGCAGATCCCGCGTGCCTCCTTCGTCCGTCCCAACCATCCAAGGGAACTTCCCCTCCCGATCGTGCGACCACAACTGAAGCCCCAGCGACACCTGTCTCAGGTTGCTCAGGCAGTGAATGCGCTGCGCTTTAGCCTTGGCCCGCCCGAGCGCCGGCAAGAGCAGCCCCGCGAGGATGGCTATGATGGCGATCACGACCAGCAGCTCGATCAGCGTGAACGCCCCGCCAGAGCGATGATCGCCTCTCGTGCCTGTCTGGTTCACAAATCTCATGAGTGTTGTCTGCATCGCCTGCTCTCACCCTCTCCCCGCAGAGACACATCCCGCTCGTCTATGCGACCCCGCACGGTCGTTCGATCGAGTCCTGATGATGCACGGACTGTGCCAGCCAGTCCCGAACCGCGAATCAATCGCGCAAAACGAGCAAATGCGCCGTTTTGGCACGGTTTTATCCGCGAGCGGATTCTGAATCCAAGCAGGCTGCAACCGCGCGCACAGGCAAGCGTTGCAGAATGCGACGCCCAACGCAACACGGCGTGTCCACACCGCGATAGCCCGCATTTCTCACCAGCTTTTGATGTCATCTGACCGGTCACCGTCACATTTCGCCTGAAATGCGGGCTCATCAGAAATCCGCGGCCCAAACCGATGGACCCAATCTCGACCACACTGTGTCCGCGTGCCCGCGTCACCCAAGCGGTTGGGGCGCGTTCCGGCGTTGCTGAACCGATGAGCCGATTCTCCTTGCTGGGCGCGGGTTTCATCGACCCGGAGATCTCACCCACGGACCGTCAGGAATGCCGCGACCGCCCCACTGGTGAGATTTCCGGGATAGAATGCTCACCGCACCTAGGGCGGGCGATGTGCGCGGTGTCCTGGCAGCTCGATTGGCATGATCGATGCCCGGCTGAAATGCCGCCCCTCCCGCTGGCCCCTCCTGCTGGCTTGACTCACAGCCTGATGATAGGCGACACATGCTGGCAGCACGACTGCCTCGACATATGCCCTCAGCACGCACTCGTCGCGACTTCGTTCGCATCACGGCCGGCTCGGCCGGCGCCATCGCACTCGCCTCTTGCGCCGAAGAGACCGCCCCGCCGCCACCAGCGCAGGCATCCAACGCCTCCTCGACCAATCCGCGTCCCCCCGCGGATGTCTTGCCTCGGGCTGGCTTTCTGGACTTTCTCGACGTGACTGCTGACACGACGATGCGCCGCTGCCATCACTGCGCCCAGGCGACGTTCGTGTCGCTGCAGGAAGGGTTCGGTCTGGAGGGCGGCACCGTCGTGAAAGCCCTCACTCCGTTGCCCGGAATTGCCGAGCGCGGCGAGACGTGCGGCGCGGTCATCGGCGCCCTGATGGCGTTGGGCTTGGTTTTTGGGCGGGATCGGATCGATGATTGGGGCGCCTGGCGCGCTTCGCTTGGGCCCGCTCGCGCCTTCTGCGCCCGGTTCGAACAGGCGATGGGCAGCACCCAGTGCGGTGTGTTGCTCGAACGGTTATTCGGGAAACGCTACGATCTCGCCGATCCAGTGCAACTGGCTGAGTTCCAGGCTGCCCGCCCAGGGCCCGTCGAGGTCTGCGGCCGCGTCGTCAAGACAGCGGTCCGCCTTGCGGCGGAGGTGATTCTGGACGAGCGGTCTCGCTAGCTCGGATTTCTCACCACCGGGAACGAGGCCCTGAAATCCGAGCTCTGGCAAAACCGCGCCCGGATGGGGGAGAATGAGGTTCGGAGCGTTTCCCAAACCTTGCGGGTGCGGTCACACTCTGTTGTCCGATTCCCGCTGTCCACTCGGGCGCGGTTTTGCTTTTCTAGCGCGCATGGCTGCCTCTCCAGATGACATCTGCTTCGCATTGCACGAAACCTGGTGACAAATTCAGGCTAGCGCGGACTCGCATCCGCTTCCAGGTCGCCCAGCGCATACTGGATGCCGTCCAGACAAAAGCGGAGAACGCCGGCATCCTGAAACACGTTGGCAGCGTGTCCGAGACTGCAATAGAAGACCCGTCCCTGGCCGTGTTTCTTGATCCAGGCGACGGCGAAATCGCCATCGGTCCGTTTGACGCCGTTTTTCACAGCGGCTGTGGTTGGATCCGAGAGATCCAGACTCACGAGCACGCGGCGATCGGCGCGGGTGTAGGGCGCCTTGAATTGGTAGATCTCGTCTTGCAGCTTGAATCCTTTGCCGCCCCAGGCCCGATTCAGAGTGTGCGTCGGCTCCTCGATCTTGAACGCCCATGTGCCGCCGGCTCCCCAGGGGTGTCCGTCAAAGAGACCGCCGAGCATCGCCGCGGCCTCCGGCCAATCGTAGAAGCAATCCGTCGCGGCATGGATGCCGACAATTCCCTTGCCCTTTTGGACGAAATCGAGCAGGGCCTGCTTCTTGACGGCATCCGGAAACTTCAGTTGCGTCGTGTTGTTCAGGACAATCGCGTCGTACTTCGCCAACTGATCCGGATCGAACACGCTGTAGTCATCGCTGAAATCGGCCGTGTACGCGCCCGTGCGGCGCCCCATGTGGGCCAGAGCATGATTGCCGCCGGCAATGCCATCGCCGTGGAAAAAACCTTCGCATCGCCAGAACACCAGGATTCGCCGCGCTGCCCGGGGCTTGGCCACAGCCTCCGCGGGGGCGGCTGCTTCGATCCGCTCGATCGTTGCCGGCGCCAGTTTCGGCGGCGTCTTGGCGTTCCCTTGCGCGTGCAAAGTGCCGACGATTTCCTGAGCCCCCAGGGCCATGAGGATGGCACATCCAGTCCCGATGATGAGTGATGTTTTCATTGGATTTGAGTCTTGGTGATGTATTGAATGAGTGGACTAGCAACGAAAGTGCTTCTCAACGTGTTTCGGGTGAGCCCGGGTATTTCATTAGACTTCGCGATGTCTCGTCGCCATGTGCACAGGCGGAGTGTGAAACATGCGGGCTAGCAGGCAAGCGAATCCGTCGACCGTTCGGCAGCCGTCGGCTGAGCCGTTAACGCCGGTTCATCCGGCTCGGTCGGCAGCTTCGGCAATCTCACCAGAAACCATGCCGCCGCGGCGGTTCCGATGAGCAGCCCAAGCGAAGTGCCCAATGTCGGGTTCAGACGAAACCCGACGTCCTCGACCAGAATGTAAGTGGCCGTCACCACGGTCATGAACACGGCGGGCACGAAGGCCAGCCACCATCGAGTCCTGCGCCTTGCCAGGAAGATGGTTCCGCCCCACAAGGCAACGGCCGCCAGGGCCTGATTGGCCCAGCCAAAGTAACGCCAGATCACGCTGAAATCGACGAAGTTCAAGGCGAAGGAAATCACAAACAGAGGCGTGATCAGCAGATAGCGGTTGAGAATGCGCACCTGGGGCACGTGGAAGTAATCGGCCAGGATCAAGCGGCTGACCCGGAAGGCCGTGTCGCCGGACGTGATGGGCAACACGACCACGCCCAGTATCGCCAGCACGCCGCCGAAAACCCCCATGGTCGCAATGCAGGCGTCATGCACAACCGCGCCCGGTCCGCCCCCGCCGGGCTTGAGAAGAACCGCGGCCAGGTCCTCGTGGCTGCCGTAGAAGCCCTGCGCGACCGACGCCCAGACCAGCGCGATCAAACCCTCGGCGATCATCGCGCCGTAAAACACCAGACGCAGATGCCTCTCGCTCTTAAGACACCGGGCCATCAGGGGACTCTGCGTGGCGTGAAAACCGCTGACCGCGCCGCAACTGACTGTGATGAAGATCAAAGGCCAGGCCGGCAATTGCTCGGGATGCAGGTTCTTGAGAGTAAACGGCGGGATCACAATCTGTCCCCGCAACACGGCAATAGCCAGCCCGACCACCATCACAAGCAACGCCAGTGCGAAGAACGGGTAGAACCGTCCGATGATCTTGTCGATCGGGAGGAGGGTCGCCGCCAGGTAATACACGTAGATCGACACCATCACGATCCACAACCACATCCCATGTCCCCGGTAAGTCTGCGAGAGCCACTCCTTGGCGCCCTCCCCGAACCACCCGCCCACGGTGTCGGACGGCAACACGCTGACCAGCAGAAGCGCCGGCCCCTTCACAAACACGGTCCCCACAAGCACCATCAGCAGCAGGATGAAGAAGGTCGAAAACTGCCTCGCCGCGTTCCCCATGTAGTGGCCGATCAGGTCGGGCAGCCCGGCGCCGCGGTTTCGAATCGACATCGTCCCCGTCAACAGATCGTGCACCGCGCCCCCCAAAATGCATCCAAGCACGACCCAGAGAAACACTTGAGGCCCCCACAAGGCCCCCAGGATCGGCCCAAAAACCGGACCCAAGCCGGCAATGTTCAGCAGTTGGATCAGGTAGACCCGCCAGGTGGGCATCGGCACGTAGTCCACCCCGTCGGCAAGCGCGATCGCAGGCGTCAACCGATTGGGATCGGGACGAACTGTGGCAGCGACGACTCGTCCGTAAAAGAAATACCCCCCCACCAGCAAGACCAGTCCTGTCACAAACGCGATCATGCCAGTCGAGGGTTAATTGCTGACACAGTCGACACAGGCGCGCCGGGCTCTGGCCACCGACCGCCGCTGCGTCTTCGATGAACTGCGCTTCGCACCGTGCCGATGGATTGGCACGAGCCTGGAAATCGCACGCGGGCCAAATCGCCCTTCAGCTCCGCCTATCATAGGGCGACGCTGCCAGATGCCGACCGGGCTGTCACGCGCAGAATGCACAGGTCGGTAACAGCAGAACGCGAATGCGCCAGTCGGCCGAGGTTGGAGGCGGTCGACTGCCGCTGCCGCCTGGGAACGCACATTGCCCCGGCACGCCGCGCCTCGAGCGGTCCCGTCACGAGTCCCGTTGATTCAGGGGAGCTCGACGCGCACTTGGTAGTAACGCTCCCCGTCGACAAACGGAAACCTGCCGGTGCGCGTCCCGTCGTCAATCCACCGATGACGATTGCCATCGATTCGATAGACCGGGTGATAGACAGGCAGCCAGAGAGCGTCCGGACCCAGAGGGCCGGGGCTCCAGAAGACTTCGTAGTTCCGTCCGGGTTGACCTTCCCAATCGAGGGCGACGAGGGATTCACCGCTCTGACCGGGCACCGCCAGGGCCGTCACGACAAAGAGGGAGCCGGCAGAAGCTGGATCGGTCCCGGCGAGATACTCCGAGTAGTTCGAGGCGCCGTCAGCGTCGGGGTCATCTTCGGCCCCGCTGTTCAGATGACCAAACCGCTCCGTTTCCCATGAATCCGGGAGACCGTCCTGATCCAGATCAGGCAGGGGCGGCAGGACCGTGATGGCGCCGGACATTGCGATCGGCTGGATTGGAGCGGTCGTCTCGTCGAAGAGCCGCGCCTCCTCCCACAGAATCGCGAACGTGCCTTCAGGCGCGCCGCGCCCAATGCGGATCGGGACGGTGAACAGGATCGCCTGTCCGGCCTGCATGCCCGCGGCGCGGGCCATCGAGACATCCAGACGCCGGTTGCCCACCCGGGCAGCGACCACGAAGCCGGCGGTATCCGATGCAAGGCTCGGGGCCTCGATGCTGGCAAAGTCAGGCACGCTCATGCGAAAGGTCCCGCCGGCGATTCCCGACGCCTGATCGACCCAGATGCGGGCAACGAGTTGGGCGCCCGGAACACCGGAAACGTCTTCGACGCTGATTGTGACGGCCTGGCCCACCCAGGCGGCGAGCATCAGGGCGGCCCCTGCGTGCGCCCAACCGCGACCGTCGCGAGCAGGGAACAATCTTCGGAGAATCGAGGCATTCATAGCACGCTAATTGGTTACGGCGATTTCGACCGGCTCCGCCACCCCACGCACGTCCGGATTGTAATACTCGTAAACCACCGATCGCGGTGTCTTGGCGCGGATGGGGTACTGCGCCGCCAGCCGATACACAAGGCTGACCGGCGCGGCGTGATCGAGTTCATCGAGGTAGAAGATGATCTGGCGACCGGCCACCTGGTATTTCTGGATCGCCTCGCCCACCAGTTGATCCAAATCGTCCCGAACGACTTCGAATCCGGGCGGAATCCCCACATCCACGACAACCATTTTGGCTTTGCCAGGCTGGTTGTTCGCCACCCGGACCGTGCAGGTCAGCAGATCGGCGGCGGTCAGTTGCGTCTTGTCATACTGGACGTCGATCGACAGGAGTTCTTCGCCCGGCGGGTCCACTCCCTCCCACGGAAGGTAGTAACGCCCGATCAACTGATAGAGATTGCTGCCCTTGCCCTCGAACGTGAGGCGCACCGCATTGTCGCCTTCGACGGTTTGCTCGCCCAGATCGCAGAGAAAGAGCACATCGCTGTTGGCCTCGGTCAGACGCAGCGTCTTGACCTCGGCGCCGTTGATCGCGATCCCGACGGTCGCGTCTGGAGGTGTCGTGACTCCGCCGGTAGCGAGCGCAAAGGCCTTGAGCGCCTGGACAGTGGCCTGGGTGGATCCGAAGTTGCCGTGTCCGTCTTTCGATGACGCAAGATAGTTGAGCGCCTTGGCGGTGGTATTGGGATAACCGCCGAATCGGAGGTAGGCCTGCGCAAGCAAGGCCGTCAACTCGACGGTCGCCCCCTGCCCCATCGAGTAGGTCATCGTTGCGGCGGTTTCTTCCCACCAGACGCGGTCGTTCTCTTCGTGCTTGCGGCGCTCGAATTCCTCGAACAGCCCCGGCAGCAGAGGATCGTTGGCGTCGCACAACAGCGCATGGGCGCAGAGCGCCAGCGTATAGGTTTCAGGCTGCCAATCCGGGCGGGCGAGCTGGGCCTTGACGTAGGCGGTGCCGGAAGCCACCGCCGCCCCGCTGTAACCGGAACTGGTCAGGCCCCAGACGACATAGG
This sequence comes from Verrucomicrobiota bacterium, assembly GCA_040766265.1. GTDB lineage: Bacteria > Verrucomicrobiota > Verrucomicrobiia > Limisphaerales > J093 > MWFF01. The sequence goes on from JAXGQW010000004.1 coordinate 42,940, forward strand.
CGCTCGTGCGCAGAACGTCGTTCTGGAACCGGTCGATCGCGCCCTCGGCGATCCCCCCGTCGGTCGGAATCCAGGAGCCGTCAGGTTCCTGTCCGGCCACCAGCCAGTCCTGGGTGCGCCGGATCACGGCCGGATCCACGTACCAGACCTTGCTCATGTCGCTGAACTCCATCAGCCCATAGGTGGTCAACACGTTGTGCGCCGGCGCATAGCCGAACCACGAAAAACCGCCACCCTCGACCTCGTAGCTGAGCAACCGCTGGTAACCCGTGCTGATGAAACCCTCGGCCTTCATGAGAATCTCGGGTGTGATCTGGCCCGTGCTCTTCATGTACTCGACCACCAGCACGTTGGGATAGGTGACTGACGAGGTCTGCTCGAAGCACCCGTATGGCATCTGCAGCATCGAGTCCAATCCCTCGACCACCTGGCTGAAGAGACCCGGGTAGACCTTCACGAGAATCTTGCTGGCGCCGTCGATCGCCTCTGCCGGAATGGCGATCGTTCGATCGATCGTCCCGCTCAGGCGTCCGCTGTGGGTCACCAAGACCTCGGCGCCATCCGGCATCACCTCGACCTCGCGCGCGATGGCATCGCTGCGCGTGCTGCCATAAGCAGTCACTTCGAGCGTGAACCGGCCGACCCGCACGGTCTTGATCCGGAAATACGTCACGCTCACTTCGTCCGCTCCAAGCACAACCGTCCGTTCCGGCGCATCCACCAGCTCGAAACCATTCCCGCCTTCGAGCGTCAGCCGGATCGCCTGCCCCTCGGGCAGGTAATTGTAGATCGCAATCGGCACGGACACCTCGTCGCCGCGCGTCAGCGTGGGCGGCAAATCGAGATCCACGAAGAACTCCTGAAAGACCCGCAACGCGCCGGTGGCGCTGCCGAGCCGTCCGTCGGCGCTCGATGCCATCCCGGTCATTCGCCAACTCGTGATCGAGTCGGCCATCTTGAGGTTCACCGTGGCGGCGCCGTCGGCCCCGGTGATGACGAGCGGATTGGCATAGAGCGTTTCAGGGAAGTACTGCCGCAGGTAGGGCTGAGTCTCACCTCCGCCGGCAGAGGGGCCGACGGAGGGCGGTCCCCAGCCGCCCACGCCATCTTCGAGCCACCCGAAACCCTGGGCAAACAGCACGAGACCGTTGGGTCCGCCATTGGCGATCACCCACCACTCGGGGTTTTCCCGCCACCAGGGGTACCGGACCGTCCAATAGCTGGCCACCAGGGTCAGATCGTCGGATGTGTCCCAGCGTTTGTCGAGGCCGGCGCAGAGGAAACTGTACTCGCCTGTCGCCGCCGCATACCGGATGCGGTAGGGCGTTCCCCAGGGATCCGCCACCGCGTCGCCGGACTCCGGATCCCCTTTTTCTGCCAACTCCTGGAGCACAATCTCGAAGTAGGCCGTCGAGAGATCGTGCTCATGCCAGCCCAGTTGCTCATCGAGCACTTCGATCAACACGTCCAAATCCGCCCAAACTGCGTCGCGCAGGGTCTCGCGCAGCGCCTCGCCATCCGCCGCATCGCTCACCCGTTCGAAGGTGCCAAGCGGGACTGTCCCGAGCGCGGCGAAGAGCATTCCCAAGGCCCGCTCGCGCGCCGTGTCCGAATCGGGCCCGAGAGGGTCGTAGACGATCTCCTCGGGCGTGAACCCGTGGATCTCGTAACGCGGCTGGCGCAATTGCTCTTCGAGGTAGAAGTAAACCTTCTCCATGCCCGGCTGCATTTCCTGAAGGGCGAAAACGGCTTCATCGACAATGGTGAGTCCGATGGCCGCCGCCACGGGCTGACCGTCCTGGCCGCTGACCTGCAGCCGAATCGCCGCCTCCTCTCCGGGAAGATAGACGTCCTTGTCGGGAGCGTAATCGAGGCGGAGATCGTTGGCCGGATCCACATAGATGATCCGCCGGTCCCGGATCGTGTCGCCCCCCACCGTGATGCGATAGGCCGAGAGCGAGAGGGTGCCCGACATGTCCGCCGTCAGCGGCAGCACCAGCGCAGTATGCCCGCCCTCGGGCGACAGGCTCCGGCTGTAGAGGGTCTGCCCCTCCTTCACCACGTCGACGAACACCGATCCGGCCAGGCCGCTGCAATAAATGTCCGCCTTGACCACGTCGCCCACCGCGTACAGAGCGCGGTCCGTGCGAATCAGCAGGCCTTCCGCGCCGCCTCCAAAAGCCAGATCCACCGAGCGACCCGCGCTGTTCCCCTGCGAGTCCGCCGCATGCAGATCGAGAGTGAGCGCCGACTGTCCGGCCGGTGTGACGGTGACGATCCCGATGCCCGCGGCATCGGTCGTCACGGTGTCGACCACCTCCCCGCCGACCAGCGCCGTGCACGTCGTTTGCGCCGGGGCATTGTTCGGATACAGCGTCAGAATGTAGATGCGGTTCGGGACGCCGGAAATCAGGTGTCCGCTCTCGGGAACCGCATGAATCACAATCTCGCTCGCCGACACTGGGACGCTGCGTGAAATCGACTCCTGATGCGCGGCGGTGTCGATGACCGTCACTTCGACCAACGCGAACGCCTCGCCCTGCTGCAAAGGCTGGCCGACAAAATGCGAGGGGAGATCGAGGCTGAACTCGAACCGGCCCTGGGCATCGGTCTGCCCCGAGACCTCCGCAAAGGGCTCGAACCCGACATCGAATTTCGACGCCTTGATCGTCACCGCGGCGCCCTGGACGCTCTTGCCGAAGAAGTAATCGGCGGCCACCGTGCCGCTCAGCTTCGCGCCGGGCGCATAGAAATCCCGGTCGGTGTGCAACGCGACCTTGAACTTCGGCAGCGCATAGCGCTCGACAGTGACTTTCTTCTCCGTCTTGCTGCCGCGGATCTCCGCCGCCACTGTGTACGGGCCAAGGTTCAACTCCGTGGCCAGCGCGAAATCGGCCGACGCAACCCCGAAATCGTTGAGAACGCCGGCCTGCTTGAACACTTTGTTCCCCTTCGAGTCCGCGACAGTCAGGACGATCTCCTCGCCCGCCGCGGGCACCATCTGAGGCTTCTTGAGGGACAATGCGCGCATGTGAATGGTCTGACCCGGCTGATACAGCGGTTTGTCCGTCGTCAGAAGCGTCGTCGTCCCCTCGACAATCTCCACGCTCTGGACCATCACCCGACGCCCCAAAGGCGAATCGACGCTCACAACCAATTCCCCGTCCCCAGTCAGCCCCCCCGGCACGCGCAGCGCGGCGTCCACCACCCCGTCGGCATCCGCCCTCCCCTCGACCTGCGCATACACCTCGCCCCCGCCCGGCTTGGTCAACGCCACCGTCACCACGCTCCCCTCGAGGGGGCGCCCGCTGGGGCCTTCCTGGACTGCGATTCTGGCGCGGTTGAGTGCGGATGCGTACCACCGTTCGGGGCCGAACATGTGCATCCGCAATCGCGAGACCAGTTGGTAGAGGCTGACTCGTTCACGAACGGTGTCCTCTCCGTGTTCTCCTTCGAGATCGAGGACATAAGACGCCAGATCGGCTGCCGAGGCCGCGCCAGCCAGTGGGAAGCTGAACGACCCCAACCTCCGGTCCGCGCTTCCACCCAGGCTGACCGTTGTCCTTTGCCGAACGCCACCCGCCAGATCGAGCAAGCGGGCCTCGACCCTGTCGCCGATCCGCGCCGACGGCCCTGCGAACACCAACTGGATCGCGACCTGGCCGTCGCGCAACTCCGCCCGAGCCTCGAACCCTTCCCACGAGAACGCGCTCCCCGCCGCGGCGGATTGCAGCGCGAGGATCGCGTCCCGTGGATCCACGCTGCCATCGCGGTTGACGTCCGCGGCGTCGGCCTCGACACCCCCAAGAACAACCGCTGAAGCCGCCTTCTGTAGAATAAGGTGCGCGTCCGCTTCATCGACCCGCCCGTCTCCGTTGGCATCGCCCGGTTTGGAAAAAGCATCCGCCCCCGCGACGTCCTGCGCACCGAGGAGAACGGCGACCAGCATCCCCAGAACAGCCATCCCCGGAACCACCGGCCCCGGTCGGTCATGAGCATGCGTCTGGGCAACATTCCAGCACCTGGAAGAAGCCCCCTTCCGAAGCAGCCAAAGAGATCTCATGGAAACACTTGGTTAACACCGCGAACATACCCCGCGCGCCCCCGATTGCAACCGGCAAACGAACACCGTCAAACGAACACCGTCAAAGTGCTGCCCACAACGTTCGCGCGAATCCGCCTGTCTCTGTCGGCGGCCGCCACGGGGGTGAGCGGCTACAAGGGCAGCTCCGGCCGCCCTCGGGCGCTCGGAACGACGGTTGCACCGGAAACAAGCCGAGACTCAGGCCCGGCATTGGCGGCTTCGAGCATGGATGGCCGCAGTTGGGACGTGACGCAGCGGCTGGCCCGCCTATCATGCCACCACCTCGCGACGGAGTTCATTCATCGCACGTCGTTTCGGGGCCCCGTGAACACAGCCCAGCGGCTGAGATGGGAACCGCCCCAAGGCAAAGAGAGGAAACCCGATGGCCAAGTATCAACACTTCGAGGGATTGCCCGTCTGGCAGGAAGCCAAGCGGCTTTACAACGTCGTGCTCGACTTGCTGGAAGACCATGGCGTGCCGCTCACGCCGGCCTTCCGAAACCAACTGGACCGCGCGGCGCTGTCCGTGCAATCGTTCCGCACAGACAATCCAACCATCTTTCGGTGCACCCAAAATGTCCGAGCAACCAATCTTCACGGGGTTGAAAAGCATGTTGACCCTTTTCTGCATGCCGCACCTTGCGGCAGCATCTCGGCGCACCTTTTGTCGGCGAACGTCGGCAATGTCTCGAAGATCCCATTCCCTGGAATGACTCGGTGATCCTCCCCGCTCCGCGGTCCCGGTGACTGTCTGCGGCGACCTTGCGCTCGTGCTTGACATTGTTCGCTATGTGGCGAATAATGCCAGCAATGCGCGAGTTCATGAACATCACCAAGGCGCTCGCGGATGCCAATCGGGTCCGCATGCTGCTGGCGCTGCGGGAGCAAGAGTTGTGCGCCTGCCAGATCACGGAATTGTTTGGGCTGGCACCCTCGACGATGTCCAAACACCTCTCCATCGTCTACCAGGCGCAACTGGTCAAAACGCGGAAGGAAGGCCGGTGGGTGTTCTACTCTCTGCCTGGCAAAGAAGCCCCGCGGACCGTTCGCCAAGCCCTGAACTGGGTTTGCGATTCTCTGGGGGAGGATGAGCAGGCTGCAAACGACGCCAAAGAGCTCAAGCGCCTTCTGAAGATCGACCCCAGCGAGCTATGCCGACGCCAATGCCAAAAATGAAGGTGCTCTTTCTGTGCACCGGGAATTCCTGCCGCAGCCAGATGGCTGAAGGCTGGGCGCGGCATCTCAAGGGGGATCTGGTGGAGGCCTACTCGGCCGGGATCGGGAAGCACGGGATGAACCCGCACGCGGTCCAGGTGATGGCGGAGGCGGGGGTGGACATTTCGAAGCATCACTCGAAGACGACAGCGGAGCTGGGTCCGGTTGTTTTCGACTATGTGGTGACGGTCTGCGGGCACGCGAATGAGACGTGCCCGTTCTTCCCCACGAGGACGAAGGTGGTGCATGTGGGCTTTGAAGACCCGCCGAAGCTCGTTAAGCACCTTCCAGATGGGGATGAGAAGCTGGCGGTTTATCGGCGAGTGCGAGATGAAATCCGGCGATTCGTGGAAACCCTGCCGGAGGCGCTGACCGCGCTAGAGTAGGACTGGAGGCTGCTGTGAACACCCATCCCGACTGCTACAAGAGCAAGACACTGAAGGGTCTGCTGACAGGTAAGGAAACGCTAGTGATGCCCGACGCCTACGATCCGGTGAGCGCGAGGATCATCGAGTAGGCCGGGTTCAAGGCGGTCCAGTGCTCCGGCTACAGCTTCTCGGTCGCTGCCTGCAAGAGGCACGAGATTGACATTGGTTTAGACGAGAACGTTGCGATCACCGCGAAGATCGTTGAGGCCGTGTCCGTTCCGGTGATGGCCGATGGCGAGGACGGCTTCGGGGGTGTCGAACAGATCCCGAACACGATCGAACGCTACGTGAGAGTCGGGGCAGCGGGCATCAATCTTGAAGACCAGGTCCTGCACCGGCAGCCGGGTACCAGGGTCATTGATTCTGATGAGAGAGAGCATGCCATGAAGAGTAGCAAGACTGTGAATGACTCGGAATCGGTGCGGCAGAAGGTCCGCGAAGGCTACGGGAAGATTGCCGTGAGCGGCGGCTCGTGCTGCGGAGCGGCGCCGACCTGCTGCGGTTCAACGCCGGTGGCTTCCGAGGACCTGGCCAAGCATATCGGGTACAGCGCTGAAGAACTGGCTGCGTTGCCCGAGGGTGCGAACATGGGCCTTTCGTGCGGGAATCCTAACGTCCTGGCGGCGCTCAAAACCGGCGAAGTCGTTCTGGACCTGGGAGCCGGTGGCGGTTTCGACGTGTTTATCGCCGGCCGGAAGGTGGGGCCGACTGGACGGGCCATCGGCGTGGACATGACGCCGGAGATGCTCGGCAAGGCGCGGAAGAACCTTGGGACGTATCGTGAACGGACGGGGTTGGAGAACGTCGAGTTTCGGCTGGGCGAAATCGAGCATCTGCCGGTAGCCGATGCGAGCGTGGACGTCGTCATTTCCAACTGCGTCATCAACCTCTCGCCCGACAAGCCGCAAGTGTGGCGAGAGATCGCCCGGGTGCTGAAGCCGGGCGGACGGGTGGCTGTGTCGGACCTGGCGCTGCTCAAGCCGCTGCCAGCAGCCGTGGCCGAGAGTGTGGAAGCGCTGATCGGCTGTGTGGCGGGGGCCGTGCTGGTGCAAGAGACGGTGCGCATGGCCAAAGAGGCGGGCTTGGTGGACATCGTGACCCAGTCGAAGTCCGCCTACATCGACGGCATGGTAGACTGGCAGGACCCGCTGTATCAGAAGATCGTCGCCCACTTGCCGGCGGGGACGAAACCGAGCGACTACATCACGAGCCTGGACATCAGGGCCGCAAAAGCCGGTTGGGCTCCTTCGGGCAGTGGTCAGCCTCGGCGCGGGGGCTGCTGTGGCTAGTCAACGGCACAACCCAACCCAAGGACGACTTGTATGAGCACGGATGCAATCACCGCGAACGCGGCGCCCGTGGCTGAACCGAAGCGACTGGCCGTCTTCGAACGCTACCTGACCGTGTGGGTGTTGGTGTGTATGGTCGTAGGGGTTGCCTTCGGGAAGCTGCTGCCCGGCGCAACCGCAACGCTCAGCAAGCTTGAATTCGGACGAGGGTCGCAAGTGAACGTGCCCATCGGAGTGCTGCTCTGGCTGATGATCTACCCGATGATGCTGAAAGTGGACTTCAGCGCCGTCGGCGGCATCGCCAAGCGACCAAAGGGTCTGTTGGTCACGCTGTTTGTGAACTGGCTGATCAAGCCTTTTAGCATGGCGCTGTTGGCGTGGGTGTTCATGCAGCACGTCTTTGCAGCCTGGATCGGGCCGGACATGGCCAAGCAATACACCGCCGGCCTCATCATTCTGGCGGCGGCGCCTTGCACGGCGATGGTCTTCGTCTGGAGCTACCTCACCGATGGCGACCCGGCGTACACATTGGTTCAGGTGGCGGTAAACGACCTGATCATGCTCGTGGCGTTCGCCCCGATTGTGATGTTCCTGTGTGGTGTGGCCAATGTGATCGTGCCGGCCAAGGTGCTCATTACCTCAGTTGTCGTGTTCATCGTCATCCCGTTGACGGCGGGTTGGCTAACGCGGACGGCGCTGTTGAAGTCGCACGGGAAGGACTGGTTCGAACAGAACTTCCTGCCCAAGTTCCATCCGGTGATGATCGGCGCGCTGCTGCTGACGTTGGTGCTGATCTTCGCCTTCCAGGCGGAGAACCTGACGACGCGGTGGTTTGCGGTGTTGTTGATTGCGATACCGATCCTGATCCAGGTGTATTTCAACTCTGGGCTAACGTATATGCTGATGCGCTGGTTCAAGGTGCCGCACAACGTCGCGTCGCCGGGGGCGTTGATTGGGGCGAGCAACTTTTTCGAGTTGGCGGTGGCGGTGGCGATCACACTCTTCGGCGCGGGCTCGGGCGCAGCGCTGGCGACGGTGGTCGGCGTGCTGGTCGAGGTGCCGGTCATGCTCTCGGTGTGCAACGTCTGCAACCGGACACGGCATTGGTTCGCCCAGGCGTGAGATGAACGAGGCCAAGTCGGGGAAGGATCGGGATCTGAACCGCTCGACTGCTGGCAGGAGCGCGAGGGTTGGGCTCACCCCGAACGGGCGCTGGCTGGTCCGGACCGCGCACAGAGTCGGACTGGCGCCCGCGCTCTGAGTCCACGCTTCCAACGAGGGCGCCCGGCGTGATACGCTCCCTCGGCGCATTCGACTACGTGCTGGCCAATCCGCCGTTCAACGTGGACGACGTGAGTCTCAGCAGCGTGGAGAAGGACCGGCGCTTCAACGCCTATGGCCTCCCGCGCAACAAATCCAAGGCCAAGAAAGCCGACGCCGGCAAGGAAACCGTCCCCAACGGCAATTACCTCTGGATCAATCTGTTCGCCACCTCGCTGAAACCCAAGGGTCGCGCGGCGCTCGTCATGGCCAACTCGGCCTCCGATGCCCGCCATTCCGAGGCGGACATCCGCCGCGCGTTGATCGAGCAGAACCTGATCCACGCCATGCTGACGCTGCCCTCGAACATGTTCTATACCGTCACCCTCCCGGCCACGCTCTGGTTCTTCGACCGGGCCAAGAGGGACGACCGCATTCTCTTCATCGACGCCCGCAACATATTCACCCCGATCGACCGCGCCCACCGCGAATTCTCCGAAGAGCAGATTCAGAACCTCGCCATCATCAGCCAGCTTCAGAAAGGCCGCCGAGAACGGTTCGTCCAACTCGTGGACCGCTACTTCGCGGCGGGCATGGAACGGCTGATCGAGAACAAGACCCGCGTCGAACCCGTCTCCCGGCAACTGCTCGAGGCGCTGGAGGACGAGGCCGCGAAACAGGCCGTGAAGGGGCTGGTCGCCCAGTGGGCCGGGCTCGAGAAACTCCAGGGCCGGTGGGGGCATTTTCGGGACGGACCTGACGGACGGAACGGAGGGAGAAACGTGGACGCCAAGAACAAGGCGCAGCGCCGGCTGCGCGAGGCCATCGATCCCTTCTTCGCCGCGCTGCACGAAAACTTGAGGCAACTGGACAAGATCGTCCGCCAGCACGAGAAGCAACAGGCCGAGCAGGCCCAGAGAGACGGCAAGCGCGCCGCCACCGACCGCAAGACCAAGTCGCTCAAGACCGCGCTCGAAGAACTCCACCACGAGGTGAAGAGCGCCGAACTCTTCTTCCAACACGTCCGCTGGTTGCAGGAGCGCTTTCCCAGGGCGGAATACGAGGACGTCACCGGCCTCTGCAAGCTCGCCAGTCCGGCAGAAGTGAAAGAGCAGGAGTACTCGCTGAACCCCGGCCGCTACGTCGGCGTGGTCATCGAGGAGGATGGGAAGACGGAGGAGGAGTTTGTGGAGGAGATTCTCCGTGTGGATGACCAGTTGGGTTCTCTGAGCGAAGCGGCGGTGAAGCTTGGCCAGACAATTGGTACGAATGTGCGACTGCTGGCTGGCGAGGCATGAATACTTGGCGTGAGACAACGCTGGGGCAACTGCTGAGGGTGGAGCACGGATTCGCCTTCAAAGGAGAGCGCTTTTCAGATGCTGGTGAATTGGTGGTTTTGACGCCAGGCAACTTCCACGAAGCGGGAGGTTTCAGGGCAAGGCCGGGAAAAGACCGATTCTATGCAGGCCATTTCCCGGAGCGATACCTCCTTGCGCGCAACGACTTGATTGTGGCGATGACCGAGCAGGGCGAGGGTCTGCTTGGCAGCGCGGCGTTCATTCCTGAACGAGGCAGGTACTTGCACAACCAACGACTCGGTCTGGTCCGAGTGCGAGGGCAGGCCGCTGACAAACGCTTCCTCTACTACCTGTTCAACGCACCTTACGTTCGACAACAAATCCGCAACAGTTCATCCGGAGCGAAGGTCCGCCACACCTCGCCTGAGCGCATCTATCGGGTCAAGGTCCTTGCGCCCGATACACCCGAACAGCGCAAAATCGCCGCGATTCTCTCGGCGTATGACGAACTGATCGAGAACAACCGCCGGCGGATCGCCCTGCTGGAGAAGTTGGCCGAGGAAATCTACCGCGAGTGGTTCGTCCGCCTCCGATTTCCGGGACATGAAAAGGTGAAGAAAACCAAGGGCGTCCCGCAGGGCTGGACACCGCTCCGCAGCAGCACTGTCTTCCGTGTGATGGGTGGGGGGACGCCGCATACTGACAATCCAGCTTACTGGGGCGGCGATATTCCTTTCTTCACTCCAAAGGATGCGAACGACACGTTCTACGTCCTGACAACCGAAAGAACGATCACCCAGAAGGGCTTGGATAGCTGCAACAGCCGACTTTACCCCAAGGACACTATCTTCATCACGGCTCGCAGCACGGTGGGGAAGATCTGTCTGGCTTACCGGGAAATGGCGATGAATCAAACCTGCTACGCTTTGTCGCCCACTCAGGCAGGCGATGTGTACTTTCACTTCCTTTTGCTGAAGAAGGCGATCACGTACATCAGAGGCGTTTCCAAGTCCGGTGTGTTCGACAACATCATCGTGGACACTTTCAAGATCATCCCCGTTCTCTTGCCGCCCGCTCTTCTGATCGCACGCTTCAACGGGTGTGCCGGCCCGATCTTCACGCAGATCGGTGGGTTACTGGAGCAGAACCAACTGCTGACCAAGTGCCGCGACCTGCTTCTCCCCCGTCTGCTCTCCGGGAAACTCTCGGTCGAGCACCTTGACATTCGGTTTCCGCCGGGCATGGTGGCGGAGGAGGTATGAACTCACGGACCGGACCCAACGGACAGGGCGACGCGGCATCGCGCGGGGGCAAGGCGATGTCCTCGAAGGCAGCGGAGAAGGTGTATGGGCGCCACAGCGGCTATCGGAAGCTGAAGGCGTATCAGGTCGCGGAGTTGCTGTACGATTTCACCTGCCGCTTTTGCGACCGCTACCTGCCCAAGAGCGATCGCCATCACGATCAGATGGTGCAGGCGGCGCGCAGCGGTTACCAGAACATCGCCGAGGGCAGCGAGGACAGCGCCACGAGCAAGAAGCTGGAGATGAATCTGACCAACGTCGCCCGCTCGAGCCTCGACGAAGCCCGCAAGGACTACCTCAAATACCTTGCTCGCCGCGGCTTGCGGCAGTGGGAGGAGAACGATCCCGTCTTCATCGAGGCGCGCAACCTGCGGCCCCGGACCATCGAAGAAGCCGCCGCGTGGGTCAACCAGCCCGGCGCGTCCGAGCGCGTCGAGGAGCGCGCCGCCAACCTGGGGGCGATTCTGGCCGCCCAAGCCCATTGGCTCACCGAGCGCCTGTTGGACCGGCACGCCCGGGACTTCGAAAGCGGCGGCGGCTTCTCGGAACGCCTCTACCGCGTCCGCACGGGCAGAAGCCCGCGCTCCGTTTCGTCCGTTCCGTCCGAACCCCCACGCCAGCAGACGGACGAAACAGACCAGACCGACAAGCCGAATGCCTAACTTCATCTCCGAGGAGCAAATCGAGCGGGCGCTGGCGCAGAAGCTCCAGCATTTGCACCGGTTCGACGCGCTCGAGTGCTACACGGCCGACCCGGAGGACTTGAACGACGGTTCCGGCCGCGCCAGCAAACGCGACGTCATCCTGGTGGATCGGGTCCGGGAAGCCGCGGTTCGGCTCAACCCGCGCCTTCCGGCAACGGCCGTCGAGGACGCGCTGGAAACGCTGCTTGACCGGCGTCAGGCCATGTCGCTCGTCGCCGCTAACCGGGAAGTCTATGGCCTGCTGCGTGACGGCATCCCCGTGGAGTTTGACGACGCTCAAGGCCAACGGCAGAAGGAGCGCGTTCGCCTCATTGACTTCAACCAGCCCGGCGAGAACCGCTACTTGGTCGTCACGCAGCTTTGGATTCAGGGAATCAACGGCTTTCGCCGGCCCGACGTGCTGTTGTACGTGAACGGGCTGCCGCTGGTCTTCCTCGAGTTGAAGAACTCGAACGTGAAGCTTAAGACGGCGTTCGACGACAATCTCACCGCGTACAAGCGCGAGATTCCGCAGCTCTTCCTCACGAACGCCCTATGCGTTCTCTCGAACGCCATCGAAACGAAGGTCGGCAGTCTCACCGCGGAGTGGGAGCATTTCTTCAACTGGTTCCGCGCCGAGGACGAGCGGGAGAGGGTGGACCGCGACGTGATCGAGCGGAAGGGAACCAGCCTCGAAGCGCTGATCGCCGGCCTGTTCCCTCGGGAGCGGCTCTTGGACTACGTCGAGAACTTTATCCTCTACTACAAGGACACGCAGAAGATCATCGCGCAGAACCACCAGTTCCTGGGAGTCAACCGCGCCTACCGGAACTTCGAGCGGCGGCTTGAACTGAACGGCAAACTCGGCGTTTATTGGCACACGCCGGGCGGCGGCAAGAGCTTCTCGATGATCTTCCTGGTGAGGAAGGTCTTCCGGAAGCAAGGCAGCGGCTTCACGTTCGTGGTCGTCACCGACCGCGAGGACTTGGACGGCCAGATTTACCGGAACTTCCTCCATACCGGCACGGTCAGCAAGGCGGAGGCCGCCCAGCCCAAGGACAGCGAGGAAATGCGGAAGTTCCTCGGGCAGAACAAACGGCTGGTGTTCACGCTCATCCAGAAGTTCGGCTGGCCGCTGGGCCAGAGGTACCCGGAACTGTCGCCCCGCAGCGACATCATCGTGTTGGTGGACGAAGCCCACCGCACCCAATACCGGCGGTTGGCGGAGAACATGCGCGAGGGCTTGAAGAACGCCCACTATCTCGCCTTCACGGGCACGCCGCTCCTGGGGTTCGAGCGCAAGACCAACCAGTGGTTCGGCGATTACGTTTCAGAGTACGGCTTCCAGCAGTCCGTTGACGATGGCGCCACCCTGCCGTTGTTCTACGAGAAGCGCGTCCCGCAAGTCTTGATGCAGAACGAGGTCCTGAACGATGAGTTGGCCGAAATCTGCGAGGACGAAAACCTGGACGATGCCCAGCGCGCAAAGCTCGAGAACCGGTTCGCGCAGGAGATCGAGGTTATCAAACGGGACGACCGCCTCGAAACGATCGCGCGGGACATTGTCGCGCACTTTCCCGAGCGCGGCTACCTGGGGAAGGGCATGGTGGTGTCGCTGGACAAGTTCACCGCGGTCAAGATGTACGACAAGGCCCAGCGGCTCTGGAAAGCTCGGATCCGGCAATTGCGCGGAGAGGTCAAGAAATCCACGAAAGTGGGCGAGAAGCAGCGCCTCCAGACCCAGCTCGATTACATGCGGCGCGTGAAGATGGCCGTCATCGTCAGCGAGGAAGCGGACGAGGAGCCGAAGTTCGTCGAGCAGGGGTTGACCATCCAACCGCATCGCGACCGCATGAACCGGCTCGACGAACACGGCCACGACGTGGAGTACAATTTCAAGGACCCGGCCCATCCCCTCCAACTGGTCTTTGTCTGCGCCATGTGGCTTACCGGCTTCGATGTGCCGACGCTTTCGACGATGTACCTCGACAAGCCGATGAAGGATCACACGTTGATGCAGGCCATCGCCCGCGCGAACCGCGTGACGTCCTGGAGGATCAACGGCGTCGAGAAGAGGAACGGCGAGTTGGTGGACTACTACAACGTCTTCCGGGACTTGAGGAAGGCCCTGAAGGACTACGCCCAAGGGTCGGAAGGACCGGAGAACCTGCCGGTGCGCGAGAAGAAAGAGCTGTTCAAGTTGCTGGACGATGCAGTGGCGCAGGGCTTTGCCTTCTGCGCGGAGTTGGGCATCAAGCTGGAGGCGATGCTGAAGACCGACGACGTCTTCCAGAATATCGGCACTTTTAAGGACTATGCCGACAAGCTGCTCACGAAGGACGAGTGGCGCAGGGGGTTCGCTGTTTACGAGAACGCCATCACCGGCCTCTACGAAGCCTGCAAACCGGAAATCCGGGGCAGAACGGTCGTGCGCTCCGTCGCCGCGTTCCAGTACCTGCGCGAGATGGTGGAGGCCATCATCGAGCGGAAGGACCTCGATGCCGTTGGGCAGCGCGTCGGGCAGTTGCTTGACGAGAGCGTCGTGGTGGCCGAGAGCGCCACGCTGAAGGACGGCCAGCCGGGGTTCCGCATCGCGCTCTCAGGGAAGACTTGGGACCTGAGCCGGATGGATTTCACCAAGCTCCGCGAGGAGTTCAAGGCCGCGTCCCACAAGAACATCGAGATCGCCGACCTGCGCGCTTTTATCCAGGAGAAGCTGGACCAGATGCTGAAAGAGAACGGCACGCGCACCGACTTTGCCACGCGGTTGCAGGGCATCATCGACCGCTACAACGCGGGGAGCTCGTCGGCTGACAACTACTTCGAGGAGTTGGTGAAGTTCACCCAAGCGCTGAGGGCCGAATCGGAGCGCCACATTCGCCAGGGTCTCACCGAGGAGGAGTTGGAGCTGTTCGACCTGCTCAAGAATCCCAAACTGAGCAAGGATGAGACGCAGAAGGTGCGCCTGGCGGCCAAGGCCCTGCTCCACCGCTTGCGCGAGGAGTCGCCCAGGGTGCTCGTGCAGGACTGGTTCAAGGATTCCGGCTCCCGAGGACGCGTTCGCGCCGCGGTGGAGTCCGTGCTGGACACCCACCTACCGCGCGCCTACGACCGGGCCGCTTTCACCGCCGCGTGCAGCCGGGTGTTCGACTCGTTGCTCTCGAACGCCAGCCGAGGTGTCAAGTGGGTCAACAACTGATCGGCACGGCGTGGCCGTGCGGCCGATCGGCGCGCTTGACACGCTTAGCGAATTGGCCAACTGTTTACGCACTATGGCCAACGACGCCAAAGCGCGCGCTCGCTTCAAAGCCCAGGCCCAAGTGTTTAAGGCGCTCGCGCATCCGGGGCGTCTGCTCATGCTCGACGAGTTGTCGCGGGGCGAGCGCTGCGTGTGCGAGTTGGCAGCCCTGGTGGGATCGGAGATGCCGACGATTTCGCGACACCTGTCCGTGCTGCGAAATGCCGGGATCGTGGACGACGACAAGCGGGGCGCCCAGGTGTTCTATCGGCTGGTCACTCCGTGCGTGATGGACTTCTTCCAGTGCGTGGCATCGGTCCGGAAGCAGGAGGCAAAATCCTAGGCGCCGCCGGGCGGATTGTTCTGATGGGGATTCTTCTTGCCTTTTCATTTGCCACTTCGCTAAATGTCTTAACCGCAGAATGAAGATTGTTTTTGTGCCATGAATGCGTTCGCTGCCACAACCTCAAACGACGGTCTCAGCCGCGAACTCAAGGTCTTTGCCTGGATGGCGGGCGTGTTCCTCGTCGCCTACTTCCTGCCCCTCTCCAATCCTAAGGTCACGACGGCGATCCAAGAGGCGTTCAAGCTGCTGCAATGGTATGCGCGCAACCATACGCTGGCCTGCGTTGTGCCTGCGCTGTTCATCGCCGGGGCGGTCATCACGTTCCTCTCCCAAGCCTCGGTCATGCGTTACCTGGGACCGAACGCGAACAAGCCGCTGGCCTACAGTGTGGCGTCCGTGTCGGGCGGCATTCTGGCGGTCTGCTCATGCAGCGTGCTGCCGGTGTTCGCCGGCATCTACCGGCTGGGGGCGGGCCTGGGTCCGGCCAGCGCATTCCTCTATTCCGGACCGGCCATCAACATTCTCGCCATTTTTCTCACGGCGCGCGTGCTGGGCTTCTCGATTGGTCTTTGGCGGGCAATTGGAGCGATTGCGTTCGCCTTCATCATCGGTCTGTTCATGGCCGTGATCTTCCGGCATGAGGAGCACGAGCGCGTGGCGGCACAGGCGGTTCTGCCGGAGCCCGAGGCGCCTAAGCGCCCCCTGTGGAGAACCTCGATCTTCTTTGCCTGTCTCGTGGCCTTCTTGGTCTTCAGTGACTGGTATAACCCGGGGGATGTGATTGTGCGCCCCGTCGCTGGCGGTTCGTTCGCGGCGGTGTCCCTTCAAGAAACGCACGATGAGGTGATGTTTCAACTCAAGGAGGACTGGGCCGAGCATCGCAGCGGAGACAAGATCACGTGGGCCAAACGCGACCTCGCGGGGGTGGACGAGGCCAAGACGTGGGTGATTGCCGTCCATCACGCTCGCTGGTATCTGGCTGGCGTGATGGGCCTGGCGGTGTTGCTGATGACCTGGCGTTGGATGGACCGCGAGGAGGTTGGCCAATGGATGCACAACACCTGGGACTTCGCCAAATTGCTGGTGCCGCTGCTGTTTGGCGGCGTGTTTGTGGTTGGTTTCATTGGCGCGCTCATCCCCGACGCCTACGTTGCCTCGCTCGTGGGCGACAATTCGGTCAAGTCCAACCTCGTTGCCAGTGTCATTGGCGCGTTCTGGTATTTCGCCACGCTGACGGAAATCCCGATCTGCGAGGCGCTGGGGAAGCTAGGCATGGCGCCCGGGCCGATGCTGGCGCTGTTGCTGGCTGGGCCGGCGGTTTCGCTGCCGAACATGCTTGTACTCCGGAGCGTGATGGGCACGAAGAAAGTGCTCGTGTTCACCGGCCTGACCATCGTGATGGCCGTGGTCACGGGCTTGGTTTACGGAGTGTTGCGGGCGTGAAACGTGCGGCGTGGAGCGCATGATTTGAGCAGTCAAACTGAAGGAAGCGAAAGAGCGAACGATGAACATTCTGGTTATTGGGCCCGGCTGCACCAAGTGCAAGACACTGGCGCAGTTGGCGGAACAGGCCGTCAAGGAACTCGGCGTCACCGCCGAAATCGACAAAGTCACTGACCTCAAGCAGATCATGGCGCTGGGGGTGATGATGACGCCCGCGTTGGCGATCAACGGCAACGTCAAGGTCGTCGGCAAAGTACCCAACGTGGCCGAGATCAAGACGCTGCTGCGAGAGGCGGCCGCGTGAGCAGTGCAGAGCGCAGACTGGAGAGCGAAAGGAAGAACATCAAACTCTGAACCAGACACCTTGAACAAACCCTCAAGTCGATCCTAACCATGAAAACCTCACTGCATAGAACGCTCGCCATGCTCGCTATCGGCTGGACTGCGGCGACTTGGGCTGCCGAACCAGCGAAGCTGCCCAAGCTGGTCGATCTGGGCGCGGACAAGTGCATTCCCTGTAAAATGATGGCCCCTATTCTGGAGGGCCTGAAGAAGGAATACGCAGGGAAGTTCGACGTGGAGTTCATCGACGTGTGGAAGAACCCCGCCCCGGGGAAGCAGTACAAGATCAAGCTGATCCCCACGCAGATTTTCTTCGATGCGTCCGGGAAGGAGTTATTCCGCCACGAGGGCTTCTTCGGCAAGGAGGACATCCTGGCGAAGTGGAAGGAAATGGGCGTAGACGTCACGGGTAGCAAGGCAACCGCCGGGATCGTGCGCGAGACGCCGGTGGCGGCCGACACGCGGCCGCGTGAGGCGGTCTGCTCCATGTGCGATCAAGACGTCCAGCCGAAGACGAGAACCGTCGTCAAAGGGCAGAGCGAACAGCGCATCCTCTGCGGCCCACACTGCTACTTCATTTACCTCTCCAGCGTCGTGGGCTCGGACTCGAAGGCCGAAGAGGCTAAGGTGAGCGTGACCGATTGGGTGAGTGGCAGCCTGGTTCCGGCAACGACGGCCCATTATCTCTACGGAATGGACGCCAAGGGACGGCCCACGATCAAGGCTTTTGCCGACAAGGCGGCCGCCACGAAGGAACAGCAGTCCAGCCCAGGCAACCTCCTCGGCTGGGAGGTGCTGCGGTCGAAGGAACTGGCCACGCGTTGCGCGTTCTGCGACCGCGCGGTGTATCCCGAAGACGCTTGTGGCGTGAAGTTCGGGACGACGCACGGGCATGGCTGCTGCACCCATTGTTCGATGGGCGTGGCGGCGCGGCTCAAGCAGGATATTGAAGTCGAGGCGAAGGACGGGCTGACCGGGGAACTCATCCGGGTGAAGACGCTCGACGGGCAGGTTGCCTCGCTCGAACCGGCCACCGCCGTGGCGTGGTTTGGCCAGAAGAAAGGCGCAGACGGTAAGTGGGTGTCCGCCGGCTGCTTCAAGCAGGGTTTCTTCGTCAACGAAGCCAATCTGCAAAAGTGGCTGCAGGCGCGTCCGGCGATGACTGGCCGGCAGATGACCATCGCCCAGGCGCTGGCGGACAAGATGAAGCTCACCCCCGAGCAGATCGCCAAGGCGTGCAAGCTGGGCGAGTGCAAGTGACCGGCAATGGAACAACTCTTTACGAACCTCAGCCGCGCCGTTGAAGGGTCACCGGCCATCGCGCTGGGCGCGTCAGTGGTGTGGGGTATCCTGAGCATCATCCTCAGCCCGTGTCACTTGGCGAGCATTCCGCTCATCGTCGGGTTCATCAGTGGCCAAGGGCGTGTCTCCACCGCGCGTGCATCGGGCATCGCCACGCTCTTCGCGGTGGGCATCCTGGTCACAATCGCGGCCATCGGCGCCATCACCGCGGCGGCGGGGCGGATGATGGGGGACGTGGGCCGTTGGGGAAACTACTTTGTGGCGCTCATCTTCTTTGTGGTGGGGCTGCACCTGCTGGGGGTGATTCCGATGCCGTGGTCGGGGCCGGGCCAGGTGAACATGAAACGAAAGGGCCTGTTTGCGGCGTTTATACTCGGGCTGGTCTTCGGCATCGCGCTTGGCCCCTGCACGTTTGCCTACATGGCGCCGATGCTGGCGGTGACGTTCAAGCTGGCCAAGACCGCGCCGCTCTACGGTGCGTCGCTGCTGTTCGCCTACGGGGTCGGGCACTGCTCGGTGATCGTGCTGGCTGGGACGTTCACCGAAGTCGTCCAGCGGTTCCTCAACTGGAACGAGCAATCCAAAGGCGTGACTGTGGTCAAGTGCGTCTGCGGCGTGCTCGTGGTTCTTGGCGGAGTCTGGCTGATCTACTCAGCGCCCTGATCCCTCGACCCGTGAATGCCTCCGACAACACCTGGGGCCTCCCGCGGGAACTCATCCCGTGGGGACCGACGATTGATGGTAGCCGTTGCCGCGGCAGCGGCGAGTGCGTGAAGTTCTGCCCGAACAGCGTGTGCGAGTTTGATGCCGCCGAGAGCCGAGCCCGCGTGGCGCACCTTCACCAATGCATGGTCCTGTGCAGCAACTGTGTCGCCATCTGCCCGAATGGGGCCATTTCGTTCCCAAGTCAGGACGAGTTCCTCGACCGTGTTCAAGAGTTGCGCCATAAAGAAGGAAATCCGCCCCTCCAGCACCCAAAGCATGCGGAGCTGGATGGTGATCCATGACCACCGGTGTTTGGATGTTTTCGACAGACTTTACCGAATGGAAGATGGCCACATGAACAAGCAACAAAACCCAAACCAAAGGACCCTCGATGAAACAAACCATTAGTCGCCGCAACTTCTTGGCCGCTGCCGGGACAGCCACGATGGCCGTAACCGCCAGTGCCAGTCTGGCGGCGGAATCGACCGGCGCCACCAAGAACGTGAGAATCCTCGGCGTCGCCTGTAGCCCGCGCAAAGGCATGACGACCGCCAAAGCAGTACAGTTAGCACTGGACGCGGCAAAGGGGGTGGACCCGCGCATTGAGGTGGAGCTGATCGACCTAGGCGAACTGAGCATCGCGGGGTACTCGCCCAAACCGCCGCAAGACGACTTCACGGCCATCCTGCCGAAGCTCAAGGACCCGGCGCTCGGCGGCCTCATCATCGGATCACCCTCCTATTACCGGGGGATGAGCTCACTGTGCAAGGCGTTCATCGAACGGTGCGCGCCGCTGCGGGAGCCGACGATGGTGCTGGCAAACAAGCCTTTAGGCGTGGTGGCCGTGGGCGCGTTCCGCAACGGCGGACAGGAGCTGACCATCGAGCAAATCCAGGCGGCAATGCTGTGCTTTGGGATGGTCGCGGTGGGGGGCCATGCGCCGGCCTTCCAGGGGGCGACGCTGCTCTCGACGAAGGACGACATCAGCGCGGACACCCTGGGGGTGGACACGGCCAAGAAGTTGGGCGCGCACGTTGCGGAGATGGCATTGCGGTAGGCGGTTAGCCCGCATATTTCACACCCCTATGGTGCCCAGGGCACTCAGACTTCGCAAGAGGACTGCTATGCGGGCTAGAGAAGCAAGACCGCGCCAGGTTTGAGAGATAGAGAACTGCATCACACTGTTCCCATGAGAGACCATTCTTAGGACCGACAGAATGCTCCCGGTTCCCTTTCTGGGCGCGGTTTTGCCAGAGCCCGGATGTCAGACTCCGCGAAGCTTCGTGAAACATCCGGGCTAAGGCAGCGTAAGCGGGCAACGAGCAGGAGGTCCGAACACGATGCAAAGACGTTATTTGGCGGCACTCCTCGTCGCAGCAGCGGTGGGCGCCGCGACCAGCGCCGAGAAGCTTGCTGCCCCCGTGCCGGCGGCCAAGGCAACGAAGACGCAAGTCACTGCTGAGGCAACAACTCCTTTCGCTGACCACGGTTCGCGACTGAGAATAGGCGCACGCGGCTCGGAGGACACCTCACCAAGTGAAATCGCCTTCTACTCGATTCGGCTACCAAGTCCTGCCAGACAGGTCGGCGTATCGAAGGTGAGGGCCTGCACACCAGTCAACGAACAGGCCGGAGGCGCGAAGGCGTGCCCCCCCATCCAACGTGATGCTCGCGCGCGGGAGGGAGCGGGATCATGAGCGGTCGCCGCCCGCTCCGTACGTGTTGCCAGCGGCTCTGCTGCGGAGAGTGTTGATCATTCCGATAGCCATTCGGCTTCCGCACGTTCATCTGGTCGGCCTGCGAGTGAGATCAGAGACCGCGTCGGGTTGGCGGACGGGCAGTCCTACGAACCCGGAGGCCCGTTCAGGCTTTGGTCGCCAGGGGCGGGCGCACCCCGTTTGGGGCCGAGTGTGGCGGCACGGTCGCGAACCAAACCCTGCCCTCCGCCTCGGCGGCCAGGGCTCGGCAGTGCGAGAAGATCGTTGCTGCTAAATGCTGCCCCGCCTCCAGTGCGGTCTGTGGGACGTTCCTGCTGGCAGCGCTACAACCGGAGATGGTCGGAGTGGGTCACTATTAGATGCGATCCCATGGCCTCTGCGTCATGAACGCTGATCTCGACTGGGGAGCATTTCCCCCGGTCTCCCGTCTAACCGCATATGACGGAGTGTCGAGAACGTCATGCCGGCCCCACGGCTGGCGCCGAACTGCATCGCATCCTGAAAGTTGATATGAAGGCTGAACTATGCTTGGTCACGTGTATCGCGTTGAATGTCCTGCTCCGTTCATCCACCGCCGCTGAGGCAGACACCCCGCCGGGCAATCCAGCCGTTGCCGCCCAGGCCGTCAATGCGCTGGGTCTCGAACTGCTGGCCAGAGGAACCGCGGCCGACGACAACGCGTTGCTCTCGCCCTATTCGATACAGACCGCGCTGGCGATGACATTTGCCGGAGCGGCCGGCGATACGCGTGCGGAAATGGCCAAGGTGCTTCACTACCCTGGAGAGGAAGCCACATTGCACCGATCGTTTGCGGCGTTGCATCGGGCCCTGGAGGAGGTCGCACGGCAGACAGCAGCGCGGGCCGAGAAAGCCCGGGAGCGTGGCGGCCCCAGCGAGCCCGTCGTGCTCACCGTCGCCAACCGCCTGTTCGGCCAAGGCGGCTACGCGTTTCGCGCGCCCTTCCTGTCCCTGGTGAAAGACACCTATCAGGCCCCGTTTCAGCCGCTGGATTTCGCCCGGGACCCCCTGGCAGCAACCCGCGAGATCAACGGGTGGGTCGAGCAACAGACCCGCCAGCGCATCCGCGACCGGGTGCGTGACGAGATTCTGAGGTCTGATGAAAAAGGCTTGAATTCTCTGCGTGATGTACCTAGGATGATAGGTACGTCTATGAATACAACCAATGCCGCTGACCTTCTGGCTCAAATCGCCCGCATTCAACTCATGGAACAGGGCAATGCGCCTACCACCTCAAGGACCGCCCGGCCGATGCCGGCCCCTATTACAAACTCCAAGGTTGGGAACAGGGTAAGAACCACACGCGCCACGTGCGCCCGGAGCAGGTCCCCCTCCTGGAGGAGGCGCTGGCTGGCTATGCCCAGTTCCGCGAGTTGACCGAGCAATACGCGCAGCTGGTCATCGAGCAGACCCGCCAGCAACTGGCGGGCGTGGGCGTAAAAAGCCGGGACCTCGCCCCAACTCCTCTTGGCGCAGGAGGAAGAGATCCGGCATTGATGGCCCGGTTTGCGGCGCCCAGGAACCCACGGGGACGTTGGTCCAGGAACTCGAGGTCCTGGTGCGTACGGCGGTCTTCGAGCCGGCCAACGCCCTGGTTGGCCACCTGCCCAAGGGGCCGCCGATCGTCTCGACGCCGCCTACCAACCCAAGCCAGGGCAGGTGCGCCAGGGGCGAGTCGCTTGCCAGGTGAAAGGCCTCTTTGGCTGCTTCCCACTGGTGCGTGACTATTACTATCACGCGGGAAAACGAGGCACTATCCGGCCGATGCGGCGCTGGGCTTAGAGGTCGGCTACACGCCCGCGTTGGCGCGGATTCTCTGTTTGGAAGGCGCGGATGAAAGCAGCTACCAGAAGGCGGAACTGCACTTGGCCGAGATCGGCGGGATCAGCGTCTCGGCACGGCAGATTCAGCGGGTGGTGCAGCGGATCGGCTCCGCGGCCCAGGCCTGGCAGGAACGCGAGGTGCGGCCCGAGCAGTGCGAGCGCACCGACGCGCCGGTGTTTTACGTGAGTGCCAGCACCGGCGGCTCGATGCGCCCGGAGGAGCTGGAGGGACGCCGGGGTAAACAAGCCGATGGCAAGGCCAAGACGCGGCAGGTGTATCTGGGGTGCGTCTTCACGCAACACGAACTTGATGACGAAGGCCAGCCGGTGCGCGACTGGGAATCCACCACCTACGTGTCGAGCCTGGACGGGATCGATGAGTTCGGTCCAATGTTGCGTCGCGAGGCGCTGCGCCGTGGGATGGGAACGGCCCTGAAGGTCGTGCTCCTGATCGACGGGGCCGAAGGGTTGGCCCACATGGGCACGCTCTGTTTCAAGAACGCCGTGCAAATCGTGGACTTCTTTCACGCTGGAGCACGCCGGCGAGGTCCTCCGAGCGCTGTTGGGGAGCAAGGAACATCCTGCGTATGAGCTGCGCCTGCGCCGCTGGGCCGATCGGTTGCTGGAAGACGAGGTCCAGTTGCTCATCGCCGAGGCCCGACAAGAGGCGAGGACGCTGGGGCGTGCGCAGGCGGTGGAGGAGGAGTTGGGATACTTCGTGAGCAATGTCGCCCGCATGCAGTACGGTACCTTCCGCCAGCAGGGCTTCTTCATTGGGTCGGGGGTGATTGAGGCCGGCTGCAAAACGGTCATTGGCGCTCGCTGTAAACAGTCAGGCATGTTCTGGAGTGTTCCCGGCGCCGAGAACGTCCTGGCGTTCCGATGCATCCAGGCCAGTCGCCGCATCGGCCAGTTCTGGAAGTACCGGCTCAACCAGCACGCCCTCCGCAACGACAGTCTCCCGTTGGCAGCCTGAACTCAGAATCCTGTCGTGCGCCCTCCGCGACCTGGTTCCACCCGATGGTCTCGACAAGGACACGCGCCTCGTTCTCGTGAACGCGATCTACCTGAAGGCGCCCTGGGCGGAGGAGTTCTCGGCTTCAGCGACTCAACCGCGTCCGTTCCATGTGAAGGGCGGTGCGGCGCGGGATGTGCCGACGATGGTCCGCCAGGCCCAGTTCGGGTACAGCCGTCGGGACGGCTTCAGTGTGGTCACGATCCCATACAGCGGTGGCGAGGTCCAGTTCCTCATCCTGCTGCCCGACCGGACCGATGGCTTGGCGGGGTTGGAAGCGAAAGCCACACCGGAACTGCTGGCGGACTGCGCCAAGCTGGAGCCAACCGACGTGATCCTGTACCTGCCCAAGTTCAGGATCGAGCCGCCGCTCTTTCGACTGGGCAAGGTGCTCCAATCGCTGGGGATGCGCTCAGCCTTCGATCAACCACAGGGCACGGCGGACTTTGACCGGATGGCACCCCGGAAAGCGGACGACTACCTCTGCATGTGGGAGGTGTTTCACAAGACGTTTCTGGCGCTGGACGAGCGTGGGACGGAAGCGGCGGCCGCCACAGCCGTGGTGATGGCCAGGGTAACGGCCATGGTGGGGGAGAAGCCGAAACCGGTCGAGATGCGGGTAGATCATCCGTTTCTGTTTGCCATTCAGCATCGTCCAAGCGGGGCCTGCCTGTTCCTGGGCCGGATCACGGAACCGCGGTAGGCGCGCTGGGCGGCCACGGAGGCTCCAGGCGCACTCTCCCGGCGTTCCGCACTCTTACTGCACTCCTCTGTAAGTCTTTGCCGATGATTGGAGCGGGTGAAGGGAATCGAACCCTCGCTTCAGGCTTGGGAAGCCCGCGTTCTACCATTGAACCACACCCGCTCTTGAACGAAGCGAGATCTCATTTACCACTCCGATGGCCGGCTCGCAAGCGCGAATTCGGCCCTTGATCGGAGCTTCCAGTGAGTTTTTGGCCCTAAACCATCATTGGGCCTCGATCTGACGCGGGTTTCATGCACCTTCAACTTTGTGCCAAATGTAGGCATGTTATTATTCACATACTTCTAGAATAATTATATTGACAATGATCAATAGAGGTATATGGTGTAGGCATGTTCATTGCCGAAGTCGTCTCCAAAGGCAAGCAGGGCAAGGCCTACACATCGATCCTCTTGCGCGAGTCTTTTCGCGTCGGCTCCTCCGTCAAGTCCAAGACCCTCGCCGTCTTGACCCACCTGCCAGCCCATGTCCTGGACGCCGTCCGCCGCGCCCTCGCCCAACCCGCTGACTCACTGGCCAAACTGGCCGACACCTCCGAGGGCTCGTTGCGACTACGTCAAGGCCCCAGCATGGGTGCGCTCTGGACCATCGACCAAGTGGCCCAGCGCCTGGGGATTAAGAAGCCCTCGGGGTCACGCGCCAGGCCCAGTTTGACTATTGGCAGTTGTGGCCCGCGTGCTGCGCCCCGGCCCCTCTGCTGGCCATGGTCCGTTTGGCCACCCACTGTGCGGCCGCCGCGCTCTTGGGCTGGAAGCGCGCTTTCACCGAAGACGATCTCTATACCAACGGCGCCTCGGCTCGCAGGCCGTCACGCCGTGATCGAACGGCGCCTGTGGCACGCTCGGCCCGCGCCTCCCAAGGACCAACTCTTTCTCTACGATGTGACCAGCAGCTATTTGGAGGGCGACTGCAACGCCTTGGCAGCTTGGGGCTATAATCGGGACCACAAGGAGGGCGAAACAGGTCGTCGTCGGCCTCTTGACCGACAGCCAAAGGAGCCCGTCTCGATCCAGGTTTATCGCGGCAACACCAGCGATCTCAAAACCTTCGGCCAACAAGTCCATAAGATCAAGGAGCTGAGCTGCACGGGCGTCACCCTGGTGGGCGACCGGGGCATGATTCGCACCGACCAGAAAGCGGCCGCGCAGAAGGCGCAGTTTCATTTCCTCACCGCCCTGACCAAGCCGCAGATCCAGAAGCTTCTGGCGGAGAAGGTGCTCCAACTGGAGTTGTTCGAGGAGAAAGTCCACGAGGTGCTCGGCGAAGACGGGCGGCGTTTTGTGTTGCGTCGCAACCCCGTCCGGCAAGCCGAAGTCCAACGGGCTCGCGAAGAGAAACAACAGGCGCTGGAAGCCGCCCTCAAGAAAGCCAACACCTATCTGGATGAGCACCCGCGCGCCAAGGTCGCCACCCAGCACCGACACTTGGCCGCCCGGCTGGCGAGTTTCAAGGTGCAGGACTGGCTCAAACTGAGCGTCAGCCAACAACGGTTGGTCTTGACCCTCGACGCTGCGGCGCTGCAAGCCGCCGCGCAGTTGGATGGTTGCTATGTGGTCGAGACGGATCTCAAAACGGCGGCGGCCGACGCGCAAACGATCCATGACCGGTACAAAGACCTGGCCCTGGTGGAGCGGGATTTCCGCACCCTCAAGACCGGGCACCTGGAAATGCGACCGTGGTTTGTCTGCACTGAAGACAACACCCAAGCCCACGCCTTGACAGCGATGCTGGCCTTAAAAGTGCGCCGTCATTTGGAGCAAGCCTGGTGGTCGTTGGAAGTCACGGTGGAAGAAGGCTTGCGCCAACTCGAACAGCTCTGCGTCATGGAACTGGTTCACTCGGGCAGCGGCAAGGTCGTGGCGCGCCAGGTGCCCGAACCCAGTGCCCGCCAGCAGCAACTGCTCCAGGCACTGAAGTTGGTTCTCCCCGCGACGGTGCCCGAAGCACAAGTCACCGTAGGCACGCGCAAGAAAATCAACCACGTGCGTAAGACCCGCGTAAAATAAGGCCCAAGTGACGATTTCGACCTCAGATCTTAATGGAAGTTCCGCTTGATCAGCGGCAGCGCATCTGCAGGTTGTCGGTGGGAATGGAGTTTGCGCCGCGTGGGGGCACGCGGCCTATAGCGGGAGTCTCCATCCGGTGTCGGCCCGGTGCCCTCACCGGGCGAGAGAATACCGACAACTGTCAGACTGAGGTTCCCCCATACTGACTGAGTTTTCAGGGTAGATCTTCAATGTTTACAGGGGTTTTATGGTAATAATGTGTTGTCTCTAATAGTCGCATATTATCCTTGCCCTCCGCCCTGGAATCCGTCAGTCTGCCCTCCGCATGTTCATCAAACGCAACCGCGCGCGGTTGGCGGGCAAGACCTACGAGTCCATTCTGCTGGTCCAAGGCAAGCGGGTCCCCGCCAAGCGCCCGGCGGGCCGGCCGCGGGCGGACTGTGCGCCGCCCAAGTCGGTCGTGGTCCATGAAACCTTAGCCAATCTCTCGCGCCTACCGGCCAAGCTCATCGAAGTGATCGAGGCGTTCTGCAAGGATCCGCAGGCGAACCTGGGCCCGGTGCCCGCGGGCTGCGGGAGCCGGGCGGAGAGCAGCAGCGGGGAGGAAGAGTTGGAGATGGGTCCCTGTTACGGGGTGCTGGCCGGTCTGCACGGATTGGCGCGGGAGTTGGGGATCGTCTGCGCGGTGGGGGAAACCACGCGGAGCCAACGCCTGGCGTTGTACCTGATCTATGCGCGGCTGATGCTCAAGAAGAGCCGTTTGGCGGCTGCACGGGCCAGTGAGGATCACGCGGTGCGTGAGGTATTGGAGGTCGGGAGCTTTGACGAGGATGACCTCTATCTGGCCTTGGAGTACCTGGAGGAACACCAGAGCCAGATCGAGGCGGCCTTGGCCCCCAAGCCGTGCGGGAAGGGAGCGGGGACGGTGTTTCTCTACGACGTGACCAGCGTGTACTTCGAGGGGGAGCACAACGCGCTGGCGGACTTTGGCTACAACCGGGATGGGAAGAAGGGCAAGAAACAGATGGTGGCGGGACTCTTGACCGATGGCGAGGGGGAGCCGCTCTCGATCCAGTTGTATCGGGGCAACACGAATGATCCGCCGACCTTCTTGGACGCGGTGCAGAAGCTCAAGGTGCGCTTTGGGGCGGAGGAGGTGGCGTTGGTGGGGGACCGTGGGATGATCAAGGCGCTGGGCAAGCAGGCGCTGGGGGAGGCCAAGTTCCGGTATGTGACGGCGCTGACCGAACCGCAAGTGCGGGCATTGCTCAAGGCGGGGAAGCTGCAGATGGAGTTGTTCGACGATAAGCCGGCGGAGGTCGAGGTCGGAGGCAAGCGTTATGTGCTGCGGCGCAATCCGCAGACGCAAGCCCGGGAGGGGGCGCGGCGGGCGGACCAATGGCGGCGGGTGCAAGAGTGGATGCGCAGGCGCAACGAGCAAGTGAAGCAGAAGAAGCGGTGTGATCCGCAGAGTTCGCTACGGCAGGCGCAAGGGCGGTTGGCCAAGTACCGGCTCACGGGCTGGGTGAGTGTGCGGCTGGAGGGGCGGGAGGTGATGTGGCAGGAGGACCAGGGGGCCCGGGAAGTGGAGGCGCAACTGGACGGCTGCTACGTGGTGGAGAGCGATCTGCCGGCGACGGCGGCGACGACGCAACAGGTGCATGATCGGTATGTGAGCTTGACGGCGGTGGAGCGGGACTTTCGGACCTTGAAGACGGGGCTATTGGAGATTCGACCGGTGTTCCTGCGCAAGGAAGGGCGAACGCGCGGACACGCGCTGGTGAGCTTGCTCGCGTTGAAGGTGGCACGGGAATTGGACCGGCGGATGGCACCCTTGGGGCTGACGGTGGAGGACGCTCTGGATCGGCTCAAAGGAGTACGGTTGGTGCGGTTGGGAGAACCAGGAATGGGATTGTGGCGATTGCCCAAACACTATCAGGTGGCGCAGGCGGAAGTGTTGGAAGCTCTGCCTAAACTGTCGGCACCGGTGTTGTCTCTAGGAAAAGCCAACATCCGAAGGCTAAAGAACCCACGTAAAGGCCGCTCAAATAAATGACTTACACCGGCTCAGACCCGGTCGGGAAACTGCAGCCAATGGGGGAAGGCCAGTCAGATGCACCCGATCAGCGGCAGCGGTTTGGGAACGACTGGGATTCACCGCTTTCCGAAGAACACGAAGGAATGGTGCCGAGCGAGCCCAAGTGCTGTTCCATGGAGAAGAGCCGAAACGCCCATCCGGCCCTCGGTCCTTGCCTTCGTCCTCTTCGTGTTCTTCGTGCTGGGCCTATGGCAGAAAACTCTCGCCCATGAGGTAGCGATCGCATTCGCGCGCGGCGCCCCGGCCTTCGTTGAAGGCCCACACCACGAGGCTTTGCCCGCGGCGACAATCGCCGGCGGCGAAGACCCCTTTGACGCTGGTGGCGTAGCTGCCGTGCTGGGCGTTGACGTTGCCGCGCGGGTCGCGTTCAACCTTAAGCTGTTCGAGCAAGGCCGCTTCGGGTCCAAGGAAACCCATGGCCAGCAGCACAAGTTGCGCGGGGCGGACCTGTTCGGTGCCCGGGATCTCGCGGGGTGCGAGCCGGCCATTGGCGTCCTTGACCCACTCGATCCGGACGGTCTGGACCTCCTGGGCCTGGCCGGCGGAATCGCTCTGGATGCGTTGGACGGTGGTGAGGTAGACGCGGGGGTCGGCGCCGAAGAGCGCGGCCGCCTCTTCCTGGCCGTAGTCAACGCGGAGGACCTTGGGCCATTGCGGCCACGGGTTGTCCGGCGGACGCTCGGCGGGCGGGCGCGGGAGAATCTCGATCTGCGAGACACTGCGGCATCCCTGGCGGATTGCGGTTCCCACGCAATCGGTGCCCGTGTCGCCGCCGCCGACGACGATGACGTCCTTGCCGGCGGCGGAGACGGCGGGGCCGCCGGGCTGGGGATCGAGCACGTGCCGTGTGCTGGCGGCAAGGAACTCCATCGCGAAATGAACGCCTCTGAGGTTGCGGCCTTCGACCGGCAGGTTGCGGGGCTGGGTGGCGCCCGTGCAGAGGACGACGGCGTCGTGATCGATCAGGAGGCGCTGGGCCGGGTACTCCCTGCCAACCTCGGTGCTGGTGATGAACAGGACCCCTTCCTGGGCCAGCAGATCGACGCGCCGCTGGACCAGGCGCTTGTCGAGCTTCATGTTCGGGATGCCGTACATGAGCAGTCCGCCGATCCGGTTGTCGCGTTCGAACACGGAGACCGTGTGGCCCGCGCGATTGAGCTGGGCTGCGGCGCAGAGGCCGGCGGGCCCGGACCCGACCACCGCGACCTTCTTGCCGGTGCGGACGGCGGGCGGTTGGGCGGTGATCCAGCCTTGATCCCATCCGCGGTCAATGATCGTGCGCTCGATTTCCTTGATGGTGACGGGGGCGGCGACCAGTCCGGCATTGCACGCTCCCTCGCAGGGCGCCGGACAGACGCGTCCGGTGAATTCCGGGAAGTTGTTGGTGCGGTGGAGCCGTTCGAGGGCATCGCGCCAGAGTCCGCGGTAGACGAGATCGTTCCATTCCGGGATCAGGTTGTTGATCGGGCAACCGGAGGCCATGCCGGCGAGCAGGATGCCGGTGTGACAGAAGGGCGTGCCGCAGTCCATGCAGCGCGCGGCCTGTTCCTGGAGGCGGATGTCGTCGTGGGGGTGGTGGAACTCGTTCCAATCCCGGATGCGCTCGAGCGGCGGCCGGTCGATGGGCAGCGCGCGTCGATAATCGAGAAAGCCGGTGGGTTTGCTCATGGTGGGGGCTTTGTGTCGTTCAACTGCCGCCGACGCGCGCGGTGTCGCGGGCGTTGGCTTCGAACGCGGCCATCCAGGCCTCGTCACCGCTGAGGCCCGCCGCGGTGACGCGCTTCATGGCCTGGAGAACGCGCTTGTAATCGCGCGGCATGACCTTGACGAACCTGGGCAGGTAATCGTCCCACAGAACCAGAATCTTGAGGGCGCGCCGGCTGCGGGTGTGATCGGCGTGGCGCTGGATCAACTGTCTGAGATGGGCGACCTCCTCGGTGTCGTCCAGCGGTTCGAGGTCGACCATTTGCCGGTTCACGCGCCCCGGGAACTCGCCGGCCTCGTCCAGCACGTAGGCGACCCCGCCCGACATGCCGGCGGCGAAGTTGCGTCCGGTCGCCCCGAGCACGACGACGCGTCCGCCGGTCATATACTCGCATCCGTGATCGCCCACGGCGGCGACCACGGCGTCGGCGCCGCTGTTGCGGACGCAGAAGCGTTCGCCGGCCATGCCGTCGATGAAGGCCTCGCCGCTGGTGGCGCCGTAGAGGGCGACGTTGCCGATGATCATGTTGTCTTCGGGCAGGAATGTGGAACCGGCGGGGGGGAAGACGACGACACGTCCCCCGGAGAGGCCTTTGCCCAGGTAATCATTCGCGTCGCCTTCGAGCAGGAACGTCATGCCCCGCGGGATGAACGCGCCGAAGCTCTGTCCGGCCGATCCTTTGAAATGGATGCGGATGGTGTCATCGGGCAGGCCCGCCGGGCCGTAGCGGCGGGTGATCTCGCTGCCGGTGAGCGTGCCCACGACGCGGTGGACGTTGCGGATGGGGACCTCGGCGCGCACCCTTTCTTTCCGATCGAGGGCGGGCCGGCAGAGCGTCTCGATGACAGTTTTATCGAGCGACTTGTCGAGGCCGTGGTCCTGGGCGACCTGGCAGTGCTGGGCCGCCTGCGGGTCCGCCTCGGGCCGATAAAGAACCTCGTAGAGATCGAGCCCCTTGGCTTTCCAGTGATCGACCGCTTTCTCGGGATCGAGGAGATCCGAGCGTCCGACCATGGCGTCGAGAGTGCGGAAGCCGAGGCGGGCCATCCACTCCCGCACTTCGAGGGCGATGAAGCGCATGAAGTTGATGACGTGCTCGGGCTTGCCGGTGAAGTTGCGGCGCAGGCGGGGGTCCTGGGTGGCGACGCCGACGGGGCAGGTGTTGAGGTGGCAGACGCGCATCATGATGCACCCCATGCTGACCAGCGGGGCGGTGGCGAAGCCGAACTCCTCGGCCCCGAGCAGGGCCGCCACCAGCACGTCGCGTCCGGTCTTCAACTGCCCGTCGGCCTCGACCACGATGCGGCTGCGCAGGTTGTTGAGGACGAGCGTCTGGTGCGTTTCGGCGAGGCCCAGTTCCCACGGCAGGCCCGCGTGCTTGATGCTTGTCAGCGGCGCGGCCCCCGTGCCGCCGTCGTGTCCGCTGATCAAGACGACATCGGCATGGGCCTTGGCCAGGCCGGCGGCGACGGTGCCGACGCCGATCTCGGCGACGAGTTTGACGCTGATGCGGGCGTGTTCGTTGGCGTTCTTGAGGTCGTGGATCAGTTCGGCGAGGTCCTCGATCGAGTAGATGTCGTGGTGCGGCGGGGGGGAGATGAGGCCGACGCCCGGGGTGGCGTGGCGCACCTTGGCGATCCACGGGTAGACCTTGGCGCCGGGCAACTGGCCGCCCTCGCCCGGCTTGGCGCCCTGGGCCATCTTGATCTGCAACTCGCGGGCGTTGACCAGGTAGTG
Source organism: Verrucomicrobiota bacterium (assembly GCA_040766265.1). Taxonomy (GTDB): domain Bacteria; phylum Verrucomicrobiota; class Verrucomicrobiia; order Limisphaerales; family J093; genus MWFF01. The sequence continues at coordinate 74,757 of JAXGQW010000004.1, forward strand.
GCTCGTGACGCCGAAGCGACCGGAGGCCACCTGTTTGATGGCGGAGTTTTTCGAGTCGCCGTTGGGCAGCGGCTGGTAGCGAGCCGGGTCTTCGCCCCCTTCGCCGGTGTTGCTCTTGCCGCCGATGCGGTTCATGGCGATTGCGAGAGTCTCGTGCGCTTCCTGGCTGATCGAGCCGTAGCTCATCGCACCCGATTTGAAGCGTTTCATGATGCTCTCGACCGGCTCAACCTCATCGATCGGGACGGGCTCGGCCGGCCTGAATTCGAGCAGGCTGCGCAGGGTGCAACGCTCGCGCGACTGGCCGTCCACCAGGGCGGAGTAGCGCTTGAAGGCCGCGTAGTCGCCGGTGCGCACCGCTTGCTGGAGCGCGTGGATAGTCTGCGGATTGAAGAGGTGGAACTCGCCGTCCTGACGCCATTGGTACTGTCCGCCGGGATCGAGCGCGTGGGTGGGGACCTCGCGGTTTGGGAACGCGCGGCGATGGCGCAGCAAGACCTCCTCCGCGATCTCCGCCAGGCCGATCCCCTCGATGCGTGAGGGGGTCCAGGTGAAGTACTTGTCGATGACCCGGCGATTGAGGCCGACTGCCTCGAAGATCTGGGCGCCGCGGTAGCTTTGAACCGTCGAGATCCCCATCTTCGAGATGACTTTCACGACGCCTTTGACGGCGGCCTTGACGTAGTTCTTGCAGGCCGTTTTGTGGTCGACGTCCTTCAAGAGCCCCTGGCGGATCATGTCGTCGAGCGTCTCGAACGCCAGGCATGGGTTAATCGCCCCACAGCCGTATCCGATCAGAAGCGCGAAGTGATGCACCTCGCGCGGCTCGCCCGATTCGAGCACCAGGCCCACCCGGGTGCGGGCCCCCGTGCGGATGAGGTGGTGATGCAGGCCCGACACGGCCAGGAGCGCCGGGATCGGGGCGTTCTCCTCGTCCAGGCCGCGATCGGACAGGATGAGGATGTTCACGCCGTCCGCCACCGCGCGATCCGCCTTTGCGTACAAGGCATCCATGGCCTTCTCGAGTCCGAGCCGTCCCTCCTCGGGCTGAAACAGGATCGGCAGCGTGATGGACCGGAAGTCGCCTTGGGCGATGTGGCGCAGTTTGGCCAGTTCCTCGTTTGTCAGGATTGGGGTCTTGAGGCGGATGAGGTGGCAGCTTTCGGGGAGCGGATCGAGCAGGTTGCGCTCGGAGCCGATGGTCGTTTCGGAGGAGGTCACGATCTCCTCGCGGATGCAGTCGATGGGCGGGTTGGTGACCTGGGCGAAGAGTTGTTTGAAATAGTTGTAGAGGAGATGGGGCTGATTCGAGAGCACGGCCAGCGGGGCGTCGTTGCCCATCGAGCCGACCGCCTCGACACCACTCGATGCCATGGGGGCCAACACCGTCCGCAGATCCTCGTACGTGTACCCAAAAGCCCGCTGCCGGGTCAGCACGGTGGCATGGTCGGACTCGGGCGGGTGCGGGGGCTCGGGCAGGCGGGCCAAATCGACCATGTGTTGATCGAGCCATTGTCTGTAGGGGCGCGCGGACGCCACCGTGTGCTTGATCTCGTCGTCGGAGATCATCCGGCCCTCCTCGGTGTCGATGAGCAGCATGCGTCCGGGCTGAAGGCGCCCCTTGCGAAGGACGCGATGGGAGGGGATGTCGAGGACGCCGACCTCGGACGCCATGACGACGAGGTCGTCCTTGGTCACGTAATAGCGGGCGGGGCGCAGGCCGTTGCGATCGAGGACGGCGCCGATGCGGGCGCCGTCGGTGAACACGATGGAGGCGGGGCCGTCCCACGGTTCGAGCAGGCAGCTATGATACTCGTAGAAGGCCTTCTTCTCGTCGCTCATGCTCTCGTGATTGGTCCACGGCTCGGGGATCATCATCATCATGGCGTGCGGGAGCGAGCGTCCGGCCAACACCAGCCACTCGAGGCAGTTGTCGAACATGGCGGAATCGCTTCCGTTCGTGTTGACGATGGGGAGGACGTCGCGGATGTCGGCGCCGAAAAGCCGGGATTGGAACATGGCCTCGCGCGCATGCATCCAGTTGATGTTGCCACGGAGGGTGTTGATTTCGCCGTTGTGGGCGATGTAGCGGTAGGGATGGCCGCGTTCCCAACTGGGGAAGGTGTTTGTGCTGAAGCGCGAGTGAACCAAGGCGAGCGCGCTCTCGATGGCCGGGTCATTGAGGTCGGGGTAGTAGTGGGGCAACTGGTCTGAGCTGAGCATGCCCTTGTAGACGACCGTCTTGTGGGAGAGGCTGGGCATGTACCAATAGTGGCTCCCCTTCAAACCCGAGTTGCGAATCTCGCGCACCGCCCGCTTCCGGATCACGAAAAGCTTTCGCTCGAAGGCCATGTCGTCGGCCAGATTGGGATTGCGGCGGACGAAGACCTGGCTCACGAACGGCTCCGAGGCCTTCGCCGTGGCGCCGATCATCGAGTTGTCGGTCGGCACGGCGCGCCACCCCAGGGCCTCCTGACCTTCCTGGGCCACAATCACCTCGAACAGCCGCTGGCATCCGCGTCGCTGCGCCGCATCCCGCGGCAGAAACACCATGCCCACCCCATACTTGCCAGGCCCCGGAAGGGTGATGCCGGCATCTCCAGCCGCGCGTTCGAGGAACTGGTGGGGCGTCTGCAGCAGAATGCCCGCGCCGTCCCCGGTATTGGCCTCGGAGCCGCAGGCCCCGCGGTGGTTCAGATTCAGGAGGACCTGAAGGGCGTCGAGGATCGTCTGATGCGACTTCCGTCCCTTGATGTCGGCTACGAATCCGACGCCACACGACTCGTGTTCGAAGGCGGGATCGTAGAGGCCCTGGCGGCCGGGCGCCTGAGTCCTGGGGCGCGGGGCATCGTTCAACCGTTCTGTTGGCTTGCTCATCGCGTGCTTGGTCGTCGGCCTCCGGGCGCCTGGCCCGGCTCCGAATCGCGGAACTATTTGTCAAACGCCCGAGTTGCGCAACTGGGCAGGTTCACAATTCAGATTCAGAAATACTGACCTTTCCATGAACCGGGAGGTCGTCCTAACCTGACTTCCCCCAGGAATCTCAGAAAAGCCCAGAGAATCGCATCTTTTGACCGAATGTGTAGCAAGTACTATTGTGATTTTATGCTTGCATTACGTCTGCATTGGCTGCATTCTGTAGCCCGTAATGTTTGTCCAGACCACCACGTGCCGCCGCGCCGGCCACACCTACCTCACCTACCTGGTCCGCGAGTCCTTCCGCACCCCCCGAGGGCCCCGCTCCCGCACCGTCTGCAACATCAGCCAGCTGCCTGCCCGCACCCGCCAGCTCATTGCTCAGTCCCTCCAGGGCCACAGCTTCGTCGATGCCGATCAACTCTCACTGCCCAGCGCCCGCAGCTACGGTGGCCTGGCTGTGCTCCGAGAAGCCTGGGACCAGTTCCGCTTGGATCGGCTCCTGGCCAGCGTGTCCTCGGAGCGGGCGGCAGGCCTGCTCCGGGCCATGGTCTTTGCCCGCATTCTGTTCCCCAGCGCCAAGCTCGCGTTGGTCGACCAGGCGCGGGGCACGCTGCTGGCGGCCGCCTGCGGACTGGACCAAGCTACCGAAGACTTCGACGAGGACGACTTGTATGGCGCGATGGATGAACTCAACGGGCGGTGGGTGCCGATCGAGCGGACGCTCTTCGGCGAAGCGTTCCCCCAGGGCGTCTCCTTAGTGCTTTACGACCTGAGCAGCGTGTACTTCGAGGGAGAGGGCCCTGCGAAGATCAGCCGCTATGGTCACAGTCGGGACCACCGGGAGGATCGGCCCCAAGTACTCTTGGCGGTGGCAACCGATACCCAGGGGGTTCCCCTTCATATTGAGGTGCTGCGCGGGAACCGAGCGGACACGACCACGCTGCAAGGATTGCTGGCCACGTTGCGACGGCGCTTTGGCATCAGGGAGGCGGTATTCGTGTTTGATGGGGGGATGAGCAGCAAGGTGAATCTGGCGGCGATGGAGGAGTTGGGGCTCAAGTACGTGACGCGCCTGTCCGCGGAAGTGCTGCGGCAATTAGTGGCGCAAGCCCCGGAAGCGGCGACGCCCGAGTTATGGGATCGGACCGATCTGATGGAAATCGTGCACGAGGGAAAGCGGTATGTGATCGCAGGGGGAATTTGGCGTCAACAGCGGGACCGGGAACGGCGGGAGAGCCGTTTGGCCAAAGCGGAGGCGCAGTTGCAGCGACTGGCAGCGGTGCGGCGCAAGAAACCCGACGCGCAGAAGTTGGCCAGCCAAGTCGGACGGGCTCTACAGCGGCTCAAAGCGCACAAGTACTTCGAGTACTCAGTGAACGCGCAGGGACAAATCCAATGGAGTCGCCGGGCAGGGTTGGTGGACCAGGAGGCTCGGTTGGATGGGCTCTATGTGATGGGAACCAACGCCAGCGCCCAACAAATTCCCAGTGCCGGGGTCTTGGCGCACTACAAGAACCTGCTGGAAGTGGAGGATGCGTTTTGTCACTTGAAGTCCTACATGAACGTGCGGCCGGTGTTTCACTGGCGGCCGGACCGGGTGCGCAACCACGTGCGGATTTGTTTCTTGGCGTATTGGCTAACGGCCAAGCTGGGGGTGCAGTGGCGAGAGAAGGACCAGAGCATCGAAGTGCATAACCTGCTGCGGCAATTGCAGGCCATTCGGCTGGGGCACCTGGCGGTGGAGGGCAAGCCGCTCAAGGCGCTGGTGACCGACGTGCCCAGCGAACTGAATGCCGTCCTGAACAAGCTGAGGCTGCTGCCGCTGTTCGCTTCGGTGCCTTCCTGGGCACCGGCGTAGCAAGTAGTTTGCTGCCGTAGCCCTGCAACGCAACGGCTTGCAGCGATGCAAAAGGGAAGTAAAGCTAATCGTTCTAATCGGCGACAGAGGATTACGAGTACGATTACGATTACGAGCGGGAGACTTTGGTTCATGGTCCCCATGCGCATTAAGTCTGTGAATGTCAACGCTCTCCACAACGACGGGAGGCAATTGTGCTTAGCCTGGATGTTTCATAGCGCGGCAAAGCCGCCGAGTGGCTTCTCGGAGCAGCACCGTCGATGTTGTCCAAGTCCTTGGGCCGGTGTTCGTTGTGGCAGTCGCCTATGCTCTCGTCGGCGTCGAGGTCGCGAAGCGTCTGGAGTGCGGCGGTTCGATTGGGGTGCGCACGGTTCAGGCGCGCGATCTCGATTTGAGTTTGCCCAGGGCGGCGTCGATATCCGACAGGAGATCGTTGACGGGCTCGATGCCGATCGAGAGCCGGACCGTGTTGGGTTTGACGCCGAAGGTTGTGCGCCGTTCGGGCGGCATGTAGAGCATGGTGGTGAGGAAGGGGATGCAGATGAGGGATTCGGTTGAGCCGAGGCTGACGGCATGGCGGATGACGCGGAGCGCCGAGATGAAGTGTTTGGCGTCCTCCTGAGTTGTGCCGACTTCGAAGGCGAGCATGCCGCCGAAGCCGCGCTTCATCTGGCGGGCGGCGATCCGGTGGCCGTCGAAGCTCTTGAGGCCCGGATAGCGCACGTTCGAGATGCCGCGGCACTGGGCGAGGTGCTTGGCCACGGCCATGGCGTTGACGGCCATTCGTTCGGCTCGCAGCGGGAATGTCTTGAGCCCGCGTTCGAGCAGCGAGGCCGAGTAGGCATCGAGGGTGGTGCCGATGGCCTGGCGTGTGAACCAGAGCTTGTCGTAGTCCTCCTTGGATCCGGCGATGGCGCCGGCCATGAGGTCGTTGTGGCCGCCCAGGGCCTTGGTTGCGCTATGGATGACGAGGTCGGCGCCCAGGGCCAGCGGTTTCTGGTGATAGGGCGTGGCGAACGTGTTGTCGACCACCACCCGGGCGCCCACGCGGCGGGCCATGGCCTTGACCGCGGCGACATCGATCGATTTGCAGAGCGGGTTGCTCGGGGTCTCGAGGAAGATCATCTGGGTGTTGGGCTTGACCTGCCGCTCGATCCGGGGCCAGTCCGCGGCGTCGACCCATGTCACCTCGACGCCCAGTCGTTCGAGGATGAGCGAGACCTTGTAGTGCGCGCCGTAGATGTCATGGAAGAGGATGAGGTGCCCTCCGGCGCGCAGGTAGGTCAGATAGACCATCGTGCAGGCGGCCATGCCGGTGGTGCAGACGACGCAGTCCTGGGCCTCTTCGAGCGCGGCGATCTTCTTCTCGACCGCGCGGACGGTCGGGTTGTCGTCGCGGTGATAGGTGTAGCCGTCGATCTCGCCGTCGGTGATCTGGCGCAGCACCTCGAAGTCGAGGTACTCGTAATTGACCGCGTTCACGATGGGCGTGACCATCGGGCGGTTCCCGTAGGGCGTCAGCGGGTCGGCGGGATGTTGGCGCGCGTAATGGGGGCGCGAGGGTCTTGGTGTTCTGGGCATAGGAGCTTTGAAAAGTCGCGATTGTCACCGGCGAATCATCTCTCTCACGCCGGGCAGTTGACCCTGTTTCCGGCGGGCGCGCAAGCCCGGGGAGGGGGAGGGCGAGGAGGAACGGCATGGCAACGCACAGCAATTCTGAGTTTGACAGCGTTCAGAGCGCCGGGTCCGGGGAGCCGGCCTGCAACCGCTGCATTCTTCGATGCTGTAGGCCGGGTGCCCTCACCCGGCGGCATGGCCGCGCACGCAGAATGAGAACTGCTGGGCCACGCGCGCTTCACGGTCTTTTCATTTGCAGCGGTGCTTGAACGGTGGTTGGAGGGGGATGTGTGTGGGAGGGGTGCTGGCAGCGCCGGTGCACATCGGGCCAGGAAGACCTGAAGAAGTTGGACTTCCATCCGACGCTGGTCGAAGCTGCCCGCTCCGCCTTCCTGGTTCCACCGTCCCCACACCGTCACGTGCGCGCTGTGCAGATTCCTTGTCGCGATCGCGACACGATTTAGGTGCATTTTGATTCAATACGTTGCAATTCAACTGGTTGTGGCGTGCCGAATGACGGGTAGATTTCTGCCCTCTGTGCTTGCGCAGGAGTCGTTGGCCGGCCCGCTGGTATTCGTGCGGTCGAGAGCCTGCACCCTTAGCCCTATACGGTTATTTCACACGCTTCGCGAGGACTCCTAACTGACCAAAGGAATGTAGAGAACGGAGGAGGCGGGGCAAGGGCGTGATTTGGTCTGAGGGTCAAAGCGCCTCCTCCGTTCTTTACATTCCCCGGTTGAACGAAGCCGCGGCCAACCTGGAACCGGAGTCGGCGAGGATCTGTTTGAGGAAAGTGTCTGCGCCCAGTGCAGCCGGTGCGCCCGGATCAGCCGTGGCGTGGGGGCGTGGCCCGCGTTGCTGTCCTTGGAAGTCCCCATCAAGGGTCTCTGGTTTGGTCTGATCGCTTGCCCGCGCGCTGGGCGGAAGGTGAGGTAGAGGTTTTGGGCGGGGACTGCCGACACGCCACCGGTGGAGGGTGAGCCTCGAAGCCGCTGCCAGGAACGTTGGCGGGAGGGGCGCGCTCATGGTGGGCCGCGGACTGGGGGACGTAACTGGGGTTGCCCCGCCTGCCAGGAGCCGCAGTGGGTCATGGGTTGGCGGCACTGCGGGCAAAGCGGCTTGGATTGGGAGGTCGGGAGCGGTTCGGACGGTTCGGAAGTCGGGCTGGGGTGGCTGCCAGGCGGCACGCTCGGCGTGGGTGAGCGCCGGGGCCTGGCGGAGCAAGGCGCGCACCCGATTGAGCTTGGCGCGGGCGGCGGGGTGAAGCCAGCCGAAGCGACGGACGCGGTGGAAGCCGGAAGGCAAGACGTGCTGGAGGAAACGGCGGATCAACTCGAAGGGTTCCAGGTCCAGGTGCTCTTCACGCCCCGAGGTGCTGTCGCGATAGCGCCAGCGCACCCGGCCATCGGGGAGCAGGGCAAGTCGCGGTCGCCCGTGGCGGTCTTGAAGACGTAGCGGCTGAGATAACGCAAGGCGGCCTCACCGGAACCGGCGGGCTGGCAATGGACCACCCAACGCTGCTTCCAGACGCGAGCGGGCAAGGTCTTGAGCAGGTCGGGCGCATCGCGTTGGAGGGCCTGACGAAAGAGGGTGCGGTAGTGATCGGCCAGCGGATGGACATGGACGAGGAACTTGGGACGACTGGGAACCCCACTGGCGTTGATCGAGGCTCAAGCCACCGGCGGGAACCAGGTAGTGAACGTGAGGGTGGTAGATGAGGGTGCGGCTCCAGGTGTGGAGGAGGCCGAGCATGCCCAGGGAAGCCCCGAGCCGCTGGGTTGCGGACCAGATCCTGGAGCGCTTGAGCCGAGGTGGCGAAGAGCAGATCCAAACTCTGGCGTGGATGCGAGCGCATCCAGAGGCGCAGTGGCTGCGGGACGGTGAAAGTGACCAGGAAGTAAGGGACCGGGAGCAGCAAGCTGGTGTGGTTGGCCAGCCACTGGTCGGCGTCGGTCTGGCCGCACTGAGGGCAGTGCCGATCGTTGCAGGAGTGATAGGCGTAATGGAACGCCGCACGCTGGGCAGGCGAAGAGTTCGCCGCCCAGTGCGGGGGTGCGGCAGGCCAGGAGCTTTTGGAGCACCTGGCGGTGCCGCCAGCACGGCGGTGCCGAACCGTTTCCAGATAAGCCGGCCCCCAGCGTTGGAGCAGCTGGTGGAAACGGATCGAGTCACCGCCGGCCCCGGCAGGGCCGATCCCGGACATGAGCCGGGCCCAGAGATCGGCCATGAGGGCGTCGAGGCGTTTCTGATGCTGGGTGCGACAGAGGGTGGTCAGATGGGTGTAGATGACGGTGGCGGTGGGACTCTTGTGACCGAGGTTGACTTGGAGTTGGCGGAGGTTCTCGCCTTGCTCAAGCAGGTGAGTTGCGTAGCTGTGACGCAACGAATGGATATGAGCGGCTTTCTTGACGCCGCTGGCCTTGAGCGCGAGACGGAAGGCGCGCTGCGGGTGGTGCGACACATGGGTTCGGCGGCGGTGGCAGCGCCTTGGCCGTTGTGGCCCTTGGCAGGGAAGAGGAGGCGCGGATGGCGATGAGCCTTCCAGCCCTCACGGAGCAGGAGCAAGGTGCGTTGGGGCAGGGACGTAGCGGTCGCGGTTGCCCTTGCCGGCGCGGATGTGGAGGAACATGCGCCCGGCATCGATGTCGCCGACTTCCAGGTTGAGCGCTTCGCCCAGGCGCAGGCCGCAGGAGTAAATGGTGGTCAGCGCGACGCGATGATCGAGGGCGGGGATGAAGCGAGGATCTGGCGCACCTCGGTGGTGGAGAGGATGACAGGGAGCTTGAACTCTGGGGTGGCGCGGACCAGTTGACTTCGGCGGGCCAGGGGCGGCGGAGGGATTTCTCCCAGAACATCTTGATGGCGCAGAGGGCCTGGGTGGAGCTGGAGCGGGAGAAGTGACGTTCGGTTTTGAGGTGGACGAAGTACTGACGGAGTTCCTCGGGCGTGACCTCCTCGGGGGCTTTGTGGAAGTGCTCGCTCAATTGCCGGACGCAGGCCAGGTAGGCCTGTTGGGTGCGGGGCAGCAGCGGGAGCAAACGCAGGTCGTCGGTGAAGCGGATTAGGCTGGCGTGAACGGTCGAGTTTTTTTATGCATACGAACGTGAGTTGAGTTTTTGGTTTGGCGCCCGGTTCGCCTTGAGGCGGCCGGGCGTCCGAACCATGCCGCGGGAAGGGTGGCGGACACAATGCCGAACGATCATCAGAGGGCCGCACGCCAGATGAACATGCCGCTCCGAGGCGGCGTTCCTCGCCGCCGCGGAGCGGCTTCGTTCAACCGGGCTCGTTGGCAAAACCGCGCCCGGACGGGGACCCAAGAGGATCCCGTCGGTCCTGAAGGTGTTCTTCCATATGAACAGTGTGTTGCATCTCTCTGACTCTGGGACTGGGCGCGGTTGTGGCGTTTCGAATGACGGGTAGATTTCTGCCCTCTGTGCTTGCGCAGGAGTCGTTGGCCGGCCCACTGGTATTCGTGCGGTCCAGAGCCTGCACCTTTAGTCTTCAGAAAAGAAACGGGCGGATCGGCACTGAACACTTCGTGGTTTGTCGAGATCATCGCACGCCTACTACGCCCCAAACCAGGCCAATTGGCAGGCACTATTTCCAACCTCAACAACAGCTACCCTTCAGAGATTCAAACAAGACAACCGTGACGCGCGCTTTGGCTGTTGCGCTTTGGCTTGACAGCGGGGCCGGGAAAGTGTTTCTACGCGTAGAAACAGAGTGGAGAGGATTGCCGACATCGCCGCGGTGCTTGCGCAAATGCGCGAGCCGCGGAGTGTCGAGCGCCTTCTGCGGGAACTGTTGACCGCGAGCGAGGCGGAGAAACTGTCGCTCCGTTGGGACATCGTCCGGTTTTTGTCCGAGGGCGAAAGCCAGCGGGCGATCGCCCAGAGGTTGGGAGTCAGCCTGTGCAAGATCACACGCGGCGCCCGAGAATTGAGAAAAGGGGGATCCACCCTGAAGCGGGTGTTTGCCCGGCGGTCCGGCGGATCCCCCGACCATGACACGAACAAGCCTATGCAGACCAAAGTGTTCCTGAACGCAGAAGACATGCCGCGGCAATGGTACAACCTGGCCGCAGATCTCCCATCCCCGCTGCAGCCACCGCTGGGACCGGGGGGGATTCCGATCAAGCCGGAGATGCTCGCGCCGGTGTTTCCGATGAACATCATCGAGCAGGAGATGAGCACGGAGCGCTGGATCGACATTCCGGAGGGGGTTCTCGAGATGCTCTGGAAGTGGCGTCCGTCCCCGCTGCGCCGGGCCGCCGCGCTCGAGAAGGCGCTGGGCACGCCGGCCAAGATCTTCTACAAGGACGAGAGCGTTTCGCCGCCGGGCAGCCACAAGCCGAACACGGCCGTTGCGCAGGCCTGGTACAACAAGCAGTTCGGCATCAAGCGGATCACCACCGAGACCGGGGCGGGGCAGTGGGGGAGCGCCCTGGCGTTTGCGTGTTCCCTGCTGGGCCTCGAGTGCAAGGTCTTCATGGTCCGGATCAGTTTCGATCAAAAGCCGTTCCGCAAGCTGATGATGGCGACGTGGGGAGCCAACTGCGTGGCGAGTCCCTCGACCGAGACGAATGCCGGGCGCGAGATCCTGGCCAAGCATCCCGACACGCCCGGCTCGCTCGGCATCGCCATCAGCGAGGCTGTCGAGGCGGCCGTGACGGACAGGACGGGCTCGACGAGGTACTCGCTGGGGAGCGTGTTGAACCACGTGATGCTCCATCAGACGATCATCGGGTTGGAAGCCAAGAAACAACTGGCGAAGATCGGCATCAGCAAACCCGATGCGGTCATTGCGTGCGCCGGCGGCGGATCCAACTTCGCCGGGATCGCGTTTCCGTTCGTCAACGACAAGATTAACGGGGCCGAGATCGACATCATCCCGGTTGAGCCGACATCGTGTCCCACCATGACGCGGGGGCCGTTCGTTTACGACCATGGCGATGCGGCCAAGATGACGCCGCTTCTGCCCATGCACTCGCTGGGCCATGACTTCATCCCGCCCCCGATCCATGCGGGCGGCCTGCGGTATCACGGCATTGCTCCTCTGGTGAGCCAGACGATCATCGAAGGGCTTGTCACCCCTCGAGCCATCGACCAAATCGAGTGCTACGAGGCGGCCGTGCTCTTCGCGCGGGTCGAGGGGGTCATCCCTGCGCCGGAGACCAGTCACGCGATTGCGGCTGCGATCCAGGAGGCGAAGAAGGCAAAGGAGGAGGGCAAGGAGAGGGTCATCCTCTTCAACTTCTCGGGTCATGGCCTCATGGACCTGACGGGATACGACAGGTTCTTCCAGGGCAAGCTCACCAATTACGCGCTGCCGACCAGCGAGATGGGGAATGCGATCAAGGAACTCAACGGGTTGCCGCGGCCCAAGGTGGTTCGCACCGGCAGGTGGTGAGCGCGCCGGGGGCGCTGATCGCAGGCGGTTCGATCGTTCTTTGTGAAAGCCGGCGGAGGTTCCGCGCTCGAATGCTGGACCTCCGTCGGACCTCGATGGTTCCATGACGTTGGCGGCAGATCCCAATTCGGAGCAGTACTGCCCGCGGCTCGGCCATGCCGTGACGCTCGCCTACTGTGTCCGCGAGGGGATTGACCGTCCGTGCAGGCTTGTTTTCCGGTGTTGGGAAGGCCGCCTCCCAATTCGCGAGCACCTTCTCACCCTCTACAAGGAGTCGGAGATCGAGATGATTGACGCGCCGGCCTCGAAGCTCTCGTCGATACTTGACATTATCGCGCGGGCGCAGCGCACTTCCGAGGGGCCGGATGCCGGCTCCGGAACATAACCTATGATGCTGACGAACTGGAACGGTTGTTTGGCGGGCTGCCTGCTGGCTGCCGGCGCCTTGGCTCAGGCCCCTGCGGCGTCGCGCGACACGGCCCACTACAAGGAGTTCAACCTGCTCGAGCGCGAGATCCAGGAGGAGGATGCCAGGGACGGGGCGCGCGCGGAACGCAAGGGTGTGGCGTTCAAGCCATCCGAGCGGAAGCCGGAGAAGCGGCTGACGCTGGATTTCTCCCGACTCGAACGGCCTCGGGCGAAGGAGGAGTTCGCTTTGCTGGGGCATTTGCCGCCGAAGCGGCAATGGTGGACGGGGAACTGCTGGTGTTTTGCGGCGACGTCCCTGATGGAATCGGAGGTGCTGCGGCAGAGCGGTCGGGAAATCAAGCTCTCGGAGATGCACACCGTCTACTGGGAGTTTGTGGAGAAGGCGCGCGAGTTCGTGCGGACCAAGGGCGCGAGTCTGTTCGATGAGGGGTCGGAGTCCGAGGCGCTCCTGTTGCGCTGGAAGCAGTACGGGGCCGTTCCCGAGTCGGCCTACACCGGTCTGCCTGGTGGAACCGCCGTGTTCGATCAGGGGCCAATGATGGAGGAGGCTCTCGGGTATCTGAACATGGTCAAAGAGGGGGGCCACTGGGACGAGTCGATTGTCACGGGCCACATCCGGACGATCCTCGACCGGCATCTGGGGGCGCCGCCGGCCACGGTGAGAGTCGATGGGAAGGATCTCACACCGCAGGACTACGTGCGGGACGTGCTGCGGATTAATCCGGACGACTACGTCGAATTCATGTCGACGCTCGAAGCCCCGTTCTGGACCAAGGCCGAGTTCAAGGTGCCGGACAACTATTGGCACAGCGCCGAGTATCATAACGTGCCGCTGGAAGACTGGTATGCGGGTTTGCGGCAGGCGATCGAAGCGGGCTACTCGGTGGCGGTCGGCGGCGACACCTCCGAGGTGGGCTACGATGCGAGCGAGGATGTGGGGATTGTGCCGACGTTTGACATTCCCGGCGAATTCATCGACCAGGCCGCGCGCGAGTTTCGTTTCGCCAACAGAACCACGGGGGACGATCATGGCGTGCACCTGGTCGGATACAAACGCATGGGGGACCGCGATTGGTACCTGGCAAAGGACTCCGGCCGCGGGGGCCAGCGGGGCGTGCCCGGCTACTACTTCTACCGCGACGATTACGTGCGCCTCAAAATGCTCACGTTCCTGGTCCACAAGGACGGCGTGCGCGATCTGCTGGCTCGATATGCCGAGAAGGCGGCCGCGAACTCTGACGCGCAGTCGGCCCGGAACGACCCGAGATGAGCGAGACATGGCCGGAGTATTGCGTGGCGTGAGCAGGCTCCAGCGAAACGAGAACCGGGGGTATCATCCTGTGCCGGGTGGGAGAGTGCGGCCATCAGCCCGGCACGCAGGATCCTCGCCCCGGCATGAGGTTTCCGGATCAGTCGGTCGCGCACGCAGGGGGGGCAGAGCCGCACCCTGAAGGGCATGAGCATGCGTTGGCAGACCTTCACCCTCGTCGCCGCGCTGCTGGGCGCGGTGGGTGTGAACCACGCCGCTGGGCGTCCGAACGTTGTTTGGATCACCAGCGAGGACAACAGCCCGTATCTCGGCTGTTACGGGGATCGGTTGGCGCAGACGCCGCATTTGGACCGTCTTGCCGCCCAGGGTGTGCGCTATCGCAACGCGTTCGCCAATGCCCCCGTCTGCTCCGCCGCGCGCACAACGCTCATCACGGGCATGTACGCCTCGTCGCTGGGCGCACACAACCACCGCAGCAGTGCGGCGATCCCGGATCGGTTCGGGCTTTACCCGGAGCACTTGCGCCGGGCGGGCTACTACTGTTCCAACAACGCGAAGACGGACTATAACCTCGAAGGCAGACCCCGACCGTGGGACGCGAGCAGCAACCGGGCGCACTACCGCGACCGCGCTCCGGGCCAGCCCTTCTTCGCCGTGTTCAACCTCACGGCCAGCCACGAAAGCCAGGTCGCGCCCCGGCCAGGCAAGACGGCCTTCCGCATTCCGCCGGAGAGCGTCCTGCTGCCACCCTACCATCCAGACACGGCGGAGATTCGGCGGGATTGGGCGAATTACTACGATCAGATGACGCTGATGGACGCGCAGGCGGGCGCGTTGCTGGCCGAGTTGGAGCAATCCGGTCTCGACGCCGATACGATCGTGTTTTACTACAGCGATCACGGCGGCGCCCTCCCGCGCGGCAAGCGCAACATTCACGACTCCGGCACTCGAGTGCCGCTGATCATTCGATTCCCGCCGAAGTGGCGGCACCTGGCCCCGGCCGGGCCGGGCCAATGGGTCGAGGATCCGGTGAGCTTCGTCGATCTTCCCGCGACCGTCCTGAGTCTGTGCGGGGTGGGCATTCCCTCGAATTACGAGGGCAGGCCGTTCCTCGGGGATCGGAAGATGGCGCCCCGCGAGCACGTCTTCTTGTTCCGAGGCAGGATGGACGAGCGATACGACACGGTCCGCGCCGTGCGGGACAGGGGATTTCGGTACGTGCGCAATTACTCGCCGCATCGTCCCTGGGGCCAGCATTACAGCTATCCTTTCGAAGTTCAGCCGGGCATGCGCGCATGGCATGCGGAGTTCGTCGCCGGGCGCTGCAACGAGATCCAGTCCGCCTACTGGCAGCCGAAGCCGGGCGAGGAGTTCTACGAACTGGCCGGCGATCCGTTCGAACTGCGCAACCGCATTGGGGAGCCGGGCCATGCCGGGCGGATTGCCGAACTGCGGGCGGTGTTGAGGGCCGAGATCCTTGCCACGCGCGACACGGGCTTTATTCCCGAGGGGATGTTCGCGAAGCTCGCGGGGTCGGGGACTGTGTACGACTATGCGCAGAGCGCCGCTTACCCGCTGGATCGTGTGCTGGATCTGGCGGACAGGGCCTCGGACGGCGACCCTGTCCACCTGGCGGCTCTGGGCGCCGCGCTCGACGATCCGCATCCGGTCATTCGATACTGGGCAGCGACCGGGTGTCTCATCCTGCGAGGCAAGGCAGCATCCGAGAAGACGAAGCTGCGGGCGCTCCTTGGCGACGCGTGGGCGGATGTTCGGGTGGTAGCCGCGGAGGCGATTGCTCATCTTGGCGAGCAGGAGGCCGCGATCGAGACGCTGGGGACGGTGCTCGAGACCGGGAACCTGCACGAGGCTCTTGCTGCGCAGAATGCAATCGATTACCTGTGGCAGGCCGGGCATGTGACTCTTGCTCGGGCGCAAGAACTGGTGCGCGCCTCGAACCACGGGGAGCCCGGTGACCGCATTCCGCGCTACTTGCAGAGCCAACAGCGAAACGTGCCTTCACCATGAACCGACCGGCTGAGAGTTGAGAGTTGAGAGTTCAACGTTTCAGGTTCATGGGGGCAAGGCGCATTGAACATTTGAATGTCAACGCTTTCCATGAACCGGGAGGTGCTCCCAACCGTACTCTTAATCGTAATCCTGATCAGCGACAGAGGATTACGATTGCGATTACGAGCGGGAAACCTCATATCACGCATTCGGATACACCCATTGAGTGAAAATGGTCGATTAGGGGAATGGAAAGCGCATTTCAAGACTCAGGCTGGCTATGGTCAGGCGGAGCCGGGGTTTCACGAACCGCCCCTCCTGTTTCACCTTGGCCGTGATCCGTCCGAAAAGCGCAATGTTGCCAAGGACAGTGCCGACGTGCTCGCGCAGACTCAGAAGGCGGTGCAGGCGCATCAGGACGGCGTCGTGCCCGGGCGTCCGCAACTCGATTAGGAACGGACAGATCTCGCGGCCGCCGCGGATTTGCCGCTTGTGGGCGCGCCGGGCCGGGCTTAGGATTGAGGACACACCTAAATAAAGAAACCGATCGAGGCTTATGAACAAACCAATGTGCTGGGGAATCGCGCGTCCGCTGTGCTGGCTGGCTCTGGGCGTGCTTTGCGGCGTTTCTCTTTGGGCCCAAGCGCCGCGCGGGGCCGGGCCTTACGGCGAGTGGCTCGTGAAAGCCGAGTTCAACGGGCGGCAGATGGAATCGATCCTCGCCTTTGCGCGGAATCCTCAGGGCGAGCTGACGGGTCAGTGGATCAGTTTGTGGGGTCTGAACGATCTCGAGGACGTGCGGTTCGAGGATGGGCAGCTCACCTTCAAGCAAGTGGTGCGTCTGCCCAACGACGAAACCATGACCTCCCAGTTCAAGGGCGCCATCGCCAACCGGCAACTGACCGGCACCGTGTCGAGCGATCGCGGCGAGTACAGCCTGACAGGCGAACGCCGCCCACGCATGTCGCGCGCCGTGGGCGATTGGGACATGACGGTCAAGATGGGGGAGCGCGAGTATACCGGAAAACTCATCATCCGGCCCGGCCCGGACAACACGCTCAAGGCGGAATGGAAGAGCGAACGGGGTGAGACGAGCATTACGGACGTCGCGCTCGAACGGAACACCCTCCGGTTCAAGCGCACGACCAAGATGCAGGATCGCGAGTGGTCCGCCACATTCGAGGGAACTCTGCAGCGCGACACGCTGACAGGCGCTTTCACATCCGAGCGCGGCGAGGCGGCGGCCGAAGGCAAGCGGGTCGGGGCGGCCCTGGTTGGCGATTGGATTCTCGAACTGACCACCGACCGCGGCACGCGCAGGCAACGGCTGCGGGTCAATCCCGATTTCACCGGCCTCTACGGCGCGGCGCCGCTCGAGAAGATACGGTTCGAGGGCGATCAGGTCGGATTCGACATGGTCCGGCAGTTTGGCGACCGCACGTTCGAGATGAAGTTCGCGGGCAAGCTGGCGGGATCGAAACTCGAAGGCGAATTGAGTTCCGACCGCGGCAACACCAAAGTGACCGGCACGAAGGTTGTGCGGGCGATGGGCGCGCGCCAGGCCAGGTAAGTCCCGCGGCATCGGCGCCGACCCGCATAGCAGACATCTTGCGAGATCTGACGGCCCCTGTGCGCTGACGGGGTGGGAATATGCGGCCTAACCCGGGAATCTCACCAGTGGGGCGATCGCGGCATTCCGGACGGTCTGCGGGTGAGGTGTCCGGGTGTGTGAAACCCGCGCCCAGCAAGGAGAATCGGCTCATCGGTTCATCAGAGCCGGGATACGCCCCAGCCGCTTGGGCGCGTCGGGCACGCCGACACAGTGTGGTCGAGATTGGGTCCAACTGTCTGGGGCGCGGGTTTCTAAAAGCCCGCATTTCAGGTGAAATGTCACGGTAACCGGTCAGATGACATCAACAGTTGGTGAGAAATGCGGGCTAAAGCCATCCGCGTCGGCGCGCAAGGGCCTCGAGCGAGGTCTTGATCTTGGCCATCTGCTCCGCCTGCTCACGGCGCAACTGTCTGCCCAGTGGGGCGGACTGCGGTCCGGTCCAATGCCGGCGCAATGCGGTCATGGTCAAGGCGAGGTTCTGGCGGTCCCCCGTGGTTTCCTGGGCGGCAATCAAGGCGGCGAGCAGGGTGTCGCGGGCCTGGCACTTGCGCCGGAGGCCGAGTTCGCGCAGGTAACGCCACCAGCGCAGCGTTCGGCGGAACTCGTGTTGGTCCATGGCGCTCAGCCCTGAGAATCGAGGAAGCGCGTCGCGCGCGGCCGCTTCATAGCGGCGTTCGAGCTTGCGCGCGCGCCTGGCCAGGCGGGCTGGAGCGGTGTCGGCTTCGGCGACCTTCGCCAGAGCGGTGAGCAGGCCCGGGGGCGGGGGTCGCAGGCGGCGTCGGCACTTAAGCCAGAGGCGATCCCGGACTCGTTGGCAAGCCGCGGACGCTGCCGAACTGTTCCGTTCCTTCCGCAGCCATTCGATCGCGACATCGAGGTCGCGGACGGGACTGGTGAGCTTCGAGATTTCATGGGCCCACGCGCGGAAGGAGGCGGCGACACGCGGATCGAGCAGCGGGCGCCCTACGCGCACAAACAGGCGCAACCGCCGCAGCGTCACCCGCAACTCATGGATTTGGTCGGCGTCGCCCTGTCGGCGACATTGCCGAACCAACGCGCGCAGCGCCGAGAGCAGGCGTCGGCGGCCTCGCAGCCAGTGTCGGAAGAGTTTCCTGGGCTTCATAACCATCGACACGACTGCGGGGCCTCGCACGGCACCGGCGCAAAAGGGGGTTGAGAAGCGCTGCGGGAGCCGCGTGGAGACACGAGTGGCTTGTTCACGATGAACTCGGCCCGGCGTCCACGCCGGGCGCCTGATCCGGTTGTTGGACAAGCTGACCGGGCAATCTTACCCGCCGATGAAGGGCGGGCAACACTGCGCGTGTGACGTTTGTGTGACGAGAATCGGGAGGCGAGCCGCGCTGAACCACTCTCTGTCAACTTCTTTTCTTTTTGAAAGAAGTATCATGCCGCAAAGGCCCTCCGTTGTGGCCCAAGTTGGTTGCGGCTTTGCCGCGGTAAGACAAATGGGTTAGCGGTCCGCTGTGCCGGCGGTTTCCAGCGCGGCGTTGATCATGAGTGTCTCGCTGACGTTTTCGAGCGTGAGAAGGCCGACGATGCGTTCGCCGGACATTACGGGCAGCGTGGCGCACTGGAGGCTGTGCATGGACTCGACGGCCCGTTTGAGGAACGCGGCTTCATCGACCGTGGCGCATTGGCGGCACATGACTTCAGTCACATGCGCGTGGCGGCGGCCTTCGGAAAGCGCCTTGACGAGGTCGTTGCGGCGCAGCATGCCGACCGGCAGTCCGTTTTCGAGCACCGGGAAGTCCTGTTGCGATCCGGCAAGCAGCTCGGTCACGGCGGTGTCGAGCGTGTCCTGCGTCGAGAGCGCGCGGAAACGAGTCATCATTCCGTCTCGGACCCGGAGGCCGTCGAGCGCCGACTGCATCTCGACCGCGCTGGCTTCGGCCTGGGCGCCCAGAAACACGAAGATGGCAATGAAGACCAGGAACGGATTGTAGAAGAAGCCGAGGATGCCGAAGAGGATGGCCATGGCCTGGCCGATATTGGCGGCGATGGCCGTGGCGCGGCGTCGTCCGAGGCGCATCGCCAGCAAGGCGCGCAGGACACGCCCGCCGTCCATCGGAAAGGCCGGCAGCATATTGAACAGGACGAGGAAGATGTTCACCACCAGCAAGCGTTCGAGCAATGAACCCTCGGTCACGGTGAGTTCGTGGACCGGTTCGAGGGCCCGCGCGATCCAGAGCCAGGCGAACAGAACGGCGGCGATCGCCACGTTGACCGCGGGTCCGGCCACGGCGACCCAGAACTCCTGCATCGGTTTCTCGGGCATCTTTTCGAGGCGGGCGACGCCGCCGATCGGCAGCAGCGTGATGTCCTGAGTTCGGACGCCAAAGCGGCGGGCCATCAGCGCGTGTCCCAATTCGTGCAGAAGCACGCAACCGAAAAGGACCAGGAAGAACCCGACACCGGCGATGGCCGCCTCGATGCGTTGCGTGTTGCGCCAATAGACGTAGGCCAGGAAGCCGAGAAGCAGCAGGAACGTGAAGTGAATGAAGACGTCAATCCCGAACAGTCTCCCGACTTTGATAGACCATTTCATCGCATTTCTCGTCGTGTCCGCCCGCTCGACTATCCGAGAAACTCCCATTGGATGCCGACGCGCTTGAGCGCGTAGCCCAGTTCCTTCGAGTAATCCCCATAGCCGGTCATCCAGTGAAATCCGGGCATGCGCTGGGCCAAGTGCAGGCTGTCGCACTTGAAACGGATGTCAATCTGATCGCGACAAATTGCCAGGAAAGGGCTGTCGACGATTTCGCCCAGCAGGCCCACCCAGCGGTCCGCTTTGAAGCCGGGCAGGATGTTCGTCGTGATTTGGCCTTTGCGCATCTCGACTTTCGGCGCCGCGCCGTAGTCCGACTCGAAATGCGTCATGATCCGCGCCGGTTCGACTGTCTGGCCATCCATTTTGCGGGGGCCGGTGCAGTGGGCCAGAGTGATCAGGCCCTCGTGGGGGTAGGTGGGGTCGTTGAGGAAGACCGGGCGTCCGGCGATATTGCTCAACAGGATGCCCGACGGAACGACGACGAAATCCGATTCGCAAAAGGCCATGTATCCGTCGTCGTTGAGGGTGCTGAGGGTCAGGCATGCGGTGGTTTCAGACATCGGCATGATGGTGCCCATGCACTCGTTGATCGTGATCGCCCGGCAGTCCGCCTGCTTCATGACGGCCCGGAAGATCTGATCGAGCAGCATGGCGTTTTCGACGAACTTGAGATCGGTCTCGAGTGTCGTGCCTGGCAGCTTCAAATAGGCCTCGGCGCGCTTTTGCGCCAGCGCCACGGCGGCATGATCCGCCCGCGCCGCTTTGATCATCTCCGCCAGGTCCGGGTAGGACACCGTCTGGATGTCGAGTTTGAAACGTTCCTTTGCCAGTTCGGGCGCTCTGGGGTGCGCCCAACCGCTGGCGCCGCCGATTGCGACGATGCGGCTGCTCATCGTATTCCTCAATCCGCACAGCGCCCGCAATCTCCAGAGCACCTCGCCCAGGTTGTCCACAACAACATCCTGTTCGTCGAAGTTCTTCGTGACGCGTTCGTCCGAGTGGCCCCGCAACTGGATGGGGCTGACGATTTCGTACCACAGCGAGACTGGGCCGGACTTATGCCTCACGAAGTAGATGACGTCCTTGCCTTGGTCGCGGAACTGCTGGAACACGTGCGACGGTCCGCCCGCCGCGTAGAGCAGGACCGTGTCGGCGTCCGCCAGATCAGCCGCGCCCTCGAGCTGCTTCGGATCGCGAATGGCTGTGACAGGCAGAAACTCGACGGGGAAGTCGGCGCTGGCCCGCAGCGTGTTCAACTCTTCGAGAATGCGGGCGGTCTCGGCCTTGGCGTCTTCCTCGGTCTGGATGCCGCCCCAGGGCCGCCAACTGGTCTTGGGCGCCCGCTGGGGCGTCGCGTAGGTCAATACGGGTTTGACCCGCAACGGCTTCCGGGCAGGCGGAACAGGCAGCGCGCCATCGGTCCCGGCCACATCGGCCCACGGAGCCCAGGCAAACGCCATGCTGCCCACCGCGACACCGCTGATACCGCCCAGGAAACTGCGGCGCGAAATACCCGCGCCCCCTTCAGGGGCATGGGCGTGCGGACAACAATGGGCGTGGCAATGGGGTGTGTGATCGTGTTTCGACATAGTGAATCCTTCCGAGCAAGAGACACCTCCTGCCATTTGATTGGATGGCAAGGTGACTGGTGGTCACAGGCGTCTCTTTACCGAATGGAAGGGCGCCCGACAACAGAAAAGTCCCGCAGAAAAGTCCCGCTGTCGAACATACGCATTTCGTCCGTCCACAGGTTCACGCACATGCGCGGCGCGGGACGGCTACAAATCGGTTCATGGTCCTCGCGCGCATTCAACGGTTGATGCGGGAACTTCCGGTCAGTCCTCCCAAAGAACGAAGCACCCTCTCCCCGGCGGGCGGGGAGAGGGTGCCGTGCAGCGGGCTGCCGGACAGGCAGCAGACGCTAATTGGTCTGAGGCGCGCCTCGCTAGAGTTTAACCCGATAGAACTTGGCCGCGCCGCTGGTGGGGACGGCCAGGTAAGGGGCCTTGGCGCCGGCGACCGGCGTGTACGGACCCTGGACGGTCTCCGCCGATTCGAGGGTTCCGGCCTGCCAGATCAGCGAGATTCCGGCCTCGGTCTTGCCGAGCGTGAGCGTCACGGGTCCTGCGCTGTCGAAGCTTAGGCCTTTCTGGCCGACGGTGTAGATGGCCTGGGCCTCGTACGTCGTGAGCGCGCGGCGCCACACGCCCACATCGTCGATCTGGAACGTGCCGTCCTCGCCGTAGACTCCGCTGGCCTGGCCGATGTTGATCGGTGTGCCGGTGGTGACGTTCCATGTGCCGGCGAGCGACCGGACGTCCTTGAGCACGCCGTCGATGTAGGTGGTTGCATCGCCCTGGCGGTCGAAGGCCACGACGATGTTGTGCCACTGGTTGTCGTTGAGGACGGAGCCGGTTCCGCCCTGGTATCCGACGCCGGGCCACGGGGCGGGGGCGTCGGCGTCGTTCAAGCCCCACCAGAGGCCCGGTTCGTTGTAGGCCGGAGAGATGGTGAAGCCGGCGCCGCCCATCGAGTTCTGCGTGTTCGAGATGAAGGGCAGATCGCCCGGGAGCCCCGAATACTTGACCCACAGCGAGACCGAGAAGTCGACGTCGGCTCCGAATGCGAGGTCGGCGGGGGTGTCGAGTGTGACGTAGTTGTAGACGCCCTCGGCGGTGATCGTGTTGTACTCGAGGGCCTGGCCGAGCTTGCCGGGCACAAAGACGGGTTCCCCCATCTTCGTCCCGTGATTGCCCCGTCCCGATCCGTCCTGGTAGTCGCCGTCGAACTTGAGATGCAGCACCAGGCCGTCGGCGAGGTTGATGAACTCAGGAGGCGGCATCACGCCCAGCGTCGCGGGCGAACTGGTCACGGAGCGCCCGGCGTTCGACACCTTGACGGTGTAGGTCCCGGCGTCGGCATAAGACGCGGCGGCCAGCGCGTAGCTGCTTCGGACCGCGCCCGGGATGTCGACACCGTCCCTCTGCCACTGGAAGGTCAGGGGGACGCTGCCGGTCGCCTGCACGCTCAGGGTGTAGGGGGCGCCGACTTGGATGATATCGGATTGGGGCTGCGCGACGATCGTGGCGGGGACCGGGCCGGCGTACGCGCCGGTCCTTCCCGCGGTGTTGAGCGAGGCGATCTCCGCCTCGGTGAGTGGCCGGTCGTAGATGACCACATCGTCGATCATGCCGTTGAAGAAGCGTCCGGTGCCGCTGTCGGTGGCGAATCGCAGCGTGCCGTTGAACTCCTCGACTCCATGGTTCACTGTGTTGATGTTGTAATAGAGGCCGGTGCCGTCATCGAGGTAGACGGTCGCCTGGGTCGGCTCGACCACCAGCGCCACAAAGTTCCATACACCGTCAAGCGGGTACATGCCCGACTGGAAGTTGTAAGTTTCTGCGGCGTCGTTCCAGTGGTATCCGAGCTGGCCGCCCGTCTGGTAGTCCAGTCCGGCGACCGTGTTGCCGCCGCGCGAGAACACAATCCCGTCGTAGTCTTCCTGGGCCCCGTTGGGCTTGATCCAGGCCACGATCGTGATGGTGGCCGTGTTGAGGTTGAGCGGGTCGAGGACCTCGACCATGCCCGAGTTGTTGAACGAGTAGGCCTTGTTCTCGGCGTCGAATCCCTGGAAGTCGGGCGGCACCGGACCGGTTCCATTGATCGTGGCACCGCTGCGGACCATGCCGTCGCGGCCGCCCCAATAATCGTAAGCGACCATCCCGCTGGTTTCGTCCAGGCGCCAGTATCCGACGGGTCCGAGGTCAGTCGCTGCGGCGGCCAGCTTGCTCGGGGCGAGGACGGCCAGGGTCGCCGAGGCGTCAAACGCGCCGTAGGGGTTGGTGATCACCACGGTGTAAGTGCCGGCGTCGGCTGGCGTCAGGTCTTTCAGGACAAGGGCCGAGCCAGTGGCGCCCGGAATTGGCGCGTCATTGAATTTCCACTGGTAGGAGAACGGGTGGCTGCCGATGGCCGCCACCTGGTAGGTGACGGTGCCGTTCACAAAACGCACGGCCGATTGAGGCGTTTGAGTGATGATCGGCGGGCTGGTCTGGACGGTGAGCGGGAGCGCCTCGCTGATCAACTCGCGTCCGCCGGCCGTGGCCACGACGTCGTAACTGCCCGAATCCGAGATCTGGGCGTTCGCAAGCACCAGGGTCGCGCCCGTCTGCCCGGCCAGGTTCTGGCCGTCTTTGCGCCACTGGTAGGTGATGGGCGCCGAACCGGCCACGCCGGTCTGGAAGGTGACGCTCATGCCCTCGAAGACCGGGTCGGCGGGAGCGCGGGTGATCGAGAGGACGCCTGGGAGCGCGGCGTCGAACAACGCCTTGACCTGGTCGTACGACAACGCCTTGTCGAACATGGCGAATTCGTCCAGGGCGCCGCGATAGATACGTGTTGTCTGGTAGTTGTCCCAGCCCAGTTCGAGCGTTGTGCCGCTGAAATCGTGCGGCGTGTGCGCGTACACGTTGGTGGCTGCGATGAGGCCGGCCGCGGTGCCCATGTACATCACCGCGTGCTCCGGCTCAACGGTCACGGCGAAGAACGTCCAGGCTTGATCGGGCGGAACGAAGGCGGCGGGGCTGAAGTTGTAGGCCTCGCCATGGTCCTCCCAATTGTAACAGAGCCCCAGTCCGTTATCGATGAAGCCCAAGCCGGTCGCCTTGACTTGCGGCTCGGACACCTTGCGGTTGTGCATGATGCCTGCCCGGGTCGGCTGCGTCCCGTCGCGTTTGAGCCAGCAGAGCATCGTCACCGTGTCGGTATTGATCGGCAGACCGGGGATGGTGACCGACCCGCTGGTGCCGTTGAAACCGGCGGCCTTGTTCTCTTCGTTGAACCCGGTGACCGACGGCATGCGTGGGCCGGGGAGCCCGGACGCGGTTCCGATCTGGTAGATTCCGTTGCCGGCGGCGCCGAGCGTGCCGGAATTGACCGCGACCAGCGGCTCGTAGGGAGGCTCGTCCAGGCGCAGATAAACGGCCGGCCCGGAACTCTTGACGACGGTCTCGTAGGGCTGCGGAGGGGTGGCCGCCGTGCCGGCCTGGTAATGGGCCAGGACATCGGCGTCGCTCAGGGCCTTCGTGTAGTAGGCGACTTCGTCCATCTGCCCGCCCCAGCCGTAGTCCCCGGCCACACCGTCGGCCCGTCCGCCAAAGGTCATCGGGACATCCGTGCGACTGGCGTTGGGTGTGAACGTGCCGTCCACGGGCGTGGTGGCCGCGAGGCCTCCGTCGACGTAGAGCTTGATTGCTCCCGCTCCATCGTAGACTCCAACCACGTGATACCAATGGTCGGTGTCGATCGTCATGTCGACGGCCGCAAGGCTGTTCCCGCCTGTTCCCGTGTGGTAAATCCGGAAGAACCAGCCGTTGCCGTCACCCAGGCCCGGTCCGCCCTGGTAGAACAACCATCCGTATCGGGGCGTTGTGTTGAAATCCACGGACGACGCCGGGCAGGCAATCGCCGAGGTAATCGCCGGTTTCGCCCAGAACTCGACCGAGAATGCGCCCGCGGTGTTGAGATCGGCTTGCCAGGGAATCCGCACGCGCGCCGAGCCGCCCCATCCGCCGTTTGCATTCGGGATCACGGCGCATCGGCCGGCGGGATCGCTCGGGATGGCCCCTGGCTGGGTCCGGGTCACGTTGATGTAGCGGCCGTTGCCCGCGGCTCCAAACGAGCCGACATTGGCCGCGTAAATCTCCGGCGGCATCGGGTCCGTCTCGTTGAAACGCCAGTAGCCGACCGGGGCATGGGAGAGGACTTCTGAGGCGAAGTCGGCTTGAACGCTTGTCGCGGCGGCCCACGCGGTCAGCGCGACCGCGGCCACCAGCGGGATTCGGAAGTGTTTCGGTGGTTTCATAGTGTCTGTTGCAGTCTCGTTTATTGTTCGCGGCCTGAGGCAACACCCCTTTCTCTGTCGAGGCGCGCCTCTCGGACTCGATTTCTGCCCTTGCGCAGGCACCGGGAACCGCGGGTGCCGTTCGCGAGGATTTGACGGAACGAAGAGTAGTCGAGCCGAACGGGTGTGACAAGCCTCATCCAGAACATCGGCGATCCGGTGTGCGATCCGCTCGACTCGTGCGGTTTCGCTCTGATCGGGCGCTGCACGAGGCCGCCGCTGCGCCCGCGGAGGCTGCCGGATTCACGGATCGTTGGGGGCGATCGGGCCGCCCCAGACGCTCCCGCCGAAAGTGGCGAGCCGAAGCCGCATCGACTCCGTCGGATCGAATTCGACGCGCTGGATGTTCGAGAATGGCAGATCGTCGAAGGCCTTCCACGTCGCCCCGTGGTCCCGTGAAAGCCACAATCCCGGACCCGGCGCGCCTTCGGTCAGGGTCATGTAGATCCAGCCTTCGTGCTGGGGATGGAAGTAACCTCCGAAGGTCTGCGGACCCTGCCGCCCGATCCGGCACCAGGTCGTGCCTCCGTCCCCGGTCATGTAGAGGCCGCCCGACCTGTCCCCGCGACCGGCATCGCATGCGCCGAGGAGGATGCGGCGGCTGTCAGTCGGATGCACTGAAAAGTCCTTCACGTAAAGCAGCGGTTGCGAACCGTTGATCTTCTCCCAAGTGTCGGCCCCGTCGCGTGACCGATACAAGCCCACCCCTTCGCTCATGAGCGGCGCGCCGGGGGCGGAACGTTTGGCGCACACACCGGCGAAGAGCGTGCCGTCGGCATGCAGGATGAGGCGATGCACACGCATGTTGTCTGGGTGCCCCAGACCGCTGTTCCTGGGCGTCCAGGAACGGCCGTTATCCGTGGACTGGAACACGCCGGCGTCGAACACACCGGCGAAGAGCGTCCGTGCGCCGCGGGGGCTCCGCGGATCCAGCACCAGGGAAGTCACCGGCTTGGCCGGGATGCCCCGGGCTTCGGGCTTCCAGGACCGGCCGAAGTCGCGGGAGACGCAGACGCCGCCGGGGTGCTGGTGGCTGTGGCGTCCGGAGATGATGTTGTCATTGGGGATGTCGTGCACGTCCGAGAATGCGCCCCAGATGGTGCCGGGGGTCTCCGGATCGAACGCCAGTTCATAGCAGGTGTTCCGCCAGGGCGCCCAGGTCTTCTGGTTCCACCATAGCCAGGTCTTGCCGGCGTCCAGGGACCGGGAGAGCCCGATGTCGGTGTAGGCGATGTAATGGCGATTGGGCTCATGGGGATCGACGTAGTAATGCCAGGTGGTGGTGACGACCAGGCCGTTGCAGACCCACGAGGTTTCAGGGCCCGGCTTCTCGTCTCCCGCGGGCCGTGTGCTGCCCACAAACCACGACGCCCCGCCGTCGTGTGTGATGTGCGGTTCGTTGCGGACCAGCATCAGGCGGTCGGGATCGGCATTGCAGATGGCGACTCCAAAAGGCGTTTCCCCGCCCTTGTAACACTGCCCGGTCGACGCCGTACCGTAGTCATGGGCCACATTGAACTGCGCAAACCGCGGATCCTGGAAGTAAGTGGCGCGCCAGGTCTCGCCGCCGTCGTCGCTTCGATACACCGTGTCGTGGTGGGGCGGATGAAAGCCCGTGGCGGTGTTCAGCGCGTAGACAGTCCGCGGGCGCGCGTCTGTCGTAAGCAGATTGTTGTATTGGGCGATCGGGCCATAGGCCCATTCGTCGGCCTGGGTGGTCTCCGTATTGAGTCCAGGCCCCATTGCCTGCGTCCAGGTTTCTCCACGATCGCGCGATCGGTAGATTCCTCCCTGAAAGGCCCCGTCCACCTCCTTGCTCCGGATCGCGCAATAGAGGATCGACACGCCGGCAACCGGATCCGAACCGCCGGCAAAGGCCTGGATGTCTTTCCAGGGCAGGCCCTGCGTGCATTCCTTCCAGCTCCCCCCTGCGTCCTGGGATCGCCAGATGCCCTGGGTCGTCGACGCAAACACGGTGTTCCCTTGTCGCGTGCGATCGAAGTGGAAGCCGATCACCCGCCCGGCAGGGCCGGCGCAAATCTGCCAATCGACGCCCCCGTTCCTTGACCGCGCACAGCCGCCGCGCCCCAACCCAACCATCAGCACGTCCGGGTCGTCAGGATTGATCGCGATTTCGCCGGCCGGAGAGTCGCCCAGGCCACCCAAAGGCTCGAACGTTCGTCCCCGGTCATGGCTGACACGGAGCTGGGCGTCGGATGCGGCGAACACGGTCTCCGGGCGTGTGGGGTGAAAGGCCGGGCGACAGCGCGTGTTGCTGCGGAGCTGGGCGTGATGGATCATCCGCCAGTTGCGTCCGCCATCCTCCGAAATGTAGGCGGCGCTCATGTCGCAATTGAGCATCATCAAATCGTGGTCGGCGGGCGATATGGCCGGTGTGAACATGCCTCCTCCGCCGGACAATCCCACCGGTTCCCACGAGGCGGAAAACACGGGCGCCGCCGCCAGCGCGACGGCCCAGGCGAAGTGTCTTGTGACGAGAGACGCCGGTCTCACCCAGGGCGGGCGGACACTCCGCATCAAACGAGTCCAGAAGTTCATAATCGAGTCCTCTTGCGCCAGGCGGCGAATGTCGAGGCGAGTGTGGTCTGTCCGGCGCAGTTGGGCAAGAGTGCAGGGGAAGCATTAGCCGCGCTTCGAGTCCTGGATCGGGGCGTGTTATCCGCGGGCTCAACAGCAGACCCAGTTCGAGCCGCTTCTGGCGCGCAGTAGAGCGGGCATCGACATGCTCCCGGACCCGGATTCTTGAGGGTCGTGGAACCTCAGAATCAGTTTGCGGTCCCAAACGCTCTCCTCTAGCGAGGCAAGGCCTGAATACGGTAGAATCGGTTCTGGCGCGGTTCGGCGCGCGTGTCTTTGATGCGGGCTTCTCCCGCCTCGCCGATGGCCGGAGTTCCAAGCAAATCCCAGTTCTGGAGATCGCTCGAGGCGAAGACGCGGTACCGTTGATCGGTGCTTGCCGTCCATTGCAGGGTGATCTCCCCGGGCTCGGGGTGGATGGCATTTACACGCAAACACGAGGCGGAACTTCGAGGATCGGTATTGGCCAGGTATTCCGCGACATTCGGCTGGCCATCCGCGTCCGGGTCGGCGCCAGCGTCGTTGCAGACGGTCGCAGTCCCCCAGATCGCGCGTTCCCAATCATCGGGCAGCCCGTCATGGTCGTCATCCAACGGGGGGAGAACGACGGGGACGCGGAACGATCGGGTCCAGGCGGGCGGGTCGGGGGCCTGGTTGTTTTCGAGCATTTCGAACCACTGCTCGTCGGTCAATCTGTTCGAGAGGGGCCACTTGAACTCGTACTGGGAGAAGACCGGGCCTGCGGCCAGCCGCATCGTGCCGTCGGCGTGCGGGAATGCCACGACGATCAGTTCAAGGAAACCGACGCCCTCTTCGAGTACCTGCTCGGTGTTGATGTCGGTGTGAACGTCTGCAACGAGGGCGGATCGGAACCCGCGTTCATCGTCGATTCCCTCGATCAGCGGTTCGAGGGCGGCGTCAATCGCGAGAAGGTAGTTCACATCTGCGGGACTCAGCGGGTTCCCGGCCAGTTGAGTGAGCGAGATGGCTTCGAGCCGGGAAAGCACCGTCTCGAGGCTGGCCAGCCGGGCGTTCTGGGTCGGCGCCAGCACTCCCAAATCCGCCAGACCGACTCGAGTCAGACCGGTGAGCTTCAGCAGGCGATGGAAGAACTCGGGCACCGGCTCGGCACAGGCTGTGTCCGGTTCAGGCGGCACGGAGGTTTCGCCCGGGGTGTAGCTCTGCTTGGCGTAAAGGATGGTGTCGTGCCGCAGTTGGGTCCAGGAAGCGAGCGCGGTGTTGAGTTGTTTATCGAGCCAGGCAGGCGTTCTCATGAATCCGGGATGTCCCTCGCCCGGTGCTTCGAGGAGAGGCCGGAGGGCGAAGAGCCAACTCCAATAGAGGTTGCGGTTCCAATCGAGTCCGCTGAAGGCGCGGAACTGGCCAATCAAGTCGTTCATTTGCGCGTCGTAATGCAGGTAGTCCGTATCGCCTTCGCAATCGAGGATCAGCAGGGCGCGTTCGGATCCCAGCACCGCCATGACGTCCAGGCCCCGCGGGAAGCCGCGTTTGGACGGGACGAACGTGAACGGCAGGGCATTGGCGGATCCGGTGTAGTCACTGACCTGGGGAAACACCAACTGCTGGAACATGTGGGAGTCGGGGATGAAACGCTGGCCCATCAGGCGCATCCCTTTGGTCTTTTCGAGGACTTCGTTCAAGGTCTCCGGCGTCACCGGCGGATCAACCCAAATCCAGCCGGTGCCGCCATAGATCTCCGGGCTCCGCATCAGGGCAAGCTCGGTCTTGACCGCATGCAACGTCTCGGCATCGACCAGTGTGTCCGGCGCGGCGGGCCATCCTGCGACTTCGCGAACGGCTTGCTTGTAGGCGTAGGGGGTCAAATCATCGGCCAGGCCAACAAAGAACGCGGTCACGGCATAGACGCGGTTCCAGATGTCGCCAATCCGCGCGTCCTGCGTTTCGAGCCCGTCCAATCCGAGCGCAATCAGCAAAGCCTGCAAGGTCTGGATGCGCGCATCCTCGACCGAGACGAGGGCCTCGCCGACCGGGCCCCAGTTTGGACTGCCCTTGAGTAGAAACGCCATCCGCCCGTACCACATCATCGCCTTGAAGAACCGCTTCAGGTCTTCGGACCGGGTGTAATGCCCGCGCGGCACGTACTGCGAATAGTCCTCGTGGTAGATGAAGATCGGGCTGGGACTGAACCCGGCATGGGCCTCGATCAAATCGAGTTCCGACTGAATCTGGTTGCGGATGTCCGCCGGCACGTCTGCGGTGTGGCCAAGCAGTTCCAGGGCGACGGCGAAATAGGCGGCGTTGCGTGAAGCGGCGGTTTTCAGGTCGCCCTCGAATGCCTCGCGCTGAACCTTGGCCTGGGCCAACAGCACTTCCGTCAGCGTGGTCAAGTCTGGGAAGAACTCATTGGTTTCCACCTGCATCAGAATGTCGTCGAACTGCACATGGTAGAAATGGAGCAGTGTATCGGACGTGACAAACAAGGGGATGCCGCGGCGTCGCAGCTCTTTGTAGACCTCAAGAAAATCGGTCTGCGTGCCCCATGGGACCACCACGAAACCGTTCCGTTCCAACGCGGCCCGCGCGTTTTCGTCCAGTCTCAATGTGCCTGCGACGGCGTCTGCCCCCACCATCTCGTCGAATTCGAGCGGCAACGGCGCGCCCGGACTTCGGGCCTCGAAGGCGATCGTTGAAGGCTCGTAGTAACGGGTGAGTTGAATATCGCACAGGCCCTCCTCGGCCTCCGCGGCGCGGGCGACGCAGAACCAAGACAGGAACCCCAGCGCGGCGAGCAGGAGGAACGTGGGAGCGAGTCGGACGCCGAGGGTTCGGGACCGTGCAGCGACGGAGCAGTGGCTCGGCTCGTCGACGAGGGGGCGGGTGAGGAGGGCGGCATTCATACGGATGGTCCCGTTATTCAGAAGTCGATCTTTGTCTGCTAACCATCATCACAATAGTCCCCCTTCCTCCAAGTGCAAGGCATCTCCTCGAAGGAGGCCGGCGTCCCAACACCGCGCGCCCACGAGTTCCTCGTCATCGAGCAGAAGGACGGGGCGGTGGCTGCGATTGCTGACTTTGAGATCCGGAACCGATCCCGTCTCCGAAACCTCCGTCACGATCAGACTTCGATCGAGAAGGGCCTCATCAGGGGTGAGAAACGGCGCCGGATCGGCGCTGCTTTGTTTTGGGTTGGAAGTGTTCGGACCAAAGCCCAGACTCCCACCCCATGAAATCGCTGCGCCCGACCCGGCTGGGACTGGTGCTTGCCTGGACCACGGTGAGCGTGGTCGTGGCTGCCCAGACCGATGAGACGCCAACCGCCCACGCGCTTGTGGCGGCACAACAGACGCTGGCCGATCCGGATTGGAAAGCCGTCGCCGATGCGGTGGCGGCGAAGCATCGCAGCCGTGTGCTGTCGTTCACCAACTCGGTGTTCGAGACACTGCCTGCGCTGCGGGCCCACTTCCCGCGATACGTCTGTTTTGTGGCCCCTCCAGAGGCCGTCACCCGGCAGCTTGTAATCGATGTCCACCGTCTGGCGCGCCGAGTTGATGACGATCCGTACACCGATTTCTTCTGGGGCATCCTCACGGGCTATGACGCGGCGAATGCCCTGCGCATTGCCCGGCAGCACGAGCCATTGATCATCCGCAGGGTCGCGTCGGGAACCGAACTGCCGATGGACATGGTCGACGAGGGAGTCTGGTACTGTGAACTCAACAAGAACAGGATGGTTCGAAAGGAGCCGGGCAAGGCGGCCGTTGAACTCGAGGGTCCGGACGACACCACCGAGGCGCTGGTGAAGTCGCTCAGTGAGTATCAGGCCGATTTGTTTGTGACCTCGGGCCACGCCACCGAACGCGACTGGCAGATCGGGTTCAGGTATCGAAACGGCTTCTTCAAGCACGCCGATGGCATGCTCGTTGGCCATGACACGCGGGGCAACACGTTCCCCATCCGCTCGCCGAATCCGAAGGTGTATCTGCCGGTCGGCAACTGTCTCATGGGGCACATCGACCGGCGCGATTGCATGGCGACGGCGTGGATGAACAGCGCCGGCGTCTGCCAGATGCTCGGTTACATTCAACCGACGTGGTACGGCTACATGGGGTGGGGGGTGCTGGATTATTTCGTCGAGCAACCGGGCCGCTACACGCTCACCGAGGCGTTCTTTGCCAATCACCACGCCCTGGTCCATCGCCTGGCCACGTTCTTTCCCGAATTGGCTGGAGCAGATACGGACGCAGCCGGACGCGCGCCGGTTCCGATCGAGGTCAACGAGAAGGCGAAGGCGGCCGGACTCACGCGGAATGACGCGCGTGGGCTGGTGTTCGACCGCGATCACGTTGCGTTCTACGGCGATCCCGGGTGGGCGGCGCGGATGGCCGACCGCCCGAAGGCCTTCGATCAGAGAATCAGCATGCAGGATGAGACCTATGTGTTCGAAGTCATGCCCCGGCGCGGCCCGGACAGCTTCGATGCCGTCAACCGGAACGGTTCGCAGCGGGGCGGGCGCCCGTTCGTGGCTTACCTGCCGCACCGCATCCGCAACGCGCAGGTCATCGAGGGCGCGGACCTCGAACCGGTCATCACGGACGATTTCATCCTGGTGCCGAACCCGCGGGTGTGTGATCCGGCGAAAACCTATCGGGTCGTTTTCAGGGCGGAGCGAATGCCCTAGCCCGGACATTTCACAAGGCTTCGCGGAGTTTGATGTCCGGGCTCTGGCAAAACCGCGCCCGCACATGGATAAACGAAGCTCGGAGCGTTGCGAAATCTCGCGGCTCCAGCGACACTCTGTTTCCCGGTTCCATCTCTCCACTCGGGCGCGGTTTTGCTTTTCTAACCCGCATAGCAATCATCCTGCGAGGTCTGACCGCCCTGGGCACCGATGGGGTGTGAAATATGCGGGCTAGCGAGGGCCGCCGCGCTCTGGATCTCCGCGGTTCAATCCAGGACGGTGGCTGGCGTCGGATCCAAAAGAAGAAGCCGCCCCGGCGTGCCGGAGCGGCTTCGAATCTTGCGGTCAGGAACTCGTCGGGGTCCTGATCTGAGACTGGCAGGCTACTTCCTGCTCTTCTTGGCCGTCTTCTTGGCGGGCGTCTTGGCGCCGGCCGCCTGTTTCTCGGCAATCGCAGCCTGGGCGGCGGCGAGACGGGCGACAGGGACGCGGAATGGCGAGCAACTGACGTAAGTCAGGCCGGCCTTGTGACAGAACTTGACCGAGTCGGGATCGCCGCCGTGTTCGCCGCAGATTCCGAGCTTGATTCCGGGGCGTGTCGACCGGCCCTTTTCGACTGCGATCTTGACCAATTGGCCGACGCCGGTCTGGTCGATCGAGGCGAACGGGTTCTTCTTCACGACCTCGGCTTCGGTGTAAGGCCCGAGGAAGCTCGCCGAGTCGTCGCGGCTCATGCCCAGGCAGGTCTGGGTGAGGTCGTTGGTGCCGAAGCTGAAGAACTCGGCGGTTTGGGCGATCTCGTCGGCGGTGAGTGCGCCGCGGGGGATTTCGATCATGGTGCCGACGCTGTAGTTGAACCGCACCTTCTGCTCGGCCATGACTTCCTTGGCGACGCGGTGGACGACTTCGGCCTGGAGATCGAGTTCGCGCTTGAAGCCGACGAGCGGGATCATGACTTCCGGTTTCACTTTGATGCCCGACTTCTGAACCTCGGCGGCCGCCTCGAAGACGGCGCGGGCCTGCATCTCGGAGATCTCGGGATAGACGATGCCCAGGCGGCAGCCGCGGAAGCCGAGCATCGGGTTGAACTCATGCAGTTCCCTGACGCGCTGTCTGATCTTCTCGACCGGCACGCCCATTTCGTCGGCGACCTCCTGCTGGCCTTTGGGGTTGTCGTCGTGCGGCAGGAACTCGTGCAGCGGGGGATCAAGGAACCGGATGGTGGCGGGGAAGCCCTTGAGGGCTTTGAAGATGCCGACGAAGTCCTCCTTCTGGTAGGGGAGGAGCTTGGCGAGCGCCTCTTTGCGGTCCGCCACGTTGTCCGCGAGGATCATCTCGCGCATCGCCTTGATGCGGTCGCCCTCGAAGAACATGTGCTCGGTGCGGGTGAGGCCGATGCCCGTGGCCCCGAATGCGATGGCGTTCTGGGTCTGCTCCGGCGTGTCGGCGTTGGTGCGGACCTGCATGCGGGTGGCCTTGGCGCACCAGTCCATGAGCGTCTTGAACATCGCATACGTCTCGCTCTTCTTCGGATCGAGCGTCTTGTCGACGAGCACCTGCACGATTTCAGACGGGGCGGTCGGGATTTGCCCGGCGTAGACATTGCCAACCGTTCCGTTGATCGAGAGGTAGTCGCCTTCCGTGAAGGTCTGTCCACCCGCGGTGACGGTCTTGGCGTTGTAGTCGATCTGCAGAGCGGCGGCGCCGCAGACGCAGACCTTGCCCATCTGGCGGGCCACCAGCGCCGCGTGCGAGCTGACACCGCCCTTGGCGGTCAGGATGCCCTCGGATGCGATCATGCCGCGCAGGTCTTCAGGCGACGTTTCGTTGCGCACCAGCAGCACCTTCTCGCCCTTGGCCGCAGCGGCATCGGCACGGTCGGCGTTGAGATAGAGCTTGCCGCACGCGGCGCCGGGGCCGGCGGGCAGGCCGGCGGCGATGACCTTGGCCGCCTTCTCTGCCTTGAGATCGAAGATCGGGGCCAGGAGCTGATCGAGTTGGTCGGCCGGGTTGCGCAGCACGGCCGTTTCCCAGGTGATGAGCTTCTCCTTGACCATGTCCATCGAGAACTTCAGCGCGGCCATGGCGGTGCGCTTGCCGTTGCGCGTCTGCAGCATGAAGACCTTGCCGTCCTGGATGGTGAACTCGAAGTCCTGCACATCCTTGAAATGCTTCTCGAGCGTCGTGCGGATGTTATCGAGTTCCTTGTACGCCGCGGGCATCTCCTTCGCCAACTGCGCCACCGGCTCAGGCGTGCGCACGCCGGCCACGACGTCCTCGCCCTGGGCGTTGATCAGGAACTCGCCGTAGAATTCCTTCACGCCGTTGGCCGGGTTGCGCGTGAACGCCACACCCGACCCGGAGGTGTCGCCGGTGTTGCCGTAGACCATGGCCTGCACGTTGACGGCCGTGCCCCATTCCGAGGGGATGTTGTACTTGCGGCGGTAGACGATCGCCCGGTCGTTCATCCAGGATCCAAACACGGCGCCGACCGCGCCTTCGAGCTGCTTCCACGGGTCTTGCGGGAACTCCTTGCCGCCGGTGCGGTCCTTGATGAGGACCTGGAAGCGCTTCACCAACTCCTTGAGATCGTCCACCGTCAGCCGGGTGTCTTCGATGTCCTGCGCATAGCGCTCGTGCTTGAGTTCGTGAATCACCACTTCGAACGGCTCGTGGTCCTCGTTGGGGCGCTTCTGGACACCCATGACGACGTCGCCGTACATCTGCACAAAGCGGCGGTAACAATCCCAGGCGAACCGCTCGTTCTTTGTGGCGTTGACCAGGGCGACCACCGTCCGGTCGTTCAAACCCAGATTGAGAATCGTATCCATCATGCCCGGCATTGAATCGCGCGCGCCGGATCGGACGGACACCAGGAGCGGCATGGCGGTCTGATCGTTGAACTTGGTCCCCATGATCTTCTCGATGAACCCAATGCCGTTCTTGATCTGGGCCTGGAGTTCCTTGGGGTACGTCCGCTTGTTCGCGTAGTAGTACGTGCACACTTCGGTCGTGATGGTGAATCCGGGAGGCACCGGCAAGCCGATGCGGGACATTTCTGCGAGATTGGCGCCCTTGCCGCCCAAGAGCGGTTTCATGGACCCGTCGCCGTCGGCCTTCTTGTTGCCGAACAGATAGACGTATTTCTGTGATTTCAGTGCTTTTGCCATAAGTCGTTCTTTGTCGTTTACTCAGTTTCGCTGGTTCATTGATCGCGAAGGTGGCCGTGACGCTAACAAAGGAAAGGGGCGTGTCAACGGCGCTTTTGACGACAGCCGCACGCAAACAAAGCTTCTCGCCGCGGGGTGGATCTGCTCTAATCCATCCCATGCAATACGGCTTGACAATTCGTTCGGAAGGCGCGCTGGACCTGCTCTCACTGGGCGCTCTTGTGCATCGACTCGATCCCGGCATCATCCCGTTTCGAAAGGCGACCGAGTGTCAGATTCATGTCAGCGGCGGAGAGTTCAACGTGGCGGCGAACCTTGCCGACTGCTTCCGGCTGAAGACCGGGATTGTGACGGCGATGGTCGATTATCCCATCGGCGATCTGATTGCCGAGCGGGTGAAGGCGATGGGTGTTCGTTCGTTCTACAAGGAATTCGCCCATGACGGCGTGCAGGGGCCGAACATGGCGGCGGTCTACAGCGATCGCGGCTGGGGGGTGCGCGCGCCCGTGGTTTTCTACAACCGCTGCAACGAGGCCGCGGCGCGCCTCAAACCGGGCGACTTCGATTGGAGCAGCATCTTCGCCGGCGGCGTGCGGTGGTTCCACAGCGGCGGGATCTTCGCGGCCCTGTCCGAGACCACGGCCGGGCTGATCATCGAAGGGATGCAAGCGGCGAAGGCGGCGGGCGCCGTGGTGTCGTTCGACCTCAATTTCCGCGAGAAGCTCTGGAAGATCTCGGGCGGCAAGGATCGCGCGGTCGCGGTTCTGCGGCGCATTGTGAGGAATGTGGACGTGCTGATTGGCAACGAAGAGGATCTCCAGAAGGGCCTGGATATTCCCGGACCCGAGGTGGCCGCCAAGTCGAAGCTCGATCCGAGCGCGTTCTTCGACATGATCGGACGCGTGGTCGAGCAGCAGCCGCAGGTCAAGGTCGTCGCCACCACGCTGCGCGAGGTCTGCTCGACCAACCGCCACATCTGGGGCGCCGTGGCCTGGATCAACGGACAACACCATGTCTCGCCTACATGCCAGCTCGACGTGCTGGACCGGGTCGGCGGCGGCGACGGCTTCGCCGCCGGGTTCATCTACGGCCTGCTGTCGGGGGAATCCCCCGAGAACGCCGTGAAGCTCGGCTGGGCCCACGGCGCGCTCCTCACGACCTTCCCCGGCGATACCACGATGGCCACGCTCGAACAGGTCCGCGCGTTCGCTTCCGGGGGGTCCGCGCGCATCCAGCGCTAGCCCGCATATTTCCTAGCGCGGCAAAGCCGAAGAATATGGAGCCGATGTCATCGAAAGGTTCACTCATGCGCGCTAGCAGAAACAAAACCGCGCCGGGATAGAGGGAGGAGCGCAGGCGACCGGGTGTTGGCTCGCCACTGCGTTTTTGCCTCCGGCCAGATACTCATTCCCCTGTCCCGGCGCGGTTTTCCACAACCCAGATTTGAGATGACTCCTTCAAGGCGCGGTTGGTGAGAAATCGGTATCGCCCGCATCTTTCATGGAGTGTTGAACACCGCGAAGCGGAGAACTCCCCAACGCGCACACATCCGGACTCGACCTCATCATGCTGCCTTGAGTGATGCCTAGCGAATTCGCCATCGGGCTCGGACTCCTGTTCATGGCCACCCTGGTCTGGCCAAGGCACGGCCTGGCGGCCCGGTGGCGCCAGGCGCAGGAACTGGCCCGGCGCACGCGTCGCGAGGACGCTCTCAAGCACATTCTCAAGTGCGAAGCCAATGGACGCGTCGCAACGCTCGACAGCATCGCCGGGGTCCTCCAGATCACAACCAGCGCCGCCGCGCGTCTCCTCGAGGAGTTGGAGGCGGGCGCGCTCCTGACTTTCGAAGGCGGGCGCCTCCGTCTGCGGTCGGCCGGACGCGAGCTCGGACTGCACATCGTGCGGGCGCATCGTCTCTGGGAAAGCTACCTGGCGGAACAGACCGGCGTGGCGGAAGGCGAATGGCATCATCGGGCGGAACGGCAGGAGCACCTTCTGACCCCTCAGGAGGCGGATGCGCTCGCGGCGCGCCTGGGCCATCCCACGCGCGACCCGCACGGCGATGCCATCCCGAAAGCGAACGGCTCGCTGGAGGGCGAGCAGGGGCGCACGCTCAACAGCGTCGATCCCGACACCCCGGCCGTGATCACGCACATCGAGGACGAGCCGGACACAGTCTATCGCCAGTTGATGGCGACAGGCCTGCGCCCCGGCATGAGGGCCTTTGTCATCGACAAATCGCCCACGCGCATCCGGTTCTGGGCCGACGGCAACGAGCATGTCCTGGCCCCCGTGCTGGCCGAGAATGTCTCGATCGATCTGTTGCCCGACTTCCGGACGGAAGAGTTGATCGAGGAGGAGTTCCTCTCGGGCCTCCAACCGGGCGCGCCGGCCCGGGTCATCGGACTCTCGCCCGCCTGCCGCGGCCCCGAGCGGCGGCGGCTCCTCGACCTCGGCTTCGTTCCCGGAACCCGGGTCGAGGTCGAGATGGTCAGCCCCGGCGGCGATCCGACCGCCTATCGCGTGCGCGGGACGGTCGTGGCCCTGCGGCGCGAGCAGGCCAACCTCATCCGCGTGAGTTCGCGCGACGTCCCGGACCGATGAGCGACTCCGTTCCGCATTCGACACCCCGCCCGCTGGCCCCTTCGGGCGAGGGTTGCGCCGCGTGCCCTGCGCGGCGGGCCGCGCAGCTCAGGAAGCTCGGCATCGCTCCGGACCGCTGGGACTACGTCGTGGCGCTGGCGGGCAATCCCAACACCGGCAAGAGCACGGTCTTCAACGCCTTGACCGGTTTGCGCCAGCACACCGGCAACTGGCCTGGCAAGACAGTGGCCCGTGCCGAGGGCGGTTATGAATACGGCGGAAAACGCTTCAAGTTGGTGGACCTGCCCGGCACGTATTCGCTTCTCTCGACCAGCCTGGATGAACAGATCGCCCGCGACTTCATCCTGTTCGGCCAGCCCGACGTCACGGTCATTGTGGCCGACGCGACGCGCCTCGAACGCAACCTCAATCTCGCGCTGCAAGTCCTCGAGATCACGGACCGGGCGGTCGTCTGCCTGAATCTCATCGACGAGGCGAAGCGCCACGGTTTCAGCGTGGACGACCGGCAACTGGCGCGCGATCTGGGGGTGCCGGTCGTCGCCGCCTCCGCCCGGTACGGCAGAGGTCTCCCCGAGCTGATCGAGGCCATCCGCGGCGTGGCGTCCGGCGAAGTCCGGTGCCGCCCCAAACGACTCGAGACCGAACCAGACGCGCTCAAGCCCGCGCTGGCCGAGTTGATGGCTCAACTTGCGGCGGCCTACCCCGATCTGCCCAATCCGCGCTGGGTCGCCGTGCGGCTCCTGGGCGGTGACGACTCGATCGTCGCGGCCCTCAAGAGCGGACGCCTGGCCGATCTCGGCCTGCCTGGGCGCGCCTCGGCGACGTCCTGAAACTGACGGTATGGACCCGGATCCGCCATCCTCATCCTCATCCGCGGAACTTCCGACAGCCGAGGCGATCCTGGCCACGGCCGAGCGATGGCGGCAACACCTTGCCGGCGACGTCCACGAACAGGTCGTCGAGGGCCTCTACCGCCAGGCCGCCCGCGTCGCGGACCGCGCGGTGTCTCGTCCGGGCCGGGCCGCCAGGCCGACCATCGACCGCACCATCGACCGCCTGGTGACGAGTCGGGTCTGGGGGTTCCCCATCATGCTTCTCCTGTTCGGCGCCATGTTCTGGCTCACGATTTCCGGCGCGAACGTCCCGTCCACCCTGCTGGCTTCCCTGTTGGTCGACACCGGGCACCCCGCTCTCAAGGGCCTGTTCAACAACCTGGGCGCGCCCGGGTGGCTCACCGGCCTGGTGGTGGACGGGATGTACCTGGCAACTGCCTGGGTGGTGAGCGTCATGCTCCCGCCCATGGCGATCTTCTTCCCGCTCCTGACATTGCTCGAGGACTTCGGCTACCTGCCGCGGATCGCGTTCAATCTCGACCGCCTGTTCAAGCAGGCCGGCGCCCACGGCAAGCAGGCCATGACCACCATGATGGGATTTGGCTGCAACGCCGCCGGCGTCGTGGCCGCGCGCATCATCGACAGCCCGCGCGAACGC
This sequence comes from Verrucomicrobiota bacterium, assembly GCA_040766265.1. Classification (GTDB taxonomy): domain Bacteria; phylum Verrucomicrobiota; class Verrucomicrobiia; order Limisphaerales; family J093; genus MWFF01. Next base: position 114,875 of record JAXGQW010000004.1, read on the forward strand.
CTGCTGGCCATCCTCACCAACAACTTCGCGCTCTGCAACGGGCGCTGGCCCACCCAGTTCCTGATCGCCACCGTCTTCGTCGGCACGCTGGCGCCCGCCCCGCTGGCCGGCCTCGTCTCCTCAGCCGCCGTCACCAGCGTGGCCCTCCTCGGCGTGTTCATAACCCTTGCGGTCGGCTGGGCGCTTTCGCGGACGGTCTTGCGCGGAGAGGTCAGCACGTTCAGCCTCGAACTGCCTCCGTACCGCCCGCCCCGCGTCTGGCAGGCGCTCTACACCTCGCTGATCGACCGGACGCTGTTCGTCTTGTGGCGCGCGGTGGTCTTCGCGTTGCCGGCCGGCGCCGTCATCTGGCTGAGCGCCAATATCCACGTGGGCGGCGAAAGCCTTGCCGCTCACTGCGTCCGCTTCTTCGATCCGATCGGGCTCCTGATCGGGCTCAATGGTGTGATCCTCTTCGCCTATATCATCGCCATCCCCGCCAATGAAATCGTCATCCCGACCATCCTGATGCTGACCGTTATGTCGACCGGCAGCCAGGGGATCGGCGAAGGCGCCGGCGTCCTGTTCGAACTCGATTCCAGCCAGGCCATCGGCCAGTTGCTGACCGCCGACGGCTGGACGGCCCTCACCGGCGTGAACCTGATGCTCTTCAGCCTGCTCCACAACCCGTGCAGCACGACGCTCTATACCATTTACAAGGAAACCGGCAGCGGCAAATGGACGCTCGTGGCCGCCGCCTTGCCGCTCGCGCTCGGATTCGCCGTCACATTCCTCGTCGCCACCCTCTGGCGCATGACCTAAGGACAATGGGGTCGCATCTAAATAGTTGACATATGGATGATCGTATGACTCACACGGCTGAACTGCAGTCGGCTCGGGCCCGGGTGCCAAGCGCCCCCTCAAGCGATTGGAGTCGCCCGGCGCATTCGGCTATTGTCAACCGCGCGAACTCTCCTGCCGCCGGACCTTCCGGAAGCACGGCTCGAAGAACCGCTCGAAGAACCGGCTTGAAACCGCGCGGGAAAGGGGCATAGTTGCGACCGTGTCAGACATGGTAGTTCCAGCCGCCTGCCGGGCAGCCCCATTGGCCGGCCAATGACTGCGCCTCGTGCCCTGCGGCGTGTCGGTTTGTTTGGAGGATCCTTCAATCCCGTCCACGTCGCCCATCTTGCGGTCGCGTGCGCGGCGTTCGAGGAACTCGAACTCGATCGCCTTTTCTTCATCCCGGCTGCGCAATCGCCCTTCAAGCAGGGCATTGCCCTGGCGCCGGCCTCCTTGCGGCTCCGGATGTTGCGGCTGGCCCTGGCGGGCCAGAGCCACGCGGAGGTGGATGACCAGGAAATCCGGCGCGGGGGCGTGTCCTACGCCATCGACACGGTGAGGGACTACGCGCGCCGATACCCGATGGCGGAGTTGTTCTATTTGATCGGCGCGGACCACGTGGCGCAGTTGTCGAAGTGGCGGGACGCCTCGGCTTTGGGCGGCCTGGTGCAGTTCGCGGTGATTCCGCGTCCCGACGAACCGCCGGTCGCGGCGCCGGCGGCCTTCCGTGTGCGTTGCCTGCGCGGAATGCCGGTTGGCGTGTCTGCGTCGCAGATCCGCGGCCGGGTGGCTGCCGGGCTTTCGATCCGCTGGCTTGTTCCCCCCGGGGTTGACGAGGTGATTCGTCAGCACCGGCTTTACCTTTAACGCATGGTTGTCTCTGTTTATCCTGTCATGGACCCTCGCAAACTCGCCCTGCAATGCCGAAGACTGGCCGACGCCAAGAAAGCCGAAAATATCGTGATACTGGATGTCCGCAAGCTGTCGAGTGTCACGGACTATTTCGTGATTGCCACGGGCACCAGCGAACCGCATTTGCGCGCCCTGATGGACGAGATCACGGAGAAGCTCCGCGAGGAGTTCGACGTGCGTCCTCACGCGACCGATGGCACGGCCAGGAACAACTGGATCGTTCTGGATTACTTCGACGTCATCGTGCATCTCATGCGGGCTGACGCGCGGGAGCACTACAGCCTCGAGAGCCTTTGGGGGGACGCTCCGCGCCTGCGGGCGTCGCGGCTTCGGTCGCCTTCAGCCCCGCCCGCGCACCGCGCGGGGCAGCCGAGCGGCCCGCTGACCTCCGAACCGCCTGACGGGGTGTGAAATATGCGGGCTAGCGCCCAGGCGAAGACGCCGTTGGCTCGGTGCCGGGACAGTGCGGGATCAGGGGGGCGGCTAATCCGCGGACTTGATCGAAGCGGTCAGGGCGGGGGCGGGCTCGGTCTGGTCGATCATGGTCTGGAGGGCTTTGAGCAACTCCTCGAGGCCCGAGGCTGGAATGATGATGGTGTCGCGGCGTCCGCCCACATCCTCTGTGATTCGCAAGAACTGCCCCCGGGGATTCTCCTTAAGCGCGAGCAGGAACGTCTTACGCTCGATCTGCAGTCGCTCGCTCCGGAGGGTTTTTTCCTCGCCGTGCGCTTTGGGGCTGGATGCGAGATCGTGCTGGCCCGGTTCACAGGAACAATCGTGATGCGTCATAGCACCCCCATCGGGTGGTCTTACCGTTGGATTACAGGGGGTTGTGTCAACCACTTGCCCGGATTTGTCAAGCGCGGAATTTGTCCGCGCCTCCAAATCCGAACCGCATCGCCTGTCCGAGTCGGGTGAGGCGCCAGAGATAGTAGATCAGGCCCGCAATGATCATGAAGTTGACGAAATAGGAGGCGCCGTGGATGAGGGCGAAGCGGCTTCTGGCAGACTCCTGCTGCGCGATGGTGGACGTGATCGAGTACATGATCCGGTGCAACTCGTGCGTGTGTGGCAGCACCCAGTAGCTGCCGATCAACGCGACCAGGAACATGACCGACAACAATCCAAGACACCAACGGTCGACCTGCCGCCCCGAATAGAGATACTCGACCAGAACGTGCAGCAGCGCGATTGCGGCGCACCATTGTTGAAGAAGCAAGTAGCGCTGGACGATCACCTCCGCCGTGCGCCGCGCGAAGCGTTCATCGAGGAAACTGAGCATCTCGGCCGAGAAGAACGCCGGTCCAGCCGCCACGGTGAAAAAGACCGCCGCACCCAACCACACCGTGATGTTGATAATGCCAACGAATCGGATGAATGGCTGCACGGTGGCAGCATAACTCGAATCCCGCCCCCATGCCAAGTCGCGAATCCGCGGTTCTCATCCTGACCCGGAGTTCACCCGGCGAGGCCGTTTCACCCTGCAGCGTAACGACTCAGGGCGAAGGTTGCGTTCGCCGGTCCGCCCCGATAGTGTCTTGCCTGTGATCGCCCCGATGCCATTTCGACACCTGATGTCACGAGTTATGAATCCGATTGGTCTGAGGCGGGCCTCGCTGGGTTTGTGCTGGCTTGCGCTCTCGGGCGCGGCGGCACTTTGCGCCGATCATCTCTCGCTTGAAGGCGCCTGGCGGCTGCAGTTGGACCGCGCGGACGTCGGGATTGCCGAGCATTGGTTCGAGCGGAGGCTTTCCGACACCGTGCGTTTGCCCGGGTCATTGCCGGGGCAAGGCATCGGGGATCCTGTCACGGTGGACACGCGGTGGACCGGCGGGATTGTGGACCGATCCTATTTCACCGCGCCCGAATTCGCGCCCTACCGTGAGCCGGGGCATGTCAAGGTGCCGTTCTGGTTGCAGCCTGAGACCTACTATGCAGGAGTGGCCTGGTACCAGCGCGACATCGAGATTCCTCGGGCGTGGGCGGGGCGACGGATCGTCTTGCGCCTCGAGCGTCCGCATTGGGAGACGCGGGTGTGGATCGGCGATCGCCTCATTGGCGCCAACGACAGTCTCTCGACGCCCCACCTCTATGATCTGGGAAGCGTCGATTCCGGACGCCACCAGATCACCGTGCGGGTCGACAATCGGATGGTCGTCGACATTGGCGAGAACTCGCACAGCATCAGCGACCATACCCAGGGGAACTGGAACGGAATCGTCGGAGCCATCCGGCTCGAATCGACGCCGCGCGTGTGGCTCGATGACGTCCAATTCCATCCCAACGCGGCGCGAAGCTCGGTCCGCGTCAAAGGCCGGATCGGCAATTCCTCCGGCGCTCCGGGCGCCAGCGGGTTGAAGCTGAGCTTTCGTCCGATCCGACGAGGGCGTCCGATCGCGGGTCAACCCGCCCGAAGCGTCCAGAGCGAAGTCCGTTGGGAAGTCGATGGCGGTTCGTTCGAGACCGATGTGGCGTTGGGTGCCGACGCCCCGTTGTGGGACGAATTCGACCCGGTTTTGTATGCGGTGACCGTGGAACTGGAGACGCCGGCCCACCGCGTGTCCGGACGGTTCGGGCTGCGAGATTTTGGCGTGGACGGCACGCAGTTCACCGTCAACGGGCGCAAGACGTTTTTGCGCGGCACGCTCGAGTGCGCCATCTTTCCGAAGACGGGCCACACGCCGACCGATCGTGAGACGTGGCGGCGTGTGATGCGGGCGGCCAAGGCGCATGGCCTCAACAACCTGCGCTTCCACTCGCACTGTCCGCCCGAGGCGGCGTTCGCGGCGGCGGACGAAGAGGGCGTCTATCTTCATGTCGAGTGCGGCACCTGGGCCAATCAATCCACGACACTGGGGGACGGCAAACCGGTCGACGCCTGGGTGTACCGAGAAGCTGAACGGATTCTGAGCGCCTATGGGAATCACCCGTCGTTTGTTCTGTTGCTTTATGGGAACGAACCTGGGGGCGATCGGCACGCGGCGTATCTCAAGGCGTGGGTTGAGCATTTCAGGGGCCGGGACGAGCGCCGGCTCTACTCGAGCGGGGCGGGTTGGCCGCAGATTCCCGAAAACCAATTCCATGTGGTTCCGGACCCGCGCATCCAGGCCTGGGGCGGCGGCATGCAATCGCGGATCAATGCGCGTCCTCCGGAAACGGTCACCGACTACCGCGACTTCATCCGGGCGCGTCCCGTCCCGGTCATCAGCCATGAGATCGGCCAGTGGTGCGTCTATCCCAGCTTCGCCGAGATGCCGAAATACACAGGCTACCTGAAAGCGCGCAACTTCGAGATCTTCCGCGACTCGCTCGAGAGGGGCGGCATGCTCGACCAGGCTGAGGCGTTCCTGTTCGCGTCGGGCAGACTCCAGACGCTCTGTTACAAGGAGGACATCGAGTCGGCTCTGCGCACGCCCGGGATGGGCGGCTTCCAACTGCTCGATCTGCACGATTTCCCCGGGCAGGGCACCGCCCTGGTTGGCGTGCTCGATCCGTTCTGGGAGCCCAAGGGCTACGTGACGGCAAGCGAGTACCGCCGCTTCTGCAATTCGACCGTGCCGTTGGCGCGGCTGGCCAAGCGCGTCTTCACGGCGGACGAGGAGTTGGTGGCCGGTTTGGAGGTCGCCCATTACGGCCCCCGCCCGCTCGAAGGCGCGACTCTGGTCTGGCAACTGGTCGATGACGAGGGCCGCGCTCTGGCCGAATCGGCTTCGAGTTGCTCCGAGATTCCGCTAGGCAGCGCCACGCAGCTTGGCAGTGTCCGCGCGCCGCTCGGGTCGATGCCCGCCCCGGCGCGCTACAAGCTCGTTGTCTCGATCGAAGCGCGCGGGGATCAGGCGCCGGCCCGCCGCGGCTCAGTCCCTCTCCGGGGGGCCCGTTTCGAAAACGACTGGGACATCTGGATCTACCCGCCGGCTGTGACGACCGCGCCTCCTGCGGATGTCACGGTCACGGAGACGTTCGATGAGAATGCCAAGGCCGTCTTGGCGCGCGGGGGCAAGGTGCTGCTCCTCGTGCCTCCGAGCCGGGTGCGGCCCGATCCGAAGCTCGGACGCATCGCGCTCGGTTTTTCGAGCATCTTCTGGAATACAGCCTGGACGGGGCGCCAACCGCCTCACACCCTGGGCATTCTGTGCAATCCGCGCCATCCCGCTTTGGCCGATTTTCCCACCGACGGTTACAGCAACTGGCAGTGGTGGTATCTCGTCAGCCGGGCCGGTGCGATGATACTCGAAGACCTGCCGCCGGACCTGCGCCCGACCGTCCAGGTCATCGATGATTGGTTCACCAATCGCCGGCTCGGCCTGGTTTTTGAAGCCAGGGTTGGTTCGGGCCGGCTGCTGGTATCGAGCATCGACCTGTGTTCGGACCTTGAATCCAACCCGGTCGCCCGCCAGCTCCGGCACAGTCTGTTGAGCTACATGGCCAGTGGGGCCTTCCGCCCGAAGGTCGAGTGCTCGATCGCGCAAATTGAAGGTCTCATGGCGCCCGAGTCGGTCATGCAGAAACTCGGCGCCAAGGCGCATCGAGCGGACAGCGCCCACACAGGCCACGACGCCGCCCTCGTTCTGGATGGCGATCCCCGCACCATGTGGCACACGCCCTGGGGCGAAGGCGCCCCAGGATTTCCGCACGAGATCCAAATCGTCTTCGAGCAGGCCGTGCGGTTGGGCGGGATCCGCCTGACGCCGCGCAGGGACGGCAATCCGAATGGGACCATCAAGGACTACGCCCTCTACGTCAGCTCCGATGGGCAGAACTGGGGCGAGCCGGTCGCGCGCGGGACGCTTCCGCCCGGCGATGCGGTGCAGACGATCGAGGTCGCGCCGACTCCCCCAGTGCGGTTTGTCCGCCTGATGGCGCTCAGCGGGCACGCGCGCGGTCCGTGGGCCTCGCTGGCCGAGTTCGATGTGTGGTTGGCTGTGTCGCAGAATTAGAATTGCCGCGTTTTGCCTTTGCACGCTGCGCGGCCGGGCGCATGCTTGCGCCGTCACGCCATGAAAACATCTGTTCTTGTTCTGATTGGGGCCTTGCTTGCGATCGAAGCTCTCGCCGCCGAGTCCGCCCGGAGCGTCCGGCTGTTCGACGGACGCACCTCTACCGGGTGGGAGGGGGACACCAACAGGACATGGCGGGTTGTCGAGGGCGCGTTGGTGGGCGGTTCTCTCGAGGCGCCCGTGCCGCGCAACGAGTTTCTGTGCACCACGCGCGCTTATACGAACTTCGTTCTCAAGGTGAAGTTCAAGATCCTCGGGGCCGGCGCCAATGCCGGCATCCAGATCCGCTCGCGCAGGATTCCGAACCACCACGAGATGATTGGCTATCAGGCCGATCTGGGCGATCCGGAGTGGTGGGGCTGCCTTTATGATGAATCGCGCCGGAACAAGGTGCTGGCCAAGGCGGACAAGGAGCGAGTGGACAAGGTGCTCAAGCGCGGCGACTGGAACGAGTACGTGATGCGCTGCGAGGGCCGGCGCGTTCAACTCTGGATCAACGGTGTGCAGACCGTCGACTATACGGAAACCGATCAGAGCATCGAGCAAGCGGGTCTGATCGGTCTGCAGATCCACGGCGGCCCGCCGAGCGAGGCCTGGTACAAGGACATCCTTCTGGAGGAGTTGGGCTAGAGTCCGAACGCCCTCTGCATCTGCTCGCGCACCTGCGTCAGACGCTTGCCGTCGCCGCCGCCCACCTCCGCGGTCGCCCAGCCGCAGTAGCCGATGTCTTCGATCGCTTTGCGGACCTGATCCCACGGCAGGTCGTCATCGGGCGCGGTGATATCGACGAACTTGTTGCGCGCCCGGCTGAATCCCTTCACGTCCAGTTTGACGCACCGGTGGCCGAAGGCGCGGATCCAGTCCGCCGGCTGGGCGTATTTCCAGTGATTTCCGATGTCGAAGTACATGCCAATCCACGGGCTTCGGAGGCTGTCGACGAACCTGATGAACTGGTCCGGGCTCTGATCCGGCGGCCCGTCGTGCCGATAGAACATCTGGTTCCAGACGTTTTCGATCAGGATCGGCTGTCCGAGCGAGGCGGCAAGCGGAAGCAATTGCTTCAGCTCCTGGCGACAGCGCTCCTCGATGACTTCCGCCGGGCCGTCATCCCCTTTGCCGAGCACGATGAGAACGCCGCTGCCGCCGGCGGCATGCGACACGCGCAGGCAATGCTCGATGTTGCCGCGGCTGCGAGCGCGGTCCTCCGCGCTGGCGCTGGTCAAGCGCTTCTCCCAATGGGCGTGATTGATCGCATTATGGACGAAGACCCCCGATTGGCGCACCGCGTCGCGCGCTTGTTCGGGCGTGTACTCGCCGGCCTGGTCGAAATCCACGCCGTCGAAGCCCGCTTCTGCCGCCATCCGCAGACGTTCGACCACCGTGAGCTTCCTGCCGCCGGCCTCGGACGCAATCATCCCCAGTTTGCACGAGAGCAACAGCCGTTTGCCCGGGGGCGGCGTGACGATCCGTGCGCTCTCGCTCTCCGCCCCGCGCGCGGCCGGCCCGGCTCCGGCGGCCGCGAGAGCGACCGACGCGGCTCCGGCGGTGAGGAAACTGCGGCGATTCAGTGCAGGTGACGGTTCGTTCATGGATGACCTCCGGGATTCTGGGTTCAGGGACAAGTTCAAGGCAGGTGATGGTTCGATGCGGAACACGGTGCGATCTTTGCCCCGATTGATGCTGCGATGCAATGGCGAAAGGTGGGGCGTGTGCGAATCGGCTGTTGCCTCCCTTCATCGAGAAGTGGTTCCATCTGTCCAACAACACACATGAATGCAATGACTTTCCATCAAGCGGATCGTCCGACACCCCGATCCCCTGCAAGCGTCCGATGTGCCAGGACGCTGCTGGTTCTTCTGGGGGCTGTTGTGATCGCGGCCGGCGGGTGGGCTGCGGACACCGCCCCTGCACGGGCCCGCTTCGTCAGGTTTGAACGCGGCGCCACGACCGCCTACGGCCTCATGGAGGGCGAGCGGGTTCGGGAACTGTCCGGCGATCTGTTTGGCGTGTGGACCAGGACCGACCGGCTTCATTCCCTGGACACGGTCAAGTTGCTTCCGCCGACGCAGCCGACGCAGGTGCTGGCGATGGCGGGCAACTACAGGAGCCACCTGAACAGCGCGGAGATCCCGCCCAAATTCCGGATCCCGCAGCCGTTCCTCAAGAGCCCATCCTGTCTTATCGGCCACGGCGCGGCGGTCGTCCTTCCCAAGGACGCCCGCGACGTCCACTTCGAGGGGGAACTGGTGCTTGTCATCGGCAAGACGACCCGGCAGGCCTCGAGAGAAAAGGCGGCCGAAGCGATCTTTGGCGTCACCTGCGGCAACGACGTCAGCGAGCGCTACTGGCAGAATGACGAACAGGACAAGGACATCCAATGGTGGCGGGCCAAAGGCAGCGACACGTTTGGTCCGGTCGGCCCCTGGATCGTCACGGGGCTGGATTGGAACGACCTCGAGTTGCGCGTGCGCGTTAACGGCGAAGTGAAGCAACAGGACAGCACCAGCCGACTCATCCACGACGCAGCCGCCATCGTCAGCATGATCAGCCGGTACGTCACGCTTCAGCCCGGCGATCTCATTTTCACCGGGACGCCCGGAACCACCTCGGCTCTCAAGCCGGGCGACGTCGTTGAAGTGGAAATCGAGGGGATCGGCGTGCTGCGAAACTCGGTCGAGTGACGACGGGGTCGCATCTCAATAGTAGATTCGCAATGGTCGCGCCATGCCGAGAAGAGATCCGGCTCGATCTCATTTGTCAACAATACGGATCTGACCCCATTGCCTTCACCAACGATCAGGGGGTTCTTGCAGGAAGCGGATGGGGGTCGCGGAGGGGGCAAACCGTAGTCTTACTTGACCCCTCACTCGACGCCGGGGGGAACGGACTTCAGCCCGCTCCGCCGCTCCAACTCCGTGACGAGGCGTTGATGGGGAGGGTACTGGAAGGGCAGGTCAAAGCTGCTTGGGGACGTTCGAAAGGGGAACGCTACCAGGTCGGTCAGGGTTTTTCCCTCGGCGGACTGGCGCTCGGCCAATTGAAATGCGCACTGCGCCGGCGGTTGGATGACGCCTCCCAGCAAGAAGCGCACGCCCTGCTGGCCGGCGGCCTCGTGGATTTTCGCCTCTGGAAACGCGGCGTGCGCGGCTATGAAGAGGTGGGGTGAAAGGGAGGCCGCTGGGGATTCCCACGTGCGGACTAGACGGGCTTCGGGACCTCGGGTGAACAGGCCGTGCGTGGTGTCACGCACGCTGGCGCACCCGGTCGCGAGCGCGATCAGCACTGCCAGCCCGGCCATGCAGAATGCGGTCGGGTTCACGAGGCGCACGTTACCGGGGCATCGGGTGATTGGTCCGGCAGGGCAGCCGACGTCATCCGATGCCGGAACAGGAGCAACAATCGGGACAGGGCAAGGGCGCCGGCGGCGACAATCACCTGCGAAGGGCCCAAGGGCCAATTGGCTCGGAAGCTGACCAGGCATCCCAACAACGCCGCCGCCACCCCGATCGCAGTCGACAGCAGATAGAAGTTCCGCATGCCCACCACCCAGGGCCGGGCCGCGAACCCGGGCAGCAGCAGGTATCCGAACGCAAACATCGGACCGGTAATCATCACGCTGGTGCTCACCGTCACGCCCAGCAGGACGTACAGAAGCCCATTCCAGAGGGGAAGTTTGAAATGCAGACTCCACGCCATGTCGGGATCAAAGGAGATGAGCAGGAGTTCCTTGCGCAGGAGCACCATCGCCGCGCCCACTCCGAAGGCGACTCCGGCAAGAATCCAGAACTGCGCGCGGGTGACAGTGATAATGTTGCCCTCGAGAATGGTGCTCATGTGGGCTTCGCCATAAGGATTGATCACGAGGAACAACACGATGAGCGCGCCGCCCACGACATAGACGGTGGCCCACTGCGCTTCGGTGAACAGCGTCCGGTGTTCGGTCCATGCCAGCAGCCCGAGGACCAGCAAGACGGCGCCGAGCGAGCCCAGTGGCGCGAGCATGCCCAGAAGTCTCCTCGCCGAGGAACGGCGACTGGCCCGGCCCGAGCGTCAGGTTTCGGAAGACCTGCACCAGGAGGATCAGCAACGTGATGCCGGCGGAAGCGGCCTGGGGCAAGGCGATGCCCAGCAGCATCATCCGTCAGGCCAACAGGAGGTGCCCATCAAGGAACAGAGCAACCCTGCCACCACGCTGCCCAGGACCGCCCAGCGAAACTGCCAGAGCAAATCCACCAGGCGCGGCTGGGGCGTCCTTGGGGCGACGCCCGCGATCCAGTGTCCGCCGCGGCGGGGTCGGACCCGTCTCGCCCGTGACCGCGGGGCGCGTTTTGAGGAGGCGTCCGTGAGGATGTCTTCGAGCGACGGCGGTGACTCCGCGGCTGCGCGGATAGGCGGAGTGAGGATGAAGGCGGCGAGCAGCCAGCAGAGGGCGGCCCACAACAGGGAAGAGGCGCGGAAGTGCTTCACGATTTGCCAAAGGCTTTGGAGATGAATTCGTCAGTCAGGAATTCCCGCGCGGGCCCGGCCAGGACTCTCCCGCACTGGACCCAGGCGACATCGTCGAACAACTGCTCAACGTGGCCGAAATGCTGGGTCACTATGAACATGGTCAGATGCTGCGTCTCGCGCAGCTCGCGCAACAGCCGGACCACCTCCTGCTGCGAGGCGGGGTCGATGCCTGTGGTGGGCTCGTCAAAGACCAACACGTTGGGCCGGGCCGCCAGGGCGCGCGCGATCAGGATGCGCTGGCGCTGTCCGCCCGAGCATTCCGAGAACAGCCGTTTCGCGAACGAAGTCATGCGCACGCTTTCCAGCGCGTGATGGACCCGCTCGTGGTGTTCCGGGCGCAGCCACGGAGACCAGGGGCGTTCGTGGGACACACCCATGCGCACGACTTCCGTGACGGTGAGCGGGTACGAGGGGTCCAGCCGTTCCTTTTGCGGCACATACCCCAGCCGCACCGGCTCGCCGTCCACGTCGCGCCACTGGATCAGCCCCCGCACGGGTTTGAGAATGCCCAGCAAACCCCGGAGCAGGGTGGTTTTGCCGGCGCCATTGGGGCCCAGGATGCCCAGGCAGACCCCGCGGCGCACTTCGAGGTTCACACCGCGCACGATCAACTTGGGACCGTAGCCCAGATCCACTTCCCTCAGCTCCAGGACCGGACGGGAGCGGGGGCGGGGCGGGTCATGCGGCGGTTGTGTCAGGATCGGTGTTGTGTTCATGCGGAGGCTCAAGGAATGGGTGTGGGATTCGGGCTGGCACCGGGATCCCCTGCAGCGACCCGTGGGGGAAGGCCGTACACTTGCCGGCCGGCGTCGGCAATGCTCTTGACCAAGGTGTCGAGGAACTCGATGTAGGTGTCGCAACCGGGCAAGGCATGGACGTGATGGGGAATTCTGATGACTTTGGCGCCGATTTCCCTGGCCACGTAATCGGGCACCTTGGTCGAATAGCACATCTCGATCGCGAGCAGTTTGGTCCCCGGCCTTTCAGCGATTCAATGAGGTGGCGGATATGGGCTGGGGTCGGTTCGATCCCTGCCCGCACCTCGCACGTAGGCGGACAATTCCCAGTTAAAACGGTCGGTGAGATAACACCAGCCGGGGTGGTAGAAGACGACCTTGAGCCCCTCGGTCCCCTGGCAGTAGGCGCGCAGCTCCTGCAGCTTGGCGTAGATTGCCCGGACGTATGTTTCGTAGCGGGGTTTCCAGGCTGCCGCCTTGTCCGGGTAGAGTCGGGCCAGCTTTTCGTAGATGGCCTTGACCATGAGAATGCCATTGCCCGGCTCGACATGGATGTGGGATGCGCCCAGCGGATGAAGGTCTCCCAGACTCAGGTCGATCTTGCTGGGCACTTCGCACGGTTTGACGTACTCGCTGGCGTCGATGTAGTGCGACGCCCCGCGCTGAATCGACTGCTTGTTGATGCTCATGAGCGCGCCGGGCACGAACGCATGCTCATACTCGAGCCCGTTGACGACCAGCACGTCACAGGCGGAGAGCAGGGTGAGAAAGCTGGGCTTGAGCGGGACGGCATGATGATTCTCGGTGCCTTTCATCAGGGAATCCACCTGCACGTCATCGCCGCAGATGTTCTCGACCATGTCCTTGAGATCCGGCGTGCTCGTGATCACTTTGATGGGCGCTGCGTCGATGGAAGCGACCAGGAGGAACATCGCGGCCAGGCTCGCCGGCCGGATGCGGAAAAGGTACTTTTTCATGGGATGTCTCGGGTAAAGGTGCTTGCGGTTCAGTTGTTCATTCGTAAGTGTGCTCGTGGCTGCCGATGATGACGCTCCATTGGAGGCTCAAGAGCCAGTAGTCGCCGTCACCCGCGGGATAGCCGGTCTGGACGGCCATGGCATCCGACCAATCCTGGGATTCGAAGCGATCCGCCTGCAGGCGGAACCGCTGGCGTTCGCTCAGCAAGTATGTCACCCAGGCTCCGACCCGGCAGGCGGCAGCCGCGTCGTCAAATCGAAACGTCGAGTACTCGCCCAACACGCCGACATCGAACCGCCGCCCCAGCCGCCGGCTCACGTAGCTGTAAATCCCCCAACTGTTCTGTTGCGGGATCCGATCCAGGAACCGTTCCTGGTTGGCAAAGATCTCGGCTGTCCATTCCAGTCCCTTGTAGAGCCCGCCCTCGAGCGGATACCACAGGTAGGTGACGCCCGCGCTCTCCGTCAGGCGGCGGGTGTCCGACGAGTGCGCGTCGACCAGCGCG
>JAXGQW010000040.1:0-48784 GCA_040766265.1 Verrucomicrobiota bacterium
TCGAGATCGCGGGGGATGCTGGGGTTCAACAGCCGCGGCGCCACCGGCTCGGTCTCGATCACCTGCCGCAACAACGCCGTGAGGGTCTCGCCCTGGAACGGCGGTCGGCCCGTCAACAAGTGATACAACACCGCCCCCAGCGAATAGACGTCCGTGGGGACGCCGACCGTGCCTCGTTTGCCTTCCGCCTGCTCGGGCGACAGGTAGCTGGGGGAACCGAGCACTTGGCCGGTGAGGGTCAATGGAGAAGGGAAAATGGAGAAGGGAGAAACTTCGGGCTGCTCCGCTGGACCGCGTGCGGTCCCGGCGCGCGGCGGTTCGTTGGGGGCGCAGGCGTCAGCAACCACGTCAGGCCCCGGTGTTGCGGTTGCCGCTGCGACCCGGGACGGGGCGCGGTCCGAATCGCTTGGAGTCCCGGCTTCAGCCGGTTCGACGCCCGACGTTGAGGCGGTCTCGAGACTTCCGGGGGCCGGACCGCCTGAAGGCGGGGCGACGAACCGCTTGGCCAGGCCAAAGTCCGTGATGTGGGGCTGGTCATCCTGGTCGATGATGATGTTGGCCGGCTTGAGGTCGCGGTGGAGGATGCCATGTTGGTGGGCGTAATGCACCGCCTCCGCCACCGTCTTCATCCACGACACGCTGCGCCTGTAATTTGAAATCTCAAATTTCAGATGTGTTATGACCTCCGCGAGGTTCTTCCCCTCGATGTAGTCCATCGAGAAGTAGAGTTGACCCGCGTGTTCGCCCACCTCGTGGATGGCCACGATGTGCGGATGCCGCAGGTTGGCAACCGCCTGCGCCTCGGCGCGGAAGCGTTGGACTTGGTCCCGTCCGGCCAACCGGCCGCCGAGGATCAACTTGAGCGCCACGACCCGGTCGAGGCTGATCTGCCGGGCTTTGTGCACGACGCCCATGCCGCCGCGGGCGATTTCATCGAGCAGTTCGTAGTCGCCAAAGGCCTGCACCCCGGGCGCCGAAGGCGGCGCGGTCTCGGTTGCGCCCCCATCCAGCAGACCCGCGAGACCGGACGTAATCAGGCAAGCCGGGCAGAGGTCCTCCGGCGCATCGGGCGCCAGCGACTTCCCGCAAGACGGGCAGGTCTTCTCACTACTCATCGCTGATCACCTCCTGTGGCGGCCCCGCGCGGAGGCTTGCGGTCCGCGCCCACCGGTCCGGTTCAAATGGGACGGCGCCGGGCTGGAGTTCCGGGATCGGTGCATACGCGCCCCCTGACTATTCGGGTATTGAACCGCGAATGGACGCGAATGGACGCGAACGGAGTGGCGCCGGCGAGGACTCCGGTTGTGAGCGGGCTGTCGGATTCGCGTGCATGCGCGTGCATGCGCGGTTGGCCCGAGTCCTCACCGCGCTACGTTGGCGGGAGGGGTTCATTCACTGACCACGATCAAGAGATGCCGCAGTTCATCGGCGATGTCCGCGGGCGAAACCACGGTGTGCGCGACCTCGCGGCGGAGAATCTCGCCGTACCGGTCCCGCAGGCGCTGGACGGTCTTCTGCACCACCCAGACCGTGGTGCGCAGCCGCTCGGCCAACTCCGCGTAAGGCGGCGTCTCTCCTTCACCGAGCAGCCGCTGCTTGAGCGCCTCGAAGAGCGTGGCTCGGCCCTGCTCGGCGGATTCGCGCTTCACCTGGTCCAGCGCCCGCTGCAACAGTGTGAGTGCCCAACTCCGGTCGAAGAGCCGTTCGGGCGTCAACTCGCAGACCACTTCGCGCGCGTACCGGTCTTCCGCGCGGAGTTCCTCCCACGAGAGAAACGTGATGCCGCCACCCCGCTTGAGGGCGTTCTCGCGGCGCCATTCGCTCACCATGAAATGGTCCACCGACGCCCGCAAGAATGCGCGGAACCGCCCCCGTTCCGGCGTCGCCGCCTTCAGGGCGTGCGTTTCGAGCAGGCGCAGGAAGAAGGCCTGCGTCAGGTCCTCCGCGTCGGGACGGGCATGGCCGCGGCGGCGGACGTAGGCATACACAGGGTACCAATAAGCGCGACAGAGTGCCTCGAGCGCGGTGCGCGCGTCGGGCGCGGCGGGGTCGGCCGAGGCGAGAACGACGCTCCAGTGGGTATGCGTGGGCCAATTCGGCGATGCGATCCGCTTAGGCGTCGATGACTCCGGGGCAATCATGCAGCGTCGGTTGGGTGGATGGCGCAAACTACCAAAACCGACCGCCGACTGTCGAGCCATTTCCGGTCCACAATCCCGGTGGCCAGCCCATCCGTGAAATCTGTGTAATCCGCCGTCGAGGAACGAGCCGCAAATGAACCACGGATGACGCGGACCAGACGGATATCCACCGTGTACGACCACCGCCCAGAACCGACCAACAGTTGGAGAAACGGAAGCGCCCATTCGGCGGATGGTGGCTACGCCTCGCCGCACTTCAGCATGTCCACAGCTTTCAGCCCCGTATACATGCCGTCTTGTGCCTGGCGGATGATTGCCCTTTGGCCAACTCCCGGACCAGTGCGACTCACAGAATCTGGCACGTGTGGCCTACGGCAGTGCCTCCGTAATCCGGCTCGTCACCTGAGCAGCTTGGGCAGCGATGTCCTGGCCGTTGAAGTGCACGCCGTCCGCTGACCAGCAGTCGGGATGGTCCTTCACCAGCCCAATCCAGATGTTGCACCACTCGATGGCCTCGCGGGCAATATGGGGTGGCTCAGCGGTGGTCCCCACGTTGGCCGCGATTGCCCCGGCCAAAACCAAACAGTAACGGAACAAGCGCTTGCTGTTTCCGGAATTGTACGTTGGGGCTCCGCGGTTTCATAGTCGAACCGCTTCCCTTCGGCGCATCCGGTGCTGGGGTGCGCGGAAAGCTCCGACGAAAGAGCTTGCCCTTCAGCCGGAAGCCGGCACAATCCCCTTCATTGGTTCGGGGCGTAGCGTAGCCTGGCTAGCGCGCTTGTTTCGGGTACAAGAGGTCGTGAGTTCAAATCTCACCGCCCCGACCATCTTCCCCTCCGCAATGGCCTCGAGTTGTGTGATATTGGCCAACGTCGCGGCCGACGGCTTGGTGAGCAAGGTCGAGCATCTTGGTCTGGGCTACCTGGCGGCCACGCTCGCAAGACACGGTTTTGCGGCCCGGATCGTGGACGCGAGTTTTCATCGCCTGCGTCCGCATGAGACCCTCGAACACCTGACGGCCGAGGCGTCCGGTTTGATCGGCTTCACGGTCTATTACAACAACATCCGGCCGACTCTGGCGGTGATTCGCAAGCTCCGGTTGGAGGGGTATCGAGGGCACGTCACACTCGGAGGGCACCATGCGACGTTCCACGCGGAGGATATTCTTGCCCGCCATCGGGAGATCGATTCCGTCGTGCGCGGCGAGGGGGAAGGGGCGCTGTGCGATTTGGCGGCTGCGGTGGCGATGGGGTCCGAGTGGGGGGGGATCGCGAACGTCGCGTGCCGCCAGGCGGGGGCGATCGTTCTCAACCCGTGCCGGCCATTGATCGGCGATCTGGATGGACTGCCCTTTCCTGCGCGCGATCCTTACATTGAGTTTCTGCGCGAGCACGGGATTGCGACGGTGATTTCGACGCGCGGCTGTTACGGCCGCTGCAGCTTCTGCAGCATCCGCGCCTTTTATCGGCTTGCTCGAGGGCGCATTTGGCGGACCCGGAGCTGTTCGAGTGTGGTGGATGAAATCGAAGGCCTTGTCCGCGCTCATGGCGTCCGGCGCATCAACTTCGTGGACGACGAGTTCATCGGGCCGGGTGCGCAGGGGCGGGCCCATGCGCTGAGCATCGGGGAGGAAATGAGGCGGCGGGGCCTGGATCTGCAGTTCAATATCGTCTGCCGTCCCGACAGCGTCGACGCATCGGTGCTGGCCGAATTGCAGCGGGCGGGTTTGTTTCACGTGAGCCTGGGCATCGAGTCCTGGGTTCCCCGCCAACTTGCCCTTTACGGCAAGGGCGTCACGCGCGAGCAGAATCTGCGGGCCGTCGAAACCGTGCGTCGGCTCGGTTTGGACTACATTTATTTTCTCATCCCGGCAGATCCGCATCTCACGATCGAGGAAATGAACGAGAATCTCGACCAGATCGAGCGGGCGGGGATTGAGCATGCGGCGGAGGGTTTCACGTTCAGCCAGGTCATGGCATTCCGCGGCGCGCCCCTCAAGGCGCAGTTCGACGCCGCCGGCTTGAGTCGCCGAGATTCGGGGGAGCCCGAGTATCTCGGTCCGGTTGCCTTCGAGTTTCAGGACGTCCGTGTGCGCGAGGTGTACAGGCGCTGGCGGGAGCTGTTTGGCGAGTTCATCGCGCTGCGCGTGAGCGTCGGCCGCTCACCGCGCACCTGGCTGCGCGGAGCCCCCGAGGAACTGCTGAATCGGCACTGGCAACGCGCCCTGGCAGTCAGCGGGTTTCGCCTGTTCCGCGAGCTTGTCCGCGCCTGCCAGCCCGCTCCCGGGGCGGCGGCCCTCGATGAATTCGACCGCATGCTCGAGGACGAGCTCGACCGGCTGGTGTTCGGGCGCGCGCTGGCGTTCGAGGCTGCTGTCGAGTCCGATCACGGCGAGGACAGTTTCCTCCCGTCAGAGGCGCGCGAGGCCATTCGCCCGGTGTGGTCGGGCGTGGTTGAGGCGTACCGCGCTCTTGCAGACCGCACGGAGACTCTCCTACGTTCAAGGCTCGGCGGTCGAGGGGATCGGCTGTTCGCGCGTCGGGCACGCTGCGCGTTGCGGGACAGCGCGCTGCGCCTTTGCGACCGCGTGGTGTCCTTGTGCCAGGCGCGGCGCTTCGAGCGCGCCCGAG
This sequence comes from Verrucomicrobiota bacterium, assembly GCA_040766265.1. GTDB lineage: Bacteria > Verrucomicrobiota > Verrucomicrobiia > Limisphaerales > J093 > MWFF01. Next base: position 4,772 of record JAXGQW010000040.1, read on the forward strand.
CCGCCGTCCGCCGCGAACTGAGCGCGTTGCGCGCCGGAGTGGCCAGGATCGAGGCGGCGGCGGCCCGAGGCGACTTCGCGAACAGCGTCTTCTTCACGATTCGGATGGGGCGCACGCGCCTGGTCTACCCCGACCCGGGAGTCCGCCGCTTGATCCGTCGCTCCTTGCGGACATTGGCGGGTGCGTCCGGGGGGTCGCGCACACCACATCGAACAGGCTAGCGAGAATTTCCTTGGCATCGGTCCGATGCCCGTCTAGCGTCCGCCGATATTTCCCACAGTATGGATTGTCCAAAACGACGAGGCGGTTTTCGCCTCGAACACGCGGTCACCCCACGCCTGAACGGTGTGCACTGGGCAGCCGCGGGCCGAGGCGAGTGCGGTGAAACACCAGAACCAATGGAATGAAGCATGAGTGCAAAGAGTAGGCGACCGACACGAAAAGCAGGCGCGAAGTCTCCCCCCAAAGCCAAGCCTCGTCTGACCAGGCCGACGCCGGCCAAGATGCAGATGTTGATGGGGAAGGCCTTGACCGACGAGACCTTCCGCAAGCTGCTGAGCAAGGACCCGGAGGAGGCGGCGGCGCAGGTGGGCATTCGGTTCGGGCCGACCCAGGCGCGGCAGATTCAGGAAATCCAAGGCAAGATCGACAACCTGGCCGAGGAACTCAAGAGGCAGGGGACGACCGCGGTCGCGGTGCTGATTCCGATCGCCGACGTGGCGATCGTCGCAGCGTTCTCGTGAGTCGAGGCGTGGCTGCCGTTGATGGACGTGTGATTGTCGGGCCGTGGGCAGACGGAGTTCGGGCGTTGGGCGCGGCTGGAGCGCGTCGCTTCAGCGCGCCCTGCGTCTGGGACAGCGGCCTGCTCGAAGGCTATGAGCGGTTGAACGAGCGGTACGGCGACCAGGCTCGGGTTGTCGAGGTCTATGGCTCGCATGCCAGCAGCCGGTTTGGATCCGGTCGTGCAGCCATGGTCCTGCCTCGCGTGAGCGATGCCGCAGTGTTCCGATGGATTCGCGCGGCGCGCCGTCGAGGCTTCGCCTTCAGCTACCTGCTCAACGCCGCCTGTCTGGGCGGGGACGAAGGCACCTACGCGGGGCAACGGGAGCTGCGGGCCTTGCTGGGGCGCCTGGCGGACGCTGGCGCGGAGCGGGTCACGGTCACGTCGCCACTCCTCATGGAGTTTGTGCGGGCGTGCGAGCCGGGCCTGAAGGTGGGGGCGTCGGTCATCTGCTACGTCGATTCCGCGCGCAAGCTCGAGTTCTTCGCCAGTCTGGGGGCCGACCGTGTGACCCTGGACATCGACGTGACGCGCAACTTTCCGCTGCTTCGCGCTCTCCGGGCGTCCAGCGGGCTCGAATTGGGGTTGATCGTCAACAGCCTCTGTCAGTTGGGGTGTCCGCTCAAGGCTCACCACTACAATCTCAACGCCCATTTCTCGCAGCCGGAGGAGGCGGGAGCCGACGCCGGCTCGGCCCTGTCCCACGTCGGCGCGCGGTGCATGATTCAGAATCATGAAGACAAAGTCCGCGTCCTGACGTCGGCGTGGATTCGGCCCGAGGATCTCGATCTCTACACGCAGACGGGCATCGACCATTTCAAGATTCAGGGGCGTGGCGCGCGCCCCGAGAACCTCCTCAAGACCGTGGAAATGTATCTCCGGGGGGAATCCCCACCAGGCGCTGTGCCGTTGGCGGCATTCGCGGGCGGGCGGACCGGATTTCGAGTCGAGGCGCGCGCGATGACCGGCTTCCTCGACCGATTCATGCGCACGCCATATCGGTGTCAGGAAGGATGCGGTTCATGCCGCCATTGCCACGACTGGGCCGAGCGTGTGGTGACGGAGGAGGAGGACGGCGACGTGGCGCGCCAGGTCGTCGACGGCGCCCGGACCATGGCGGCAGCGGCGGTTGACTACCAAGCGCGGATCGACGCCCTCGCGGCAGGCGTGGTGACCAAGCTTCAAGCGAAGCGCGGGCCGGTTCGAGCCCGGACTGGGTAGCGTATTGCAGCCTATGCCTGAAGTCGTTCTGGTCAATTGCCGCGGGCGGATCGTGCCGGAGCGGCGGGAGCACCTGGGGTTGGGCTGCCTTGCGAGCTACCTCCGCGGCGAGGGAATCGACACGCAGATCGTGGACGGCCACTTCGATCGCCTTGACGCGCGAGACATCGCCCGGCGCGTGAGCGAGTTGCGGCCCACGGTCGTCGGGTTCACCATCTTCTTTAGCAATCAGGCTGAGGCCCTCGCAACCGCCCGGCTTGTCCGCGGTTTGCCTTCGGTGCGCCACATCTGCCTGGGAGGGCATCACGCCAGCTTTCGTCCCGGCTCCCTGCTGGCGGACCCGGCGGTGGACGCCGTGGTGCGCGGGGAGGGAGAGTTGACACTCACCGAACTGGTGCGGCGAGTCCGGCGCAAGCAGGAGTGGCGGGACACGCCAGGCCTGGCCTTTCGGGATGACGCCGGGGGCGTCCGGCACACCGGGGCGCGCGCATTGATACCCGACCTCGATGCCCTGCCGTTTCCTGACCGGTCGGTGTACCGGCGGCGGCTGCGCGAAGAGGGTGTGGCGGACGTCGCGTCGAGCCGGGGCTGCTATGCGTGTTGCAGTTTCTGCAGTGTGAGCGCCTTTTACCGCCTCGGGCAGGGAACCGGATGGCGCGCGCGCAGCCCGCGCCACATCGTGGACGAGATGGAACGGCTTGCTGAAGAGGGAGCGCGGCATATCCACTTTGTCGACGACAACTTCATGGGGCGCGGCGAGACCGGACGGGAGCGCGCCAGGGCATTTGGACGCGAGCTTTTGCGGCGCAAGCTCGAACTTACATTCGATCTGGATTGCCGCCCCACCGACGTGCACGAGGAGACTTTCGCTTTTCTGCAGACCGCGGGGCTCCGCGCCGTGGGAACGGGCATCGAGTCCATGATCCCCCGCCAGTTGAAGCTCTACCGGAAGGGCACGACGGTGGAGCAGAATCTGCGGGCGATCGCGACCCTCGAGCGCTTGGGCCTCGACTACCGCCTCTACTACATTCCGCTGGATCCCTACGCCACTGTCGAGGAACTGATTGAAAGTCTGGACTGGATGGAGCGGATTGGACTGAGCCACTTCATCGAAGGACAGATTCCCGCCTGGCTGGTGGTGTTGGAGGGGACGACCCTGATCGAGCGTTTGCGGCGCGAGGGAGTGCTGTGGACGCGCCCGGACGGGTCGACGGAGGACTTTGCCTGGGGGCAGCCCTACGTGGTGCGCGACTCGCGCCTCGGGCCGCTGCTTCCGCGTCTCTACGAACTGCATCATCACTACGTGGGCCTTCGCGAGGGGCCCCTCGAAGAACTGGCCACCGACAACCGCCTCGTCCAACGCTTCGTCCAGCAGACTGACGAAATCATCAAGCGTCACAAGTTCGACTCGGTGCGGCTGCTCCTGCGGGGCGCCAAGGACGGCGAGGCCCAGAAGGCGTGGCAGGGCGTCCAGGAACGCTTGGCCGAGCTTCGGCATGGCATCGACCGGATCCGCAAGGCGCAGCGCGCCGGAACGTTCCGCCGATTCGCCACACGCAGTTTCCGTTTGGGGACGGAGACTGTCTCGTTTCCGCCCCGGGAACTGGCGGTGCTGGTTGAGGCCCTTGCGCCGACGCAGACCGCCACAAAGCCCCCGCGCAAGGCGGCGGGGCTCGGCCGCCGCGGCCACGGGCGCGTCGTGAAGCCCTCGACGCAGGAGGCCGTTGTTCCTCCCTTGGTCGCCGGAGGCTGCTAGCCCGCATATTTCACACCCCTATGGTGCACAGGGCACTGAGACTTCGCAAGAGGACTGCTATGCGGGCTAGAGAAGCAAAACCGCGCCAGGTTCGAGAGATAGAGAACTGCATCACACTGTTCCCATGAGAGACCATTCTCAGGACCGACAGAATGCTCCTGGTTCCCTTTCTGGGCGCGGTTTTGCCACAGCCCGGATGTCAGACTCCGCGAAGCTTTGTGAAACATCCGGGCTAGCCCGCATGTTTCATGGACTTGTGACCACGGCGAAGCCTAAAACTCGAGAATGCGGACCGCAGCGGGGCTCGACGGCGCGTGCGCGGTTCTCGCACGACGTGATCCTGGTCAACGCGCGCTGCCGGAAGTTTGGCAAGCCGGGCAAAATCGAGCACCTGGGTCTCGGCTACTTGTCTTCGACCCTGTGTGCGGCGGGCCGGCGTGCGGAGATCGTGGATGCCCACTTCCACGACCTTCCGAGCGAGGCGGTGGTCGAGCGGCTCGAGGCGCTGCCCTCCCGTGTCGCGGGATTCAGTCTCTTCGTGAACAACGTCGAGGAAACCAAGCGCATCGTGCGCGCCCTCAGGGCCGCCGGCGATCGGCGGCACATCACGCTAGGCGGCCACCATGCGACCTTTAACAGCCGCGAGATTCTCGAAGCCTGGCCGGAGGTCGACTCGATCGTGTTGGGCGAAGGCGAGGAGCCGCTCGTTTCATTGGCGCGGTGCCTGGCCTCCGGCGAGGACTGGACGCGCCTGCCCGGGCTTTGCGTGCGGGGACGCGACCAGATCTCGAGCAATCCGTGTCCGCCGCTGGTGTCCGACCTCGACGCCCTGCCGTTTCCGGACCGCCGTCCGTACCTCGAACACATGCGGCAGGAGGGCACGGCGACGATCCTGTCCAGTCGCGGCTGCTATGGGGCATGCAGTTTCTGCAGCATCCGGGCCTTTCACCGCCTCTCACCCGGTCCGGCCTGGCGGGCGCGCCGCGCCTCCGGTGTCGCTGACGAGATCGAGGAACTCGTGCGGCGCCACGGCGTGCGGCACGTCGAGTTCGCTGACGACAATCTGATTGGATACGGTCGCGCGGGGCGGGAACGGGCGTGGGAATTGGGCCGGGAAATCCTGCGCCGAAAGCTGGCGATCACCTTCTTCTTCATCTGCCGCGCGAACGATCTGGATCCAGATCTGCTGAGGTTCTTGCAGGAGGCCGGGCTTCGAGGTGTGGACATTGGGGTGGAATCGTGGGTGCCCAGCCATCTGCGGCTTTATCGCAAGGGCCTGCATGTGGAACAAAACCGCCGGGGCGTTGCACTGCTCAAGGAACTGAAACTGGCCAACCGCTTCTACCTCATCCCGTCCAATCCCTACGCCACGCCCGCCGAACTCCTGACCAACCTCGATGAACTCGAACGCGTCGGCCTCGGGCATTTTCCCGAGTCGGCCGCGTTCAATCGGCTCACGGTGTTCAAGGGCAGCCCGATCGAACGCCAGTTGCGCAAGGCCGGCCTCCTGACCACACCCCGGGGCCGGGCCTCCTTCGAAGGGCCACTGCCCTACCGATTCGTCCATCCGGCGATGGCGGGGGTGCATCGCCAAGGGGAACGGCTTTATCTGGCTCAGGCGCGTCTGGTCGAACGGCTCCGCGCCCGTCTGGCGGGCCCGAACCGCAACACCTGCGAGCGCCAGTTCGCTGATGCCGCCAGCCAGGCAGTGTACCGCGCCGCCTTCGACCTGTTCAAAGCGGTCGTCCAGCGCGCAGCGCAGGCCGAGCGGGCGCCGACGGTTCTCGGCCTTGCCCCGCGCCTGGCCCGGCTCCGTCGACAACTCGCGCGCATCCACGCGCGCGAGCGGCGAGGCGATTTTGCCCGATTCGCCACCATGACGTTTCGCATCGGCAGGTCGGCCGTGCGGTACCCGCCAAACGCGGTGCGTCGCCTTGTCGCCGAAGCCAGTCAGGCCATGGGGATCGGGGCCGCACCTGCCGGGGTGCGCGACGTTGCGGAGGTCTGACCATGGGCGAGGTGGTGCTGGCGGATTGCAGGGGGCGGCGCAACGAAGGGCGCAAGCGGATGGAGAACCTCGGGCTGGGCTTTCTGGCCGCGGCTCTCGAACGCGGGGGGCACACCGCCGAGGTTCTCGACGCCAGCTTCCATGGACGGAGGGCGGATTGGCTGGCGGCCCGCCTGCGCGGGCGCCAGCCGTTGCTCCTGGGTTTCTCGCTCTTCTTCAACAACGCGGACGAGACGTTGCGGCTCATCCGGCGGTTGCGCAGAGGCGGGATGCGCGGCCACATCACCCTCGGCGGCCATCACGCGACGTTCACCTGCCGCGAACTGCTCGCCGACTGGCCCGAAGTCGATTCGGTGGTGCGCGGAGAGGGTGAAGAGGCTCTGGTCGAATTGATGGACCGGCTGGTTCGGGGCCTCGAGTGGCGCGACGTGCCCAACGTGGCATGCCGCGCGCCCGATGGGCGGATCCGCCTCAATCCGTGCCGTCCCCTGGCCGAGTTGGACCGGCTTCCGCCGCCCTCGAGGCGAGCCTACGCCGACGCGATCCGGGCGGACGGCTGGGCGTGCGTCAGTTCGAGTCGAGGGTGCTATGGCAGTTGCAGCTTTTGCAGCATCCGGTCCTTCCTCGCCCTCCAGCCGGGCCCCTGCTGGCGCGCGCGAAGCCCTGCGAGCGTCGTGAACGAGATCGAGGCGCTGGCACACGACTACGGAGTCCGACACGTGAACTTCGTCGACGACGACTTTCTGGGTCCCGGACGCCGGGGAAAGGAGCGGGCGCTGGCCATCGCGTCTCTCCTCGAGGCACGGCGCCTTGGCGTGACCTTCATCATCTCGGCGCGTCCGGACAACCTCGACGAACCGACATTGCGGCGGTTGAAAGAGGCTGGCTTGATTTGCGTCGATATCGGTGCGGAATCGTGGCTGCCTCGCCAGCTCGAGTTCTACCGCAAGAAGACCACCCCGGCGAAGAACGACGCGGCCATCGAGACACTCGAGCGAGTCGGCGTCGAGTACCGCGTGTACCTGGTTCTGTTCGATCCCTACGTCGCGCTCGATGAACTGGAAGCCGCCGTCATGGTGGCGCAACGCCTGGGGTCTCGCCATCTGCTCGATATGTGGCTCTTCAGTCGAGTGCAGGCCTTCCCGGGAACACCGCTGGCCGAGTCCCTCGAGCGGGACGGCTTGTTGCGTTCTCCGTTCGCCGGAGGCGCGCGCACCCGCGATCCGGAGTGCCGGTTCCAGCGCCCGGAAGTGCGTCGCCTTTTCGCGGCCTGGCAGGCATGTCAGCCGGCCTACGCCGCGTTGGATCGGCGTGCCAAGAGCCTCGTCGATCTCAAACGGGGCAATCCGGCCGAGACGCTTTATTCCTTCGAACTCCAGGCCGCTCTGAAGCGCGCTGCGCTCGATCTGTTCCGCCGGTGCCTCCGGCTCTGTCAATCCGGACGCGCGCTGCGCCCGTTGCTCGAACGCGGCTTCGCCCGGCTCGATTCCCAGATGGCAGCCATCGAGGCGGCGCAGGCGTCGGGGCGCTTCCGCCAGTTCGCCTCGACGCGCCTGCGCCTGGGCCGCGAAGTCCTGCGCTTTCCTCCGCCGGCGATTGCCGTGCTGGGCGAACGGCTTGTCGCCCAGATCCAGGAGACCGGACCATGACGGACATGCTGCTCGCCTACGTGGGGACCCCACACGCCGCCGCCCCGGCTCAACGCGAGCACCTCGGCCTGGCGTATCTGGCCTCTTCCCTCACCGCCGCGGGGCATCGCTGCGGTTTCATCGACGCCGCGCACGAAGGTCTCGCCGTCGACGCCCTTGTCGCGAGGATCGCCCGCGAGCGTCCGGCACTGGTCGGGTTCAGCCTCTTCCCCAACAACGCGACCGTCACGTTGCAGGCAATCCAGGCTTTGCGCCGCAGCGACTGCAGGGCGCACATCACCCTCGGCGGGCATCACGCGACATTCCATTGGCGCGAGATCCTCGCGAACCACCCGGAACTCGACTCGATCCTGCGCGGCGAAAGCGAACTTGCGCTGGCCGACCTGGCCGCGCGCCTCCGCCAGGGGAGGCCTTGGAGGGACACCTCGAACCTGGCCAGCCGCGACCCCTCCGGCGCGCCATACACGAATCCCTGCCGCCCGTTGATCACCGATCTGGACGGGCTGCCTCCGCCCAATCGCGAGCCCTATCGCGGCGCCATCGAGCACAGCGGCGTCACCACGATGGTCTCGAGCCGCGGCTGTTACGCGCACTGCGGGTTCTGCAGTGTCCGCGCCTTTACGCGGCTCGCCGCGGGCCCGCTCTGGCGTCCTCGCTCTCCGGCGGGCGTTGTGGCGGAGATCATCGATCTCCGACGCCGTTTTGGCGCGCAGCAGATCATTTTCGTGGACGACAACTTCATGGGACCCGGGCTGGCGGGCCGACAGCGGGCCGGTGCGATCGCCGACCTGATCCGGGCGTCCGGTCTGCGGGTGCAGTGGACCCTCGCCTGCCGGGCGAACGATCTCGAGGCGAGGACCTTGGCTCGGCTTCGCGAGGCGGGCCTGGTCCGGGTGGACCTCGGCGTGGAATCGTGGGCGCCGCGGCAACTCGAGCTTTACGACAAGGCCCTGACGCCCGAGCAAAACGATCGAGCAATCGACCTGCTCGAACGGCTTGGGCTCGACTATCGTCTGTACCTCATCCCCATCGATCCGTACGTGCAGGTGCCCGAACTCGAACACACCGTGCGGCAAATGCAGCGGCGCGGCGGACGGCACGTCACACACCCATTGTTCAACCGGCTCGCCGCTTTCGCGGGCACCCCGCTGGCGGAGCGGATTGCTCGGGACGGCCTTCTCGCTCGCCGCGCCGGCGTGTGCGCCTGCGAGCACGGACACCCCTACCGATTCACCGATCCGCGGATGAGCGCTGTGGATCGTGCGTTGCGGCGTTTGGATCAGTCCCTGGCGCGCACGGTGGCTGCCGCCAAGGCGCTGCTGCCCTTGGCGGACGCGCCGCCGCCTGTCCTGGGGTTCGCGATGGACTGGATGGCGGCGATCAACGAGGCCGCCCTCGAAACTGCCCGGCAGGTGCTCGGCGCCTATCGGCGGGGACGCCCCGGCGCCGCAAGCGAACGGCTTCGCCGCGGCAATCGAGCGCTCGCCGCCGGTGTGCGCCGCGTGCGCCGGGCGCGGCAAGAGCACTCCTTCTCGACCTTCAAACCGTTCAGCGTCCGCGTCGGACGCCGCACGGTCCGATTCCCTCCGCCGGCCTTCGCCAAACTGCAGCGGTCCCTGGCCAACGCGGCCTTCCGCGGTCGAGCCCGAGAGGCGTCATGACGCGCATCGTCCTGGTCAACTGCCGTGGCGCCGGATCCGCAACGCGCCTCGCCACCGAACATCTCGGGCTGGCTTCGCTCGCCGCGGTCCTGGCCAGAGACGGTTTTGGCGTCACCGTGCTCGATGCGAATTACGAGCCGATTTCCCGGCGGGTCCTCCTGCGTCGAATCCAGGAGCAGGCCCCCGCGCTTGTCGGCTTCACCCTGTACTACAACAACGCGGACGCAACCGTCCGAACCATCGAGGACCTCCGAAAGGCTGGGTGCCGCAGCCATGTCACCTTGGGCGGCCACCACGCCACCTTCAACGCCCTCGAACTTCTGGCCGAATGGCCGTCCGTCGATTCGGTGGTCCGCGGCGAAGGCGAAGGCGCCCTGCTCGATTTGGCGCGCGCGGTATCGACCGGGCAGGCCTGGGATGCGCTGCCCAACCTCGCGTGCCGACGAGACGGCCAACCCCACGCCAACCCGTGCCGACCGCTGATTGCCGACCTCAACCAATTGCCCCATCCGCACAGAGAGGCGTTCGCCCGCACCCTCCGCCGCACCCGCACCGCCACGGTCCTGTCGAGCCGCGGTTGTTTCGGTCGCTGCACCTTCTGCAGCATCCGCGCCTTCTACCGATTCTCCGACGGCCCGTGCTGGCGTCCGCTCGACCCATGCCGCGTCGTGGACGAGATCGAAGCCCTCGTGCGCGCGCACGGGGTCAATCGGATTCGCTTCATGGACGATGAATTCGCCGGGCCAGGCGAGCGGGGCCGTCGGCGCGCGCGGGCCATTGCGGCGGAGATCCTCGGGCGCCGCCTGGACGTCCGCTTTACCGTAGTGTGCCGGCCCGACAGCCTGGATGCGGATTTACTCGAGGACCTGCTGAAGGCGGGTCTCGAGTGTGTGGACGTCGGCGTCGAATCCTGGGTGCCACGCCAACTGGCCCTCTATGGCAAAGGCGTGTCGGCTGCCCAGAACTGGGCCGCCGTCCAAAAGCTCGAACGCCTTGGCATTCCCTACCGGCTCTATGTGATGCCCATCGACCCGTACGTGACGCCCGACGAACTGCGCCAGAACCTCGAAGCGGTGGCACGGATCGGTCTCGAACACTTCCACGACAATTCATTTCTCACTCGGCTGATCCCCTTTCAAGGGACGGCGATCCACGAACGCTTGCGCAAGGAAGGCGTGCTCAGCCCCTCGAGTGGCGGGATCGCCACGGGGCGCCTCGGTTACCGCTTCCAGGATCCGCGGATGCGGCGGCTCTACCCGCACATCCGCCAGCTCGCCCGCGGCCTCCACAAGGCCTCAGAGCGGCTGCGACGGCTGTTTCGCGCCCCATTCAGCGACGCCGAAGCCCTGGCCTTCGGGGCCGACGTCAAGCAGGCCCTGACCCGCGCGGTCCTCGAATGTTGCCTCGATCTCCTGGCTTCTGACCGGCCGGACGCTGCCGGCCCAAGTGTCCGCGCGACCCTGGCCGAACTCGAACGTGCGACTGATGCCATCGCCGGCGCGTGGCAGCGCGGAAAGTTCGAGCGTTGCGCGCCGGTCGCCGTGCGCATCGGCTGCCGCAAGATCGTGTTCCCGCGTCCGGCCGTCCGCGAGGCAACGACCATGCTGGTCAATGCCATGTGCCGTTCTGCCCTGCCGAGAGTCCCGCGTTGCCGCAGATCAAAAGGCAACCGGAGTTGTTGTGAATCAGGTCTTCCTTGACTCGTCATCGAGAGCACCTTGCCAGTGACTGTAGAACCTCAACAGGTGACCACATCTCGGAACTGACAACATAACCGCATTGCTGTATCCACAGCCCGATGAAGACGACTGTCGATCTTCCTGACCATGGTCGCCACGTGCTGCACGGTCTCGAGTGGGCCCCTGGCTGAATCGGCAATCACCTTTCGTCTTGTTGGCGCGGGTTGAGGCGGTTAGCCTGTGGCCACACTCAGCACCAATCACTCGCGCAGACCTCGCCGGTCTCGCCGCTGGGCAACCGGCGCGGACAAAATCTATGAAAACCGAGTTTCTCCGGCTCTTGTGGATGTATGCGGTTGTCCTTGTGGTCGGGCTGTGCGGGCCCCAGGCTGGCGGAGCCGAGCTCCACGGGCGGATCACGGACAGTCACACAGGCCACGGCATCCCGTCTGCGGCGATCCGCCTGGCGCCTGAGGCGCCGCTGCCTGAGGTCCGGACCTGGACGGACGCTTTTGGGTTCTACCGATTCCGGGATCTGGCGGCAGGAAGCTACACGTTCGAGGCCAGTCACCCGGCCTACGCGCCACACGTCACGGGTGGCGTGGCGTTGACCGACGGCCAGCATGCGCTCCAGTCGGCGGCGCTCGATCCGATCGAGCCCCACGAACCGCACTTCGACGTGGACCTGAGTGTCGCATGCGCCACGACGGGTCTGGAACTGGGAGGCGTGCCGGTGCGGGGTGAGGTGATTCCTCTCAAGGGGGGAACCGTTGTCGTCCGACAGGGGGTGACAGATGCGCACGGTTTTTGCACGCTCGTCGGTCTGCCGATCGGGTCTTTCACGTTTCGGATCAACGAAGGCGCCGGAAGGCGCGCGGGCTGGGACACGTGCGTGCACCAGCCGATGCAGAGCCTTCACGGACCGCACCGGGCTGACGTCTTCCTCGAGCCGGAGGAGCGGACGCTCATCGTCTCGGTCTACGGGTATGATCCGGTCGAGGAGGAGGACGGGGTCCTGCTCGGGGGCGTGGCAGTGGAGCTTGTCGGCGTCCATCCGGACAACGTGGAGTTGGCACTGGTCCCCGCCCAGGTTGGCGTCAGCGGCCTTCGCAAGCCCGACGGTCTGAATTGGAACAACGACATGGCCGGGAAGGTGCGTTTTGCGGGCCTGCCGCCGGTGCACTGGCTGGTGACTGGCAAGCGCCTGGGGTACGAGCCTGCGAGCGTGCGGATCACGACGGATGCCGGGGACCAGTTGGTGCCGTCGGTTGCCCGTCTCGATATGGCTCTGATGGACACCAAGCTGACGGCGGTGCTGACCTCGCCCTACGAGGACGCGGCCATGCTCGACGGAATCCAAGTCCGGCTGCAGGGCCTGGCCAACTCGAACACCGAAGGGATTGACCGGAAGGTGGCTGCGGCTCACGACGCCGCGAACGATCGCACCGTTGCTGCGTTCGACCGGCTCCTGCCCGGCACCTATCGCCTGGTGGTGAACGGCGCGGTCACAAACAAAGTGCCTATTCTCGTGGAGGGCAGACCGCTCCCCTACGACATTCCGTCGAGCTTCACCGCGCGGATGACCTGTGAGGAACGGGTGGACGCCGTGGCGGGTCGGGACACGGAGGAGAACATGGCCCTGAGCGTCGAGCCCGCCCTGTTGCGGGGGCGCGTCGTGCTGGTGGACACCGAGCACCCGCACGTGGTTGCCAACGACGCCGGTTTGAGGGAGCACGTGGATTACCCGGCGGCGGGTCAGCCGGTCGAACTGCGCGTCTCCGAGTACTACCAGGATCATGTGCCTCCCGCGTATCACGCGCGGACGGTGACAACCGATTTCAACGGCGAGTTCCTGGTGAGCCTCCTTCCGGGTCTCTATGGGGTCGTCTTGCCCGGACTTGACGATTACTGGGGCGCCTTCAGCCGGTCGATCCAGATTTCGGAATCGAACCCGAACAACGTTCTCTACCTCTACACCGCCTGGCCAAGCTACCAGCGGTGGCCTCACTCCTACGCCTCACTCCAAGGCTATGGCTTCCTCTGCCTGAACTCGGACCGGCACGTGTATGCCGAACTGGAAGCGCGCCAAGACCGTTTTCAAGTCGTGTGCGATATCTATCCCCCGCCGCACTTTCCCGCGCGGCGCCAGGTTCTGGCTTTGTATCGGCAAGACGGCACGCTGAAGACCGTCCTGCGCAACTACCCGGACTGGAGCGCCGACGGCGTGCTGAGCCTGATCGGCGGGACCGAGCCGTTGCCGTCCGCGCGCGGCGATGGGAACCGCTTCTATTTCGAGGGAATCCCCCCCGGCCTTGGGTACCGGATGGCTTTCACCCACCCGCGCTTCCGACTGACATCGCAGTCGGCCCAATGGACCTTTGATTGCGCGGACCGTGCGCCGGCAGGCCTCGTGCCGCCGACCCCGCCGACGGTGGCCAGTCTCACCCCCATGGAGTACGCGAGTCAGGGCCGCTACCTCGAGCCCGTCAATCCTGGCAGCGCGTCGTTCACCGTGAAGAAGTGGGACTCGACTTATTCCTACTACGCCACCGTGGCTACGCGGCGACCGGACTTCCTCACAATGGAGTACACGGGCGATCGCGTGTTTGAGTATGACACGATGACCCCACCGACGCCTTATGTGGCGTGGGTCGAACTGGGCCGTCACTTCGACGACGGCCAGGAGCACTGGTGCGCCGTGCCTTGTGACGGCGGGAACCTGGAACAGACGATCTACATCGGAGGCGCCCGGGCCGCGGAATCCGCGCCATTCATGAAACCGCCGTTGCGGGTGGCCTACGACTTGAGGGTGGTGGCCCGCAACTACAACGGGACCAAGGAGGAACTCGAGGGGGTTCAGGTCACATTCACCGAGGGCGGAACGGCGGTCTCCGGCGGACCGACGCTGACCGGTCGCACGCTGTCCTACGATTTCAACAAGACGAACGTGGTTTATCCCGGCTGGATCTTCAATTCCTCCGGATCCGTGGCGGAGGTGTCGGGCGACACGGCGCTCGTCACGGTGACGGTGTACATGCAGCAACGCAGCAACCTGCGCGGACGCATCGTGAATGCCCGCACCGAATCACCCGTCAGTGGCGCCGCGGTGCGCCTGGTGCGCGCCCAGGGCCAGGAAGGCGAGCAACTCCCGCTGAGCAAGGCTGACGGCTCCTTCAGTTCCTCACTCGCCCTGTGGAACGAAGTCCATTTCCTTGAAGTGGCGGCCCGAGGTTATGTCCCGCATCGGCTGCGGCTCGCCACCAGCGACCTGGTGCCGGGCGGCACGCTGGCGCTGGAAGGCGCCAGGGCCATTCGCCTCGAACCCTTGCCCCCGCCCGAGGTGCTGCCCGAGACGATCACGTTCGACCGGTTTGGCGCGTTCCTGCCCGGCGTCAAGAAGGCCGGCAACCAGGACGCGTTTCGCGCCTTCACGGCGGACGGACCGCTGACCATGACGTGGACGTTGAAAACGCGGAATCCGACCAACGCCGTGGTGGAGGTCCTCAATTTTGACACGCTGGACGACCAGCCGGGCGGCACCCAGACGGTCACCCTCGAAGACGAGGTGACGCAGGTCTGGCTGATCGACGCCCGCGGTTACACGAACAATCCGGACACGGACATCCCCGTGCCGTTGGTGGTGCCGAACGCTGCCGATCCGCACGAGGTGCACGACTGGCTGACGAAGATCGGATCCAATCACCCAGGCACGCCCAACGTGTTCCATCGCCGCCGGTCGGACCTGAGAACGCCGGAGCAGACCAACATCATCGAGGTCACCGGGCAGCTCAAGCTCTGGCAGTTGCCCCCGGACGAGTTCAAGCCTGTGTTCGTTGCGGTCACACAGCGGGGCGCCGTGGCGCTTCATGCCTTCAGCTACACCGGCGAGTACGCCGGCAAGGAGCTGGTCGGCTTTCGCCGGCCCCAGTGGCTTGGGGCAATGGGTGACACCCTGGGGCTTGTGGCCGGGAGCTTCCCGATGGTCGAGGACCGGCTCGATGCGTTGCGGAAGGCGACGCCCGTCGGTCGTTTCATGCCGCTGCCCAAGTTCACGGCCGACATCTACCTTCGCGCCACGCGGTTCCTGGACTACACCTACGCGCTCGATGTGAATCTGACCGAGGGCATGACCGGAACGGGCGGACGGCTTGCGCGGTTGTTGCCTGGCCGCTATGGGCTGGATTTGTTGGCGGGCATCGAGGCGACGCTCAAGGGCGAAGACAAGGAGTTCTACCTCCAACTCAAGGGCGGCGCGGGCATGCGATCGAATGCCAAGGCGGCCGCCGGCGCAAGCACGCCGGCGAATCCGGAGGTCGCGACGCCCATCACCCCCGCGACGGTGAACCGCAAGGCCTACGCCCCCGGTCTGTTCAAGGACGTCGATGTGACCCTGAAACCGCCGCCCGGCGGCAGTTTCTTCCACGTCACATCCGAGGTGTTCGGCAACCAAAATGAGCCACGGGAATTCAAAGTCCTCCACGGTGTCGATGGCCAGGTCGGCGTCCAGGCCACCGTCAACCTGGTTCCCGCCCTGGCCACCATTCCCACCGTGGGGCCGGTGCTGTTGGCGCTTAACCGCAGTGAGGGGGTGAAGATCGCGGGGCGCGTGGAAGGCGCCGTTGGCTTGCGCTCGCTGACGCAGTGGACGACCCAGTTCCCCCAGACCTGGGAGCACGACGCAACCATGAGCTGGACCGAGACACGGCAGCCCAGGCGCCACTTCCTCGGCGGCACGGAGGTCGGTGGCCAGAACGGCCAGCGTCGCTTCGACCTCTGCTTTCGGGCTGGAGTCGGCATTGACGTCGACGTGATGCAAGGCCTCCTCGGAGGATCGGGGACGATCGCCCTGGCCGGGTACGATTGCTGGACCCCGTTCAAGGCGCTTTACTGCGAAGGGAACACCCTGGGCGATTGGCCGCCAATCAAACGTATCCGGGGCGATTTCCGGCTCGAGTTCGATCTGTACCTGAACGCGTGGTGGGTCAAGTACGGTCGCCACTGGGATTTCCCGTTCATGGGCATCGACCACCAGTTCGGCACCGAGACCCAGTTCCATCTCTTCCCCATGAACATCGTCCTGAGCGAGTCGCGGGTGACCGATTTCGACCCGGCCACGTTCGACGGACGCAGCCCGCAACTCGTCCGCCAGTTCCTGCCCCTGGGCAAGTTCAGCGTCGCGGATGGCGCATTGGCTTATCTGGACATGCTCGAAGGCCGTGAGCGCATGGGCTTGCGTTTTAGTCTCCCCACCGGTCCGCACACCTGGAGCGAGCCCGTCCTCGTGGCCCAGACCCGCGGCGTGCTGGTGGACGCCTGCCTGGCCGCGACGCCGGGCGGACCGGGATGGATGGCGGTCTGGACAGAAATCCCCGAGGCCAGTGTCGGCAGTGAATCCCCGTCTTCGGTTGTCTGGTGTGGGCTGTATGACACTCAGACCGCCCGGTGGGGTGATCCTGTCCGGGTGGTCGAGTCAGGCGCCGTGGCCCAGTCTGTGCGCCTGGTGCCTTTCGATCAGGGCTTGGCGCTCGTGTATCTTGAGACCGAGGATGGGCTATTGGGACGCAGCTATCGGGTGCTCGCCGCCGTGTGGGATGGCACGAGCTGGGGTGCTCCACAAGAGATTCTGAATCCCACCCCGCTGGCGGATTTTGCGGTGGCGGGCACGTCCGAAAGCAGCCGGAGCCCGCTCCATTTCGCGTTTGTTGACGAGACATCGACGCTGCGCGTGTTGGGCTGGGACGGACGGACGGCGTCAGCTCCGGAAACCCTCGGTGGCGGGGCGGGCCACGACGTGGCTCTGGCCGGAGGTCCGGACGGGCTTTACCTGACCTGGTCGATGTTGGAGGGCGGCATTGGCCTGCTGAGCCTCGAGTCGGGAACGGACACATGGAAGGACCATGGCGTCGTGGTGCCGTCTGTCAGTCCGCAAGAGCTGCAGTTGACCTGCCTGCCGGACGGCCCCGTGCCGGTCCTGCTCCACACTTGGACGCAGGGCGGCAATCGTGCCGGCTTGTGGTGCGCGTACACTCGATTGGACGGCGAGCCTTTGGTCGGGCCTGTTGATCTCACGGCCCAGACCCGCGGCCACTGCCACGCCATCGCCAACATGGCGACCACGGATCAACAGAGCACGCTCTTCGCCCTCTTCACCAACGACGGGACCGAGGAGTTGCGTCAGTTCGACCTCCAGTATCCCGTCGGCGCCATCAATACCGATCGCGATCAGGATGGCCTCGACGATCGCCGCGAACTCCTCATCGTCGATGCCGATCCTCGGGACGGCATTCGCACGATTGACGATGTCCATCCCGAGGATGACTTCGATCAGGATGGGTTCTCGAACCAACGCGAGGTCATGGCCGGATCGCATCCGGGGGATGCGGAGGCGCACCCGGCGGTGCAAGTGCTGCTCGAGCCGGCGGCGGCGCGCGTGTCGGGCGCCCGATGGCGTGTGGAAGGCGGCGAGTGGATGGCAAGCGCGGAGGCGATCTACCTCTTGCCCGGCGAGTATCAGATCGAGTTCCAAGAGATGCCGGGCTGGACGGCTCCGCCTGCCCAGCCGGTCTTCGTCATTCCGGGCGCACCCGTTTGCCTGATCTGTCCTTATGTGCAGAGCAGCCTCACTTTCGACGAATGGAACAGGTCCCTTCTTCCGGCCCTGCCGGACGACCGGCAAGGACCCGACGACTTGAACGGCCCGCTGGGATTGGCGAACTTCGTCGCCTACGCCTTGGGCGTCAACCCGATGACCGCCTCCCCGGACGACCTACCCGTGCTGCGCCGCGAGAGCGGGCAGGTGGTCTACACCTACCGACGCTCGAAGACCGCGTATGACGTTGGCTTGCGTGTGTATCTGGCTTCGGGTCTTGCCAGCGAAGCGTGGGCCATGCCCGACACCGCCTGGCACCGGCAGGTTGGAGAGACGGACACCGCTCAGATCTATGAACTCAGATTTGATCTGTCTCTGTCACCGCCCCACGGTTTTCTCCGTTTCGAGGTGTGGCGCTTCAACGCGCAGCCATGATGAATCCCTGCTCCCATTCTGGGATACCAAGTCACATGAAAACCGACCCGGTCCGCAGGGCGGCCAGTCCCCTGGCCGCTGTCGGCGTGCACGGAGTGCCGCCCCCTGCCTGTCTTGGCGGCAACCGATGCCAACGTCGCACGTCTTGCGTCGGAGCAGATCGGTTCGATATCGGAAGCCCAGGCCCGTGCGTGGCGCGCGGACGCCACCTGATTCTGGGCTTGGCCCTGGTGATCCTGTCGGCCTGGCCGGCCTTGAGCCACGCGGCCAATGACCTGTCCGAGATCCGGCCCGCAACCAATGGTTGGATGCGCGTCGCCGGGCACATGGCCACCAACCAGGCCGTCCAACTCGAGTCGTCGCCTGACCTGAAGAGTTGGGAGGGCCTGGCACTGCTGGACTTTCGGCAACCCAAGCCGGACGCATACAACGAGTGGTGGGCGACCAACGACACATTCGCCTTCCTGGACCTGGCCGCGCCCACACAGCACCGACGCTTCTATCGGTTTTGCACCGCGCCGTTTCAAGAGACCAACGACTGGAAGAACCAGGTGCTCTTTACGGACGATGCGTTCGCCCAAAGCGGCCTGAACTCGGCCCTGGACGCAATCCGGTGGGTCAAGTTCGCCGTGCTCTTGAGCGATCCATACCGGGTCGTCTACCAGGACGGGCGGGTGTATTTGCTTCATCACCAGTTCGCCACGAACCGCCTGGAGCCGTTCCGCGGCCTGTCGGCGGATGAATTCGACCGGGTGTCGCTCTTTGTGCCCGGCCAGCAGGTCCTGCTCGGGACGGTGCTGTTCCCGCCGCGTCCACAGATCCGCGAGTACGGGATTCAGTTCGCCGGGCGCGATCCGTATCCGCGCGAACTGGTCCGGACCTTTTTCGAGCGGGTGGTCTCGACAGTGGTTGCGCCGGCGGACGTCACGCCGTTCTACTTGCCCGCTTTCGAGCAATCCGAGACGGCCCTGATCGACGAGGCTTATTTCGAGGCGCACGGCATCCGCGTCAGCAGCGTCACCCGCTGGGTGACCTCGGACCAGGTGTACGCTGCGGGGTGGGCCTTGGGGCGCCTGCGCGTTCTCCCCGCGGCGCAGATTGACGCGGCTTACGCGGACGGACGCCTGTCGCCGCAGGACATTCTGGTAACCGATGGCGTGCCCGCCGAGGTGCCCTTTCTGGCGGGCATTCTCTCGACCACGCCCGCGACGCCCAACTCGCACGTCGCCATCCTGGCTCAGGCCTACGGCATCCCGTTCGCCTTCGTTGCCGACGCAGCCGCCCAGGCGCGCCTGGCGCAACTCGACGGGCGCGAGGTTGTGTTGCAGGCCACGCTGCGGTCCGGTTTCGCCCAGGTGTCGGTCTTCGAAGTGGAAGAGGTGCTCACCCCGGCGCTGCGAGAGGAGTTGCTGGACTTGAAGCGCCCGCCGCGTCCGCGGATTCAACCGGTCAGCGCGTATGGGGCCTTTGACGCTTCGGTCGACCAACTCCGTCCGGACGACATCCGTTACTTTGGCGGCAAGGCAGCTCACTTCGGCCTGCTGCGGCGCAGCATCCCCGCCGATTGCCCCGAGGCCATCGCCTTTTCCTTTGATCTGTGGACGGCGTTCATGAGCCAGGTCCTTCCCGGCGGACGCCGATTGGCGGAGGAAATCCAGACGCGCCTGGCGGCTCACACCAACTACCCGCCGGACATCGCGCGGGTGCGTCAGGACCTCGCGGCGGTTCGCGACCTGGTGACGCGGACGGCGCGGTTCACGCCTGAGCAGCAGGTGGCGATCACCAATGCGCTGTCGCGTTTCGACCCGCTCCGCCGGATTCGCTTTCGCAGTTCGAGCAATGCCGAGGACGGGGAGACGTTCAGCGCCGCGGGTTTGTACGACAGCTACAGCGGGTGTCTGGCGGATGACCTCGACGAGGACACCCGCGGCCCGTGCCGGTGCAACGCGTCCGAGGAGAACGAACGGGGCGTGTTTCGGGCGATCCAGAGGGTCTACGCCAGCTTCTACAACGACAACGCGTTTCTCGAACGGCTCCGGCATGGTCTTGAGGAACGCGACGTCGGCATGGCGGTGCTGGTGCATTATTCGACACCCGACGAGTTCGAACTTGGGAATGGGGTAGCGACGGTGTCGCAGGAGGCCCAGCTCTGGGGCGGCGCCCGCATGAAGGCGAAACTCGTCACGCAGAAAGGGGCCGTGTCTGTCACGAACCCCGATGGCAGCGCTTTGCCCGAGATGGTCGAGGCTTTTGAACCGGACCAGGTCGAACTCCTTCAGCCTTCCGGCCTGGTCCCGCTGGGGACCTACGTGCTCGATTGGCCCAACGAGTATGTGACGCTCGCCGGCCTTTTGTTCCGCGTATACGCGGATTACGTTGACGAGGCGGGTGGTGGGGCGCCGACGAACCTCGTGCTGGATTTCGAATACAAGAAGGTTGAACCGGGGAAGCTCCTCGTCAAACAGGTGCGGCCCGTGCCGCAGCCGCCGCCCACTCCCTCGACGCGGTATCTGTTGAGCGAGGCGGTGACGTACGGGGTCTATCCGCGCGAAGGCTCCGATATTCTGGCGAACCACCGGCTCAAGTCCCGGCTCGACCTGCGGACCTATGGCGGACGGTTGACGGACACCAACCTCGCCGAGGCACTCTATACGCACGCGCGCCTCGAGTTCCGCCAGGGTCCTGCCTTCCATACGATCGAGGGGATCCCGTCCGAGTGGCCGGACGCCACGCACGCCGTGAGCCAGGACCCCCGCCGCGGCACCATTGTCGAGGACGGCTGGACGTTCGGCACAGGGGGCAACCGCTGGACGTTCTTGCTGACCTCGGTGGTCCCGGCCGCGTCAAGCGAAGGCACGCCCTTCCTCGCCCAGGCGGAGATCCGGAAATGGCTGCGTGTCACCTATGCCACGCCCCAGCCGGTCTTCGGGACGGCGGGTGCGCCTCGGACAACCACCACCGAGGAAGTGCAACTGGTGATGTTGCCCGACGCGGCCACATTGTCGCCCGATACGCCCGAGACTTTTGATGGGCCGGGCAACCTCCGCTTCAACATCCGCTTCCTGAACCCGACCAATCAACTGGGGCCGCCGCTGGGGGTGGACCAGAACTTCTGGGGAACCTATCCCGCCTCTTGCTCGACCTGGCTCGAGACCGACATCGAGGGCGTAACGATCGAGCCCATGGCCCTGCGCGCCTACTACGCCCAGTCCGCCATGCCGACGCACAAGTATCTGTGGTCGTACTATCTGTTCGAGCCTTCCCTGGACCCGGGTCTGTCGCCCACGCAACGCGTCGAGTGGCAGGCGAAAGACATTCAGTGGATCCACGTCACCCGGTCGTTGATTGGCCCTCGCGACGTGCAGGTGACGTTCTACGGCGCGGACGGTTTGCCGCGTGGGCCGTGATCAGTTGGCGCCCGACCGTCGGCACGCGTGCGCGACCGCTCCAAACAGGCCATGGTTTCGCGCCAAGGCGCCGAGGCCAGACACCGCAGGCCTCGTCTCTTCACAGTGCAATCGACTACAGCTTGAGCAGTCGGCGACGGATTTCGGAAGGCGAGTTTCCACCTTCGATTACATCGGCGGGTGTTGGGGTGGCGGAGCAGGCCGATGGCGGCTTTTCCTAAATTCCGGGACCGACCCCTTCGCGACCCCTTCGTGACCCCTTCGAGGACCCCGGCCGGCTATCGCACGGAATCGTCTGCCGGAATCTCGAGCTTCTTGTAGAGCTCCCGACGGCCCTGCTTGTCGCCTTCGAGGATCTTGCGCGCGTAACGGGCTACCTCCTCGGCACGAGCGCGCGGGACGACCGCGACGCCATCCCCATCGGCCACGATGATATCGCCCGGGATCACCGTCACTCCGCCAACCACGACCGGGCGGTTCACGGACTCGATCTCGTTGCGTCCGGGGCGGATGCCGCGTCCCGGGTGGCGGAAGTACAGGGGGATTCTCTCCGTGACGATCTCGTCGGTGTCACGCGCGGTGGCGCTGGTGACCACGCCCACACACCCGCGCAGCTTCCAGCTCATGATGTTGTTCGAGCCGATCGATCCCACGTCCGCCTGGGGGGCGTCTTCGATCACGAGGGCGGACCCGGGCCGCAGCAGCGGCACGAATGGCTCGGGAGACCGCGTGGTGTACCACGCTGAAACCCAGCGATCGTATTCTTCCGTTTTCGAAGGGCCGACGCGCGGGAGTTGGGTCGGGACATAACGAGCTGTCACGGCGACGCCCACGATCCGGTGGCGGTAGTGCTCGGTGTCACGCCAGAGCGGTCGGATGGCGGCGTCCATCAAACCGGTGTTCGGCAACCCGATGGCGTCCAGGCCATCGGACACGTCCGCCACACGCAGCCCGGCGAAGAGCCCGAGCACCCGCTGGTCCTCGACGTCCGAGAACACGGGAGTGGAGATGAATCCGCGTCCGGCGCGCGAATCGGCGTCGCCGGGCGGTTCGCCTGCTGCGGTCTCGGCCACGGGCAACAGTGCCAGACAGCCAGCCAAGACCGTCAGGCCCGCCAGGCTCCGCGACCAGCGGAACGGCAGGTGCATGAAGGAATCCTCGATCAGTGGTCGCATGACAAATTGGAAATCAGGGATCGCCAGATTTGGTTTTCGTTTCACTGTCCGTCCATCACGGCTTCACAACGAGTCTCGCGGCGTCCGCCAAGTCTATCGCGATCAGCTTCTGGGCGCTTTTCTCGGCGGGCCAGCCTTCGATGTTGGCATGTCGCGGCGGCGGTTCACATGGTGCGACCGTCAGCCTTGCTTTGGACACATCCGCCGCGGCGATGTCTCCCCGTGCGCGGAGCGTTTGCGACCGTTTTGCGCCGACTTCCTCGCCGATCGCCCACGTCGCTGGTTCATCAAGACCCTTCGTCTGGAAGACGGACGTTCTGCCGTCCGTGCCCGGCATGAAGGCATTGTGCTTCACGCGCTGATTGTCGCGGCTGAAGTGCGATGAGGAATAAATGAAGCGAGCCAACGGTTCTTCGGGCGCGATGCTCAATCGGTCGATGCCCTCCGCGCTCATGCCATGACCCGGCGGATGTTGTCCAGAATCACTTGGGGAACCTGGCTCGTGAAAACCTCCGTGCCGTGGGTCTTTCTGGAGGGGCTGAACTTGCCCGCGTAGGTCAACCCGTCGTTCGCGTCGACGCTGACCGAGAAGACGCGCCCCGTCGGGCAGCACCATTCCAGCGAAACCTCACCGTCGGGATCAACCGCCACTTCCGGGGCGGGAAAGTTCGCGGGCAGCGCCTCGATGAACCGTTTGGCGCGCAGATAACTGTCGTAGGAAGCGCTCGAAGCATCGTAGCCATCCCAGCCGGGAGCGCATGATTCAGAGAAGGCCGCGTAAAGGTCGTCCAAAGCATCGCCTTTCTGCTTGCCCAGAGCCACGCTGCCCAGCGCGTGTGCCTGAAGCTGCGCAAAGTACGTTTCAACCCGGTTGGCTTCCTCGCCCACACCAAATGTGGCCGAAGCACCAAATGGCGAAGTAAACTCGGAAACAGAGCGGGCAGTCATTTGAGCATTTCAAGTGTTTTGTCGGTGATGCTGCCAAAGAACGCGCGATTCTTCATCTCACGCAATGTCGCGAATCTGGCCAGAAGCTCATCTGCCACCAGATTTGACACATCTTCCTGAAAAACATCAATGTCCAAGATCACCGGAAGATAACGGTTCTCAGTGGGCGGTTCAAGCGCTTGGACGACGGCAGCAGTGGTGTTCGAGGCCGGGTCGTGAATGACCACCCGGCTGACGAAACCGCTGACGAACGGCGGCATCTGCTTCGGCAGGGCTGGCGGCGCGGTCAGAAAATCACCGAATTCCACTTCCAGCCCCGGCAGCATGAGCCGGTTGATGTAGCGAACCGCGATTCGGGAAACTTCCACCGGTCGGCAGGTTTCAACATAGGTTTTCCAAAGGCGCATTGCTTCAGGGAAAACCTGCTCCCATGACGTGTAGGGCTTAAGCCGGTTGAAGGTGAACCCATCGCGGCGGAATTGCACGAGGTTCGCCTTATCGGCGGAGCGGAAGAAATAACCAATGACGCCATGATCCTTGGTGCTGTGGCTCGGCTCTTTGCCGGGTGACTGCTCAAACTTGTGCTCTACCAGCTTGCGGTCTTCAACGTTGGGATAATCGCTTTGGAACTGCGGATGCAATTCCTTGAAGCAGGCAATCTCGAAGCCAGCGGGTAACCTGACGCGGAAATCAACGATGGCCTCCACGATAGGCGCTTTGGCGAGATGCGGAAAGTGGTCACTCATCGGCTGCTACTCGGTTTAATGGACAGTGTTTGTGGCATTTCGTTCATCGTGCAGGATTCACCCGCCCGGCGTTTCCTCCACCAGCTTGATCTCCCCGGCGGTCGGGCCGTCGAGGCGATGGACGCGCTCGTCAATCGCGCGCTCCAGCGCCGAGGTGGCGGCGATTGTCTGCACGGACGCGACGGTGCCTGGTGCATCGGTTTCCCTTCGGCATCCTGTATCAGTCAGATTCGAGGTGTGGAGATTCTGATCGTCTTTTGGCGTTGCGCAAAACAATGAGCCCGTTCCCAAAGTGGCAATGCTTCGCAGTGCCGCAGCGAAAGCCGCGCTTCAAGGCGCAAAGGCAGTCGGATGCCCCGCCTTAGCCCGGTTATTTCACACGCTTCGCGAGGACTCCTAACCGGGCTAGTTGGCAAAACCGCGCCCGAAGGGGACCCAAGAGGATCCCGTCGGTCCTGAAGGTGTTCTTCCATATGAACAGTGTGTTGCATCTCTCTGACTCTGGGACCGGGCGCGTTTTTGCTTTTCTAACCCGCATAGCGGTCCTCTTGCGAAGTCTGACCGCCATGTGCACCGACGGGGTGTGAAATATGCGGGTTAGGGTCTGTGCAAAAATTAATCGGAAGTAATTTTTGCACAGACCCTTAGGTGCGGCGCTACTCCCCCACTCTCACGACGCGATAGAAGCGGTGATGCGACAGCGGGAACTCCGGATCCTGGAACTCGATCGGGCCGGGCCCCGCATTTTCGATTGTCTTAAGCAGGCGCCAGACACTCGGGGCAAGCGTGTCCGTGTATTGGATCTCGTACGTGGCGCCGGGACTGCCCTCGAGAAAGAACCGGGGGATTCTCTCGGCGGGGTCGAAGACGCATCGGATGCGGAGAGGCGGTTGATTGGCCTGAAGCCGGCCCGGCGTGCCTCCGATGACAGAGGCATTCCAGTTCCCAGGGTCATTGCCATACCCTTCGAGCGTGACGCGTTCGAGGCTGGCGCCGCCGGTGTCTGGGACGACGGGCCACGGCGTTCGCGGCTCGTACTCGACACGGTCCACGCGATAGAAAGGCACGGTGCCATCGGTTTCGGCGGGCCCGGGCCGGACGAGTCGGAGGTTCTCACCCGCATTGTCGAGCAAGCCTGTCCAGGGGCCGAGCACCGGGGTCTTGTCGCTCACGGCGTATTGGGTTCGGAAGGCGGCGGCGTTTGTGTTGCAAACGATCAGCGGTGTCCAGGGCGCCAGGCTTTGGCCCGGCGGAAACGCGAATTCGACAGCTCCCGTCAACTCCCACACGCTGGTCGGAACAGCCGGGTCGCACAGGTCAACCGCTGCGTCGGAGACGTTGACCAATTCGACATACTCGGCCAGGCCGGGCGCGGGGTGGTACATGATCTCGTTGAACACGACGGGGCCGACCCGCGGCAGGGCGTTGGCATCTCCTGGCGTTGAGGCGCGCAGTTCGGTGTAATCGATCATCCCGTCCGAACGCTCGTAGCGCCCACATGTCTCGTTGCGGTCGATTGCCGGGAAATCGACCGTGTCGATGAAGCGCACGATGTTTGTCCCCGACGCGCTTGTAAGCAGGATGTCGGATCCGCGTGTGCTGAGTCCGAATCCGAATTCGGCGGCGGACAGAACGAGGTATCCTTGCGCCGGGACATGGAGTTCCTGCTGGAAGGCGTGCCGGAACGGCTGGTCATATCGGTCGCTGAGATAGAGGCCGAACAGGTCGAACTGCTCCGCGCCCGGGTTATGGAGTTCGATCCAATCGGTGGTTCTGTCACCTCCGGCCCAGGATTCACTGATGACGATTGGCTGGACCCAGGCGTCGAGGCGGCCAGGGGAACCGTGATAAAGCGGGCTTGCGCGCCAATGACGTCCTTGGGCCAGGTAGTCCGTCTGGGCCGGCGCGTCTGTGGGGACGGAGGCCGGATCGCGGAGTTCGATCGAACTGCCCTGGCCGTCGGCCCTGCGGGGCCAGGAGCCATCCGGGCGGTAGGTCAGCGCGCAAACCGGATCGAGTTGGGGCGTCAGCAAGGCGACGGTTTCGCCGCTGTTGTCGAGTCTCCCGGCCCATGCGCCAGCCACATTCAGGTCCGGATAGGAGTAGGGCGAATCGGGCGATTGATAGCGTGCGGCGAAGGCGGCGGTGTCTTCGACAACCAGGGCGAAGCCGCCGGGCGGGATGCGGAACCCTGAGGGGAACAGGAAGTCGACGCCACCAGCCAGGCGGGCGCCGGTCAGGTCGACGAGGTTCGAGCTGATGTTCCAGAACTCGATGAACTCGCAGTCGGGCGATCCGGCCGGGTTGTAATGGATCTCGGAGATGACGATCTGGCCGGGGATGACCGGTTGCGGTTCCGCGATATCGAAGCGAGCCTCGACGAGGGCGCTCCAGGTGGTTCCGCTGAGCGCGCGGGCCCGGATCAAGGTGTTGTGATCGATGACGATGCCGGTTGCCTCGGTTCTTGAGCGCGCGTGCAGGGCCAGGTTGAAACTGACGTCGGTGCTGTCTCCACCGGACTGATGGACCTCGACCGCCAGAAGGTTTGTGCCGGCCACCAGGCCCGTCGGAGGCGTTGCGAAGCTGAAGAACCGCGACTCATCCGCGCCTCCGACGGCCGCCGAGGCGAGGTCCGCATACTCGACAACGCCCGCGGGCATGTTGTCGCGGAGGAGTTCCTTGCCGTTGAGGTAAACGATCGCGCCATCGTCGCGGAGCAGCTCGACAACCAGTTCGGTGATGGCCGCGGGGTCGGACACAGTGAATGCGCGTCGGAAGTAGTGGGAGGGGTATTTGTTGTTCGAGTCGGGGCCGAACCCGAGCACCGTGGCTTCGTCACCGTCGCCGTAGCCCAACTCGGACCTGCCGGCGCTCCAGCTCTGGTCGTTGAAGGACGGGCTATTCCATGTGGCTGCCGGCGGCGCTCCTTTGTCCCAATAACGCCATTCGGAGCCTGGCGCGATGAGCGTCTCCTCGCCGCCGGTGCCGGCGACGAGTGCACCGGGCGCCACGGCGCCGCCGGGCAAGCGCGGATCCGATCCGTCGAGCGTGTAGTAGATTGTGCCGCCGGTGCCGGCGAAGAGGACGTTGAAACCGTTGGCCACGGTGCCGCCCCATTGGTTCATTTCGGGCGCTTTGAGCGAGGGATAGAGGCCGCGGTTGCGGAGCAGGTTGAGGAGATTGGTGGTGCGGCCGGGGAACAGGCCGGTGCGGATTGTCTGGGCGGCGCTTTGCCAGTTTTCGGGTGTGCGGACGCCCCAGCGAGCGCATTCGGCGACGAGGCTGTTGGTGATTTCGAGCATGCGCTCGTCGAGGCGGGCGAGGTTGCGCGCGGGGGTCAACGCGCCATCGAGGAAGAAGTGGCGTTGAATCCGATCAGCCAGCAGGGTCATGAAATCGGGATGCTTTTCGGAGACCAGCGCGCCGAACAGGCCGCCCGGGCCCGGGTTGGAGGTTCGATCCGAGGTGAGGGCCGAGGTCCGCAGGAAACCGTCCGCGTCGCCGATCCAGAATTTGAAACCGCTGCCGGGGGCGATGGGGCCGGCGGCTCGGTACTCGGTTTCGCAATCGCCGTAGAACCACATCAGCATGAAATCGATGAGGTGAGGCACATCGAGAGAGGGTTTCGACGCGAGGTAGGAGCTGCGGTGCGCCCGCAGGTTTTCCCAGGGGGCGCGGTTGCGGGGATCGGGCGTGCCTGGGATGAAGCTGTCGCCGACGTTGTCGTTGCCGCGCACGTTGACATAGTCCTCGCGTTCGCCGCCGAGGCAATCGGCCAGGAAGCTGTCGGTGAGGCGTTCGCGCGCGTGGTATTGGCCCCAGTACTTGCCGTTGAGGTAGACGTTCACGAAACGCCCGTGGGGATTGAGGCTGCCCATATCGAGCATGGTGTCCTCGGTGAAGCGGCCGGCCATGTAGAAGCCGCGATCGATCATGTCGTGTGATCCGCCGACCAGGTCGATTTCATCGAAGCTTTCGCGGGCGAGGAAGCCGCGGTCCATGCCGCGGAACAACGGCGCCCTCAGCTTGGTTGCGCCGTACTCGCCGCGGAACTTGAGCCGGTAATTCTTCTTGTTGAACGTGGTCCAGGCGCCTCCGAAACGGAAGAAGCCGCAGTTTGCCTGGACGTGCGGTTTCTGGTCCGGCCAGAGCACCTCGACCGAGGCCTCGCGCTCGATGTAGTCGTCAGGAATCTGCGGCACGGCGATCATCAGCGTGGGGAGATCCGTCAGCCCGCGCCGGATTCGGTCGGTGTAGCGGGCGTCGCGGACCATGTTCTGGTTCATGGAGGCGGACGCCATGACGGCATCGATGAGCACGTACGAATGGGTGACGGTGCGGGGCGATTTGTGGCCGGGTCGGCGCACGGTCGCGCGCACGGTGAGGCTGGTCGAGACCGCCAGAGGCGCGCCGTAGCGCAGGGCAGGCTCGCGCCCGTCGGTCGAGTAGAGCAGCTCGGCGCCTTGATTCGGGTCCGTGATCGTGAGCGCGAAGGCGTTGGTGTGGAAACCGCGGGCATGGCTGAAGGTCGGCGGCTGCAACCAACCGTCATACGATGCGGCCAGATTGGGGCCGCCCGGCGTGGGATCGAGAAACGCCAGCCGCCCCTCGAACGTTCTTCCATAAGCCAGGTCCTCGCGCTGCGGAGGAAAAGCGGAGATGACATCGACCACCGACGCGCCGTCCGGCGCGGTCAGCACCACCGATTCGCCCTCGGCATCGAGTTGAAAATTCGCGTGCAGTCCGCCGGCCTCGTCCCACGGCGCATTGCGCCCGGACGCAAACACAACAAGGCAGCCGTGGGCCGGGATCGAGACGGACGGGAAGAGCCACTTCATGGGGGTGGCCGGATCGTCGCTCAATCCATAGCCGGCGAGGTCGCAGGGCTGGTTGTTGGGGTTGTGCAATTCGATCCAGTCGGAGGGTTCACCGCGCCCGTCCTTCAGTGAAAGGCGATTGTCGGCCATGAACTCGCTGATCCGCACCGGGAGAGGGCGGTCATCGACGATGACGCTGACTGCGCGCACCGATGCGCCGCTCTGGTTGGTGCCGACCAACAGATACTCGACGGAGTTCGTGGGTGAGACTGTGATGCGCCCTGTGCCGTCGGGGTCGGTGAAGGCGCCGACCGATTGCCCGCCGGGGTACAGATCGAGCCGATGCAGTTCCTCGGCCTGCCAGGTCAACGTGGTCGAGTCGCCCGAGGCGATGCGGTTGGTGGACGCGTCGAAGGCGAGCAGGCCGATCTGTTCCGCGGGGCGTCCGAAGACCTGGACTTCGCGCAGGCCCAGGTACCATTCGATGCCGCCGGTGATGTGCGACCGTTCCTTGTTCTCGAAGCCGACCCGGACATAACGCGCTGTGATTGGCCCCGCGACGTCCACATCGAAGGTTGGGTTGGTGCCGGCGAGGTGCTTCGAGAACACCGAATCATGGTTGGCATCGAACAGGCGAACAGTCGCGTGGCTGAGGCGAGCGGCGAATCCCTGGGCAGCCACGGCGCGGACGCTGTAGAGGGCATGGGGCACGCCCAGGTCAACCTCCCAATAGGCGTCCACGGACTTGTCGGTGGTCTCAATGCCGGTGGCGTAGTTGCCGTCATTCGCGTTCGTCGCGGGCGGCAGGTTGTCCTGGTATCGCACCATATAGCAATCCCGTCCCAGGGCCAGGTTCGGCGCGGTCAGAACGATCACCTCGGCCAGCGACACGATCCGGTCGCCGGCGCCGTTGGCGGCGCCGTCTTCGAGTCCGACGCGCACGTAGCGGCCCGACAAGCCCGCCGGAGGATCGAAGCCCCAGACCCCGCCCAAACCCGGGTTTGTCAGGGTGGCCGAGGCGACGGTATTGGATTGATCATCGAGGATTCGCAGGACCAATCCGGCGAGTCGGGCTGCCGCGGTGTCGCGCCGGTTGACGACCTCGATACGGTGGATCGGGCAGGCGCGGTCGAGCGTGAGGGTCCAAAAACTGTTTGTGAGGTCGGCGGTCTGGGAGAAGGTTGCCGGATCGCCATCGATGGCCAGGCCGGCCCGATAGGACGGAAAGAGGCTGAAGTCGCTCGATTGTTGGGCCGTGCCGATGGCGCCGAGAGCAATCGGGCCGGCCGCCGCCGAGGGGTCGCCGAACACGCGCACCTCGCCCAGGGCGACCTGGTGTTTCCCGGCTCCGTTGGGCTGGCCGTTTTCGAGGCCGATCCGGAGGATGCGCGCGTCCAGGCCGGCGGGGAGGTCGGCGGCCCAAGTCGACCCCGGACCGGGATCGTTGACCAGCATCTCGAAGACAGTGCGATCGCGAAGGTCCTCGAGCCGGAGCACGAGGCCGTTGAGGGCATCGCCGTAGGAGGCGTCGGACGGGGCGACGATTTCGATGCGGGTCAGCGTGTAGTCCCGGCCGAGTTCGCACTCCCAGTACGCATTGGGAATCTCGGTGGTCGCGCTGAAGGTGCCTGCGTTTCCGTCGAGCGCGCGGGCCGGCGCGTTGGCGGCGGACAGGTCGCCGGTCTGGGTGGCCATGCCCAGCCGAGCCAGGTCCAACTGAACCGCGCCCAGAGACGACAGCGCGGAGGCGAGAATGCCTGCCCAGACCAGGGCGATTAGGCGAGCAATTTGGGAACCCGTGTGGAGTGCGGGAGATTTGAGATTTGAGATTCCAGAGAGGGCTGCGCATAGGCGAGCAACTCGGGAACCCGTGTGCAGTGCGGGGGCCGCGCCGGGCCTGGGGCGATCCAATTGCATGGCAGAACTTCGTCTATTGGATTCGGTAGAGGTGAGTCCTGCTTCGAAGGATGAAGGCGTCTCCGGTGACGGCGGGAGTCGCCATGAGAGGATCATCGAGCTGGCTTCCCCCCAGCACGCGGAACTCGCGTCCGGGCGCGATAACGGTCGCGCGGTTTCTCTCGTTAAAGAAGTAGATGCGGCCGGGGGTGTAGAGGGGCGACGCGGAGTGTTTCCCCCCGATGCGTTCGCGCCAGACCACGGCGCCGGTCTTGGCCTCGACGCAGAGGGCGAATCCCTGGTCATTGACCATGTAGAGCAGGTCGTCGATCAGCAGCAGCGAGGCTGTGGAAGGCATGTCCTTGACCACCTTCCACGCGACATGGGTGTCGGTGACGTCGCCTTGTCCGTCAGGCCGCACGGCCCAGAGTTCCGGGCGTTCATAATCGGTGATGACATAGAGCAATCCGTGTCCGAAGAGCGGGCGCGGGACCATGGACCAGCCATTGTAGCGCGCCTTCCAGAGTTCGGCGCCGGTGTCGGGATCGTAGGCGAACATGGCCTTGGCGGCCGGGCTGAAGAGTTGGCGGCGCCCGCCGGCCTCGATCACGATGGGTGTGCAGAAGGCCTTGCGGCAATTGCTCGTAAACTGGCTGTAATCGATCGACCGGTCTGTTTTCCAGACGGTGCGACCCGTGGCCTTGTCGAGGGCGGCCACGTATTGAACATCGCGGCCATCGACCGGGACATAGAGCCGGTCCTGATCGAGCATCAGCGATGCCCCCGGGCCCTCGTGATGGTCGCAATTCAAGTCACGGCGAGTCCAAAGAATCTTGCCATTTTCCGTGTCGAGGCATGCGGTCCCGTACGTTCCGTAGTGGACATAGACCCTTCCCGCCTCGATTGCGGAAGTGGGCGACGCGTAGCTGTTGAGGCTCGATATGTGTTCGGGCTCGCGCGTGTCGAAAACCTTGACGTCCAGCACGACGCGCCCGGTCTGGGCATCCACGCAAACGGCGTACATCTCACGCCCGTTGGTGGTGGCCGTCGTGAGCCAGATCTGCTCACCCCAGACGACCGGCGATGACCAGCCCAGATCGTGGATGGCCGTCTTCCAGGCGATGCGGTTCGTTTCACTCCACGACAGCGGCGGGTTTGCATCGAGGGCGTGCCCGTTTCTGAGGGGACCTCGCAGTTCCGGCCAATTGACGGCGGCGAGACTGGACACGACGCAAAGGGCGGACAGGAGGAGAAGGGCGCCATTGATGAAGGCTGGTCCCCGGTGGAATCTGGTTTCGGGACTCGATTCAGGGCGATCGCAGTTCGGATCTCTGGTCTTCAGCATGGGCGCATGATCCGATGCCGGCTTTGGGAAAGCGAGCGTTCAGTGTGCGAAAAGTGAGAGTGCGCGACCATTTGGCAAAAGCAGAAGGCCCGGACCTTCGGCTCGATCGGTGGGCGGCCAAGGCCCGGGCCCCTGACGGGCACGGTTCGGAAGCGGACTAGGTAGTCGGAATGAAGGCGGTGCGACGGGTGCGGCGCAGGCGGCGCCAGGTCATTCCGACGAGGCCGGCGGCGAGGACGAGGCCGGAGGCGGACGGTTCCGGGATCGGGGTGATGGCGCCGACGACGGCGACGTTATCGAGGCGGAGATTGCCCGTGCCGCTTGCGTTCCAGCCGTAGAAGCGGAACTCGTAGGAATCGCTCGACAACCCCGTTGTGGGCGTGAAGTCAAAGACCCGGTGGCCGAGCGTGGTGGTCACTTCGAACTCCTGGCAGCTTTCGAAGTTCACGCCGTTGCGCCACAATTCCACCTTGCCAATCTGTGGGCCGGTGCTGCTGCGCGAGGTGTCCCAACTCAGCGAGGAGAGCGCGACCTCGTATCCGACGTCCGGGCGAAATGCGAACGAAACGAATTCGTTCGGATCCAGCTCGGCTCCCTGTGTCCACTGTGAACTCGAGAAGGCATCGATTTGGCTCGCGGCGTTGACCTGGGTCCGCGAGAAGGCGCTCAGGGTCATGTGTTCCGGCGCCGGGACCGTGGCATCTCCGCCCGGATCGCTGCCGGGGAATTCATAGGTGAACAACACTTGCGCGTGGACTGTGAACGCCACAGCCCCGCCGACGAATGAGACGATCAGTTTCTTCATGGTGCTCCTGACTGTTATGGATACGTATTTGGTGTTTTCCTTGGCGAGGAGGGCTTCCATCTGTCGGCCGAGACCTGGCGGCCGCTTCAAGCGATCCGACGTTGGGCTCGTCCGACCCCGGTGTTGACCTCCTCGTGCCGGGACGTGCACGCAGTTGCCGTGCCAGGATTGCGGGCCAGCCCGGATCGATCACAGGCTCCGCGCTGAACCGCATCCGGGGTAGTCAGCGGGTGTCCTGTTGTTGAGCCGGGAGTCGAATGGGTGTCTCACTTGAGGACAGGCGGACATCTGGACGGAAGCGAGATATCGAACATCTTCCGCGGTTCGGTGACCCGTTGTCGGGTTTCGTGATTGTAGGCTCGGCTTCAGCCGGTTTTCTCCGCGTGCTCTGCGCCTCCGTGGCGAATTCCCCCCTGGATGACAGTCACCGTTCCGGATTGAACCACAGAGGCGCAGAGAGCGCAGAGAAGAACAACTCCCGGCTCAGCGCCCGCAGCAATGCTTGAACTTCTTGCCGCTGCCGCACGGGCAAGGCTCGTTGCGCCCCACCTTCCGCTGGGACACCGTTTGCAGGAGCTCGAAATGCCGCTGGCGCGCTTCGGCGCTGAGTTGGTGCATCGCCTCCGACGGCAGCCCTTCTGCGCCGAAGTCGAACGTCGTCTTCAAGCGAAGTTGGTTTTCGCCCGCGACCGTTGCGGTCGTCCGGGCCTTTGTCGCATGTTGTGACAAGGCAGCAACCTCGTCGGACCGGCCAGTCTTCTTGTAGAGGTCGGTCAGCCGGCTGATCATCTCCTCGCGATCGCGCGCGCCGGGCACCGCCAACCCGCGCTGAAGGAGTCTCTCGGCTCGCGCATGATCGGGCCTGGGATTGTGGCGCGGAAACCAGTGCAGGTCCGACCACGCGATCCAGCCCCAGCCCCATTGCGGGTCCTCCTTCAGCCAGGCCTCGAAGAGGCTCTCGGCCCGTGCGCGCTCACCGCTGCCCCATGTCGCCTCCCCCAGTGCCCAGCGGATGAGCTCGGTCATGTGCGAGTCGTGCCCGCCGAAGAGCCGCAGGAACTCGTCTGCCCACCGCATGCGTTGGCGATGGTACTCCGGACGGCCCGCCGAGGCATTGCTCAGCGCAATGTCCAGGTCCTGCACCCAATTCGCAACGAACTGAGTCCCGCGCAACTCCTCGTCGAACTCGGCGATGGAGCGCACGCCGCTCCGCTCGAGGAGAGTCAGGAAATCGCGCCAGACGCCCAACCAGCAATCGCACGCGGCCGCAAGGTCCCGCTTCTGGAGCCGATACCCCTCCTGCATGCGTTCGTCGAACATCTCCGTGCTGGGGATGTCCGGAAACCACCTTTCCCACAGCAATGTGAAGGCGAACCAGACCCAATCCTCGCCCATCTCGGACCGGGCGGCCGGGAGGCGACACTCCTTAATCGCCTCGCGATAGATGGCCTCGGCGGAGAGAAACTCGCCCACCAACTTCCGCAATCCCTCCCGGTCAAGCGCAATGCCGAATTCGGCGAGTTTGCCCAACAGGGCGTCGTCGGACAGATCGCGGGCCTCCGACAACAGGACCTTGCCGTTGCGTTTGAGTTTGGCCCGATACGCCGCATCGCGCGCTGCCTTCTCCTCGACGACCCGATTCATTGCGATGAATGAGAAGCTCATGCTCGAGCACGGAGATACACACCTCCTGTGGGTCGTTCAAGTCCCAAGCCGGCTTTGCCCGGACTGCATCAAGCCCACCTTTCCGGGGCGGTGACAGTCATCGGATGGGATTCACCACAGCGCAGAGCACACGGAGGGAAAAGCGCCTCATGACGCGGGGCGGATCATGAATGGCGGAGGACTCCTTCCGATTCCCTTCATGTTTCGTCCTGATTGTGCAGCCATGGCATCATTGCTCTCCCTTCCAGACCGGGCGATGGCGGGGGATCTCGGCTTTGAAATCGCCCAGGCTCGACCAATGCAGCCGCCGGTTCAGGTCCACCTCCGCGACGGCGACGGCGCCCCATTCCGTGGCTTGGGCGAGGACGCGTCCTTCGTGGTCATAGACGGCCGAGATCATCCAGCGGGTCGCCACGTCCGTGTAGGTGCTGCTGACGATGTAGACGTGGTTCTCGCAGGCGCGCGCGGCGGCGAGCAGCGGGTTGCAGCCCCAAACGGGAAAGGCAATGACTTCGGCGCCGTTGATGCTGAGTTGACGCGCCACCTCGGGGAAGAAACCGTCGTAACAGACCATCATTCCGACCTTGCCGAACCGGGTGTTGAACACCGGGTAATCGTGGCCGGGGGCGACTCCACCTTCGATCTCGGTCCGCGGCAGGGCGACCTTGCGGTACTTGCCCAGGATCTGTCCATCGGGGCTGATCAAAACGGCCACGTTGAAAATCAGATGCCGGTCGCGTTCCAACAAGCCCACCACCAGGTGCAGATTGTGCTCGCGGGCGAGGGCGGCAAAGAAGTCCGTCGAGGGGCCGGGGATGGTTTCGGCGGCTTCAGCAAAGCTCAGGCCATTGCCGCAGATGGTGATGGTCTCAGGCAACACCAGCAGGTCCGCCTTCTGGCGGGCGGCTTCCGCAACAAACGGGGCGAACAGGCGGCAGTTGTCCGCCGCGGTCTTCTGGCCGGACGGGCGGAAATGGACGGTGGCGAGGCGGACCATTCGGGGTTCCGGGGCTGGCACTTCATCGAGGGAGATGCGGCTCCACTCGACCCGGGCGCCGGGGGCCCAGCGCAGATGCAGTTCGATCACTGCGCGGGTCGCCTTCAGCGGTGCAAGGTAGGTGTCCGAGACGTCCGTCCACCCTGGGGCGTCCGGGCCTTTGTCGGTCGGGTACTCCGGTTCGGCCACGGGCAGGGGCCCGTCGCGGTAGCTGAGGGCTCCGGGCGCATCGTGGAGGACCTGGCGCCCCTGGTCGTTCTGCCAAAGAATGCGCGCAAGCACATTGCGACGGGGCGTCGGCACGTTCTCCGTGCGGCGCAGCGCGGCGAAGCGGTAGTGGCGTCCGCCCTGGATCGCGACGGTTTTGGTCCAATGACCATCGAGGCCCTCGCGCGCGTCCGATGTGATCACGAGGCAGCCTTTGCCATCGGGGCCGCCGGAGGGATCGAAGGCGAACGCAGGCCGGATTCCCTCGCGCGCGGCGACGCCCTGCCAGCCGTCCGGCGGGGAGGGTCCGTCGGCCGCTGCAGAAGCCGCCACGCGCATCCAGAGACTGGCGAGAACAAGACAGAAGCAGGCAGGTGTTTTCATACTCGAAGTGAATCAGCGAAGGCGATACCGCCACAAATGCGCGCTGGACCCGAAGTAGATCGCGTCGTCTCGGAGAGCGAACCCGCAGCGGATCGGCACGGGCGCATTGGCGATGACGGCCACTTCCCCGGTGCTCGGATCAACGGCAAACACGCTGCGGGCGGTGAGTCCCCAGATCAGGCCGTCCGGGTGCCGGCCCAGTGAGATATCGAGCGGTGTGCCCGGGAGCGCGATGGTTTGGACGACGCGCATGTCCTGCGGATCGAAGGCGAGCAGGTGTTTGCCGGCTGCCACGTAGACCTTGCCCTGTGCGGAACAGATGGCCGGGTATCCGGCAAGACCGGGTTCGAGCGCTGCCTCAAACACCTTCCGACCGCGCGCGGGATCGAACGCGAAGAAGCGCGCTTCCTTCTCGATTGCGGTGGTGCCGCCTCCTCCGGTGACACTGGAACCGCCGAAGATCAGGCCGGTCTTCGGCTCGCAGGCCAGCGCGACGATGCTCTGATTGGTGACCAGGTTTCGGTAGTTCGCGACGACCTTCTCAGCGAGCAGGTCGAACACGGCCATTGCGCCGCCCAACTCGCCGTAGGGGGGCAGACTCCCGATGTAGAGGCGGTTGTCCGGACCGAGGGCCATCGCGCGGGGGCGCAGGTGGCCATCGCCCAGGGCGCCAAAGCCGCGCGGGTTGTCGCCGGGATCCGTGCCGAAGCGGAATGGCCGCTTGGGATCATAGACCGACAGGTAGCCGCCGGGGTAGGCGCACACATAGAGCCGATCGCGCCAGGTGAGCATCGAGTAGAGTTCGCCGTTCACCGAGGTGGGGTTGCCAAGATGGCGATTCGCGCCCGTTGCCGGGTCATGGACGAACATTTCGAGGGGCATCGCGGTGCTGCCATAAACTTTCTCGTCGGGACCCAACCCCAGCACGAACAGCAGCGAACCGTCGCCCTGATAACGGAAGGTGCGCGTGGTTGCGGCGCCGGTCTTCGGGTCGGTGAGCGTGAAACTGCCGGTCTCAGCGGTGATCTCGCCGACCGTCACCGTCCGCCCGTCGCGCAGGGCCAAACCGGCCGGTTTGACCACCGTGTCTGCTGGGATTGGGACGAGGCATAGGTCTTCGACGCGGAACGCCTGGCTGCCGCAATGGGCATACACGTGGCCGTCGGCGCCAAGGTGGACGCTTGCCGAGTTCTCGGTCCGGTACTTCTCCGGCAGAATCGAGATGTGGGAGCGGGTTGCGGGGTCGTAGGCCACCAGGTTCGCGCGTCCGTAGCCAATCCCCGTGTAGATCTTGCCGGTGGGGCCGCAGGCAACGGAGCGGGTGTACATTTGGGTGTCGTCCGTTCGCCCCAGGTCCTCCATCCGGTCTGTCTTCGGGTCGTAGGAGACCAGCTTGGCATGGCCATAGGTGCAGCCGTAGAGTTTGCCGTCCTTTCCGATGGCGTATTGCCAGATGTAGGTCTCGGTTTCCGAAGGTTTGCCAATCACTTCGAGGCCCTTTTCCGGCGCCTGCGGGTCGAACCGGAGTATGTAACCGCTTTCCCAGGTCCCCAGGTACATCTTCTCATCGGGGCCGCGGACGAGTGCCCAAGCCCCCGGCCCCACCGGAGCCTTGTACTGCCTGGCCTCGCCGGTGTCGGGGTCAACGGCGACCAGCAAGAGTGTCGACCCCGTCTGGGCGAAGTCGAAGTAGAGCAACTCCTTTTTGCCCGTCGCGTCAGGCCCGACCGCGGTGGCCATCAGCATGGCCTTCGTCACCGGGACGCCGAGATTCTCGAATCGGGCGTGCTCTTGGGCTCCGGCTGAGGAAGCGGCAGCGATCAGGCCCAATCCGGCGATCCAGAGCGCAATGCGGTCATTCATGTGGAGAGGCCATCATGCCCGCGTCTGCCCTCATTGGCCATGCCAAAGTCGGGGGGTGTCAAAGTCAAAGGGCACCGCAATCCTACTCTCGGATGAACTGTCTCGGGGGCGGAGTTGTTGTACCCGATTGGGAAGTCCTTGTCGTGGCACCTGCGGGATGGTAGTGGGGTGGAAATCATTCTATGAATAGCACTCAATCCATGTTCAGGGTTGCCGGAGGGAGGTTCTGCCTCGTCTGGCTGATGATGTTGGCGTTGGCACACACGGCGGTTTCCCTGCACGGGGCGGAGGGCGAAGAGCCACTGGTCCTCCGGGGCTACCGGGGCGGAAACATCCAGCATCTGGAGGGGAGGGTGATCACCATCACGGACTGCGTGCTGGACGATTTGCCGGTCATCATCTGCGACAGCCTGACCATCACCGACTCGATCCTGCGGGGTTCGGTGTGGATCCATGAGGTGAAGACCCTCTCGATTAGCAACTGCGAATTCCACCACTCCTTCAGCGCCAACCTGACGGGAGGGGGGAGCGGGACGATCAGGGACAGCGTGTTCACGGTGCCTCTCGAGGTGGACTTCGACCCGGGCGCCCCGCCCACCATCAGCGGGAACAGCTTCATCGGCCCCGCTCAGGCGGTCCAGAGCCCGAGGGTCCTGCCCCTGCCAGGGAATTACTGGGGATCGAGTTCTGGACCGAAATACCCGAACAAACCCTACCGGGGCTGGCTCCAGGCGGAAGGAGCCCACTGCTGGGTCGTGGATCCCAAGGAGACATTCCTTCTCTCCGGCGTGACGCGCGCCGCGACGCATATCCCTGATGCGTTCCGGCCTCACCCGCGGGTCTGGGTCCATGAAGCGCGGGTCGGACAGAACGTGCTGCGCCCGGGTCCTTATCAAGGAGGTGGACTGCTGGCCCGGCAGGGTCGGGACCTGTTGGTATGCCTCGACTTGAAGACCTCGGTGAACGAGTACGCCGCGGAATTCACGTTCACCTGCAACGGAAGCCAGGTCGGGGGTTCCCAACCCTTCGCCGTCCGCCGGACTTACCCGATCCTCTCGGAAGGAAGCGATAACAAGGCACGCACGCTCAATTTCGTGGTCCCGGCGGCGCTGACCGAGGCGACGAATCTGGCGCTGGAGTTGAAGATGACGGCCCTGAATGTCGGGGCCTACGCCGGGCAGCCCAAGGACGGCGTCGTCTGGCAGACGGAGGTGCAGCCCCAGCACCATTTCGCGCGCCGGCTGCGGCTCGGCGTATTACCGGTGAATCTCGAGGTGCCGTTCTGGATCACGGCCAAGGCCGATTCCGGCGCCGCCCGGCAGCGGTTGGAAGGGGAACTCCCCGCGCTCTGGCCCCTGCTGCGGAGCGAATTCACCGTGGTCCAGTTGCCGCCCCTGACCGTCAGCCGCGGCTACCTCCGCGGCGCCGCCACCACCCTTGCCGGCGGCAACCTGATGCCGTTCATGATCTCGCGCTCGGCCTCAAGCTACTTCAATTCCTGGAACGCATCCCGGCCGCCGGAACGCTGGTTGGACCGCTTGGTGTGTGTCGTGCCCAACACGGCCTTGAGCGGCTGGTGGGGCTTGTCCGAAAACGCGGGCGCCGCCCTGGAAGTGTTCTCCTCGGTGGTCATGGTCGAGGAGGACAACCCGGAAGCGGTGTTGCACGAGCTGGGACACACCCTCGGACTCTATCTCGGCACCGAGCAATACAACTTCACGACGACCGATCACCTGGGCAATCCCATCGCCCAGGTCCAGTTCTACGACGGTACCCGCGAATGGAATGGGGCGATGGTGCAGAGTGCCGTCATGTTCAATGACCTGGGCTTCGGCGGCTTCCCCAGGATTCTCCATGTCCCGCCGCGTCCGACGGTCAACTACTACGACTTCATGGGGTCTTCGACGCCGCAGTGGGTCATCCCCACATCCCTCGATGCGGTGTACAAAGGTCTGCGGCCACTGCTTGGGTCCCGACCGGCGTCCGGTGCCCTGCTTGCCGGCGCCGGGAGCGAAAGCCCCCGGTCCGGACAGGTGACGTTGATGGGTCCCCCGCCCGCCGGACATCGGCGCGTCCTGTTCACCGGCCTGCTCCGGCGCTACCAGGACCGCAACACGCTCGCCTACTACTACCGCACCTACCCCGACACCGTGCGCATCCGCGACGTGAGCCTCGAGGACTTCAACCTCACCGAGGGCAACCGCGGCACGTGGCAGTTCCTCGAGTGCCTGGACGCGGACGGACAGCCGGTGACGCCCCGCATTCCCATCCTGGCGAGCCTGCCCGACCCGACTCAGTCACCCGTGGACCCGGACTGGTTCCAGGTGGTGGACGTGCCGGTCGCCACCGCGCGCTTTGCCATTACGGACCAGGAGTTCCAAGGGTTCGAGTTTCTCTCGGTCGCCGATGACGGGATCGCTTTCCAGCCGGGTTTGGCGGCCAACCCAGGGAGTGGCGCCCTGACCGGCCCGATCACGCTCGACTTCGGCCCGGACGTCGCCGGCAAACCGCTGCCGGTCTTCCGCCAGCTGTACTACAGCGCGGACGGTCGCCAGACGT
The DNA here is from genome assembly GCA_040766265.1 of Verrucomicrobiota bacterium. Classification (GTDB taxonomy): domain Bacteria; phylum Verrucomicrobiota; class Verrucomicrobiia; order Limisphaerales; family J093; genus MWFF01. The sequence continues at coordinate 45,365 of JAXGQW010000040.1, forward strand.
GGGTGCCCGTCGGGGAGATGACCACCGACCAGACGGTGGCGCTCGAGGCCCGGGACCTGCCCGCCACGGATGACCTGTCCTTCAAGCTCGTCGCGGCGGATGCGTTCCGGTCGGCGCAGGCCCAACTCACCGGTTTCCGCGTCGGGAACCGCGCGCCCGTCGTGCAGATACTTAGTCCCCGGCCCGGCGATGCCGCCGAACCCGACCGGGAGTGGTTTCTCTCCGCCGAAGCCTTCGACCTCGAAGACGGCCTGCTCGCGGAGGGCGCGTGGCATTCCTCACGGGACGGTCTGCTGGGCACGAACGCGGTCCTGTCCTCGGTCCGCTTGAGTGCCGGCGACCACACGCTGCAATTCGCGGCCACAGATGCGGCGGGGTTGGCGGGCTCGGCGTCGGTCCAGGTCTCGGTCGGCCCGGTGGCGGCGGCGGACCTGGTTGTCGGAGAGGACTCGCTGCACATCCGCCCCGCGGGCAGCGATCCGCTCGAGCCCACGCCCAACCGCCTGCAAGCCGACCGGCTGAACCTGATCCGGGTCACGACGCGCAACGGCGGCCTGACCAACGAAGCCCGGCTGTCGCTCTACCTGACCCTGGAGAACGCGCCGGAGATGCTCCTGGCCTCGACCATCGTGACCAACTGGGCGCCGTTCACGCCCAGTTCTCTGGAAGTGCCCTACGTGTTTTCCGGCGCCGACCATTACACCCTCCGCGCCGTGATCAGCGACCCGCTGGTGCCTGATCCCGCCCCGGCCAACAACAGCCGCTCGTGGAGTTTCACGAACCAGCCGCCCGTCGCCGTCCCCGCCAGCTTCGATCTCACGCCTCAGAACCCGCTGGACTTCCGTCTGTTCGGGACGGATCCGGATGGTGATCCCCTCGAGTACCGCCTGGTGACCGGCCCCGCCCGGGGCGTGCTCGAGCGCCGGGGCGACGTGTGGCGCTATCGTCCACTCAACGCCGGGCAGGACAGCCTCACTTTCACCGTCAATGACGGACGGTTCGAGTCCGCGCCCGCCGCCGTGACCTTCTTCACGAGCACCGCCGCCGCGCCCGTGCCGGTCCCGCCCAGCATCGTGAGTGCCGACCGCGTGTTTGGCACCGTGGGCGAGGACTTCTCGCATGCCGTGGTCGTCGCCGCGCCGCCCGCGACCTTCGCCGCGTATGGCCTGCCCGACGGTCTCAACATCCACCCCACGACGGGCCTGATCTCGGGCCGGTCGTCCCAAATCGGCGAATTTGTTGTGATCGTCGAAGTCGTCAAGGCGGGCGCCGCCTCGACCCAGGAACTCCGGCTCCGGATGCAGGACACCTACACGCGGTGGATGGCGTCGTTCGGTTTGACCGGCGCTGACGCGGCGCCCGAGAACAACCCGGACGGCGACGGCTACGACAACCTCGCCGAGTACGCGCATCAGTTGAACCCCAAAGTGTGGGATTTCGAGGGCGGGCCAGCGGCGTCCCGCATGGCGGAGTCGGGCGCAGGATGGCTGCGGGAAGTCCAATACCTGGTGGTCACCTACCGCCAACGCAAAGGCGGCGTGGGCAACCCCGCGGTGGACTACCAAGTGGATGGCGTCCGCTATCGCTTGGAATACAACGACACTCTGGACGAAGACATCGCCTGGGCCGGTGGCGACCGGTTGTTCAATGTCCTCGAAAGCTGGAGGGTCGACAACGGCGACGGCACCGAATGGATCAGCGTCCGGTGCCAAATCCCAATCACGGACAACCCGGCCGGGCAAGGGTATGTCCGGCTCAGGTTGACACTGCCGTGATCGCAAGATCACGGCACTGGCACGACAGATGCGCAGAAAGGAAATCAAACCATGAAGAATCCCTATTCGACAGAGACCGGTTGTTGTCCTCGGTTCAATCCCAAGCCCTGGGACGAGAAGGAGTTCCGATGGCAAGACAAGCTCTTCATCAAGGACCGCGTTCGCTGCCTGTTTTACATGCCGATCGGTTTTGGGAACGTGATGACCCGCATCATGGAGAGGATCAGCGCGGCAAACGCGTTCACGCCCGACCCCCCCGTCGCCCTCTCAGACCATACCTCGAAGTGGAACATGGACCTTTACGTCGAGGTCGCCAGGGAAGTGCCCGGCGCGGAGAACGTCCGGCTCAGCGGGACTTTCCTGACCAGGGTCTTTGAAGGCCCGTTCAAGGAGACCGGACGATGGTGCGCCCAGATGAGCGAGTGGGTACAGGGGCAGGGGAAGCAGATCAAGCGACGGTTGATGTACTACACCACTTGCCCGAAGTGCGCCAAACACTACGGCAAGAACTACGTGGTGATCCTGGCCGAGGTCTGACACGCCTGGGCTGGAACCATGCGGTGATTGGACGGGCGGGTGGAACATCGGCACCCAGCAGGGACAAACCCTCGCCGAACTGGTTCTTGAATCCGCCACCAGGCCGTCAGAATCACCATTGCCGAGCCGATCCTGGCATCCTCAAAACTGCCTAATAAGGTATTGACATCTACGCGTCTGCATCTAGCTTTCAGGGCAGTGATTTGATTCGGGTGGCGGTACGTTTCTTCAGCGGGGTTCCCCACCCCCACCTCCTTGGCGTCTGCTACCCGAATCTTGCTTCTTCTGCGCATCCCATTAGCCCGGTTATTTCACACGCTTCTAACCCGCATAGGAGTCCTCTTGCGAAGTCTGACCGCCATGTGCACCGACGGGATGTGAAATATGCGGGTTAGCGGCTGATCGGCCTACTGCGAACCCGTCCAGGCCCGATAAAGCGCGGCGATTTCGTCCGAAGAAGGCGCGTCGGAATGGACCAGCACACGGTAGCGGAGACGGACGGTTTCGTCGGGTTCGAGATCGATCGAACCGCCTTCGGGCCAGTACATTGGGGTCGGGGAGAAGAACCCGTAATCGCGCGTGAACCAGGGGGGTGGCGACCAGCGATTGGCGGGATGGGACAGGATCGTCACGCCCTCGGTCGCTCCACCCCATTGACCCCGGCAATCCGCCCAAAAGGCCGGCTTGCCGAATGTTCCCTTCTCGTCTTGATCGCCCGCGTCGTTTATCAGGGTCCCCCCGCCGGTCACGGCAAGCTCGGGCGCCATCCGTGCCGAGAAAAGCGAGTGGTTGGTTTTCTCGATTCGGACCTTGCCGCGCGCGCGCAGGGTGATGTCGAAGTCGATGATGCGCCGGTCCGGCGTGGGAGCGGTGATGACGATGCGGCGGCGGTCGGTGAACGGCGGCTCGGCGTTGGGGCGTTGCCAGGCGCATTCCTGTTCGAACTCGATGGCGTTGCCGGCGGCTTTGAGGAGCCGCACGGACTGGGAGGCGATGCGTCCGCGTTCGAGGCCCTCCTGCCAGTAGTTGCCGCCATTGACACGGTCGCATCCGAAGAAGATCGAGCTGTGGTGCGGATACGGATCTGTGCGGCATGTGGTCACGCTTC
>JAXGQW010000041.1:0-48655 GCA_040766265.1 Verrucomicrobiota bacterium
TCCTGCACCTGATGGCCCGGCCCGGATCGAGGGGCGCCGACTCGGGTCTGATCCAGACGCTGCGTCGGATCGAGGGCGCCTACTCGCTCGTCCTGCAGACGGAGCAGGAGTTGATCGGCGTTCGTGATCCCCACGGGTTTCGGCCCCTGTCGCTCGGCCGGCTGGGGGACGCCTGGGTGCTGTCGAGCGAGACCTGCGCGTTCGATCTGATCCAGGCTGCGTTTGTCCGGGACATCGCCCCGGGCGAGATTGTGGTGATCAACAGGGATGGCCTGCAGAGCATCCAGGCGTTTCCCGATCACGCGCGGCGCGCCTTCTGCATTTTCGAGTACGTGTACTTCGCGCGCCCGGACAGCACGATCGCCGGACAGAATGTGCACAAAGTGCGCGTGGCGATGGGCCGGGAACTGGCTCGCGAGCATCCGCGCGAGGCGGATCTGGTCGTCCCGGTGCCGGACAGCGGCAATTGCGCGGCGCTCGGCTATTCGCGCGAATCGGGGATTCCCTACGAGATGGCGTTCGTCCGCAACCATTATGTGGGGCGGAGTTTTCTCCAGCCTTCGCAGCTCATCCGCGATTTCAACGTGCGTGTGAAGCTGAACCTGATCCGGGAAGTGGTGGCCGGCAAGCGCGTGATCATTGTCGACGATTCGATCGTCCGCGGCACCACCTGCCGGCAGCGCGTCGCCAATCTGAAGGAGGCGGGGGCGCGGGAAGTGCACGTGATGGTGAGCTGTCCGCCGCACGTCAACCCGTGTGTGTACGGGATCGACTTTCCGGACCGCAGCAAGCTGATGGCCGCCAACCACAGCGTCGACGAGATCTGCCGCTACTTGAAGGCCGACTCGCTGGCCTATCTCTCGCAGGCGGGCATGGTGCGGGCGACCGGCCTGCCGGCCTCGGCCTTCTGCCTGGCCTGCTATGACGGCGATTACCCGGTCCGCTACGACCTGGCGCTCGACAAGCAGATCATCGAGCGACGGCGCGCCCGCGTGCAGAGCCTCGGGGAGGTTCTTGCGCGCGAGGATTTGCAGCCCCGGCTGCTCTAGCCCGCATTTCTCAGTGCGCCGTGAAGGGTGCAGGACTTCAGTGGGAGAAGTCAGAAGGAAACCCACCCGGCAACTTTCGCTCCGCCGGTAGCAGTCGGAGCGGTTGGGCGTAGTAATGCGCCCGGTCGAAGCCTCCGACGTCAAAGGTCCCTTCTGGGGATCAGCGAGCGGGCAGGCCGTAACGTGAGTAAACACCGAGCAAGCCTCGAAACGGGCAATGTGAACGCCGACCCGGTTGAGAAACGGGGAAGGCTGGCAACGCTGGGGAAGCGAGCGAAAAGAGCACCTGGCGAGTTCACCGGGGTAGTGGTGACGGCATGCTGGGCAGCAGGAGTTCTGCGCAAGCACGGGAAGCCCGTGTCGGCGACCGCACGCAGCGGTCAACCCGGACCCCGCGAGGGGCAGACGGGGCCGAGGCGGGTGACGGAGAGGCCCGTAGTAGCGATGAAGCCGGGTAATGCCGGGGGAGCGAAGGGGCCTCAGTTCAAGGGAATGACCGAAGCAGGGAAAGCCCGGAGATTGGCATGAGCCTAACAACTCCAGAGAGTGTTTGGAACCTTCAGAAGTCATTGCAGGCCAAAGCGAAGGCAAATCCAGCTCTGCGTTTCTATAGTCTGTACGACAAGCTCTATCGGCGGGATGTCCTGGCGTTTGCCTGGCAACGCTGCCGTGCCAACGGTGGTAGTGCCGGCGTCGACGGACAAACGTTCGAGCAGATCGAGTCGGGAGGTTTGGGGACGTGGCTGGATGGATTGACGGAACAACTCAAAGCGAAGACCTACAGGCCACAAGCCGTGCGACGGGTGTACATCCCGAAGGCCGACGGCAAACTCAGGCCGCTAGGCATTCCGTGTATTCGAGACCGGGTGGTGCAGATGGCAGCCGTCATCGTGCTCAGTCCGATTTTCGAGGCGGATATGCCGGAGGAACAGTACGCCTACCGAGCCGACCGCAGCGCCCATGACGCGATTCGCGCCGTGCACGGGTTGGTCAATCGAGGACACCGCGAAGTGGTCGATGCTGACCTCAGCGGCTACTTCGATACCATTCCCCATCACGAGTTGATGAAGAGCGTAGCGCGACGGGTCAGCGACGGGGCGGTACTGAAGCTGGTCCAGCAATGGCTGGAAATGGCGGTGGAGGAAACCGACGATCAAGGGCGCAAACGGCGCACGACGGTCAATAAGGATACCGGAAGGGGCACCCCGCAAGGGGCACCGATTTCGCCCTTGCTGGCCAACCTCTACATGAGGCGCTTCATCCTGGGCTGGAAGCAGCAAGGCTGGGAGGAGCGGTTGGAAGCGCGCATCGTGAACTACGCGGACGACTTCGTGATTCTGTGCCGGGGTTCGGCGCCGGAGGCGCGGGAGCGGATGCAGAAGATCATGGGCGTGCTCAAACTGACCGTGAACGAGAAGAAGACCAAAACCTGCCGTGTGACCGAAGAGAGTTTCGACTTTCTGGGTTACACGATTGGATGGTGCTACTCGACCCGGACGGGCCGTGCCTACCTGGGAACGCGTCCCGCAAAGAAGCGCATCGAGCGTATTTGCGCCGCGGTGAGCGAACGGACTGAAAGGTCGACGCTGAGCGACCGGACCGCAGATCTGGTGGCTGACCTCAATCGCAAATTGCGAGGGTGGGCCAACTATTTCTGTTTGGGACCGGTGAGCAAAGCCTACCGGGCGGTGAACAGTCACACCCGGCATCGGCTCCGTCAATGGCTGTGCGGTAAGCACAAAACAGCCGGATCGGGCACGGGACAATATCCCGACGAGTATCTGCATCAGACCCTCGGCCTGATCCGCCTGGAACAGCAAACTGCGAACCTGCCGTGGGCGAAGGCCTGAGGACCTTGTCCGAGAGCTGGGTGCCGGAAATCGGCCCGCCCAGTTCGATGAGCGGGGGGTGGAAACGGATGCACGGTCGAGCTAGTGAGGCACCCAATGACCGAAAGGCCGGGTCAACGGATAGGCTTCGACTTAACCACACCGCGCCACCCCTCGACTCTACCGAACTTTTGATGTCATCTGACCGGTCAGCGTCACATTTCACCTGAAATGCGGGCTTGATTTGCCCATTGACTCGGGTTTGGCAGGGACGGCATTTTGCCGTTTGCCTATGCAACCGATCCGACGCGCGCTTCTCTCCGTGTACGACAAGACCGGCCTGGTGCCCTTTGCGCGGGTGCTGGCCCAGGCCGGCATCGAATTGTTGTCGACCGGCGGCACGGCCCGGGCGCTTCGGGAGGCGGGGTTGCCGGTGGTCGACTTGGTCGACTTCACCGGCTTTCCGGAGATGCTCGATGGGCGCGTCAAGACCCTTCATCCCAAGGTTCATGGCGGACTGCTCTATCTGCGCGGCCACGCGGAGCACGAGGCGACGGCGGAGCGCCACGGCATCCGCCCGATCGATCTGGTGGCGGTGAACCTCTACCCGTTCGAGGAGACTGTCGCACGGCCGGATGCGACTCGGGCGGACGTGGTTGAGAACATTGACATCGGCGGCCCGGCCATGCTGCGGAGCGCGGCCAAGAACCACGAACACGTCACGGCGATCGTCGATCCCGCGGACTACGCGGAGGTTGCGGCCCAGATTCAAGCGCAGGGCGCCACCACATTGGAGTTGCGTCGACGGCTCGCCGTGAAGGTGTATGCGCGCACCGCGGCGTACGACGGGGCGATTGCGGCCCACTTGCCGCGCTGGCTCGGGGCGGGAGGCGGATCGGATCTGGCGGCGGACGACCGGTTGGGCGGCAGCGCGCCTCCGGATCGGTTGATCGTGGACGCGCCGCGGGTGCAGGCGCTGCGATACGGAGAGAATCCGCACCAGCCGGCGGCGCTCTATGGGCGGTTTGCCGAGCATTTCCGGCAGATCCATGGCAAGGAACTTTCCTACAACAACATTCTCGATCTGACGTCGGCGGCGACCTTGATCTCGGAGTTCCGGGGCGAGGCTCCGACGCTGGCCATTCTCAAGCACACCAATCCGTGCGGGGTCGGCCGGGGAGCGTCGCTGTGCGAGGCGTGGGAGAAGGCCCTGGCCACGGATCGGCAGGCGCCCTTCGGCGGCATCATCGCCGTGAATCAACCGATGGACGGCCCGTGCGCGACGGCCATCGCCGAGATTTTCAGCGAGGTGGTGGTGGCCCCCTCCTTTACGCCGGAGGCGCGGGCGGTGCTGCGGCAGAAGAAGAACCTGCGGCTGATCGAGGTGTCGATCGACTCGCACACCGCCGCGGGGGGAGAGATTCGGGGCGTTGGCTTCGAGTCGCTTCTTTGGCAGCAGCCGGACCGCGCGACAGTGCGGGCGCGGGACCAGGTCAAGGTCGTGACGAAGCGGGCGCCCAGCGAGGATGAGTATCAGGCCTTGCTGTTCGGGTGGCGGGTGGTGAAGCATGTCAAGTCGAACGCGATCGTGTATGCCGCGGCGGATCGCACGCTCGGGATCGGGGCGGGCCAGATGAGCCGGGTGGATGCCAGTCGGATCGCGGTCTGGAAGGCGGGCGAGGCCGGGTTATCTCTGCGGGGCAGCGTGGTCTGCAGCGATGCGTTCTTTCCGTTCCCCGACGGACTGGTTGCGGCCGCGGAGGCGGGAGCGACGGCGGCGATTCAGCCGGGCGGATCGAAGCGCGACGCCGAGGTCATTGAGGCGGCTGATGCGCGGGGCGTGGCGATGGTCTTCACCGGGATCCGGCATTTCCGTCACTGACACAGGCGAATCGCCCGCGAGGTGTGAATCGGATCCTGTCCACGCCCTGAAGGGCGCACCCCACGATGTCGTCCGCGCGCAAAGGAATCTGGCTGGGGCTGGGCGCCTATTTGCTCTGGGGGCTGCTGCCGGTGTACTGGAAGGCGCTGCGGACGGTGCCGGCTCCGGAGATCCTCGCGCACCGCATCGTCTGGTCGTTTGGCTTTCTCGCCCTGCTTGTCATCCTGTCGAGACAGGGGCGGACGCTGCTTGCGGCGGCAACGCAGCGAAGGACCCTGGCGATTTACCTCGGCGCGGCGCTGCTCCTGGGACTGAACTGGTTCGTCTACATTTGGGCGGTAAACCACGATCGGATCGTGGAGACGAGTCTTGGGTACTACATCAATCCGCTCGTAAGCGTGGCGTTGGGCGTGGTGGTGCTGCGGGAAAAGCTGAGGGCGATCCAGTGGATGGCAGTTGGGATCGCGGCCTTGGGGGTGCTGTTCCTCACCTGGCAGTACGGGGCGTTCCCCTGGATTGCGGTTGTTTTGGCGCTGAGCTTCGCATGTTACGGATTGATCAAGAAGACCGCTCCCCTGCCCGCTCTGCCGGGGCTGACGATCGAGACCGCGCTGCTCTGGCTTCCGGCTGCCGGGTATCTCGGCGCGCTCGAGTCCCAGGGCGTCGGCCGCTTCGGACAGAGCGGCGGCTGGGGCGACAGCCTGTTGATTCTCACGGGCGTTGTGACCGCCCTGCCCCTGCTGCTCTTTGCGTCGGCTGCTCGCCTGGTGAAACTCTCCACGCTGGGCTTGCTCCAGTACGTGTCGCCCACCTGCGGGTTGATTCTGGGGGTGGCGGTGTACGGGGAACCGTTCCCACGCGCGCGCGCCCTGGGGTTCGGGATTATCTGGCTCGCGCTGGCTGTTTATTGGTTGGCGAGCCGCGCTGCGCATCGCTCGACACTGGGGGCGTCATGAGGCCTGTGGGCACGCTGAAAAGCACTGGAAACGAAGAATGTCAGAGATTTATGTTTGACAACCCTCAATCGAGACCTTAAAAAGCCGTCAACCTTTCAAGCTAAATTTGAACTGGATCGAGGCAGCGCTATCCAAATCAGGGCAAGATGCTTTATGAATAAACTGATCACGTTTGCGAGCTTAGCGGCAGTGGGTGCACTCAGCCTGCAGGGTCAGGCAGTCGACGGGTCCGGGCGGCCGTGGAGCGTATCGGCCAAGTTGCGCGGATTTTACGACGACAACTACCGAACCACGCCCTCCGATCTGACGCCCGAGGCGAGGGAATATCTCGGGGACGTCGATGAAGAGAGCTGGGGGATCAATTTCGCCCCGGGCATCAAGTATGTGCTGCTGCGGGACCAGACCACGCTGACGGCCAGCTTGGATTACGACATGCGCTGGTACGAGGCCCAGCCGAGCAGCAAGGAATTTGACCACACCGTGCGGGCGGAGATCGCCGCCTCGCATGCGTTTTCGGAGCGGTTCCGGTTGGATTTCTTCGAATCGCCCGTTTACTCCGAGGAGCCGAGCATACTCGAGCCCAACGGCGGTCAGGCCAGCTACGTCCGCACCGATGGCAACGCATGGCGCAATTACGCCGGCATCGGGCTGACCACCGGTTTGACGGAGCAACTGGGATCGCGTCTGGGCTACTCGAACACCTACTACAACTACCGTGACGACGGTCCGGCGAGCATCTCGGCCCTGCTGGATCGCATGGAGCACTTGGCGACTGCCGACCTGCGGTGGCAGTTCCAGCCGGCGATCATCGGGCTGGTCGGCTATCAATACGGCTATTTCGATTACACGAGCGGCGACCAGCTTTGGTACACCGAGACTCCGGATCCGACAGTGCCGGAGAGCGATGCTCGCAATCAGGAGTCGCATTACGGATTCCTGGGGGTTGACTACACGGCTCTGCCGGGTCTGACCGCGCAGATCCGGGCCGGTGTCAATTACGCCCGGTATCCGAATGCGGATGTGGACGACGTGACGGCGCCGTTTGTGGATGCGGCCCTGGCATACGAGTACATGGAGGGCAGCAAGGTGTCCGTGGGTGTCAAACACGACCTGCGCCCGACTGATGTTGCCATTGCCAGAACGGACGATCTGAGTTCGTTCACCGTTTCGCAGGAAGCGACGACCGTTTACGCGTTTGTGGCGCATCGGATCTTCCCGAAACTTATCGGGACCTTGCGAGGTTCCTGGCAGCAGGGGACTTTCGAAGAAGGCATGTATGACGGCGACAGCGACAACTTCTACACCGTCGACGTCAATCTGGCCTATGAGATCACGGCCAACTTCGCGGCCGAGGCCGGCTACGCCTACGACAAGCTCGAGTCCGACATCCCCATGCGCGATTACGATCGCAACCGGTTCTACGTGGGCGTGAAAGCCACCTATTAAGGTCCTGACCACCCCCAGATTTGACACAACGTGGGAGGCTGGAGCATTGATTCTGGCCTCCTTTTTTTTGACACATGGACGCAACCAAGCCAAATCCGGTTCCTGACAGCCAACTGCATTTCCTCGATTATTGGCGGATTATTCGCATCCGCAAGACCGTCATTTTGGCCGTCTTTCTGCTGGTCGTCCTGACGACCACGGCGGTGACGTTCGTGCTCAAGCCAACGTTCATGAGCACGGCCCGCATCGAGGTCGAGAAGCAGCCGACGGATTTCGATCCTTTCCTGCGTCCGCAGGTTCAGAATCAGTTCGACCCTTACTTCATCCAGACGGAGTTCGAGAAGATCCAGTCGAAGCCGATTCTCTACAAGGTGATCGAGTCGCTGGGCTTGCGCAAGGCCTGGGGAGAGCGACTCAAGAGCGCTGTGAGCGAGCCGGAGGCGTATTTGCTGCTGCGTCGCAACCTCGATGTGCGTCAATCGAGAAACACCAGCCTCATCGAGATCCGCGCCTACAGCGAGAACCGGGACGAGGCCTCGGCCATCGCGAACGAAGTCGCCGATGTCTACAAGGAGTCGCGCGTCGAGGAGAAGCAGCGGCAAACGAGCGCCGGCATTTCCAAGCTCAAGACCAAGCTCGATGAGCAGGCGGCGGTCGTCGCGCAGTTGCAGGACAACGTGGATCAACTGCGGGCCGAGTTGAATATTCCCGACTCGATCAACGACGCCTCGGTCTACCAGACATCGCTCGAACGCGAGAAAGTCAGCGCCATGGCGCAGGAACTGACGCGCGCTCACTCGGAGTACGTGTATTTTCTCACAAAGCTCGATGATTTGAAGAAGCTCGATCGGACATCCATGAGGGAGGCGGTGCTGGTCACGATGCCCACGGAGGCGCGGTTGGGCGAGCTTTTGGGGGCGCTGTCCCTGGCCCAGCAGGAAGTGGCCCGACTGCGGGAGGATTTTTCGAACGATTATCCCGAGATGAAGCGCAAGCTCGCGCTTGTCGAGCAAATCGATCAGCAGGTCGAGGCGCGTCTGACGGGCATCCTGACCGGTTTGGAGAACCAGGTGGTCTCGCTCAAGGCTCGCCGCGACGAGATCCAGAAGGCAGTGGACGACGGCAAGAAGCTGGTGGTCGAGGAAGCCAAGCGTTCCCGCGAGTATTGGAGCCTCAAGCGCGAACTCGAGAACAAGCAGAAGATCAGAGACGCGATCCTGATGCGCATGCTGCAGGAGGAAGTGGATGCCGAGTTGCCGAAGGAATCGATGGTGCGGATCGTCGATCCCGCCGAGCCCGCTCTGCGACCTGTTCGACCCAATATCCCGTTGAACATCGCCCTGGGCATTGTGGTGGGCCTGGTCATGGGCGTCGGCCTGGCGTTCTTCATCGAGTACCTCGATACGAGCGTCAAGACCATCGACGACGTCGAGCGATCGCTGGGCGCGCCGGTCCTGGGTGTGATTCCGCAGAACGTGGGCATCCTGGCCAATGAAGGGCCTGACAGTCCGCACGGAGAGGCTTACCGCGTGTTGCGCACCAACATCCTCTTCTCGCGCAAGGAGCCTGGCGCGAACACGCTGACGGTGGTCAGCGGCGGGGCGGGCGAGGGCAAGTCGACCACCATTCTCAACCTGGCGACCGTCTTTGCGCAGAACGGCCAGCGCGTGCTCGTGGTGGATTCGGATCTGAGGCGCCCCAGCCTGCACAAATTCCTGGCGGTGAGCAACAGCATCGGGCTGACCAACTACCTCATGAAGCAGAACACGCTCGAGGAGGTGATCCAGACCACCAAATTGCCGATGATGGACTTCCTGGCGAGCGGCAAGCTGCCCAGCAGTTCCCTGGGGATTCTGAACTCGACGCGGATGAAGGAGTTCATCAAGGATGTCCAGCAGCGATACGACTTCGTGTTCTTCGATTCTCCTCCGATCATGGGTGTGAGCGACGCCTCGATTCTGGCGAGCGAGGTGGATCTGTCGGTTCTGGTGGTCCAATACCGCAAGTATCCGCAGGCGATGACCTTGCGGGCCAAGCAGATGGTGGAGAAGGTCGGCGGAACGATGCTCGGTGTTGTGCTCAACAACATCAACATCTCGCAGGACTCGTACTACTACTACTACAGCGGCTATTACTACGATTACTACTCGAAGGGCGAGTACGGTGAATCCAGATCGAGCGGGGACGGCGAGTCTCGCAAGGCAGCCTCCGAGAAGCCGGCGGAAGCGGAGTTGAAGACGAAATACTGATTGCCTTGGCTCGGGCGGAGTTGAAGGATGTGGCGATGATGACGACGATGGTCCAACTGGTCAGAGGGGGATGGTGGTGCGCGCTGGCGGCGCTGCTCGCGGCGCTGAGCTGCGGGTGCGAGAGTCCCAGTCAGGGCGGCAGCGGCTATGTGCCCGCGGAAGGCGCTGACCCCGCGCTAACGCCGCCCTTGAGCGCGGATGCGGTGCGGATTGGGGACAAGGTTGAAATCACGTTTTCGGACATACCGGAAGTCTACCCCATCATGGTCCAGCGGGTCAGGGAAGACGGGAGCATCACGTTGCCGCTCGGCGTGAGGGTCGAGGCGGCCAACAAGAAGGCGACTGAGCTGCAGGATGCGATCGTCAACGCCTATGTCCCCAAGTATTTCAAGCGACTGAGCGTGGCGGTGCGGCTCGAGGAGCGCGTTTTCTACGTCGGCGGGCAGGTGCGAGCGCCGAATCGCTATGTCTTCCTGGGCGAAATGACGGTTTTGGGGGCAATCAAAGTCGCCGGCGACTTCACCGAATTCGCCAAGCGCACTGCTGTCAAGGTCACCCGTGCTGATGGCACCGAGATCAAAGTGGACTGCAAGAAAGCGCTGAAGAACTCGAAGTACGATCTGCCCGTCTTTCCCGGAGACAAGATCGACGTCCCGCGTCGCGTGCTTTGGGATTAGCCGATCGCGCGGGGGTTTTGACGAAATGGTCCTTCTGCGCGTCCTGACGGGGAGCCAGGCAGGGGCGGTCACGCAGGCGCGGTGTTTCCCGTTTCGAGTGGGGCGGGCTTCGAGCGCGGACTGGCGAATCGAAGCCCCGGGCGTCTGGGATGAGCAGTTCGAGATCCTCCTCTCTCAGGCGGATGGGTTTCTTCTCTCCGCAAATGCGGCGACCCTCACATGTGTCAACGGCGAGCGCGTTTCCCAAGTTCCCCTGAGGAATGGCGATCACATCGAGTGCGGCGATCTGCGGATCCAGTTTTGGCTTAGCCCTGCCCACCAGCGCGGACTGCGGGCGCGGGAGACGGCCACGTGGGTTGCCCTGGCCGGTCTGGCGGCCGTTCAAGCGTATCTCTTCTGGTGGTTGACCCGATAAACTCGGCGCCGCCGCACGCGCCGAGCGATGCGGGTCTTTGCTCGCCTTTCGAGCCCGAGCCCGCTACGCTCTCGTCCCATGAACACGGTGCGACTCGGGATCATCGGACTCGGCAACATCGGAAAGTACCACGCCGACTACCTGCTCAATCGGAAGGTGACGCGGTGCGCCCTGACCGCTGTGGCCGATGCCTTCACCCCGCTGGATCGTTACGCGCAGGAATCGTTGAAGACCTTTACGGACGGAGAGGCGCTGATTCGGTCCGGCTTGGTGGATGCGGTTGTGATCGCGACGCCCCACTATCAGCACACCACCCTGGGGATTTCCGCCATCGAGGCGGGCCTGCATGTGATGGTCGAGAAGCCGATTTCGGTGCACAAAGCCGACGCCGAGCGTTTGATTGCGGCGCACCGGGCCCGGCCAGACCGGGTGTTTGCCGCCATGTTCCAGCTTCGGACCGAGCCGCGGTACATGAAGATCAAGCGTTTGATCGAAGCGGGCGATCTGGGGACTCTGGTGCGGACAAGCTGGATCATGACCGACTGGTATCGGACGGAGGCGTATTACGCCAGCGGCGGCTGGCGCGCCACGTGGAAGGGAGAGGGCGGCGGGGTGCTTCTCAACCAATGCCCGCACAACCTGGACATTCTCCAGTGGCTGTGCGGCATGCCGCAATCGGTGCGCGGTTTCTGTCAACTCGGGCGGTATCACGCCATCGAGGTCGAGGACAATGTCACGGCCTACTGGGCCTGGACAAACGGCGCGACGGGGGTGTTTGTAACCTCGACCGGTGAAGCGCCCGGCACCAACCGGCTCGAGATCTGCGGCACTCGAGGCCGACTCGTCCTCGAAGACAACCGCCTCAGGTTCACACGCAACGAGGCCGACATGATCGAGTTCAGCCGGTCGGCGAAGGCGGGTTTTGCGCGGCCCGATATCTGGAATATCGACATCCCGTTCGACAACGCGCCTGCCCAGCATGCGACGCTGATGCAGAACTTCGTCGATTCCATTCTCGACGGTGCGCCCCTGGTGGCTCCCGGCGAAGACGGTCTGCGCTCCGTCGAACTTGCCAACGCGATGCTCTATTCGTCGATTCTGGGCCAGACCGTCGAACTCCCGCTGGACGGCGCCGCGTACGAGCGGACGCTCGAGGGTTTGATCGCACAGTCCAAGTTCGAGAAGAAGGTCGCGGCGGTGAACGGCGAGGATTTCACGAAGTCCTTTGTGCGGTGACATCCCTGTGCGCCGCCCCCCCTACCCGCGAGGCCGGGTCAATGGAAGGCATGTCGCGGCGGAAGGTCTGGATTTGACAATTCCGGCTTTGCGGACACATTCGCGACCGTGTCTATGACGATTCTCACTGCATCTCTTGCCGCCTCTTTGGCATTGGCGGCAATGGTCTCGGCCGCTTCGCTCGAGAGCATCCCGCTCAAAGACATCGAAGGGAAAGACACGAATCTCGGCGCGTATCGGGGCAAGGTGCTGCTGGTGGTCAATGTGGCATCGCAATGCGGCTACACGCGCCAGTACAAGCCGCTCGAAACCATCTACCGCAAGTACAAGGATCGGGGGTTGGTGGTCATTGGGATTCCGAGCAACGACTTTGGCGGCCAGGAGCCGGGGACGGCGGACGAGATCAAGGCCTTCTGCAAGTCGCGGTTCGAGGTGACATTTCCGCTGATGGAGAAAGCCCAGGTCAGAAGCGGGGCGGGGCAACATCCTCTTTATGCGTATTTCACCGGCAAAGACTCGCCCTTCCCCGGTGACGTGAAATGGAACTTCACAAAGTTCCTGATCGGTCGGGATGGCCGGGTCCTGGCGAGATTTCAGCCGGCGGATGAGCCGGATTCGGAACAAGTGACGAAGGCGATTGAGGCGGCTCTGGCAGCGCGCTAGCCCGCATGTCTCAGGGAGTTGTGACCGCGGCGAAGCCGAACACTCCAAAGCGTCGAATCATGCAGGTTGGCCCGGACATCCGATCACGCGCGGCGGCGTGAAATGTCCGGGCTGGAGTCCTCGATCTGGCGGGGCATGACGAACAGGTTGTCGGGGTGGATGTGGACGGTGAGCGGAGTTCCGGGGGCTCGAGTTTGCATGGGATTCTGCTCCAAGGCTTTGATTGTGCACCCGTTGGGCAGCCCCAGGAGGTATTGTTCGATCTCGCCCAGGTAGTGGGTCCGGGCAACGACTGTTTCCAACATGTTGCTCGACTGGGCCCCAAACCGGACCGCTTCGGGGCGGAAACCGAGCCAGACCGGCTGTCCGGGCAGAATCCCTTTTCGCGGCGACGCCGTAAACAGACCGCAATCGGCGCGAAGCTCGAGTCCGGCGTGCGACGCCACTACGACATGCGCCTCGATCCAGTTGGCTTCGCCGATGAAGTCCGCGACGAATCGGCTGGCTGGAGCGCAGTAGACCTGTCGGGGTGTGCCAATCTGCTCGATCGTTCCGTCTCTGAGGACGGCGATCCGGTCGGCCATCGACAGCGATTCCTTCTGGTCGTGGGTGACGTAGATTGTCGTGACGTGGGATGCGTCATGAATGCGCCGGATTTCCTCGCGCATTTCGAGGCGCAGCTTGGCGTCGAGGTTGGAGAGCGGCTCATCGAGCAGCAACACATCCGGACGCACCACAAGAGCGCGGGCCAGAGCCACCCGTTGCTGTTGGCCTCCCGACAGTTCGGCGGGCGAACGATTCGAGAAGGCCGTCATCTGAACCGTCTCGAGCGCCTCGCGGACCTGGTGTTCCCTTGCCCGAGCCGGGACGCCACGGGCTTCGAGCCCATACGCGACATTCTGCGCAACCGTCAGATGCGGCCACAGTGCGTAGTTCTGAAAGACCATCCCCGTGTTGCGGTGCTGGGGTGGCACGCCCATCATCGGACGGTCTGCAAAGAAAAGTTCCCCGGCGTCGGGTTGATAGAATCCGGCGATGATCCGGAGCAAGGTGGTCTTCCCGCAACCGGAGGGCCCCAGCAGAAAGAACAACTCGCGGTCGAGGACCTCGATCGAGACATCCCGCAGAACCACGGCAGGGCCAAACCGCTTGGTGAGATTTCGTATCGAGACGCGCATGGGGAAAGTCATGGGGGCCGAGTCGTTCCGCTCGAGCTCCGTCCGGGGTAACCGGTGTGC
The DNA here is from genome assembly GCA_040766265.1 of Verrucomicrobiota bacterium. Classification (GTDB taxonomy): domain Bacteria; phylum Verrucomicrobiota; class Verrucomicrobiia; order Limisphaerales; family J093; genus MWFF01. The sequence continues at coordinate 13,641 of JAXGQW010000041.1, forward strand.
GCTTCCGGCGCTTCCGGCTGTCCGAGGCCGGCGGCGGCCGGGACTGTTGTCGGCGCCCGCTCTGCCAGCGCGCGATACTTGCCTTGCGCCCACGCCTGCCATTGCAGTTTCGTTCGGTTGCGAATGGAGGCGTCTTTCCATGGCCCTTGGGACAGATCGCGTCCTGCCGCCTCGCTGATCGGCATGCGGCCCAACTCCGCGCGTTCGGCCTCGATTTGGCCGCGGCGGATCATCGTGCGCCATGCGGTCTGGAGCTCGGCGTGGGTGTCAACCAGCAGCGCGCCGGCGAGAGCGGCGACAACCTCCCGGCGCTCTCGGGCGAGTCGGGCGTCATAGCGAAAGGCATGGGGGAGGTCGAACGGGGAGAAGGCGATGTTGCTGAGATCGCGATAGCGCCGGTAGAAATCGGGGCGCACCGCCATGCGTTCGATCGAGTGGTGACGCGGCCCCTCGGGGTGGCCGCGCGGCAGGAACCAGAGGCGCTGGCCCGGTTCGCCGAGGCAGAAATCGAGGAAACGCTGGGCGGCGGCGAGGTGCGGTGCGCCTTTGAGGATGCAGAGTCCGTCGGGGCTGATCGCAGTGAAATCGTCGGGAAGCACGAAGGTCATGTTGGCGCGGCCGGCGACGGCGATCTGCGTGAAGCCGTAGAAATCGATGGCAAAGCCGTAGGCGATCTCGCCCAGCGTGACGTCTTTGGCGGTGCTCGACGAGAGGCGGTCGAACTTGGATGTGTTTCCGGCAATCTCAGTCAGCAATTGCCATCCCTGTCGCCAGCCGTAGGCCTGAAGGAACGCCTCGAACATGTTGTTCATCGTTCCGCTGTTTCGCGGGTCGGCAATGCCAACCCAGCCGCGCAACTCCGGATTGGCCAGGTCCGCCCAGCGCCTAGCCAGCGGCAAGCCCAGGCGCCGCTGGACACGTGTGTTCTGCAGAATGCCAAAGCTGGACAGAGCGACGCCGTACCAGCGGTGCGCGGCATCGTAGAGTTCCACGCCATTCGCACTCTGGGGAATGGCCGACAGAATCTCGTCTGAGACGCGGTAGGCCGTCGCGAGTCCCTTGTCGGCCAGAAGCAAATACGGTTCGGGTCCGCCCCCAAAGAAGCAGTCGATGCCGATCCCGTCGGGCTTGGCGGCAAACTCGGATTGCACGAACTTGAGGGCGTCGGCGGTGCCGCCCAGGTTCCGCCATTCGACGGTGGCAGGCTCGCCGTAGGTTTCGCGGTGCCAGGCCTCGAACGCCTGGGCGAATTCGGAGCAGATGGACGTGTTGTGGGGCGAGATGATGACCACCCGGCTATCCGCCGCGGCGGCGATCCAGACCAGCAGTCCGGCGAGGGCGCCTGTCACTCCCCGACGGCAGGCAGGGGCCCGAACCAACAATGATGACGTGGTCGCAGTGTCGTTCACTCCGCAAGCCCGCCCCGCACAGGTCTCGACGCGTCCGTCAACCCCGGTCGTCGCCCAGGCTGCGGGCGATCAGGATGATGCGCAACATTTCGAGCACAGCAGTGATCAGGCCGGCGACGTACGTGAGGGCAGCCGCATTGAGCACACGGCTCACCGCGGCGCGTTCGCGTCCGCTGACGAGCCCGTGGCGCAACAACTGGTCCTTTGCGCGCCGACTCGCGTCGTACTCGACGGGCAGGGTGATGAGCTGAAAGAACGTGACGACCGCGTAGGCCCCGATGGCGAACGGGAGCAACGCGGCAAACAGCTTGACGCTGATGAGGCCGATATAGGTCAGCAGCATGCCGGCGCCCAGAATGAAGAAAGCGGCCTTTGTCGCGAAATTGGTGGCGGGCACGAGCATCATGCGCAACTGGAGCGGGGCATAGGCGGCTTGATGCTGCAGGGCATGGCCTGCCTCGTGGGCGGCCACCCCCACGGCCGCAATCGAGCTGCCCTGGTAATTCTCCCCCGAAAGGAAGAGCGCGCGCTTGAGGGGATCGTAATGGTCGGTCAAGTGTCCCTGCACGGGATGAATGTCGACATCCTGAAGGCCGGCGCGGTCGAGGATGACACGGGCGGCCTGTGCCCCCGTCACGCCCGAATCGAGAGGTTGACGGACATACCGGTTGTACGTCGAGGTGAGTCTGAACTGGGCATAGAGGCCCAGGAGCAAACCCGGGATGATCAGCCAATCGTATGGTCCAAAAAACATGATCGTGCCTTCTGATAGCGGCCTCTCCCTGCGCGGCCCCGCAAAGAGAGCCCGCCTGCATCCGCCGGCGCCTGAGGTTGAGAGAGGGGCGGCCTTCTTTTCATGCAGCGGCACCCCAGACGCCACAGTGGTAACAGATGTCTCAAAAGAGGCCGAAGCGCAAGGCCGAAGGCTTCAGACTTCGAGAACCTTCTCGAACTTGGTGAGGTTGTGGGCGCCGGCGCCCGTGATCACGACCATGTCTTCGAGCCGGACCCCTCCGATTGAAGCGTAGTAGAGCCCCGGTTCGACGGTGACGACGTGGCCGGGGCGGAGGACGGCATTGCTGGCTTCAGTGACCTGCGGAGGCTCGTGGAGCTCGAGTCCGACGCCATGACCCGTCCCGTGGAAGAAGCCCTCCAACCGCCCATTGCGGCGGCCGGTCCGGTATCCCTCCCGCTCGAACTGGCGCGCGACCGCGCGGTGAATCTCGCAGCACTTGCGGCCGGGACGCATCATCCGCAGGGCGAGTTGCTGGGCGCTCTTGACGGCGTGATAAAGCTGCCGGAGGCCTTCGGAGGCTCGGCCTTTGACGACGGTGCGCGTGATATCTCCGTGGTACCCGGTCTTTTGGGAGCGGGGAAAGACATCGATGACGATGGGCTGGTTGGCGCGGAGTGGGCCGTGGCCCGGGTCGTGGGGGTCGCAGGCTCTGTGTCCGCCGGCAACGATGGTGTGGCTGGCGCTGCCGCCCGCCTGGATAATGGCGACCTCGGCGATGGCGCGCAGACGTTCGGAGGTCAGAGGGGCGCCGCGGTAGGCGAGCTTGCCGCCGGGGCCGACCCTGGCGCCGCGGAGGGCCTGAATGGCCTCGGCCATCCCGACCTCGGCCATCATGAGAGCCGCGCTGACCTTTTTGACCTCGTCGACGGTCTTGAACTCGCGTTCGGGAAAAAAGAGCGCTCCCCGGCGAACCTTCAATCGAATCTTGAGCCGGCGGAGTTCGCGGGCCAGGCCATACGGGAAGTTCTCCGGCACGAGAAACTTGTCGATTCCTCGTTCGTGCGCAAGCAGCCACACGACGCGGGCGAGGCTCTCGTCACGGGGACGTTTCAACTTGCGCTGACAGCGGCTCAAGGAGAGAACGCGGCAACCGTTTGCCTCGCGGCGGGCGCGATCCAGTTCAAGATCGCTGGCGAGCATGTAGCTTCGTCCCTCGCGGCGAAGGTAGACGAAAGGATCCGGGATAAACATCTTGACCGCATACAGCATGTTTGCGTCCCGCTCGCTGTCGGCGACCAGCAGCAAGTTGTCCTCGCTCATTGCTGCGGCTCCCGGGGCGGCGCGGAGGCGGTGGTGGTGGGCATTGTCATGAGGGGCTGTTTGGCTTTCCAAAGCGAGCGGACGCGGCGGGATGGGGCCCGCCGCGTCCGGGAGTCCAGTGCCGATGATCGTGCGTTCCTGGCCGCCGGGTTCCTTTCATTTCCAGGGGAGAAACGCGCGGCGGCAATCGGTCATTGGTACATCATGATCAGGTTCGCGCCTTGCACCTGCACGGAGGTGATCGTCAACGCAGAGGCGCCGACGAGCCGATAGAATCGCGTGCCGCCGCTCAAGGGGAGCGTGATGCGCTTCGCGTTCGTATCGATGACAGCGGCGGCATCGTCGGCATAGCCCCCGGCGACGGTGGCCGACGACTGCACCTTGACTGCCGGGGCCGGAACGACATCGAGGTAGGCCTTGATGGCGCCCTGGGCCTCCGCGTCGTTGATCAGGGTGCGAACCCCACTGGCCATGTTCACCGCGCTCCATTCGACGTGCGCGCTGCCGCCACGCTCGTACCAGACCAGACGGAACGGATAAAGACCCGTGACCGGCACATAGAACTCAAACGTGCCCGTCACTTCGTTGGCGGTTCCGCCGTTGCGGGCCCCGAGGACAGGGGTCTTGGCGCTGAGACTGGCGCCGGACGAGACTTTGAAGCCGTCGTCACTGATCACGGTGAAACGGCAAGCACCGGCCGCCAATTCGAGCCAGGCGTTTGCCTCGACGGCGAAGTCGTCCGTCAGCCCGGTCTCGTCCAAACCCGGCACCACGTACTCCCTTTGGAAGAAGCCGGCGGTTCCGCCGTCCTGGGACATCTCGATCAACTGCTCGGTGACGCTCTTGTCGAGGATGGCTGGGATCGTCGAATTGGGCGCCAGTTGGAGTTCGGCCCGTTCGAGGCTGTTGTCGTACGGTCCATACGCGGGGTCGGCTTGGACCACCCGGACGTGGAAGCCGCGGTCCTTGCCGGGGCCGGGCTGACGATTGGCGGGATCGAGGCTCAGGTAGTTGACGGTGAACTGCCACTCCGCGGCAATATCGACACCCTCGCTGTCCTTGAACGCGATCTTGACGCTATTGATCGCGCCTGAGGGAGGAGGAGGCGCGATGGGGTAGTGCACCGTCGCGCCCGTAGCCGTCGGTGTCACGGTGGCGGAGACGACCTCGCCGTTCACTTCCAGTGTCACAGTGCCGACGTTGACGGACGTGGTGCGGTTCTGAATCACCGCGTCAATCACCGGGAGCGCGGTGTTCAACTCCGAGCCGGGCGCGGGCGAGAGTGAGGTGATGGACGCCCGATCCACCGACGGCCCGCTGGCAGGAACAAAGACCAAGTAATTGAGGTAGCGAGCCCCGTCACCGGGATCCGGCGTGACCTGGCGCAACCGCAAGGTCTTCTTGCCTGAGAGGGAGAGGACGATCTTGTTCTGCCCCGTGCCATCGGTGAGCGGGAAGTTGCGAAACTGAAATCCGGTCCGCACACCAAGGAACGAGCCGAGCGGCGTGGCGGCGGCATCCGGCTGGGTGGGATCGCCGGTGACTTCTTCGAGGACGCTTTCGCCGGTCGCCATGTTGGCGAGACCCTGGCGGAGATAGACCTCGTAATGGCCCTCAGGGAAAGTGCGCGTGTAGTTCATCCACTCGCCGGCGGCGATGTCGCCGACGGCGTAGTCGTAGACGCCCATGGCCGCGCCGCCCGCGGCCTCGTACTTGGCCCGCTCGTGATCGAGGGCATGCGTCATGCGCACGGGGTCATCGGGCCGATACTTGGTGTCCTCTGCATTGGGTGAGGTGCGGGTGTCGTTGAAATCGACCGTCGAAACTCCCGCCTGCCAGCTATACCCAGTGGGATCATAGCCGCCCTCCCCGACGACGACGGGGTTGTCGATGAACTGGCCGTAGGCGAAATTGTAATCCTCGACTTCGATGGCGAGGCTGTTGACCGCGAAGGTGTCGAAGTAGAGATTTCGTGAGGTCTGGAGGCCGCCGCTGTCCTCGACCGAGAGGACAGCCGCGTAGTTCACGTTGGCGGCCAGGCCGCCCAGGGTGACAGTGCGGCTGTTGCCCGTCCCAGTGACGCTGAGACCATTGGCGGCGGTGAAGGTGGCGCCGTTGAGCGTGACCGAGATCTTGTCGTTTTCGAGCGGCTGATCGTCGGTCACTTTGAACGCGATCTGGGTCGAGGCAGGCAGAAAGTTGGCGTATTCGGCGGGCGCGATGTCCGAGAGAATGGCCGCGGTGTTGCCGGCGGCGGGCGGCGCGTGGAGGACGGCATTGTCATAGTGCACCGAATAGAGCCTCTCGCCGCTGAACTGCTGGTAGCAGTACAAGGTGAAGTAGCCGGTGGTGATGAAGGGCGCGGCGGGGGAATCGGTGCCATCCTCCATCAGGTCGGCCGCGGGCGTGTCCAGGACTGTCCGTGACCAGAGCACGGCGTTGTTGTCGTCCTTGTCCAGGATCTGAGCGCAGGCCTCGACATTGCCGTTGTGGACCGTAGAGAGGAGAACGCAAGACGTTTTCGGTTCTTGTCGATGGATGCCGTCATCATGATGAAGTACTCGAACTCCTTGTGGTGAGCACGCCCGTTGGCCTTGTCGCGGCTGCAACCGCCAATGCCGGGATGCTGTTGCCACCAGTTCGGGATGGCGACGAACAGCATGCGGCATATCTTCGCCAGAGTCCGCACCAGACGATCTGGCGTCTGCTGCCACCTGAGTTTGTCGTCACGACATTTCGGCTGGCGGTGAAGATGTTCTGTCAACGGCACAAGTCGAAAATAACTGCTGGTTTTCTGTGGAATCCCGAACAACAGGAAACTGCCCAGCGGTCGGTGTTGTCGTTGTACCGTCACCATGCCCTTCCTCAAGACGAAGATCTTCAGGCGTTGTCGTACGAACGAGCAGATCTTGTCCCGGCGATGCTGATACAGTGCGGTGAAGGTAGCCGGCGAACAGGGAAAGGCGCGGCTGGCGAATCGGTCCCGCCCTCCATGATGTCAGCCGCCGGCGTATCCACAACCGTCCGTTCCCACAGCACGGCGTCGCCGGCGTCCTTGTCCAGGATCTTGCCGGTGACGGTGACGTTTCCGTTCTTGGCGGCGAGTCTCAGGACCAGCGTGACGTTGTCGTTCTTCAGCTCGGCGGTGACGCCGTCGTCCTCAACGAAGTACTTCTGGATGCCCTTGGTGATGAGCACGTCGGTCGGATCCTTGGCCAGGCCGTATCCCCCCAGGGTCCCCGGGTTATTGCCCCCGGTATTCGGAATGAACGCCAACACCGCAAACGCATCCTCACCGGCGGACTCGAGGAGATCGACGCGGAATTCGATGGTCCGGCCTTCCTTGAGTTCGAACAGTTCGCTGGTCTTCTGGCTCGCGCTGAAGATGTCTTGATTGGCCGGCGGTTGGTCGAAATGGAACTGGCCCCCCTGCTCGACAGGCAGGCCGAAGCCCGGGATAAACGTGAAATCGGTCCAGCCGGTCTTTGTATTGTCGTTGAAGTCATCGAGGATGCGAGCCGCGCCGGGCGGGGCGAACACCAACCCGGCGACGAGGCAGAACAAGGCCGAGCCAACGCTCGGCAAAAGGCGTGTCAGGGATTTCATAGGCGCGTTTCTGCGGGGTTCTTGGTTTGTGTTTCTCAATGAGCATCCGGCGCTTCAGCAGCATCCAAGCGACCGCGGTCTCGGGTCAGGGCAGCCTCACGCACAATCGGGCGCGTTGGGGTTCCCGGCTTCGCGTCGATTTGGTTTGGATCACTGGCCGGAGTTTCAAGGCCGCTGCTCCGAGCGTCAACGAAATTCAAGCCCGCAGCGCGGCAAAGCCGCAACCAAAGCAACGGGTACTCTTGCACCGGCCGTCCCCACGAACGCCCTGGTCGCCGCGCTGCGCTGGCGCTGCTGCGCAGCGCTGGAGAATAGAAGTGCGGAAATCTTGCCAGAAATGCAAGACTGCCACCGATTTCAGTGCAGAGCGCGGATATGAAACTCTGCGAAGCCTTGCGAAATATCCGGGCTAAGGTCTCACCGCCTGCCGAGTCGCCTGCCCAGATAAACCACTTCGTCGCCTCCAGCCCCAATCCGGGCAAGCTCGTCGAAATCCAGCTTGCGATAGAACCGGTACGCGCGGTGATTCACGGCGCTCATGCACAGTGAACGCCGGCCGAACCGCGCCGCTCCAATATCTCCAGTTGGTGGCGCATCATCCGGACACCCTGCCCGCGACCCTGCGCCCGCTGCGCCAAGTCGAGGTGAAGGTGAGAGGGGTAGGCTCGGAACGACGCGGATAATAGACCTGATAGTGGTGGATTTCGTGGTAGAGCCGTTGAGACGGGGTCCATGTCGCGGGGTCGCCCTCGGGATCGGGATGCCTTGAGCACAATGGCGGCAGCCATTCGGCCCGCACACGCTCGTAAAAGGGGCGCCGAATCGAGCGCCGCCAGCACATAACCGCAGACGCCCGCGCCGTCCTCGATGACAAACGCCAGATCGGGCTCGAAGGCGATGTACGGCCCCACGTAGAGGTCCCCCAGCCGAAGGATCGTCCCGGTACAAATGTGCCATCAGCCCCGGAATCGCCCGTCTTCAGACAGACGAAGCGGCGCCGCGATCGGACGGAAGACACGGGCGGATGTGAAAACCCGATCCAGATTGAAAAGCCTGTTCATTCGAGTGCACTCAGACTGTCGGAGTGAAGAAACCCGCATCGTCCATCGGCAGGAGCCGCCTGATATTTGCCGCGAATCCGCCGCGAAAGACGTGCCGGGGCGGTAGTCGGGCGAACGAAACCGCGCCTTGGGGTTGGGTGCGTGACGGCGCCAGGCGATCCAGGCCAGCAGCAGCAGCACGGTCTCCTTGAGCTCCCACACGCGCGGATAGAGGGCGGTAGAGCAAATCGCGATCGTCGAGCTGGGTCACCTTGTCGCAAAATGCCAGAATCCGCCGGCTCGTTCTTTCGAAACGCCTCCCGACTGCGCCCCACTGGTCCGGGGCCGCGCCCAGCAAGCGTTTCAGGTCGGCCACGTAGGCCCTGGCACGATTCCCCTCATCCTCGCTCGGGAGATAGAAGAAATCGGCAAGCAGGCCGATCTCGTCGATCTCGGCAGTCGCGCCTCCGCGACAGGTGAAGGCGGGCAGCCAGGCCGCCGTCGCTTTGCGGAATGCGGTGCGCGGCATGCGCGCGCCGGCACCAGGCACCCAGGGTGTGGATGGGGACGAAATTCGTTTCGAACTGGCGGTTGGGATTCAGCAACACCCCGCCGATCTCCTGCCGCAGTGCAGGGGCACGCCCCGTGTACGGACCCAGATAGAGCCTTCGCCGTCATAATCGTTGGCGTGGAGATTGTCCCAGAGAATCGGTTTGCGTCCAATGACCTGACGCAGCGCGCGAATCGAGCTCGCCGGAATCGCCCTCGGAGACAATGTGCGGACCGGTCCAGAGGAACTCGATGCCCGGTCGGAGTTTCTCGCCCACCTCCCGAAGGTAAGGAGATTGGCGGACGGACGCCTTGTCGTGCGCCCGTAGACGGTGGGATAGAAGAGCAGCCGGGATGCGGGGGAGTCCTGTTCGGAGTTGCCGTCGGCCACGCGATTGGCCACGGCGCATTGGGCGGCGGCCACGGTGCTGTACATCCGCCGGTCTTCCTCGGACAGTCCGGCGGGCAGATCGTCCCAGAGAATCGCGCAGTGGACGCGCCGAGCCGCGCGGACCTGATCGAGTTTGGCGATGAGAGTGGCGGTCTTTTTGCTCTGGCGGCGGCGAGATCCAAGCCCGGCGCGATCGCGCAGATGGAACGTATCCCGCGTTTGCGGCAGGCACGGCAACCGCGCGCAACCCGGCTGCCTCCGATCGCGTGTAAGGCTCGCGCCAGAGCGCGCGCGGTGCTTGAGATCATCTTTTTGGCGCGTACAGATAGGCATTCAGGCCGGCCCCGTGCAACCAATCGATCAGGGCTCGCCGCTGGCGAAGTGTCCAGGGCCGCCCGTAAAAGCCCTCGACCACGCCGTTGAGGGGCGATCCGCCTTCTGTGCGCGCAAGGCTCACTTCAATTCGAACACCAGGCTCGGATCCACCGGGTACCGTCCAAACCGCTCCCCATAAATGGCCAGCCCGCCCGGCAGCCCGGCGTCGACTTCGAGTCGAATCACAAACTCACGGCTCTCCGCCGCCGTGCGCACGCTTCCGCCGGCAAGTCGGCGCGAACGAGGTACCCATACGACCCGGCCTCGCGCAGTTTCCTGTCTCTGCAACTGGGCGTGCCACGAGAGGATGCCGCCCTGATGATCGGCGGGATCGTCGGGTGCAAATCGAACAGGCCGGCCGGGACCCTGTTGACACGGATTCGCATGGCGCTCGGGAACCGCACCGTGTCGGTCATTGGGTAGGCGTTCGGATTGAGGCTGGGGTCAGACCCCTCTGCCACGCATGTAATCCCCGTCCTGCTGTCCGCTCCCCTCGCGGTCCTTGCCGAACAACTGCTTGGCCGAGGCTTCGAGGAGCAGAGACACACCGCCCACCTTCGCGGGTGCGAGCCCGGCCGGCCACGCGACCCGGTACTCGAAGAAGCCGTGTCCGGCGCCGTTCGCCTTCAGGCCATCGAGGACGTTCCATTGTTTGAGCGACCACTGCGCCGCGCTGAAGGTCTGGGGGCAAACCGCACGACACGGACGGAGGCTGATTGGGCCTGGCGGGTCTCATCGCGCGGCGCGGGGCCGTTGGCAACCTTGAAGTGGTGGTGAAGTTGGCGATGCAGCGGCAGGCCGGCCGGTGTTTCGAGCCGGAGCGCCACGATCAGCAGCCTGCTCGGCGCGCGGCATGTTCAACTTGAGCGGGGCCAGGGCCTCGGACATCCAGGGCGAACGGGACTGGCCGCACCTCGTGTCCGAGCGTCGAGGGCTTGCCCAGGGTGTCCCAGCCGAAGTCTGGACATGAATCTGCAGGGCCTGGCCCCTGGAGCGTGACCGGTCAAGAACGAAGCCCAGAGAGGCACCTCGACCACCTCGCCCGGTTTGACATCGCGGCACAGATCGCTGCCGGTTGAGATGTAGAACGGGCCATGAAGATCGCCGAGGCTCATGCCGCGCACCAGGTCTTCGAGGCCGGTGATCTTCGGACCGATCATAGCGGTAGTATCCGTTCCACTCGTTGATGACGTCGTGGTGCTCCGTGTAGAGCCAGCCGCAAACCTTCGGGGCGGCGCCGGAACTCATTCATCATGATATGATAGTCCCAGCTCCAATCGACATCGCCGGTGCTGCCCTCAGGCCCCACACGTTCCCCACACTCGCTGTTGAGCAGGGGCTGGCGCCCTTGCTTGCGTTCCGCCGATGAAGTTCCAGGCCGATCCGGGGTATGTGTCTCTGGTCACTTGGGCCAGCGATTCACGCCAGGCGTAGCCGGGCAGGTAGGCGTGCCAACTGTTGATGTCGGTCTCGACATGATCGTAGTTGCAAGGGGAATTGTCCTCGACCAGCCGGGTTTCGGGTCCAACGCCTTGGCCAGGCGATAGACCGAGGCCACCCAGTCCTGGGTTTCGGGCAGATAAACCCGCTTGTCGCCTTGCTTCGTGAACAGCCCCCACGCTGTTGAATGGCACCCAGGAGAAGATGGACGGGTGATTGAAATCGCGCCGGATCATGCCGCGCAGCGCGTGGTCGATCTCCCGACGCATCTCGGCGTCCGGCTCGCCCCCAACTGTTGGGCACGTCGCACATGAGCAGCAGCACCCAGGCGATCGGCCCAGTACAGCTTGCGGGGCACGTCGATCTCGACGTGCAGCCGGTTCGTTCAGGTTAACCCGGCGACCGCAGACCTCGTCGCGGGCATGAACTCGTCACTCGGATAGGTGTAAAAGCCATCCGGATGATAGGCCTGGTCGAGTGCCATCTGGAGATACACCGGCCGGTCGTTGAGCGCTATGTACGGAAGCCCGGTGCCCGGCAGGTCGATGACACTGATCTTGCGCATGCCGAAATACGTCGACACGCGGTCCTCACCCCGCCGCCGCCAGCACCGCTTCCACCTCGTACAGGAACGGATCTCGAGCGACCACAAGCGCGGACGGGGAACCGGCAGCGCAAACTCGAACTGGCCCGCGCCCGCCGGCACCGGCACCGTCATGTCGTGGAGAATGCCCGATCGCGCGCGCAACTGCAGCGTCCCTTCTGCTCGCCAGTGGCCGGTTGAATTCGCCTTCACAACAACTTTCGCCCTGTCCACATCCGGCTGAAAGTGCAGGGACGCCAGATGGGCCTCCGGACGCTTCGGCGTAAAGGGTCTGCCAGACGCCCTTGGCGGGACCGTGAGCTCCCGTTTGCCTTCGGTTTCTGAAGGCATGCGGCGTGTCATCGACACGCAAAACCAACCGCTGATCCTCGCCCCACTTGACGACCGGCGTCAGATCCCACTGCACCGCGTGCACCGCCGCGGTGTTCCTCTCGATCACCGCCATCGACGGCCCGCGGCCGGGCCACCTGGATGCCCCAGACCACGAGGAAGACGTACACTTCGCCATTCCGCGCCGGGTACACGGATCTGCCGGGAATACCAAGCCGATGTCTGCTCCGTTTCCGACCCCGGACAAGGCCGAGCCCCAGGAAACGACGGTGATCTGAAGGAACGCCTCCTGTCCGGCGGCTCAACCTGCTCGCCACGCCCGCTGCGTCAACCTGGTCGAACCGGAACTCGCCAGGGAACTGCTGCGAACTACAACCCACTCGACGCGCTCGAAGTCGGCCGTGGATGTTCGGGCAGCGGTATTGCCGGGGCGTTGGCCGCCTTCCGACGGCGGCCAGGACCAGAGCCAACCCGACCGCGGACATGGCCGCCCGACCCGCCGCAACGCTCCGTTCTACAGGTGAAGGAATGGATTTGACATGTCCCTCGTTCGCCAAAAGCGCGGCCTGCCTGCAAGCCCTGATGCAAGGGCTGTCGCCTGCAGCGCCAATTCATGAAAAGGAAACGACTGGTTCCAACACTCTGTTCACCGTCCTTCTCTCTCGAGGGGGCGCGGCTTTGCTTGGCTAGCGCGCATGGCGGCCTCCTTCGCCGACACCGGCTTTGCGTTGAGCAAGACTGGTGAGAAATGGGCGCTGGCGGCCCTGGCTCGTTAGAGGTCTGTCAGCAACAGGTCTTCGATCCGCTTGTAGTTTTTTGCGCCGAGCAGGTTCTCGTTGAACGGCGCCGCGCCGCCCGCGGCATCGCGGATATCGCGGTCGAGGTAGTACTCGTTGTGCGGCTTGAAACCGGGGATGGTCAGCACGTTGACAAACACGTCCAGGCCGCGGTGACCAGTGCCCGGCGGGATGTAGATGAAAAGGCCCGGCTCCAGTGGATGCTGTTCGTAACGGCGGAGGTCCCGCAGGTCGGGAAACACGATCAACGAAGGCGAACGGCCCCAGGTGTTCAGGTGGTAGGCGACCGGATTCAACACCAGATACATCTCGCGCTGCGGGATCCCACTGGCGCCGCCGACGGCCTTGGGCGGATGAAAATGCGACGGCGAGGTCTCCTTGGGTATGTTCACCATGTGGCTGTTGACCCAGTTCAGCCCGTCGCCCGTCTCGCCCGGATAGTTGTAGAACCAAGTCAGCGGCAGGCGACGGAAGGGATCAAAGTCCGGGTTGCAGCCGCCCGCCGTGTCGGCCAGAAACCGCAGGCGGCGGACGGTCGATACGGGGCTGGCCGTTCGCCTGACGTTCTCGATGGCCAGGCATTGGAAGCAGCCACGCACCGGGATCGCCTCCTGGGCGCATGCGACGATCTGGTCGCCCTCCATCAGCGGCTCATAGGAGTCGACTTGTTTCGTCGAGAAGCCGTGCTGGCGATAGACCTGATAAAGCGAACGCAGCGCCGTCACAACCCGTTCGTCGGTGGACCACGGCTCCGGCACGTGGTCGAGTTTCCAGAGTTCGCCCAGGCAGTCGCCAACGAACGTGCCTTCTCTGCGGCGGCCGAGGATGGCGGCCACGGGCACGCGAGCGGCCGGGGACAGCGACGAAAGACCGCTCTCGAGCAACTGCAGCGTCTCGGCCAGCGCCGGGGCGAGGGCGTCGGCCCGGTACTGGTCCGGGAGGGGCGCCCCGTCGCCTTCCTGCGTGCGATACCCGCGGGGCAGGAACACCTCGCCTCGCCCCCGGTGGATCCAGAATACGCGCATGCCGCCGCACTCGGACCGCAGGTCGCCGCTCCCATCCACCGACACCCGCGTGAGCCGCAGGCCGGGGTTATCGTGTTCGAAAAACTCGCGGAGGGCGGCGAAGGACGCCTCGTCATCCAAGCGGCAGAGGCGGATCTCCGGCATCAGGCCGTGACCTCCGGCACTTCAAACGGCTTACGGTAGAAGCCTCTGACAAACTCGTTGGCCCGGGGGTTGTCCTTGACGCATTCGCGGGCCGGGTCGCACTCGAGCCACGGGCCGAGGATCGACTCGCCCGGATCGATGGCGTGGGCCTTGAGGTGCTCGAGGTAGCGGGCAAACATCTCCGCGAACGGGGGCAGGTCCCCGATCTGCGCCCGAACCTCGGCGGCGGAGGCGCGCCGCCCCAAGCGGTACGAGATATTGCCCGCGTGGCAGATGTTGGTGGACAAATGGCCTTCGAGAATCTCGGCGTTCAGGTCCTCGCGTTTCCCGCTCCGCAATGCGCGGATGAAATTGCCGAAATGATCCTCTCCGCCGCTGAACTTCCTGATCTCCTTCCCCTGGTTGTCACGCACGACCCCTGCGTGCATCATGGCGTACCCTCCCTCACACTGAACGCAGGTGTCGACGCCGGAGCCCCGGAACAACGGCATGGTCTGGGTGTCTTTGCCGGCCCGCAGGTTGTGCACTTCGTACAGGATCGGCGCCGACGGGTAATCGTAGCACATGATCTGCGTGTTCGGCACGTCGCCCGCGTCGTCAAAGACGAAGCGGCCGCCGACGCTCATGACGCGCCGCGGCAAGGTCGTTTCCCCCAGCACCCAGCGGGCGACATCGATCTCATGAACCCCCTGGTTGCACGACTCGCCGTCGCCCATGTTCCAGGTGAAACTGCAATCGTATTGAATCCGGTCGCGGTAGATCGGCTCCTGGCGGGCCGGGCCGCACCACAGGTCGTAATCGAGCGTCTCGGGAATCGGCAGTGGCTCGCTGCGCTTGCCGATCGCGGTCCGCGCCTTGTTGGCGAAACAGACGATGTATTGGATCTTGCCCAACTGGCCTGACTTGAGGTACTGCACCAGTTGCTGGTCCGTGCCCCGCGAGCGGCCTTGCGTGCCGACCTGGACAAGCCGGTTGTGCTTGCGGGCCGCGTTGACCATCTGCCGGCCCTCCCAGATGAAATGGGCCAGAGGCTTCTCGACGTACACGTGCCGGCCCGTCTCGCAGGCCCAGATCGTCGGCAGCGCGTGCCAGTACTGCATCGTGGCCACCGCCACCACATCGAAATCCTTCCTCTCCATCAACCGCCGCACATCGTCCACCTCGACCGGACGATTGCCGTGACCCGATTCGACCCTTTTGGCGAAGGACGCCACGCGTTCACGGTCCGGGTCACAGACGGCGACGATGCGCACGCCCGGCTGCTTGCCGAACTCCGCGACGTGGGTCCCGCCCCGGATTCCGCAGCCAACCAGGGCGATGCGGATCTCTTCGTTGGCGCCCAGGACGCGCGAGCCGGCGGCCATCGGCAAGGCCAGCGTCGCGGCTGCGACAGACGAACGACGGAGGAATTGACGGCGTGTGAGGGACATAGGTGATGGGGATTGGCGTGTTCGGTGTCGCCCGAGTTTGCTCGGCCCGGAGAGGCCAGGCAAGGTGAAACGGATTTCCTCGAACGGATTTCTTTCACCAGGCTCAACTGGGATGTCGACCGAGCCCGTCCATCCGTGTTTCATCGGTGTTCCATCCGTGGCTCCTCTTCGATTTCCTCAGCTTTTGTGGCTGTCCGACCAGGATTCGAACCTGGACTAAAGGCTCCAAAGACCTCTGTGCTACCTTTACACCATCGGACAACCCGCGGTTAAGCTACCGGCGATCTGACGCGTGCGCAAAGCCAAAAGTGGGCGGGGCAACGCGGGGCAGTGCATCTGTAAGTTTTCGGTGGGAATGGAGTTTGCGCCGCGTGGGGGCACGCGGCCTACAGCGGGAGTATCCATCCGTTGTAGGCGCGCCCTCACCGGGCGACAGAATACCGACAACTGTCAGATGCCCCGACGCGGGGGAGACCGATCAGGAACTCCGAAACAAAAGGACCTGAGCCGTCACAAGTACGAAGGGCCAACAGGCAACATCTCGGTCCACGGGCTTGTCCCGAAGCGCGCGAGAAAGCGATCGCGCAAGGCCCTCGCTGCATCCAGGCTCGTGGCCAGAGCGAACACGGCGGAACCACTTCCCGACATCAGGGCAGCGTTCGCCCCGCCCTCACGAAGGAACTCCTTGTACAAAGCCAGGATCGGGTGCTTTTCGAATGCCGGCCCCTCGAAGCTGTTGTAGAAGTCGGCGGACGCCTCGTCGAGCGGTCTCGATTGCAGGCTCTCGACGAGCCGTTGGGCGCGTCCGGGCTGGCCGTGAAGGGCCTCGGGGAATCGCTTGAGGTTCTGATAGGCCCAAGCGGTCGAGATGCCGAAGCCGGGATGGACCAACAGGATCCACGCGCCCTCGAGGGCCCGAAACCAATCGAGCGTTTCAATGATCTCGCCACGGCCTGTGGCGAGGGCTGGCTTGGACTGGAGGAAGAAGGGGACGTCGGAGCCCAGTTGCGCAGCCAGGCGCGCCAACTGCTGCGGGCCGAGCGGGAAGCCGAACAACTCGTTGAGCGCCAGCAAAGCGGCGGCGGCGTTGCCGCTGCCACCTCCCAGGCCGGCCGCCATGGGCACCTGCTTGTCGAGATGCATTCGAATGCCGTCCGTCAGGCCGGCCTCGTCACGAAACGCGTTTGCCGCTCGGACGACGAGGTTCGAGCTGTCGACCGGCAAGTCGGGGCGGGTGCAGGTCAGGACGACGCGCGTGCCGGTCCGCTCGCACTCGAGCCGGTCGGAGAGGGCGAGCGGGTGCATGACGGTCTCGAGGTTGTGGTAACCGTCGGGGCGCGGCCCCAGAACGTTGAGGCAGAGGTTGACCTTGCAGGGCGAAAGGCGCTCGACGGGCATAACAAAAAAGGCGCCAACAGATGCGTTGGCGCCCTGGGGAAATGCTGGGACTAATAGTCGAAAATGCGGAACCGGCTGCCCGGGACGAACGGCGCGATATCGCCGCCGCTGAAGCCGAGGGCGGCATCGGGCTCGAACGTCGACGAGGAGATCATGTGCGGCGTGTAGCTGGCGGCGTGCGTCGGATTGACCGACGCGTCGTGCAGGATCGGACCGCCTGGGCGGAGGACGGGGTCGTAGCTGGGGATGGGGAAGGTCACGACCTCGTACAGGCCAACTCCGGTTCGAACCAGGCTTCGATTGATGCCGCGAATGAGACCCGTGGTGTAGGCGTTTTGGGGGCCGTCCCAAAGGAAGGTCTGCTCGACCGAACGGTTGATTTCGCCCAGCCGGGCAAATTCAGTGAGATTGTTGATGCCGCGACCGAGTTTCTTTTCCGGTCCGGCGCAGCCCGCCGCAAAGAGCACCGTGAGCGCCGCAACCATGGGAAAAATCTTGTTACGCATAAAGATCGTTTGTTGGGCGTCAGGTTATCCGTCAGCCGGGCTTTGTAAAGCGCTTTTCAGGCTTCCGGAACGGGGAGAAACCGGTACGCTCAGGGCCCGTGGACCACCCTATCGCTTCGGCGCAGGACCGCAGAGCACTGCAAATGGCCATGAGCCTCTCGCTTGCGGTCGGGGTGTTGATGTTTGTCATCAAGGTCAGCGCGTATCTTCTGACCGGTTCGGCGGGAATTTTGAGCGATGCGGCGGAGTCGGTGGTGCATGTGGCGGCGGTGGCATTCGCTTTTGTGAGCCTGCGGCTGTCGTTCAAGCCGGCTGACGATTCGCACCTCTACGGCCATGCCAAGATCTCCTTCTTCTCTGCCGGCTTCGAGGGGGGGATGATCGCGCTGGCCGCGATTTACATCCTCTATGAATCCATCCACAAGTGGATCCTCGGACAGCCGCTCGAGCGGCTGGGGCTGGGGACGCTCCTGACCGCGGTGGCGGCCGGGATCAACGGTCTGCTCGGAGGCTATCTGGTCTGGATCGGGCGTCGGAAGAACGCGTTGATACTCGAAGCCAACGGCAAGCATGTGCTGACCGACTGCTGGACCAGCGCGGCGGTGCTGGTGGGATTGGCGTTGACCATGCTCACCGGCTGGCAGCCGTGGGATCCGATCTGCGGCATCTTCATGGCGATCAACATTCTCTGGGCGGGAGGCAGCCTGATCCGCTCCGCGTTCGGAGGGTTGATGGACCAAGCCGATCCCGCGGTGCAGAAGCAGCTCGAGACAATCCTCGATCGCGAGACGGCCCAGCGGGGTCTGATCTATCACCAGCTCCGCCATCGGAACATCGGAAACGCGCATTCGGTGGAAGTGCACCTGATTTTCCCGGCGGAGACTTCGCTTGTCGAGGCGCATCGGCAGGCGACAGCCATCGAGCGGGTCATTGAACAGACGATCGAACCCCGCGCCCACGTGACAACGCATCTCGAATCCATCACCGATCACGACGATCTGCATCAGCACAGCATCCAGGATCCGCCGCATGCGGACGGATTGTCGGATCGGGCGGGCGAACACGACACGCGTGTCAACTCGCGCTAACCCGGAAATCTCACCAGTGGGGCGATCGCGGCATTCCGGACGGTCTGCGGGTGAGATTTCCGGGTCTGTGAAACCCGCGCCCGGCAAGGAGAATCGGCTCATCGGTTCAGCAAAGCCGGGATGCGCCCCAGCCCCTTGGGCGCGTCGGGCACGCCAACACAGTGTGGTCGAGATTGGGTCCAACTCTTTGGGGCGCGGGTTTCTGAGAGCCCGCACATTTCGCAACCCGTCAGCGCACAGGCCGGTCAGACTTCGCGAGATGACTGCGATGCGGGTTAGATCTTCTTCCCGTTCACCGTGAGGGTGAGGCCGGCGAGAGTCTCGTTGGTCTTGAACTCGACGGCAACGCCAGCCGGCGCGGAGTAGGCGAGATCGAGGGTATCGCCGGTTCGTTTCCACGACACCGTCACCAGGCCCTGCTGGGTCACGACGCTTCCCTTGGCCCATGTCAGCCCGCTCAAGCGCGGGCTGACGCGGAGACTGCGTCCGCCGGCGGAAGTCTCCCTGACTCCGAGAACGATGCGGTTGAGGAACCGGGTCGGGGCTGAAGACCACGCATGGCAGTGACTGCGCGTGGGCCAGTCGCGTCCGCCGGTTGTGCCGCTTGGGAAGCTCTCCCAGACGGTCGTGGCGCCCGCCTCGATCATGGGCAGGTAGTTCTTGTAGATGTCTTTGATGATCTCGTCGTCGAGGCCGAGCTTCTCGAAGGCTTCGTACAGGTAGAGGACCGCGAAGGGCGACCCGGGCCGCACCATCGTCTCCGGCGGCGCGGTGAGATTGCGCAGGGCGGCGGGGGCGTTGGAGGGGTCGACGACATCGTAGAGCAGCGACAGGAAACTGGTGTGCTGGCAGGTGCTCGGGCTGATCGATCCGTCGTCGCGGATGCTGTCGGGGTACGCATTCCGGGCGGGATCCCAGAGCGCGTTGATGCCCTGGACGAGCCGGGCGCGGAACGCCTTGAGCCACGGGACGTGGGAGGGGTCCTCGAGGATCTCGGCTTCCTTGAGCGCGGCATCGATGGCGCCGACGAGGAACATGCTGTTGTGGAGGACGGTCTTTGGGCTTTGATCGATGTTGACCCAGTCGAAGAAGTTCCAGAAGGGCGCGCTGAACAGGTTGCGATCGTTCACGAAAGTCTCCGCCCCTTGAAGGTTGCGGATCACAGCCGGGTAGATGCCCCGCAGGAATTCGAGGTCGCCCGTGTGCCAGTAGTAGTCCCAGGTTGACAGCCCCCAGAGGAAGCTCCAGGCGGGGAGCAGCACATCCCAGCCCGAAGGGGTCTGGCAGCCGGCGATGGGGTAACGATCGAGGGATTGGGCTGTGATGTTGATGCAGCGGCGCGCGAGGTCGGTTGCGCCGAAGACACCGTAAGCGAACAGCGACTCGTTGCGGGCGTCGCCGACCCAATGGGTCTGTTCGTAGAGCGGACAGTCCGTAAAGGTGTCTTCCATGCACAGCTTCAGCGTGCGGGTCGAGATGGTCCAAATCTCGTTCAGGCGCGAGTCGCTGCAGGCGAACGTGCCGCCATAATGGACGGGGTAGGTGGACTCGATGAGCGAGAGGTTTCGGAATGTCACCGGGGCCTTCTGGTTGCGCAGGGTGACGAAGAGGTAACGGCCCGAACGCCGCTTCAGCGAGGTGAAGCGGTTGACGCCGGTTTTGGTGATGTAGCGCAAGCCGTTGCGGTTGCCCCAGGAATGCTGAATGCGTCCGTCGGGCGCAATGTACTCGACCCCGAAGATGTCCACGACCACGCCGGCCTCGGCCCGCAGGTCAAAGCAGTAGTAGCCGCAACTCTGCTCGCCCAGGTCGTAGAGCAACTCGACGTCACCGTCTGCGCTGGGCTCCACCACCGTGACTTCGGCGTGGTCATACATGAGCCCGGCAGGCTCGGCGACCAGGGGGCGCGCATCACCCACCACCTGCCGCCGCTGGAACTGCCAGGTCGGATCCTGGACAAACATGGCGTCTTGTTGCATCGACTCCGCCCGGCGGCCCAGCCGGTCGCGGAATGACTCCGGATCAGCGACTTCGCCAAGCAGTTGCTCCGTTTCATTCCGGTAGCGATCGATGATTGCGGAGACCCGGGCGTCCTCGTGTCGAAACCCAATCCAGTTCAGGTCGTTGGTGGCGAAGGCAAACTCGGGAAACCGCAAAAAGACCCACGGATTCGAAGACCCGGACTGCATCGGGTTTTCGAGCCTGAAACCGCGGGGATTCATGAAGCGCACGCCTTTGTGTTTTTCGTGATCGCAGACCTCGCGCACAAAGGCCAGAACCAGGTGGCGTCCGGGCGCGAGCGAGAACGCATTCTTGTCGTTGCGCCGTCCATCCACGGCGACGGCCATGCCTTCGCTCTCGATCTGGAGGGTGACGGTCTCCTGGGCCTCGATGAGAGCGGCCATGCCGCAGGCCTGACTGACGGTGTGGTTGGCCTCGATAACGCCCGGGTTCACGAGACGCGCGGCGGGCATGAGGTAGTTCCAGCCATCCGCTTTGACGATTCTGGCGTCGAGGAACGCCTTCAACGCAAACGGTTGTTTCGTCAACAACCTGGTCTCGCGCGGCGCAAGATTCTCCCACGGCCCCCGGTCGGCGTCGAACAACACCGCGGCCTTGGCGAACTCGAGGTTGTCTTCCAGCCGCGCATCGTAGATTTCCATCGGGGCCATCTGGATGCTCACCTTGGGTGTCGACGAAATCCACGCGCTGGCCGGGGCGATTTCCCAGGATCCATCCGTGATGACGGTCGATTCGGCGCCGTCGCGATCGACCATGTCGAGTTGAGCCAGCAGGCCGGCCTGCTGGGGGATGCGGTGAAAGTCGCCAACCCCGTAGTGTCTGGCGATCACGCGGATTTCGTTCGACCCTTCAGTCAGGAACGGTGTCGCATCCAGAACGTCGTACTGGTAGTGTTCAGGCCAGGCTCGCGCGGGGCCGTCGTTCACCCAGACGCCGTTGATCGACACCCGGTAGAAACTGTCGGCTGTGATGCGCAGCGTGGCCTGGCGCAACGGGGGCAGGTCGACCAGTTTGCGGGCGACAACGGTCTGATTATAGGCGTGGACGTCCCCGCCCTGCGACCAAATCCATCGGGCTCGGATGGGGGGTGGTGTTTCCGAGAGGGCGGTGACCGCGGCGAAGGCTGCGACGAGGGCGGGGAGGAGGAGGAGGGGCAGTCGCGGGGCAATGCACCGCAGAGGCCCCCAAGCCGGGCATATCCAGAGATTCATACGCCCGGACAGAATGGCCATCGGAGACGAGCGGTCGAGCCCAAAGATGGGTTGGCGCGCGGGGGATGCGGCGGCGTGGGCGGCGGCGTCTTTGGGGGCAGGGATTGACTTGGCTCAAGCGCCGGGCCGAGAAGCCTCTTGCAACCAAGTCTCAATTCCGCTACGGTGCCGCCCGTGAGCACAAATGCCGCAGCCGTCCCTCCCTGCTCGAGCCGGATGACATGTCCGCTCAGCAAGGTGCGGGCGGGCACATGCGTCCGCATCAAGCGATTGCTTGGTGAACCGGCGCAGTGTCAGCGGCTGCGCGAGATGGGCTTCTGCGAGGAACAGCAGATCCGCCTTCTCTTGCGAAATCGCAGCGTGGTGTGTCAGGTCTGCAACGTCCGCTTCGGCCTGAGCGCCGGGCTGGCCGACAGCATCTGGGTCGAACCGCTTCCACCGGAGCGGAGAGCGGCCTGAACCGCCTGGCGAAAATCCTCTTGCCCTCGACCGGCCTGCCGGCGGGGGAGCATGCATCTGTGCCCAGAGTCCGGGTGAGGCCGCCTCGCCTCCCATGATCGCCTCCGAAGCCGTGCGCCGTATCATACGTCATTTCAGACCAGCCCCAACCGAGGCTTCGGCCAAAAGCGGGGCCCCGTTCCTGGTGGTTCTCACGGGCAATCCGAACTGCGGGAAGACGACGTTGTTCAATGCCCTGACGGGATTGCGCGCGAAAGTGGGGAACTACGCCGGGGTCACTGTGGAGCGGAGGGAGGGGCGTTTGACGGGCGCCGACGCCGCGTCGCCGATCCATGTTCTCGATCTGCCGGGGGCCTACAGCCTCTGTCCGCAATCGCTGGACGAGCAGATTGCGGGGGACGTTCTCTTTCACCGGGTGCAGGACGTGCCGCCGCCGGACCTGATTGTGGTTGTGGTGGACGCTTCGAACCTCGAGCGGAATCTCTACTACGCGACCCAGGTCGTCGAGTTGGGCTATCCGACGCTGGTGGCGTTGAACATGATGGATGTGGCCCGCGACAACGGGCATTTGGTTGATGCGGCGGAGCTGCAGAAGCAGCTTGGCGTGCCGGTGTTTCCAACAGTCGCCAGCACGCGAAAGGGGGTGGCCGCCCTGCGATCGCGGATTCTCTCCGTGCATCGAGGCGAGGTCGCTCCGGGGCCGGTCCCCCTTTTCGCAAACCTGCCCGATCCTTTCGAGCAGGAGGCGGCAGCCCTGGCTCAACTCCTGTCCGAGAAGGCCTTCGCCAACCGCACCCAATCCGCGCGCCCGGCGGCGCGGCTGATTCTCTCGGACGAGAAAAGCCTGGTGTCCGTTCCCGCCCTCTACGGGCCGGCTGTGCGTGATTCCGTGATTGCGGCCCGGGAACGATTGCAGGCGGCGGGACTCGATTGGCGAACGCTGCCGATCGAATCCCGGTACGCCCGGGTGTCTGCGATTTACGATGCAGCGGTCACCGAATCCGTTGTGGCGGAGGAGACGCCGAGCGATCGTCTGGATCGGGTGCTGACGCACAGGGTTTGGGGCCTTGTCATTTTCACGGCGCTGATGGCGCTGATGTTCCAGAGCATCTTTGCGTTCGCGAAGCTGCCGATGAACGCGCTCGAAGCCGGAGTGACCTGGCTGGGCAGCGGGGTGGCCCACATGCTGCCCCCCGGCGACCTCCGCAGCCTTTTGGTGGACGGGGTGATCGCCGGTGTGGGGGCGGTGGTCGTCTTTCTGCCGCAAATCTGCCTGTTGTTTCTGTTTATCGGCCTGCTCGAGGACACGGGCTACATGGCCCGGGCGGCCTTCATCATGGACAGGCTCATGAACAAGGTGGGCCTGCACGGCAAGAGCTTCATCCCGCTTCTGAGTTCCTTCGCTTGTGCCATCCCCGGCATCATGGCGACGCGGACGATCGAGAATGCGCGGGACCGGCTGGTGACGATCCTGATCGCCCCGCTGATGACTTGCTCGGCGCGGCTGCCGGTCTACACGGTGCTGATTGCCGCCTGCATTCCCGACACGCGGGCGCTGGGCTTCATCAAGTGGCCGGGGCTGACTCTCTTGAGCATGTATGCGCTCGGGACCGTGGCGGCGCTGGCCGCGGCCTGGATCTTCAAGCGGACCCTGCTCAAGGGCCGCACGCCGATGCTTGTGATGGAGTTGCCGCCCTACAGGCGTCCCATGCTGACGGCAGTTCTGCGCCACATGTGGGACCGCGCCGCGCTGTTTCTGCAACAGGCGGGGACGGTCATTTTGGGAATCAACATTCTGCTCTGGTTCCTTGCCAGTTACCCGCGCAGCGCCGACGTCGAGAGGCCATACGCGGAGGCGCGCCGCACACTCGAAGCCCGTCTGGCCGAGAGCAGATCGGAACCGGAGCACAGCGCCTTTCGCGAACAGATCGAGCGGCTGGGCGGGGAGCAAGCCGGCGCCCGGCTGCGCAACAGCGTTGCCGGACACATGGGCCGATGGATCGAACCGATCATTCGCCCGCTGGGATTCGATTGGAAGATCGGCGTCGGGATCATCACCTCGTTTGCCGCGCGCGAGGTCTTCGTGAGCACAATGTCGGTTGTGTACAACGTGGGCCGCGGCGAGGATGCCGAGGGCGAGAGCCTGGCGCTGACGCTGCGCCGCCAGGTTCGCCCGGACGGCCGGCCCCAGTACACGATGCTGATGGGGATCTCGCTGATGGTCTTCTATGTCTTCGCGCTGCAGTGCGCCAGCACCGTCGTGATCGTTCGGCGCGAGACCAACGGTTGGAAGTGGCCGTTGTTCCAGTGGGCCTATCTCGGGGCGTTGGCGTGGATGGCAGCCTTCCTCACCTTCCAGGGCGGGCGTCTGTTGGGCTTTCAGTAGGCGAACGCGCTGCAATCGCCTCGTCGCGCCCCCGCGGAACGCGATCCAGATGGCAAACAAGGAATCGCTCGAGAAATGTTCCCACTTCAGCCAGCGCTTTCGACGGCGGGTCGAGCCGCGCGGCTTCGTGCAGTTCGATTGCCGCGAGTTGCCGAGCCAGATCGCGGCTGGCTGAAGCAAGCCGGGCGGCCCCCCAGTCGGGGGCTTGGCCGCCCTCGGCGAGCAGCTTGAGTTCGAAGGCCAGCACGTACTGGGGCCGGGCGCCGTCGGAATCGAGGCAGTCCACCAGTTGGACCAGCAGATCGTAAATGACCGGCAAGGGCGTGTCGGCCTCGGTCATCTGCTCGACAAGCAGGGCCCCGTAAGCCGCCTGCCGGAGCCTGGCGTAGTCCTCGCGGAGATGGGGATGAGTTTGGCGCAGGCCGACCTCGCGAAGCGTATGCAGATCGGAGCGGCGGCTGCGCTGAAACGAGAACTCAGCGAGATAAAAGATGTCCAATTTGCCGCGGAACGGCGAGGTGGGTCTGCGTGCGCCCTTGGCGACCGTGGCCAGGCGCCCGCAATCCGGGGTGATCCAGTGCACGATCAGGCTTGTCTCGGTCAGGGGCCGGGTGCGGAGCACGAGGCCTGTGGCGCGCTCGATGGTCATTCTGGGATCTGGCGGCTCTCCACAACGGGCGGAGCGCGCAGTTCTGGCGCGACGGATCCGAGGCTGAAGACGTACTTGAAGGCGTCGGCCACGGTCATATCCAGCCGGATGATCTGGTCGTGGGGCACCACCACGAGGAATCCGCTTGTGGGATTGGGCGTCGTGGGAACAAACACGCCCGCCATGGTCCGGCCCAGCCGGACCGAGGCTTCGGGAATGTCGTCGTTTGTCAGAAAGCCGACCGAATGGATGCCCTTGCGCGGGTACTCGATGAGCACGACCTGCTTGAACGAGGATTTCTGGGTCGAGGTGAAGGCCTCGTTGACCTGTTTGAGCGTGCCATAGATCTTGTTGAGCAGCGGGACGCTCGACATCAGTCGGTCGACACCCCGAATGAGTTGCCGCCCGACGTAATTGCGGGTGGCCCGGCCCACGATCGCCACCAAAAGGAAGCCAATGAGGAGGGCGAGGACACTCCAGTACCAGCTCATCTGTCCCTGTCCCTCTCCCGCGTGCGTCAGGGTCTTGGGCAAAAAAAAGAGCAACGAGTTTGTCACCCCGGACACCGCGCTGAACAGCCAGAGGACAATGGCGAGTGACACCACAACGGGCATCACCACCAGCAGGCCGGTAAAGAAATTGGCCCGCCAACGCAGGATTGTCTTGCGCATGGCGTGACTCTAGCCGGAAGGCCGGTCCCTCGAAACTACGAAATGCGAAAGCCCCCCATCTCCCATCTCCCATCTCCCATCTCCCATCTCCCACCGCGCGCTCGACACCGGGCCGGGAAATGGGGTATCCGTTCGTCGATGTCCGAGGTCCCAGCATCGACCGCGCCGCCCTTGTCGAAAGGGGCCACGTTTGTGCGCCGGCTTTCGAGCACGGTTCTCCTGTGGGGGGTCGTGCTCGCCGCCCTCTTTGCGCCGCATCGGGTCGTGGCCGACGTCTGTTTTATCGGCCTGATCGTGCTGTTGGGAGGGGCGGGATTGGACGAGTTCTACGGGTTGATCGAGAAGCGCGGGCTGGCGTGCTTCAAGCGTTGGGGGATTGCGGGGGGGGTGCTGCTGCTCGGAGGCACATTTGCCTGCCTTTCGGGCTGGCGGGGGCCGCAGAACGTCCTCGGGCAGGCGAACGACTTCGAGACCGGGTTCCTGGTCCTGTTCGTCCTGGGCCTGTGCGTGCGTCAGTTGGTGTCCAAATCCAATCCTGCCGGTCTGACGGCGATTTCGACGACACTTTTTGGCCTGATGTATGTGGGGTGGCTGTTCAATTTCGTCCAGAAGATCCACTTTTATCCGGAAGCGAACGGACGGCTTTTTCTGATCTACTTCGTGCTGGTCACCAAGTGCAGCGATACGGGAGCGTACGTTGTGGGGTCATTGATCGGACGCCACAAGATGATCCCCCGCATCAGCCCGGGAAAGACCTGGGAAGGGTTTGCCGGCGCCATCCTGGCCTCGACGGTGGCGAGCGTGGTCTTTGTCATGCTGGCCCAAGGGCGGTTGATCGGCATGAACAGCGGGCACGCGGTCATTCTCGGCGTGCTCCTGGGCCTCTCGGCCGTCGTGGGCGATCTGATCGAGTCTCTGTTGAAACGGGAGGCGGGGGTGAAGGACTCGGGCCGGCTCTTTCCCGGCATCGGGGGCATCCTGGACCTGCTGGACAGCATCCTGTTCAATGCCCCGCTGATGTATCTTTACCTTCGGCATGTGCTTGCGAACTGAAGCCGGGCGGCTCTGGACTTGGCCAAGGGCGGGCTGTTACGATGAGCGGCGCCATTCATGAAGAACGTCGTTGTCTTGGGCAGCACCGGCTCGATCGGGACCAGCACCATCAAGGTGGCGGAAGACCTGCCGGACCGTGTCCGATTGGTGGGTCTGGCGGCGGGAAACAATACGGACCTTCTCGTCGAGCAGAGCCGCAAGTTTCAGCCCGAGGCCGTCTCGATCGGCAATCCGGACCGGGCACCCGCGCTGCGGGAGATGGTGGGGGCATCGAGCCGCGTTTGCGCCGGCGCGGAAGGGCTGATTGAACTGGCCACCCTGCCCTCAGCCGACATCGTGCTGATCGCGATCGTGGGCACAGCGGGGCTGCAGCCGGCGCTGGCGGCCATTCGCGCGGGCAAGGACATTGCCATTGCCTCGAAGGAAATCCTGGTGATGGCGGGCGAGATCGTGATGCGGGAGGCGCAGCGCTTCGGAGTCCGTGTGTTGGCCGTGGACAGCGAGCATTCGGCGATCGCCCAATGCCTTGGAAACAACCCGATGAGTTCGGTCCGGCGTCTTTGGCTGACTGCCTCCGGCGGTCCATTCCGAAACACGCCGCGCTCGGAATTCGATCGAATCACGATGGCGCAGGCGCTGCGGCATCCGTCGTGGGTAATGGGAACGAAGATCACCATCGACTCGGCGACGTTGTTCAACAAGGGGCTCGAGATGATTGAAGCGCGCTGGCTCTTCGGTCTCGAGATGGATCAGGTGCAGGTCGTGGTCCATCCCCAGAGCGTCGTGCATTCGATGGTCGAGTTCGTCGACGGCTCGATCCTCGCTCAACTCTCGACCCCGGACATGTGTTTGCCGATTCAGTACGCGCTGACGTATCCGGACCGGGTGCCCAGCGGGCGCGTGCGGACGAATCTGGCGCAGATCGGAAGCCTGACTTTTCAGGAGCCGGATCCGGACCGATTCCCGGCCTTGGCGCTGGCGCGCCGTGCGGGCGAGGTGGGCGGCACGTTGCCGGCGGTGCTCAACGCGGCCAATGAAGTCGCGGTGGCGCTGTTCTGCGAAGGGCGTCTGACGTTCCCGCAGATCAGCGCGCACGTGGCGGCTGTGATGGACCGGCACGAGGTCGTGGCCCATCCGACCCTCGAAAGGATTCTCGAGGCGGATGCCTGGGCCAGAGGACAGACTGCCTGAGCGCAGCGACACGGCCCCCCAAGGGGCTCGGCCCGCGCATGATCGCCATCGTCACCGCCCCGGAGTTGCGCGCCAACCTGGGTGGCGTGACGGTCGCCGTCCCATCGAAGTCCGGCATCTGCCCTGGCTCAAAACTCAGCCGTTCGCGAATCACCGCCGGGATCGTTACTTGCCCATTCAAATACGGGTCAGTTCTTGATTATGTCATATTATCTCCCTCCCCCCCCTGGGCGCTGCCAGGACAGCAGATGATCCACAGACCCCGCAGCGCGGCGCAGACGTCACCGCGCCGCAACCGCCACCTGACCCGCGTCTAGCTTCTGTCATCCCGGAAGATCAGTCCTGTCGGCCGCTCGACATGCATGAGTGACGGACCGCGCCGGCAGACTCGATGCACGGCCTGTGCGCCCCGAGGCGCCGCGCGGTGCAGCTCTCCTGCGGATATGCCAATATCAAGAACTGACCCGTTTACGTGGCAGCAGTTCAACGAGACCACCGGCCAAGGGACCGGTGGGGGCGCTACAACCCGCTGGAACTACGACACCTACCAGGGTTGGCTCAAGTCCAAGGACTACCCGGACTCGGACACCGGCAGCCCACCCACCCAGGAGGGGAGCACCGGACCGGTCTACACCGATACCGTCTCGGGGCGGTTGGCGACGCGGGTCTGGAAGCGAGGGGTGACGACCGGTTACACGTACAACACCGCCGGAGACCTGGCCACCATCGACTACTCGGACAGCACGCCGGATGTTGTGTACACGTATGACCGGCGTGGGCGGCGGGTGAAGATCGAGCAAGGGACTGGCGGAGCGAACATCACGACGGATCTGACGTACAACGATGCCGGTCAAGTCTTGAGCGAAGCCTACACCGGTGTGACCCTGACCAACCTCAGCCTGATCTGGACGTACGACAGCGCGTTGCGGCGGGATACGGTCGCCGCGAACCAGGGGACGAACATACAACTGGCAGCCAGCTATCAGTACGACACCGCTGGGCGGTTGTGGAAGGTGAGCGATTCGCCGTATCTGGCAACGTACGGCTACCCCACCAACTCGATGCTGATCGGCACGCTGGGCTGCACGAACGGCGTCGGGACAGGCCAGGGCTTGGCGGTAAGCCGGGCGTATGACCGGCTCAACCGGCTCACGTCGATCTCATCCAAACCGTACGGTTCTGCGGCACCGAGTCTGCCGATCGGGTTCCAGTACCAGTACAACTCGGCCAACCAGCGCACGCGGGTGGCGTTGGCCGACGGATCCTATTGGGTCTACGGCTACGACGCACTGGGCCAAGTCGTGGCGGGGCGGCGGTATTGGGGCGACGGGACACCGGTCGCCGGACAGGACTTCGCCTACGCGTTCGACGAGATCGGGAATCGCCAGAGCACAGGCGGACGGGCCTCCTCGGTGAGCACGTACGCCAACAACCGGCTCAACCAGATCACCAACCGCTCGGTGGCGCCCTACGTGGACGTGCTTGGGGTTGCGAACCGGACGACGAACGTCACGGTGCGAGTGATCGGAGGCACGACGTACACCGCCGCCCGGAAGGGGGAGTATTTCCATCACGCGCTCAACGTCCCGAACAGCACGGTCCAGTATCCGAGCATCGAGGTGAAGTCGCTTTACGGCGCCACCGAGGCCGAGACGAACGAGGTGTTCGTGGCCGCGGCGAGCGAAAGCCCGACCTACGACGCGGACGGGAACCTGACCCAGGACGGGCGGTGGACGTACACGTGGGATGGGGAGAATCGGCTGGTGCAGATGATCCGGGACACGGACAGCCCGGCTGGAGCCCGGCAGAAGCTCACCTTCGATTACGACCACCAGGGGCGGCGGATTCGGAAAACGTTCTCGACGTACAGCGGCGGGTGGCAGAAGCAATCGGACCTGATCTTCCTGTACGATGGGTGGAACCTGGTGGCGGAACTGGACGCCAACGCGAGCAACGCGAGGGTGCGGACGTACGTCTGGGGGACGGACCTGTCGGGGACGATCACGGGAGCGGGCGGCGTGGGCGGCTTGCTCTGGCTGGACAACCACCAGAGCACGTTCGAGGGGAAGACGCTGCCGACTGGCGTCCAGCACGCTGCCTACGACGGCAACGGGAACGTGGCGGCGTTGTTGAAGGCCGCTGACGGTTCAGTGACCGCCCGGTACGATTACGGTCCTTTCGCCGAACCGATCCGCGCCAGCGGCCCAATGGCCAAGGCCAATCCGATTCGGTTCTCGACGAAGTACACCGACTATCAGTCGGGATTGGTGTACTACGGGCACAGGTATTACGGGCCAGCCGTCGGAAGGTGGCTAAATCGCGATCCGTTGGCTGAGAATGAGTTCAACGCGTTTCGCAGCGTGAGAGGGCAAGGTGACGATGACGATCTTCAGAGTCGGGCATCGTACTCGATGATGTGCTATGGCTTTGTGCACAACGCGCCTACAAGCTACTGGGACGTCTTGGGTTTGGCCGACTCGTGTCGTTGCTCGGAAGCCGACGCTGCCAATTATGCACGACTACTACTTGACGAACTGCTTCGTTTCACCCAAGCCACAGGGCGGGAAGCGGGGGCACTGATGTGTTGTGCTTGCGAAGGCACGATCGTGGGAGGGACTACCGTTTACGCACCACCGGAGGATCCTCACAACGTGCCTCTGGGCAAGTCAGAGTGTCCGCATTCGATGGCGGCGATTGGGGTAGGGCATACCCATCCACCGGAGAAAGACCGCCAGAATCCACCGCCCCGAACAGACAGGCCTGACGATCCGGAGAAGGAGTACTTCCCTGTTCGCCCGGACCTTGTGTTTCTACAGGGTTACGAAAGGTCTGAACGCGGCTGTTCCGGCATGAAGTCGTACATGAGCAACCAGCAGGGAAGGGTAACAGTCCTTGACACCATGGGCGACGAGAGAGAGCTATGAAGAACGCGGATTCCTTTGCTGTACATGAATGCGCCGGCACCTCGACAGGAATAAGCCGGTGGCTGTGCCTGCTGTTGCTCCTCTGCTTTGGGGGATGTTGGGTTTCGATGCGCCCCGGAGAGCCGCGTCGAGCCTCGAAGGTCCGAAGTGAGGCGGTCCTGGAGCCGCTTCCATTCCCCAAGCTAACACCGTTGGTCGCGCTGGTGGCTGATCCGTTGCGGTTCCATGGCCGAGACGTCAGCGTCAATGGCTTGGTGGCTATAGGCCAGTATGACGTTATTAGTTTCAGCAGTGAGTTGATGGAGAACGGGATAGCTGAGAACTGCGTGCTGCTGGATCTGTCGCGACTCACGAACGCGATGAAGTTCAGAGGGAGAGCGAACGGCAGGTGGTGCTATCTGCGCGGTCGCGTCGAGCCAATCAACGGTGATGTTGAGTGGTCCGCACCTTGTGCCTGCACCCTCGTGGTGACAAACGCCATTGTGATGGTAGATCGAGGGTCCAAGCCAAGTTCCAACTCGGTCTCGGCTCCGAACAACCCGTAGTAGAGAGACTGTGTGATGCGTCGTAATGAGAAATGCGCCCGCAGAGCCTTCTCTGTGGGATGTTCGGGTGATTGTGAAGACGATGTCACGCGCGGTCCATTGAGCGCAGTAGGAAGTCGGTCTGGTTCGACCGACCGGGATCGGGGTTTCGGTCGTCCCGGTGAAGGGCAGCGTGTATTGCGCTCCGTCTATGTATCGGCTTCGATGAGGGGTGTGACCTTCTGCCTTGCGCTGGTGGTGACGTTCGTCGTCGTATCAATTGCTTCTGGGCTAGTGGTGCCACAAGTCCACGGCCAGGCCAATGGGGACGCGGACAGCTACCCTGTTATCTCCGCTGAACTCCACTACTACCGCATTCCTCACGCCTACTGGCAGGACCGTATGCAGAAGGCCCGGGCTTTGGGCTGCAATGCGGTGTCCACGTACGTGTTCTGGAACCTGCACGAACCGCGACCGGGCGAGTTTCGCTTCGATGGCGAGGCCGATGTGGCGGCCTTTGTGCCCATGCAAAAATTAATTCCGGTTTATTCGCGGAAGAAGTGTGTAGTTCCAGCAGGGCAAGGTCGGGTGCGGGAGATAGTCTAAGCTGCGCATTTGGTCGTCGGAGACTTTGATTTTGGTGGCGTAGTGCGCGTCACTCAGGGTGCACCTGACGACTAATCCGGTCTTGGTGCGCGTTCCGCCAACCAGGCGCACAATGTCGGCGTAATCAGTCAATGGCTGGCCAGCCCAGTGCTTGCTGATCTCGCTGAAGAGTCGGTGCTCGACCGGATTCCACTTGGATGCCCCGGTGGGATAGTGACAGACGGTCACCCCCATCTGATAGGGATCCACCAGTTTTTCTTGGAGGGCGTATTTCCAGAGCCGAGAGCGCGCTCCATTGCTTCCACCACTATCAGCCAAAATGAGCAACTCCTGGGCGCCTCGGTAGCGTCTGCGTCCTTCGCTGCGCCACCAATCCACGATGGCGTCCACGGCGAATTCGGGTGTGTCATGCGAGGTGCCCACCAAAACGGAGCCCCGATTGGCCAGCAGGTCATAGAGTCCGCGGGGAATGGCCATGCCCTTGGCCTGGGAGCGAAAGTCATGATCGTTGACCGGCAGAGCCTCCCGGCTCCAGATCCGACCCGCATTTTTGAACGGGCCCACCATTTCCTTCTTCTTGGTGTCGACACTGATGATCGGCAGTCGGCTCCGAGTGAATTCCTGGCGCTGGTGCTGGATGTATTGGAACTGAGCATCGCGCTGGGGACTTTGCGGACCGGAGAGACTCTTACGGTTGGCGTGTAAAGCGTAGCCCAACACATCGAGCAAGCGCCGGACGGTCTGGGGACAAACCGTGATCCCCAACTCTTTCAACCGGTCGCAAATCTGCTCCAGGCGCAAACCGGTCCAAAGTCCCCGCCGCCCCATCGGATCGCCCGCCGTGTCCTCGCGCAGCAACGCGCGCAGTTGGCTCAAGATTTCGGGCGTTTTTTTTCGGCCCGCGGTCGTCCGCCGCCCACTCGACGCACCCGCTCGTGCACCACTTGGCCGCTCAACAACTCCGCTCGGCCCCGCGCGACGGTATCCACATCCAGGCCCAACAACTGGGCCATGCGTTGATCGCCGCCATGGCCCCATTCCAGGCTTTCCAGCCCGGCGTAGAGCCGGCGCTGCTGTTCATCGAGCAAACTGTAGAAGAGGACAATGGCGGCCTGCAGCGTATCGTCGGGGCGTTGCTGCGCCTGCCGCGCGGCCCATTGCTCCTGACGCCGCTGGCGCTCCTTGGCGCAATACAGATAGCGTCCGCTCAGCTCCCGGCGCTCGATCCGATCCTGCTGCACCAGGTGCCGCAAGGCATCTTTGGTGGCCACGTGCACCACGTCGTCCAGCTCGTTGCTGAAGTAACCAGCGGGGGCGTCGGTGACCAGCGAGGCCGCAGTATTGAGCAGCGTCCCGTGCCGCGAAAAATGAATGCCGCGATACGCCCACAACCCACGTTCATCGTAGTGGGCCATGCAATCCAGTGTGTAGTAGGTCCCGCAATGCGAATAGCTGGTGCGGTATCCCAAGGGGGCCAGCTTGCGCAAGACGGTGAAGGTGACGGAGGTGCCCAAGGCGTGTTTGAGTTGCGGCATGGTGGCGATTGTTTGGTCGCGCAGCAGACGTTCCAGTCGGTCGGTCGGGTAGCGGACAATGTTCATAATGTGAATATGACGCTTCCCTGGAGCTTGTCCAGCATCATATTCACATTTTAAAAAGACCGTGCCGAGATGGAGTCGAATCGCGATTCACCTTGTTCTAACGACCGGTTCTAAAAGATCAGGCCGCGTTTGGCAGCGAAAGTGCACTTGTGGATATTGTGCTTATTCCGCGTTTGAGCCGGAAGTTGTTTATGCACGAACCCTTTGTGCGCACAGCGGGCGAGGAAGGCGTGAGCGTAATCCTGCGGCCAGGACCGTACGTCTGCGGGGAATGGGATTTGGGCGACCTGCCGGCCTGGCTGCTGGCCGACCCACACATGCACCTGCGATCGAACTACGGCCCGTACCTGCAAGCCACCGAGCGGTACTTCCGGCGGCTCGGGCGCGAATTGGCCGGACTCCAGGCAACTCGGGGCGGCCCGATCACGCTCATCCAGGTCGAGAATGAGTACAGCAACTACGGAGGCGATCCGCGGCACCTCGAACGCTTGCGGGACCAACTGCTGGCGGCTGGCTTCGATGTGCCCTTCTTTACGACCACGTGGCCGTCGTCGGAGCACGTGCGGCTGGGCTCGATCCCCGGCTGTCTGAATGCCGTTGCGCTGGCCCGGAACGCCGCCTCGGTGTTCGCCGAGTACGGGAAGGTGAATCCGACCGGCCCGTACTTCTGCAGCGAGTTCTGGGTGGGGTGGTTCGATCCGTGGGGCGGTAATCACCGCCGGGGTTACGCACCGGAGCTTGCCCAGGAACTCGAGTGGATGTTGAGCCGAGGCATCTCGGTGAACTTCTACATGTTTCAGGGCGGCACGACGCCCGGTTTCTACAACGGCGCCAACGGGGTTGGCCCGGGACAGTACTATCCGACGACCACCAGCTACGATTACGACGCCATTCTGGACGAAGCCGGGCGACCGACGGACAAGTTCAAGGTCCTGCGGGAAACGATCCGGCGGCACTTGCCGGCGGGCACGACGTTGCCCGAGCCGCCTGCCTCCCCAGCGACCATCGAGATTGGGCGATTCGAGTTGAACGAATCGGCGGCGATCGCGGACCTGCTCGATCAACCGGTCGAGCGGCTGTTACCCGTGAACATGGAGGCTCTGGGCCAGAGCTATGGGTACATCTTCTACCGGAGCAAGGTGAAGGGGCCGGTCCAGGGCCTGCTGACGGTTGGCGGCCTGCACGATTACGCCGTGGTGCTGGTGAACGGTCATCGGATGGGAGCGATGGACCGGCGACACCCACGCAGCCAGCAGATCGAACTGCGGCTGCCCGCCGGAGAGCCGACCCTGGAGTTGCTGGTCGAGAACAGCGGACGCATCAATTTCGGGCAGGCCATGAACGGCGAGCGCAAGGGCATCCTGGGCGAGGTTGCCTTGGCCGGCACGCCGTTGACGGGTGGCAGCATTTCACCTTGCCGATGGAGGACCTGAGCCGGCTGCGGTTTTCGCGGCGGACCGTGCCCAGCCCGGTGTTTCGTCGGGGGGTGTTCCGTGTCGAGCGGCCCGGGGACACGTTTCTGGATCTGCG
>JAXGQW010000042.1:0-46053 GCA_040766265.1 Verrucomicrobiota bacterium
GACCGCGGCCCGCTGGTGCAGCAGCGCTCCCGCGGCTGCGCCGATGAGAATGCCGCCCAGCAGGAGGCCTAGCGAGGCGTAGTTGCGGAGCGCTTGGGATCGGACCGTTGCCCTCAGGGTCGAAGCGCTCATGCGGTTCCCTCTCAGACGGCGATGGGGGCCTTGATCGGAGGGTGGGGGGTGTAACCGGTCAGCTCGAAGTCCTCGTACCGGAAGCTGTGGATGTCTTTGACGGCGGGGTTGAGCTTCATGGCGGGGAGGGGACGCGGCTGGCGGGTGAGCTGGAGTCGGGCCTGGTCGAGGTGGTTGCTGTAGAGATGGAGGTCGCCGAAGGTGTGGATGAATGCGCCGGGTTTGAGGCCGCAGACCTGGGCGATCATGAGGGTCAGGAGCGAATAGGAGGCGATGTTGAACGGGACGCCGAGGAAGAGGTCGGCGCTTCGCTGGTAGAGCTGGCAGCTCAGGGTGCCATCCTGGACAAAGAACTGGAAGAGCGCGTGGCAGGGGGGGAGTGCCATGCGGTCGAGTTCGCCGGGGTTCCACGCGCTGACGACCAGGCGCCGGCTCTCGGGATTTTGGCGGAGCTGGGCGATGACCTCGTTGATCTGGTGAATGGACCGTCCGTCGGGGGTGCGCCAATCGCACCACTGGGCGCCGTAGATGCGCCCGAGGCTCCCGTGGGAATCGGCCCACTCGTCCCAGATGCTCACGCCGCGTTCCTTGAGCCAGCGGACATTGGTGTCGCCGCGCAGAAACCAGAGCAGTTCGTAGATGATGGACTTGAGATGGACCTTCTTGGTGGTGACCAGCGGAAAACCCGCGGTGAGGTCGTAGCGGGATTGGGCGCCGAAGAGGGCGAGGGTGCCTGTCCCGGTGCGATCGGGCTTTGGCTTGCCGGTTTCGAGGACGAGCCGGAGCAAGTCGAGATAGGGCTGCATGCGGGGGCGGGTGTGGGAGCGCGGCGGACGGTCCGGCAAGGGCCGTCCGCCGGGCGGTGGATCAAGCGTTGGGCTGGCCCGGAGACTTCATAAGGCTTCGCGTCGGTGACCGCCCCACGAAACATGCGGGCTAGCCGCCGACACAGACCAATTCCTCGTTGTCGGCGACGTTGACGATTTTGAACTGTTCGGCGTGGAAGGTCGGGTCGGGCCGGAAGGAGAGTTTGCCGAAGTATCGTTTTTCCATCTCGATCAGAAGCTTTTCGTCCTCGGTGCGGAGGCGTTCGAGGACGGTGGGATGGACCATGATACGAAGCTGGAAGTCCGACTCGTCGCGCTGTCGCTTCTTGAGGATTTCCGAGAGTTTGCGCTGGATTTCGACGCTCATGGTCAGGGCGCTTTTGACCTTGCCGCGTCCTTTGCAGTAGGGGCAGTCGTCGTAGACCGATTCGCGCACGCTCTCGGTGTGGCGCTGGCGGGTCATTTCCATGAGGCCGAGCTGGGAGATGGGAAGCACATGGGCCTTGGCCCGGTCGCGTTTGAGGCCCTCGCGCATGCGCTGGTAGACCTGCTGCCGGTCCTTGTGGGATTTCATGTCGATGAAATCCAGGACGATGAGCCCGCCGATGTTGCGCAGGCGCAGTTGGCGGCAGATCTCCTCGGCCGCCTCGAGATTCACCTTCAGGATCGTGGAATCGGCGTCTTTGCCGTTCTTGTGGCGTCCGGTGTTGACGTCGATGGCGACCAGCGCCTCGGTTTCGTCGAGAACAATGTAGCCGCCGCTCTTGAGATGGACTTGGCGCGAGAACGCGGTCTCGATCTGACGCGTGATGGCAAATCGATCGAAGACAGGCTGGGAATCGGTGTAGAGCCGGACCTTGGACGCGGACCGGCGGGAGATGCGTCCGATCATGTCGCGAATCCGCTGATACTGGGTGTGATCGTCGACAATGATGCGATCGACGTCTTCCGTGAGGAAATCCCGCACCGTCCGCTCGATGAGGTCCGGTTCGCGGAAGACACAGGCGGGCGCGGGTGTGGTGGCGATTCGGTCCTGCACGGCCCGCCACTCGGCGAGAAGGAAGGCGAGGTCGCGGACGAAGAACCGGGCTTTCTGGCCCTCGCCGGCGGTGCGGATGATGACGCCCATGCCATCGGGGATGGTGAGACTGCGGACGATGCGTTTGAGCCGCTGGCGCTCTTCGTGGTTCTCGATCTTGCGCGAGACGCCGCACTGGTCGGAGTTGGGGAGCAGGACCAGGAAACGCCCGGGCAGGGCCAGGTTGGTCGTCACGCGCGGGCCTTTGTTGCCGATGGGGCCCTTGGTCACCTGCACGACGATGTCGGTCGAGGGCGGGTAGAGGCGCGGGATGTCCTTCTGGGTGATGCGCGGCTTTTCGCGGGAGCGGCGGTTGTCGCGTTCGACCAGCTCGACGCCGCTGTCGAAGCCGGCGGGGACGATGTCCCAGTAATGGAGAAAGGCATTCTTCTCGAATCCGATGTCCACGAAGGCGGCCTTCAGGCCGTCTTCGAGGTTGCGGACCTTGCCCTTGAACACGCTGCCCACAAGCCGCTCGTCTTCGGTCCGTTCGATCGTGAACTCCTCGAGGCGGCCCTGTTCGAGCACGCCGACCCGGGTTTCGAGCGATTCGGCGTTGATGACGACTTCCTTGTGCGAGCGGACGCGCGGGCGCATCAACCGTTGCACCCGGCGGATCACGCGGTCGGTGACGGCGCGGAGGGTGCCCATGAGGCCCGGGGCGGATCCGGAGACCGGCACGGGTTTGTAGGCCGGCTCGGTTTCCTCCTCGACCTTCTCCGGCGTGTCGAGATGCGGCTCCCGATAATCGCGTTTGCGGACCCCTTCGGCGGCCACCACCGCGGCAGGCGTGGTGGCATCCTCGGCCAGTCCGGCGGCGCGGTTCTCGGAGCGCTCGATCTCCCGCTCATGGCGTTTGAGGTCGAAGACGCCTTCGGAGGCGGGCTTCTCGCCCAGCACCTCGGCCCGCGCCTCGATGGCGGCGCGTTCGGGTTTGAAGGACTGCGTGCGGTTGGGCCGGAACTTCTGTCCGGCGCGGCGGTGGCGTGAGAAACTGCGGTCACTCATAGCAGATCACAGGTTGCGTGAGGAACGGTACACACTTTGGAGGAGGCCAATGGCGATCAGCGAGCAGAGCACTGAGGTTCCGCCGTAGCTCAGCAGCGGCAGTGGGATGCCCGTGACGGGCGTGAGCCGGATGTTCATTCCGATATTGATGAAGACGTGGCAGAAGAAGAGCGTGGTGATGCCTACGGCCAGCAGGGCGCCAAGCCGATCCCGGGCCTGGCTCGCAATGCGCAGCCCGCGCAGGAGCACCACGGCATACAGCCCCAGAACCGCAGCGCCGCCCACAAACCCGCTCTCTTCCGCGACGATCGAGAAGATGAAATCGTTGTGCGCCACGGCGCGCGGGAGATACCCGAGGGTGTTTTGCGTGCCCCGGCGCCAGCCTTTCCCGACGAACCCGCCGGAGCCGACCGAGATGAGCGCCTGTTGAACGTTGTGCGAGGCGTCCCGGTATTCCTTGAGGGCGCGTTGGCGTTCCGCCTCTGAAGCTTGGGGCGGAACGAAGTTGACTCCGAAATAGACCATGAGGCGGCGGCGCTGGTAAGGCTCGAGCTTGAGCTGCCACTCGGATGGCGCGAAGAGGATGTCGACGAGCAGGAGAACAATGATAAGGCCTGCGCCTCCGATGAGGCGCCATAGGAAGCGGCCCGGCACTCCTGCGACGAACATCATCGCCAATCCCATCGGGACAAACACCAGCGCGGAGCCGAGATCAGGCTCCTTGAGGATCAGCGCGCAAGGCAGCAGGCTCATTCCCAGGGCCTTCACGAAGGTCATGGGCTGCCGCAGTTCCGCGGCCGGTCGGCTCAGGTAATGCGCCATCATCAGAAGAAAGGTCAACTTGGCGACCTCGGACGGCTGAAACTGGAAAGGCCCCAGGTCGATCCACCGCCGCGCTCCCCATCCGTGTTGGGTTCCGATCCCGGGGATGAGGACCGCGACCAGGAGGAGGATGGAGACCCAGTAACAGACCAGCGACCATCGCGCGATCGGGCCGTGACCCAGACAGCACACGGCGACGCCCAGGCCCGCGCCCAGGGCATACCAGATCAACTGTTTGTAATGCTCCTGTCTATGCCAGGGCAGAGTCTCGGCGCCTTCCCGCGCCAGGGTGGTGCTCGCGATGAACAACGTCCCGATCGTCATCAGGCCCAGCACGGCCAGAATCATCGGCCAATCGACCTCGGCTGTCGGCGGCTTGAGGGGCAGCGTGCGCATCTTACTCGCGGGAAACCAACCGCGGCGCGGTGGCCGGAGCCGGTTCGAACCGCTGCTTGAGGGCCTGAAAAACCTGGCAGGCGACCGGCGCGCACGTGCGCTCGCCCGAATCCCCGCTTTCGACCATGACGACCACTGCGTAGCGGGCGTTGTCATAGGGGCCGAACGCGACGAACCATGTGATATGGTCGATCACGGTCGCCCCCTTCTTCACCTGGGCCGTGCCTGTCTTGCCGGCGACGCGGAAGCCGGGGATTCTCGGTGTGATTTGGCCTGTCGTCGGGTTCTTCTGCTGGAAAGCAGCGAAGCCCGTGCCGCCCGGCTCCTCGGTATCGGCCAGCATCGCCTCGCGCACGGTGGCCAGTGAGCGCGCGTGGACCTTGAGCTCGCCAAGCAGGCGGGGAGGGAAAGCCTTGGCGACGACGCCTTCCGGTCCCGGCTCGGCCCGCTCGAGGCGGTGAACCAGCCGGGGGCGGAGCAGCTTGCCGCCGTTGGCGACGGCCGCGGTCATGACCGCCATCTGGAGCGGGGTGACGGTGATCTCCTGGCCGATGCACGCATTGGCCAAGTTGCCTTCAGTCCAGAGCCCAAGGACATCCTGCGGAGAGGGGAAGTAGCCGCTGACTTCCTGGCGCGTGCCCAGACCGAAGTGCCTGCCGAGCAGGAATTGCTGGCCCATGGCCAGCAGCCGGTCGCGTCCGGCCTGCAAACCGACCTGGACGAAGTAGGAATTGCTCGATTGCTTGAATGCCCGCTTGAAGTCGTAGTCTCCCGGGGGGGCCGTGTCAGCGATCTTGCGGCGTCCAAGGAAGATCGCTCCGCGTCCGGGGCGTCGGGGATCGGGTTGGACCTGGATTTGGGCATGGGGATCGAGGCCGTGTTCGAGTGCGGCGAGTGCGGTGATGATCTTGAAGATTGAGCCGGGGTTGTAAGCGCCCTGTGTGGCCCGGTTGAACATGGGGCGCAGACGCGGATCGTTGAGGACGGCCCAGCGTTCGTGCGAGAGGGGGCTGACGAACTCGTTGGGATCGTAGGCCGGGCTCGAGACCATCGCCAACACGTCGCCGTTCGTCGTATCCATGACAACAAGAGCGCCGCGGGTGCCGGGGCCGAGGGAGCGGAGCGCCTCGAAAGCGGCCTGCTGCATCGGGAGATCGAGCGCGAGCACCGCATTGTGCCCCGGCGAGGCCGTGAGCCAGATCATCTCGCCCTCGCGGTAACAGAGACTGTTGACCACGACCGATTTGGTGCCGGGCTTTCCCCGCAGGTCGTCGTCGAAGAGGTGTTCCAGGCCCACGGCACCCTCGTAGCTGGGAAGGCTGTAACTGAATCCGCCCTCGTCATCGTCCCGCGCCATGTCGTCCCGGGTCAGGTATCCGAGGAGGTGCCCCGCCATCGAACCGCAAGGATAGTGGCGCATCGGCTGCACCTCGATATCGAGCCCCGGGAGGTTCGGCGCGTTCTCCATGAACCGCGCAATCTGGGCGGGACTGAGGTTTTCGCGGACGGCCAAGGGGCGATAGGGCCACTGGTGGTGATGGAGGCGGAAATCGCGGTCGGTAATCGTGCTCGCTTCGCCGAGGAAGCGCGAGATGCGATCGATGGTATTGCTGGCGACGAGCCAGCGGACCCCCACGGCGAGCTGCGCGCGCTCGGCTCGCGTCAGTCTGCGTCCGGCGCGGGCTTTGGTGAACGCCTCCTGGAACTGAGGGCGGAGTTCTTCGAGGTAGAGGTTGAGATTGTAGCTCGGGCGGTTCTCGGCAAGCACCCGCCCGTCCCGGTCGAGCAGCTTGCCGCGGGTGGCCGGGATGCGGACGGTTCGGTAGGTCTGAGTCTCGAGACTGGCGCGATAGCGCTTGGCCGAGACGATCTGGATGTGCCACAAGCCGGCCAGGAGCAGGAGCAAACCGAGCGTGATGCCGATCGCCAGCGTCTGGAGGCGCTCGCCGCCCTTGCGAAATTGGTCGAAAAACAACACGGCTAGTATCGTCCGCGTTTGATCTCGCGGTTGGCGGGAAAGGGGGTTGTCCTCGACGGTTGATAGGCGAACGCGCGCTTCAACGTTTCCATGACGCTGAAGCAGGGCGGCGTCAGGGCGGCTCCTCCGATCGTGACGACCAGGAGCTGCCAGAGCGTTCCCCACCCGAGCAGGGGGTTTTCTCCCAAGGTCAGAAGCACCACCAGCGTGAGGACCGGGACGGCCGCCGCGGCCATCCCGCCCAGGACGAATTGCGCGTAAGGCAGGTCCCGCAGAATCAGCTCGCGGCGCCAATGGAGCGCCAGCCCGACCCAGAACAGGGGCAGGACGCTGACGCCCATCGGATTGCCTGAGAGCGCGTCGGCGCAGAGGCCGCCCACGGTGGCGAGCAGAACAAGGGTGCCGACGCCGCCGCTGAGGGAGGCGTAGACCACCAGCGGAGGCAGAACATTGAATTGGGTGCGCAGCCAGATCCGGGGAAAATCGACCACGGCCTCGGCGAACACGCCGAGCAGGGCGAGCACCAGGAGGATGAGCGTCTGGGGGCCGTTCATGGGAACAGGACCAAAACCTCGTTGAGCCGGCTCGTATCGGTCGAGAGCTTGACCCGCGCTTCGGTGTAGAGGCCGTATCCGACGCTGCGGTGGTCGACGATTGTTCCGACGGGCAAACCGGCTGGAAAGACGCCGCCGAGCCCGCTGGTGAAGACGCGCTGGCCAGGCTTGAGCGCGGTGTGACGCGGCAGGTGGGTGAGATCCACCAGGCGATGGTCGAGAACACCCACCGAGGAACTCGAGAGCACGCCGTGCTCGGAGGTCTCTCGCACCACCACTGCCACCCGGCATTTCGGGTCGCCCACAAACACGACCTCGGCGGTGGTGAGCCCGACCTCGGCGATCTTGCCGACCAGGCCCTCGGCGCTCACCACCGGGAGATCCGGCCTGAGGTCGTCGCGCGTGCCCCGGTCGATCCGGGCGGTGCGCCACCAGTTTGCGGTGTCCCGCGCGATGATGCGGGCGGGTTTGGTTGTCCAGGGAAGCTGCGGCTTCCAGCCCAGCAGTTGTCGCAGCCGTTCGTTTTCCCGGAGGGCCTCGTCTCCTTGGGCCACCAGCACCCGCAGTTCGCGGTTCTCGCGACGGGTCTGATCGAGCTCGGCGATGAGCGCGCTGGGGGGCGGGAGGTGCTTGCCGGCCTGCTGCCCGAGGTCGCGCGTCAAGGTGGCGAGACCGAACAGAGGCAGAAAGAGGCTACCTACTGCAAGTTTCGCCTTTGTGGCGACGGCCTGTGGCAGGTTCAGGATCACCAGCACCAGCGCCAAGACCACCACAAAGGCCAAAGGATACGGCCTTCTGAACATTCGTTACCCCGTAACTGCTGTGCGGGGCGAACGCGCGGTCCTCGTGCGGACCGCCTTAGGTCGAGGAAGAAGCAACGCGCTTCAGGAATTGGAGCTCTTGCAGGACCCGCCCGGTCCCCTCGGCAACTGCCGTGAGCGGATCGTCCGCAATGTGGACCGGAAGATATGTCTCTTCGGCCACCAGACGATCCACTCCTCGAAGGAGCGCCCCGCCGCCTGCCATGACGATGCCTCGATCGACGAGGTCCGCCGCCAACTCGGGCGGGCACCGTTCCAAGGTGATGCGAATGGCCTCCAAAATGCTGGAAAGAGGTTCCTTCAGGGCTTCCCGTATTTCCTCGGAGCGCACCGTGATTGTCTTGGGCAGACCTGTGCTCAGGTCGCGTCCCTTCACGTCCATGGTCAATTCCTGCTCCAGAGGATAAGCCGATCCGACTCGAATCTTGATTTCCTCCGCCGTACGTTCGCCAATCATTAAGTTGTGGGCACGCTTCATGTGCGCGACGATCGTCTCGTCGAACTCGTCGCCTCCCACGCGCAGACTGCGGCTGAACACGATGCCGGCCAGGGAGATGATGGCCATCTCGCATGTGCCGCCGCCGATGTCGACAATCATGTTGCCGGCGGGTTCATGCACGGGCAGGCCGACGCCGATCGCCGAGGCCATCGGCTGCTCGATCAAATACACTTCCCGCGCCCCGGCGTGCGTCACCGAGTCCTTGACCGCCCGTTTCTCGACCTCTGTGATGCCCGATGGGACGGCCACCACAACACGCGGCGCGATCAGCTTCCGATGGTGCACCCGCTGAATGAAGTGCCGAAGCATCGCCCCGGTGACATCGAAATCCGCAATCACTCCATCCTTCATCGGCCGAATGGCGATGATGTTGCCCGGGGTCCTGCCGAGCATGCGCTTGGCCTCCTCGCCTACGGCCAGCACGTTGTTGGTGCCAGCCTGGATCGCCACAACCGACGGCTCGCGAAGCACAATCCCCCGATCCCGGACGTACACAAGCGAATTCGCCGTCCCGAGATCGATGCCAATATCGTTGGAGAACAGGCCTTTAAGTTGCGCGAACATGAAAGCTGCCTAACACGCCGCGGACATTAGTGGCCACATGCCTCGCCGGTCAAGATTATTAACCTTTATCCGCGCGCCGCGGTGCCTCGGGCCGCTTGGCCCGTTCCAAGGCGGATGCCAGACCCTCGATCGTGTGCGTCCTGGCCTCGATGCTGGGATGCAGCGACAGCGCTTCGAGGGCTTTGCTGGTCTCTGGCCCGATCGTCGCCAGGCGCAGCCTCGGAAACCGGCGCATCAGCCCCGGCAGATCGAAACGGGCATTGAAGCTCTCGACTGTCGAGCCGCTGGTGAACGTGATCCAATCCGCCCCGGTCTCGGCCAGAAGCGCCCCATGCCCCGCCGCATCCTCGGTCTCCCACGCCGTGCCGTAGCAGGCCACGTCATCCACGATTGCCCCCATGTCTTCGAGCAGCCTGGGCAGATCGGCGTTGGCAGCCTCGGCGCGCAGCAGGAGCATGCGTATGTTCTCGAGACTCTGCTCCTTGGACAGCGCCCTGGCGATCTTCGATGCGATGTACTCCTTGGGCATCAGATCGACCTTGAGGTGCAGTTCCTTCAGCCGGGCAGCCGTGGCCGGGCCGACCGCCGCCAAACGCACCGCCCCGAGATCGCGCAGATCGTCAAACGCCATGAAGAAGTGATCGAAGAAAGCCGTGACTCCGTTGGCGCTGGTGAAAATCAGCCAATCATAGCAGCCCAGCCCGGCGATCGCCTCGATCAACGGCTCCCGTTCCTTTGGCGGCACGATCCGAATGCACGGCACTTCGAGCACGTGCGCGCCCCGTTCCTGAAGGAGTTGCACGAATTCGAACGCCTGCTTGCGCGCGCGTGTCACCACCACACGCTGTCCCAGAAGCGGCATCTCTTCCCGCCTGTTCGGCGTCTTCGGCGCCGGCTCCTCGGACACCCATGCGCCCGACCCGTCGAGCGCCGATGCGATCGAAGCAACCCCCGGCACAACCTGGAATGGAACCCTCGCGGCCGCCAGCCCCTGCGCCTCCGCGCCGCCTTGGCCCGACACGC
Source organism: Verrucomicrobiota bacterium (assembly GCA_040766265.1). GTDB lineage: Bacteria > Verrucomicrobiota > Verrucomicrobiia > Limisphaerales > J093 > MWFF01. The sequence goes on from JAXGQW010000042.1 coordinate 9,703, forward strand.
GCGGATCGCCTCCCTGAAGCCGGACCACGCACTGGCCGGCGCCGGCCCGTGCCGCCAGCAGCGCCCCCAGCGCGGCCAGGTCCGGGAATCGCTCCTCGGTGCGCTCGATGCGCTCGGCGGCCGGCGGCGCCAGCCTGAGCAAATCGGGGCTCACCAGCCCGTCATAAACCACAACATCCGCGCGACGCAACAACGCTGCGCCCCGCAGGGTCAGCAGTTGCGGATCGCCGGGGCCCGCGCCCACAAGGTACACCATGCCCTTTGCCTTCATCGGCGGCGACCATAAACCCCGTCGCCCGCAATATCCAGACCTCGCCGCGAGCGATTGCGGTGCGTCGGGTCGTTGTCGGCGGTTTCCTCATTGCCTGCCCGCCCGGGCCTGACTAGTGTCCGCCGTTGTGGAAGTGCAACCAAAGACCGACAGTCCCGCCACCCGCGGTCCAGTGCAATCTCAACTGCCGCGGAGCGACGGACGCCGCGACGACGAGCTGCGTCCGATCAGTTTCCAAAACGGCATCGCGCCCTATGCCACGGGATCGACTCTGGTTTCCTGGGGCAACACCCGTGTCATTTGCGGCGTCACGATCGATGAGGCGATCCCGCGCTGGATGAAGGAGCAGGGCGTGCCCGGCGGCTGGATCACCGCCGAGTACTCGATGCTCCCCTACTCGACGCTCGACCGCAAACCGCGCGATATCAGCAAGGGCCGACTCGACGGACGCTCGCAGGAGATTCAGAGACTGATCGGGCGCGCCATGCGGGCGGCGGTCGAACTGGGCCGGCTGGGACCGCGAACCGTCTGGATCGACTGTGACGTCTTGCAGGCCGACGGCGGCACGCGCACGGCTGCCATCACGGGCAGTTACGTGGCCCTGCACCTGGCCATTCAGAAACTTCTGGCCGATGGCAAGCTGACCACGAACCCACTGTCCGATTCGGTCGCCGCCGTGAGTCTGGGCGTCGTCGACCAACGCGTCCTGCTCGATCTGAACTACGAAGAAGACTCGAAGGCGGAGGTGGACATGAACCTGGTCATGACCGGGCGGGGCGAGTTCATTGAAGTGCAGGGGACCGGCGAGCGAAATACCTTCAGCCAACCGCAGCTCGAGTCCTTGTTGGCTCTCGGACGAGCGGGAGTCAACCGCATCATCGCCGCTCAGAATGCGGCCCTCGGGACCCGGCCTGCAAGCCTGTAGAGCGCATCTCGATGGCAGCCGATTTAATCGAGGTTTCCGTTGTCACCTCCATCGAGGCCGAGGAAGCCGTGGCGGCGCTCCTCGAGCGGGTGTCCGGCCTGGCGCCCGTCCTCTACACTGCGCGGGAGAGGCCGGCGACAAAGGTCACCGTATACCTCGATCGGAGACACCGGTGGACCGACGCCAGGAAGAAAGCCGTGCTGCGCGGCCTGACCCTCCTGCGCGCCGAGGGCCTCGACGTCGGCCCCGGTCGGCTTCGGCTGCGCCGGCTTCGAGCCGAGAGCTGGGTGAACGCCTGGAAACGCCATTTTCGTCCAATCGAGATCGGCGACGCCCTTTTGCTCAAGCCGTCCTGGAGCCGGCGAAGCCCCAAGGCCGCCCAGGCCGTTGTCACGCTCGATCCCGGACTGAGCTTCGGAACAGGCCAGCACCCCACAACCCGTTTCTGTCTGGAACAGATAGTGGCCTGCCGCAACCTGGCCCCTCCGCCATCGCTCCTGGACGCCGGGACGGGGTCCGGCATCCTGGCCATTGCCGCCGCCAAACTCGGCTACAGACCGATCCTGGCCTTCGACTGCGATCCGGCCTCGATCAAGGCTGCCCGGGCCAATGCCCGCGCGAACAACGTGGCCGCACGGGCGCGGTTTCTGCGGGGCGACCTCTGGCGTCCTCCGATCGAGCCAGGCGCCCGGTTTGATGTCGTTTGCGCGAATCTGACCACCGACATCTTAATGGTTGAGGCCAAGCGGATTGTGCAGTGGATCCGTCCCGGAGGGCGGCTGGTTTTGGCGGGCATTCTGGCCGTCGAGTTTCGCGATGTTTTCAAGGCGTATGAGCGCCTGGGGCTGAAGTTGGTGACGACACGGGTCGAGCGCGAGTGGCAGTGCGGCGCGTTCGCTCGGGCCCGGCAAAGGAAGCCTCTGTAAAGCCGCTTGAACGAAATCGGCAGACACGTGTCGATACCACTGTGCACGTGGAGCCTGAGTGGCCATGCAGCAGGCAAAACAAGGCGAAACCACAGGATGGTGGGAACGCCGGGGGAACTTCTCCCCTCCCTCAGGTTCAATTCAGTCCAGCACTATGCCAAAGTCAAACGACATCATCGCCAATGCGGTCAGCAACCCCAAACATCCATTCCCACACGTCGATGACCGCCCGGGTAAACAGAAGAAACACCGGTACGAACGACGTAAGGTCAAGGAATACATCAAACTCGGCGATTGGTCCGAACAAACAGCCTAACTGACTTCATTCATCCAATAGCTGGTTCCGATTTGAAAGGGCCACGCCGGCAGGCGTGGCCTTCTTTTTGCGCCTGGCCCTTAAATCTCCCAGCGCAGCAAAGCCCCGGTCAAAAGTCGGAAGGCCGATCCCGGGGCTGAACCGATCTGGTTTCAGACAATGGTAGCTCACTGCGGCATCCTGCTCCATAGGTTCGTCGTCGCTGAAGGGGCCTGGTGGAGCACGCGGGCCTATGCGGGCGACGCCCTCGAGCACCTCCCTTTCCGGCGGCGCGAGGCCAATGATCTCGATCCCGTCGAAGTCGCCCTCCCGGAAGGCCTCCAGCACGCGACGGGGATGGGGTTCAATCAGTTCGAGGCTCATCGGACTTGGGCGGGGGCCAGCGTTGGAGTCGGTGCTCGGCCAACTGATCGATGAAGGTCAGCAGCTGGGCAAACTGCTTGACCAGCACGGCCCGGGTCCGCTGCCAGCGACGGTATTCGCGGGTCAGGGGACGCAGGGGACCGCGCTGGTCGGCGGGGACGGCATAGAGGTGGTGCTTGCCCGCTTCGCTGCGGGCAGGGCTCGTCCCCCGCCGACGCGAGTGAAGAAAGTGCATGTCGGCGACGAGGCCCTCTCTGGGAATGGCGCAGTCGCCAATCCAGGGCCTCGCGGAGCTCGGCCCTCCGACTCGTGGTTGCGGCTGTGCCGCTTCAGGCTTTTCGTGTCTCGTGGTGAGCGTGGGCGAGGATTCGGGGATTGGCGGACCCAATTGCGTCTTGTCGGACGCCCCGGGCTGCGTCACAGTGAGCGCCTGCATAAGCCCATGAAAACGACTCTGTCGATTCTCGCCATGATCGCCCTGTGCGGCGGCGCCACGACCCTGGCCCAACTCACGCCCGGCAACCCGCTGTCCGGACTGGAACGGCTCAAAGACTTCGAGGCGCGCCGGGCCTCCTCCTCGGATGCCAACTGGAAAGACGGCAACGCAGACGCCCGTCCGATCGCGCCCGGCGGCACCCTGACTCTCGCCGAACTCGAAGGCCCTGGCGTCATCACCCACATCTGGTTCACCATCGCGCACGAGGCCCCATTCTATTCCCGGCTCCTGACCCTGCGCATGTATTGGGACGGCGAAGATCACCCGAGCGTCGAGTGCCCGGTGGGCGACTTCTTCGGAATCGGGCACGGTGTCGACAAGTCGTTCATCTCGATTCCGATCCGGGTCTCGTCCGAGGGCCGGGCGCGCAACTGTTATTGGCCGATGCCGTTCCGCAAGTCGGCCCGCCTGACAGTCACCAACGAAAGCGACAAGCGATGCGGCGCCTTCTACTACTACGTCGATTGGCAGAAACAGGGTTCTCTGCCCGACAACACCGCCTATTTCCACGCGATGTACCGACAGGAGCACCCGTGCGTCATGGGACGCAACTACCTGCTGGCCGACCTCGCCGGGCGCGGCCACTATGTCGGGACCATCCAGAGCGTCTACCACATGTCCTCGGGCTGGTATGGTGAAGGCGACGACTTCTTCTTTGTCGATGGCGCAGCCGAGCCGCAATTGCGCGGCACAGGCACCGAAGATTACTTCTGCGATGCCTGGGGGTTCCGACAACAGGATGGCCCGTTCTACGGCACGCCGCTTTGGGAAGGATACGGCGAGGGCGATCGCAGCACGGCGTACCGGTTCCACATCCCGGATCCGGTCCCGTTCGCCAAATCGCTGCGGGTCGAGATCGAACACAAGGGCTCGCAGCATTTCCCGGACGGCCAGGTCAGCGGGTTCATCGAACGCGATGACCTGATGTCGTCGGTCGCCCTGTGGTACCAGACCGAGCCGCACAAGCCCTGGCCCGCCCTGCCGCCGGGTCCGGACCGGCTGCCGTTCCGCGAGCAGACATTGGTTGTTGGTTGGAAGGCTGTGCCCGAAGCCAAGCACTCCGAAGCCCCGCTCGAAGTCCAGCCCATCGGCGGGACGACGGATGGGAAACAGCTCTGGTTCCGGCCCTCGACCGGCGAAAGCTGGCTCGAAGTGACCTTCAGGACCGACTCCGAAATGACCGCCGAATTGTGGGCCAAGATGCTGCACGCGCCGGACTATGGCGCCTACCGGGTGCGGCTGGACGGCAGGGACGCAGGCGCGCTCGACCTGTACGGTCCGGGCATCGCCCCCATGCCGCATCGGCTGGGCACATTCACTCTGGCGCCAGGCGAGCACACGCTCCGGTTCGAAGGCGCGGGAAGAAACAGCCAATCCAAAGGCTATCTGCTCGGCTTCGACGCGCTCACGGCTCGAGTGCCGGTCTACACCCGCCCGCCCGGGTTCGACCTGCGCAAAGTGGCCGCGGAGACGAAGTAGCGGCCGGTGGCGAGGCAGTGGGGTCGCATCTAAATAGTTGACAATGCGACGGTTGCGGTCGTCTGGTCCGTAAAAGTAAACGGGTCAGTAAACGGGTCAGTTCTTGATATTGTCATATACTGCGCCCTGCGGGGGGGCATGGCGCGCGGACAGTGCATCGAGTCTGCTGGCAGAGTTGATCCTCGGTTGAGGGGATGGGACCAGCCTCTTTGGATTGATCGAGCGGTTGAGTCCGGATCGCCTCCCCGCCGCCGCAGGTCGGGTCAAGGGCGCGCGATGGTTTATTGGGCTTGTGGCTCGGGGGGCAACCCTTCGGCTGTGGTAGGCGCCCAAAGGCCAATCCGTTCCCGTCGTGCCAGGCGTTCGGCGCGGACCAGCGCGTACTGATCGAGAAGCGGCAGAGCGCGGATCTGGTCCCGATTCAGCCGCGCCAATCCGTCGCGGAGCAGGGTCTCGTTCACGTTTGTGTCGCCAACCCGCACCAGGCCCAGTCCGGTCCGGGTCTGGGGATTGGCCAGCGTGACGTCGATGGCCACACGCTGGTTCAGCACCAGGCGAGTCACATTGGTCAGGCCCGCCCCGGCCGCGTACCGATCGTTCGGAGTCGCGTTCAGGCTCGCCTTAGGAACCGAGGCTCCCGCCAGGCCGTAGTTGAACAGCCAGCCGTTGTCATCGCGCAGTTGGAGACTGTCGGCGGCAAAAATCCGGGTCACCCGCCCCTCGATGCGGCCCAACTCTGATGGCCGATTCGAAGGCCGGTTCCACCAAAGCTCCGCCAGATCCACCGCCGGTTCGAGGGCGGCGCGCTGCGTGTAGAGGAAGCCGGCCGCTGCAATCCAGAAGCACCAGAAAAGCGCCTTCACGGCGCGATGCAACGTCCAGAAGAGGCCCTTTTTCATGCGCGGTCAGCCGGGTTGGGCGAGCCGGCGTCGGCCGGACCCGACGTCGTCGGCGACGAGGGTGGCGGCGGCCCCGATGCCGGGTCATCGGCGGCGAGCCGGATCCTCAGGTTGCGTTTGAGATGCGGGGCTGACGACGCGGGAACGGGGAGGACTGCGGCATCCGGTTTGGCGGCTTTTTCGAGCGACATCAGCACAAGGTTGATCTCCGTGTTCGGATGCGGTTGAGGCGTGACGCCGCGTCCGCGCAAGACACGGAACGCCTGCATGCAGTTCTGAAGATTGTTGAACCGATACACCTCGCGCGCGAAGACGAGTTCGAGCCACGAGCCGGGCCGCGCGTGGTTCAGGCCTGTGATGAACTGGGCCGGGAGCCAGGGATGCCGGATCCCCTCGACGAAACAGAACCACCGGACGAGGAATCGACAGCGCTTGCGTTCGAGCCAGCGGATCAGCTTCATCAGCCAATTGGGGCGTTCGACATAGGTGCTGTCCGTCAGGATGCCCGTCAGAGGCTCGGCGATCCGGCTGCCCACCACGGGCGCCCAGGTGATGGCGGCGAAAATGCCGATGATGACGCAATACGCCATCCAGAAGGCGTTGGCGAGATCGCCCGCCTGCGGGTTCTCCCCCGCGTTCTTGGCCGCCTGCATCAGGCCGTACAGCAGCGCGACAGTCAGCACAATTCGCAAAAGGGTCAGCATAGCGACAATGTGTCGAGACGCGCTTCCGTCCCATCCATGAGCGGCGCCCAACCTGTGATGCGAGCAACGCGCTTCATTATTCTAGAATCCTTGACCGGTGAAACTCGCTGTAAACAAGTCAATTCTCTGTGCTGCGTTGAAGGGGGTCAAGGATTCTAACCCGCATATTTCACACCCCGTCGGTGCACATGGCGGTCAGACTTCGCAGGAGGACCGCTATGCGGGCTAGAAAAGCAAAACCGCGCCCGGTCCCAGAGTCAGAGAGATGCAACACAGGAACTCCTCGTGGAAAAGAGGATTGGATTTGGTCTGAGGCGCGCCTCGTTAGGATTCTATCGGTCTTCGTCACGGCGCAAGATCGGTGTGGCGCTCGCGAAGCCGCGCAAGGCCATTTCGAGCCGATGCCGGTTGACCGCGTATTCGAGAGCCGTCTGCCGCGTGACGACGCCGGCGGCCAGCAGCTCGGTGAGGTACTGGTCGAATGTGTGCATCCCTTCATTGACCGCAGTCTCGATGATTCCGCTCAACAGTTCGAGCTGGTTGTTTGCAATGGCTTCCTGCGCGCCCCGGTTGCGCCGCATCACCTCGAGGCACGGCGTCCGGGTCCCCTTCACATTGGGCAGCAGGCGCTGGCAGATGATTGCGTTGACGTTGCGGGCAAGCAGCGCGCTCACGCCCTCCTGCTCCGCGGCCGGCATGTGCTCCCGGATGCGCGCGATCGCCTGGGCCACCGAATCGGCGTGCAGCGTCGTCAGCACCAAATGCCCCGTCTCCGCCGCCTGCATCGCCGCAAAAATGCTCTCCCGATCCCGAATCTCCCCCACGAAAATCACATCCGGATCCTGCCGGACCGCGTTGCGGATCCCGTCGGCGAACGAGGCGGTGTCGATGCCCACCTCGCGCTGCTCGAATTGCGAGAGATCGTCCGTGAAGACATACTCGACCGGGTCTTCAATCGAGATGATCCGCATCGCCCGGGTCTGGTTGATCTCCTGGATCAGGGCCCGCAGAGTGGTGCTCTTGCCCTGCCCGGTCGGCCCCGTCGCCAGCACAAGCCCGCGCGGCTCGTCCACCAGGGACAACAACGACTCCGGAAGGCCCAGATCCTTCAACCTCAGGCGCTGCTGAGGCACGGTGCGGAACGAGAACGACTGGCGCCCCATCTGCTTGCTGAAGTTGGCGCGATACCGCAGCGCGCCATGGTAGAAACTCAGATCCAACTCACGCTGCCGCTCGATCCGAACGCAGGTCGAGGGTGAGAAGGTCTCCCGCAGGATCTGGCACAGCCCCTCGTCGCTGGGCGGCGCAAACAGATCAGCCGGCACAAGCGAGAGCCGCCCATGCACGCGCACGGTGAAAGGCCTCCCCGCCCGGGCATGCAAATCGGTCGCCTCCTGCCCCTCGCACCAATCGAGAAGACGACTCATCGCCGTGCCCTCTCGAACTGTCTCGGCTGGCAGGCTGTTCATATGACGCCATACGCGCGCGCCTGACGGAGTCAAGGTGTTCACCGTCGCCATGAGACGGATGATTGGCCCCGGGAGTCAAGGCTCGACTACAGGGTCTTCAGACCGTGACGAACCCTGCGGCATCAGACCGTCAGCCCGGACATCAGATCACGCGCAGCCTTCTCAAAGGGGCGGGCTCAAAAGTGGATTGCGCTCTTCTGGCACAAGGCGGTGCTCGAACAGGGGTGAACGTGTTCGAGGGGTGAACCGTAAAGGGGTCAGTTTGTGAATACTGGCGGAAGGGGAGGGATTCGAACCCCCGGTAGCCTTGCGACTACGCCTGATTTCGAGTCAGGTGCCTTTAACCACTCAGCCACCCTTCCAACTGATTACCGACAACTTACGCTCCACAAGGCAAGCCCAGGTTCGCCTTTGTATCCCGCTTTTGTATCCCACGCGCCCAAACCGGGGCCGATTATGCTCTCGCCCGCGGATCGAGTATGCCACATGACAATCCGGCATCAAGTCCTTTAAGCCGGCCATCCGCAGTAACTTCGGTGAGAGGACACGAGCCTGACGCCCTCTCGGGAACTTGATCGTGGTTGCGTCGCGCCTGCCCTCGAATCAGGTGCCCTCAAGCCAAGCGGCCCGTCGCCCCCAAAGGCAGGTCGCTGTCAAGATTCCGTGGCCTCTCACCGTGGCGACGCTTGGGCTCCTTCCATCGCGGCGAGGGCCTTGTGCTGAGCTGGCGATGCTTTGCGGCGTGCGATGACGAGCATTCTATCGCGGCCGTAGCGGTAATGGTGCGATAGCAACTCCAGGATCCGTTCGGCATACTCCTCCGCCGGTGCCGTGGCGGAGAGGACCTTGAACCAAGCCGGCAACACCTTCTCCCAGTCGACGCCGACTTGCCACGAGCCGCCCTCGTCCGCGAAGAAGATGATGTCATCGTGGCACTCATCGATGTGGTCAAGCAGACCGAAGAGGATGTCCATGGCCTGACGCACTTCCGTCGGATCACCCTTCCTGCCGTCACGCACGCAGCGATCGAGCAGCCGATGGTGCTCGGCAATCCACGCGCTCGTCCCCGTGGACTGCTGCGTGCAGTTCTTGGAGTTGACGTCGAATGCCCTGTAGTACTCGCCGGCCAAACTGGCCTTTTCGAAACGCTTCACGTCCTCAAGCAAGCTCGACTTCGTCGCCTCTTCCGCGTCCGGGCGCAGCCGCTTCAGGTCGAGGTACTTCTTTCCGATCTTGTGGAGTTTGGCCGGGGGCAGAAGATCGATGGCGTCGCTTAGCATGTAGAAGATGTACTCGTTGCCGAGCTTGCGAATCGCGGCGCGCAGCTTGTCGCGGTCGATCTGGATGGGTCCCCGTCTCATAGCTATCTCCCACTTCAGAGATTCTCAATCCTCCGCATCATCGCCGAGCGGCGCGCGTACCGCGCGCGGAAGGCGGTGAGTCTTTCCTGGAATCTGGCGCTGGCTCCCTCCTGCTCGTGGGCGTCGCGCAGTTCGTGCAGTTGAGCGGCCGCCTGGTCATAGGCGACCGATGTCTTCTGATCCACAAAACCGTCCACCTGGGTCCAGATCGCCTCGGCGCGCTGTATGAGGGTGGCGAGATGTTGTCGCCGTGCTTCGGCTTCGCGTTTTCGTTTCTCCGCCGCCGCCGTGGCCTCTCGTTCGCGCCGTGCTTCGCGCACCTTGATTGTCCTGGCCGCGAACTCGGTGCAGGTCATCGCCCCGCCTGCGGGTGTTTCGGCGGGCGGGCAGGTCAAACGGTTCAGCTCGGCCATGACCCTCGAGCCATCGCCCTCGGCCACGCGGGCCAGCAAGGCCCGCAGCTCGGACACAGGGAGCCCATCGAGCACCATGGCCATGGGGATGCGATCCGGTGCGGTGGCTTTGGACTCCCCGGCCGCAACGGCCAGAGCGTCGTGATCGACCGGGAAATGCTCAATCAGTGTTCTGAGCGCCGGGCTCAGGGCATCGAGTCCTGCCGGAATCGGTGGTACGAGAACGCCACTGTCTTTCGGATTCCTCCATTCATCAGGGTCAAAATCGGCCAGCCATCCGAGAAACAGCGATCGGTAGTCGCCCCGCATCAGTTCCTCGCGGATGCCGATGAGCTGGTCGAGAATCCCCTCGCCTTCCGTCCAGCCCCAGCCGCCTTCCTCATTCCGGTCCCACCAGATGAGACGCCGATTGCCGGCCTGCTTGGTGGTCAGAGTATCCTCGTATCGCTCGCCCTCATGGAGATACGGCTCAATCGTCTCCGTGCTCAGGGAACCTTCGGGAAGGGCCAACCCCAGGCGGACCGTCCCCCAATTCGCGATGTAGAAGTGCGCATCGTAATGCTTCAGCAGGGTGTCAACGCTTCCATGGAAATCGCCGAAGTGGTACACGTTGCGCCAGCGGAAGGGGGAGACTTCCGCGCGGCTGGAACAACCCCGGGCATACCGCAGGCCTTCGTCGGAGATCGGCCCGTCAACAGCCATGAATTCATAGTACTGGTACTCACTCATCGCGATTCCTTCTCCTTGACGGACAGCACGACGAGTTCGACGGGTTGGCTCAGATCAAGCTCCTCCTCCAAGGCCTTGGGCTGGGTCCTGCGGTGCCGGACGATCTTGCGTGATCCGTCCGGTAGGAGTATCTCGGCAACGACCGGCGCCCGGTTTCCTCGCAGCGCATCACACAACCGCCGATGGAGTTCTCTGAAAGTGATCCGGGCATACTCCGCCCCCGTCAGCACCAGCAACGGGGCGGCATACTCTTGCGGGTGCCGCTCCGTTCCCTTGATCGAGTGCTCCGTGACAAACACGACCGCCCGGTCGCGAGGGGCCTCCCCTTGAGCGTTGACGGCAACCGGAGGCGGGAGGAACTCGGCATACGGATCGCCGCCCTCATACCCGTGGCCAGGAGTGGGTGTGCCAATGTGCGCGGGGACGGCTTGCGCGTGGACCGTGATCCAATCGCAACCGAGCGTCGCATCCCCTTCGCGGGGGAACTTCAGGGTCCAGAGGGTGGCGTAGATGCTCATGATGATGGGTTCATGCCTAACTCTCGCGCCATCTGGATTTGGGCGTGAGAGAGGTGGTGCCGACGGCGTGCATCGACCCATGCCTGCAGCTTCGAGTTGACCCTCTTCACCTTCATGCCTCTGTCTTCATGGGCGGTCCAACGCGCCTTGGCTCTTTCCAGAAAAGACGGCCCGTCACTCGGACCCATGCCGCCGACCAAGCGTTCGAATCCCGACATGAACTCGACTCTGTTCAAGATATCAGCCTTGGGCTCGGGCCGCTATCCAAGCGCGGCCCTTGTCGGTGAGGCGATATTCTTGCTGGCGGCTCGACGCAGCGCGCGAGCTGGGCCGTGGACTTCTTGAATTCCGCCGTTTTCGGATTCACCCGAGGCAACGATCTTCTCTAATTCAGCCGGTTGCACTGCTTGTCCATTGGATCAGCGATTGCGACCAACATCATGCACTCGCGCCCGCGTCGCGTCCATGCACTTCCTCTCAGCGTCGAACCCGGAGAAGACCGAAGCGATGACGGGCCGGTCCCGCAATGAGACTTAACGTCGCGAGGTCAATCCACACAAATGGGATCGTGCCCTCTGGCCCTTTGTATCCCGTTTTGTATCCCGCAGTGCCAAAAACGGGAGAGCAAAGGGAAGCGGTTCGACTATGAAACCGCGGAGCCCCAGGATACGTTTCCCGAGAGATGAAACGCTTGTTCCGTTACTGCTTGGCGTTGGCAGGGGCAATCGGCGCCAACGTGGCGATCCCCGCTGAGCCACCTCACATCGCCCGCGAGGCGATCGAGTGGTGCAACATCTGGATTCCCGACGCCAACGAAACCGCACTTCCGCGAGTCCTCTTGATCGGCGATTCGATCACGGGCGGTTACGGACCGAAAGTCGAGGAGGCGTTGAAAGGCAAGGCCTCGGTGGCCCGGTTGACGACCTCCAAGTCCATCGGTGACCCGATGTTGCTGACGGAGGTGGCGCTCGTGCTCGGCCAGTGCCGCTTCGACGTGGTCCATTTCAACAACGGCCTGCACGGCTCGGGCTACAGCGAAGAGGAATACACGAAGCACTTTCCCGAGCTACTGGCGACGATCCGCCGGGAGGCTCCTCAGGCCAAGCTGATCTGGGCGACGACCACGCTCGTCCGGCAAGCGGGCAACTTGGGGGTGATCGCAGAGGAAACGAAGCGGGTGGTGGCCAGGAACAAGATCGCTGAGGGGATCGTGGGCCGGGAGAAGATCGCCGTGAATGATCTCTTTGGCTTGGTGAAGGACCATCCCGACTACTGGTCAGGGGACGGGGTACACTTCAACGCCCAGGGCATCGCCGCCCAAGCTGCCCAGGTGGCGACCCGAATTGCTGAAGCACTGCCGTAGGGCAAACGTGCCAGCTTTCGTGAGCCGCGCTCGTCCAGGAGTTGGCGAAGGGGAAGATCGACCCGGAAAAGCCCCCTTCTCATGCAGCGAACGGCGGGCTCGGTGTCCGCGTCGCCGACGATTTCGTCCTCGACGGCGGGAGGTGGGAACTCGTCGAAACCAAGGACCGGCAGCCGGTCGTCAGAATCGACCCGCCTGCCACGCCGATGTTCCAGCAGGTTGTCGAGTACCTGGAGAGAAAGTCGGCGCCTCAAGGTGGCAACTTCCGGCGCGACGAGGAGTCGCGTGCTGCGGTTGCGGTCTGCCTGCGGTGGGGCTCCGAGAAGGCAATCATCCGCCAGGCCCAAGACGGCCTGTATATCGGGCTGAAGGCTGTGGACATGCTGAAGTACGCCGAGGCGTGGCCACCATCCGCCGAGCGGGTGCTTCCGTTACTCCACCCGCTGGTTGGTCCCGCGCGGTGGTCGTACACGGAGGATAGTCGAGCCATCGAGCTTTGACTACGCCGATCCACTGGCCACCCGGGAAGCCAGGCTCGGCTTCGCGCGCTACATCGTGCGCTTCCCCGAGGCGGGCGAGACGATCGAGTACCGCGATCGGCACTCCGGGCGCGCTCTCCTGCCGGCGTGGCAGGATTTCGAGCGCTACTTTGTGCCCCATCCCGTCCCCTCAAGCCGCCGACGGGAGGGCTTTCCCGAAACCTGCGACTTCCTCGGAATGGAGTACCTTTGGTGGGTGCGGGCGATGGACAAGGAAGGCACTAACGCTGCGTCGCGCGCGTATCAGCGGTTGATGCGCCGTGGAATTGAGGCGATCCATCGTTGCGTGGATCGAGGCGAGGACTTCGACGTGACTGTGGACGACGGCCGACCCATCCGCGGCTACCGCCACATCGTGCGGGTGGACGACCAGGAATAGGCATTCTGGTGCAAGGGCAAGCTCGATGGCCGTCTGAGCGGAGTTCCCGTGCGCTGACTTGAAGGCCAAACCTATGCTGTGAATTCGATGCGCCGCTGGGCACAACATCTCGGTGTGGTTCTGGCGAGCGGCTACATCCTGTTCTTTTGTCTACGTCGTCACGATGCCACTCGGTTTCATCTTCCTGATCCGCAGCCTTTGGGTACTGCATCGCGTCAGACGTTGAGGAGAAGCTCTGAATTGTGTCGCGACGGGGCACTCCGGTTCTGGCCTGGAAGAAGTCCCTTGTAACGGTGCCTGGAAAGCAGCGGTCGCGCTGGGCAGCCGCGCACGATCACGGAGCCGCTCTGGCCCGTTCGGACGCGAGCGCCCAATAGACGGCGGCTTGCAGCACGCCGCTGGCGGGGAGGATGGGAACATCGTACCCCGGCACGCGGACGCAAGCGTCTGTCAACGGCCAACCAAGGTCCACGTACACGATATTGCTGGCGGGTTGCGGCGGTTGAACCGGCTGCACCGTCGTGTAGACCAGCTTCGCTCCCGATGCGCTGGCCCAGTCCACGAGCTTGCGCGGGGCGTGTTGATAGCCGAGGTGCAGCACAAACTCCGGGGGCCGAGCCGCATCGACCAGCAGCTTGTCTTCCCAGGCCGGGGCTGGCTCGAACCTGCCGCACAGGATGGTGCGCGGGTCCTCTGCGTGCCGCGGGAACATATGACCGGTGACCAGGATGGTGGTCGAGTTCGAGGACGCCTGCCGCCACCACTGGGCGGCCTGGACAATTCTGGGCATTTGCGTGCTCTGGATTCCTGCAAGCATCCGTTTGACCCGGCCCAGGTACTCTTGCCCGAGGACGCCGGGGCCGACGGGCTGAATGGTCAAATCGTCATGGAACCGCTTCCCTTGGTATTTCTTTCCGCGTTCGGGGCCGCCCGGCAGGCCGTAGCTCTGATAGAGCACCGGCATCTTGCCACGCCGCGTGCAGGCGGCGACGAACTCCCCGGTCCAAATCCACAGGTCACTGACGTTGGCGACGGTATCCAGAGGGAAACGATCCGCAAAGACGCCCGCGGGCGAATGGAATGCCACCACTCTCGCGCCCTTCTTTTCCCATTGAGTGATTTTGTCGGAATCACTTCCAACCAGTTGACCCGGCACGGCGAACAGGATGACCTCGCGGTTGGTTGGCGAAGGCTCCCCCAACGGGGCGATGGACATCAAGCCGCCGGCACGCCCGCAAGCCTCGGCAACGAAGTCCCCCTGCCGGCCGGCCGCCCAGAGGTTGCCGCCAGCCAGGAAATCCCCAGCCGCCTGCTCCGCGGACTGAGTGATCGCAGGCATATTTGTGCTCGCGCGGCTGAGGGCTTCTTGCAGGCGGGACAAATAGAATCCCGCCCCGGCATCGGCGGCCAAGACCCAGTGCAAGCTGCAGATTGCGCAGATGGTGAGTGCGAGGAGTTTGCTCATTTGCTTCTGTGTCGGTGCAGGGTCTGTCAACCGGTGCTCGCGATTATCGGCGAAACATGGGCTCGAGTTCAATCCAGGATGCGCGCGGCGGGCGGTGGCGGCGACGCGGGCAGAAACCAAGCAGAAGCGTCTTGGAACGCTGAGGCACGATTGTTCAAGTCTACTCGAGGGCCGCCATCTGGGCTTCAGCATGAGCCTTCTGCCAAGCTCGGTCCTGCTGCTCAGCTCCCGCGATCCAGCGGTAAAAAGGTCCGAGTACCGGATCGGTGGCGTGAGCCTTTGCTGCCTTGGCAGCCTCGACCTCGACGTAATCGTACTGCCTCTCAAGAACACCGCCTGAGTACTGGCGAACGACCGGACCCGTCACGGCGTAGAGCATCGCGCCGATCCGCCTGGAAGTTTGTTCGCCGCCGAGGGCGCTCGCGCGTGTCAGGAAAGCGCGAGCGAGGTCGGGAAACCGCAGAACCACCAATGAACCATCCCATTGGAGCAATTGTGTCAAGGCTTGCAGGTCGTCAACGGACAGCGCCGTGCGCACCTCATCGAGCAGCCGGGGCAACCACGCCTTGGTATCCTCAAGAACTACTGCCTGCCAGAGCCGAAGCCAGTCATGCCTGAGAGGCTCCTGGCGATTCAGCACCCGCTGCCACAGCTCCTCGCAAATGGCAACGTGGTCCGATTCCGTGCCAAGCCCGGGCAGTCTGAGCGCGAAGTCATAGCCTTCCGGGAGTGGTTGGTAATGCTCCGGGGCTTGCGGCGTCGCCGCCAGGAGAACGCGACTGCGTAGCAAGCGGTAGATGGCGCGCGGCATCTTCTGGGTCAGTTCGTGGAACTGTTCCCAGTGCTCGTGCAATACGAGCTTCGGGACGGCGACAAGCTGCTCCAGGACGCGAGCCACCAGGCTTTCGGGCAAGGGCGCCGCTCGCTTGCGAAACGGCACTAGCACCTCCCACACTCCCTTGGCAACTTCGGGCGGAAGCTCGGAGAGCGGAAGCGCATCCAGGACACGGCAGACGAGGGGGAGCGATGACTCCCCGGCGTTCGTGCAAAAGTCCAGGAGTTTCGCGGCGACCTCTGCGTCTGGCTTGGCCGCAAGTTCCAGCAAGAGTTCTGCCTCCTCTGTTGACGGCGCATGATCGGCTTGCTCCGCCTTCCACGCCAGAAAGCCGATGGCCGACACGGCGGCACCGGGGATTGTGCTCCGCACGGCCTTCGCCAGCAACGAAAGGCGATCGGCGTCGGTGACGGCAGGGTTCCGGTCGATGAGTGCCGGGATTTCGCGGGCGAGAGAAGTGGCTGGTCCACCTTCGAGGGATAACCTGGCCAACCCCACAGCGAGCTGCGGATTGACTTTGACCAGATCGCCGAGCAACGGGCCGAACATCGGATGGTAACCGGCGAGTGTGAAAACCTCCGCCAACTCACCGAGAAATGCCGCCAGCGACTCCGCAGAGGCATGCGCGGCAGCCAGCTCTGTCACGATCTCGCGCAATAGCTTGGGCCAGGACTCTCGGCCTTGTTTGAGTCGTTCCTGAGGCGTGGCGGCTTCGCCTTCGAACTCGAAGAACCCGTGTGACAAAAGCGCCGTGGCGACTCGGATGGGTAGATCCTCGATGAGGCTGGCCAGAACCTCCCGGCAATCTGAGAGCAGGAGCGGATCGTCTTCGTAGGCGAGCCTGCGACGGAGGGTGTGGCGCACCTCGAAGCGAACCACGACGTGCCTATGCCGGCAGAGGGCACGCTGATAAAGGCAAAGTGCTTTCCGGCTCTCGGAACGCCAGTCGTTTCGGTACTCGTCCGCGTCATCCACGCCCTCCATTGGCATCCGGCGAAAGTCGAACACCGCGACTTCCAGAGCCGAAAGCGCGTCCAACGCAGCGAGCCAGCTTCCCCGTTCAATGACACCGCGCAGAATCGCCAAGGCCTGGTCGCGAGCCGGGCGGGTGTTCGCGACGTGCACTGGTTGCGTCCACCAGCGGACGGTGTTCTTCTCCCATTCGTGAACTTCGACGAACCGAGCAAAACACGGTTCCAAGAGGGTCCTTAGAATCGGTGTCGGACCTTCCAGTACTCTGAGGGCGTCGGCTTGCTCCAGCAGTCCGGCCAGCCAGCGCAGCGCCGCCATGGTGACGGTGGTGGGTTTGCTTGGCTGGAATCGGATCACTTCGGCGATGACTGACCACGGGTGGTTCTGACCGCCGCCGAAGAGGGGCCACTCGCGGCGGAGGCCCAATTCCCAAACCAACTGCAAGGCGTCGTTCCGATGATTGTCATGGTAGAGGGCGATCGGTTTGAGCAGGGAAGGCAGTGCCTCCATGACCGCAGCGTGGGAATCGAGCCGTTCCCAGACTTTGTCGTCAGCAAAAGGACGCGCCCGCCGAGGCGCGGCGTCCAACGCGATGGCCTTGCGCGCGAGGGTCAGGCTTTCGTTGGGCAGGTAGACGCTGAAGGTGCCCCAGTGTTTGACCATGGCGGCGCGGTCAAAGAAGCTGGCGGCTTCAAAGCGCCCCAATTCGGCTTCGACCAAGGGCTGGATCAGGGTGTCGTCGGTCACACCGTCGGCCCGAGCCACCCATGAGGTTTCAGCCAGGTTTCGCAGTGCTACCGGGCCATACTCAGGAAACTCGGCGATGACCTGCCGGGCGAAGTTGGGCACCTTGGACGCGGGCTCGTAGCAGGTGTCATAAACGAGAAAGTCAGCAAACAGGTCGGGCGCAATGCGTGAACCGTCGTTACGCCCGACAACCAATTCCGCAGCGCGCAAGCGTTGGAGCTGTGTTCCCACGGCCCAGACCGTACTGCCAAGGCAACGAGCGGCCTTCCCAACGAAGTCCTCGTCACTCGGCACGGGAGCAAGCATGGCGATCGTGCGAAGAAGCGCTCGCGTCAATTCACGGTCTGGTTCCGCGAT
Organism: Verrucomicrobiota bacterium; assembly: GCA_040766265.1. Taxonomy (GTDB): domain Bacteria; phylum Verrucomicrobiota; class Verrucomicrobiia; order Limisphaerales; family J093; genus MWFF01. The sequence goes on from JAXGQW010000042.1 coordinate 27,229, forward strand.
ATTGGCCAGGTTCTCTTGCTCGAAAGCGCGGAAGACATGCTGCCGGAGCTCGGCATGGCTCGTCCATCGGCCCCACGTGAGGCGGCCTTGCCGCACCAGGTCACCAGCCAGCACGGTGAGAAATGGGCAATCGTCGGTGAGGGCGGCCAAGGCCGGTGCGTGCTCGGCGAAAGTCTCTCCCAGCGCTTCGGCCGCGAGTGCCCTGGTGTCGACTTTCCGAAGCTTCTTCAGCGGAATGACATGGTAGTTGTCCTGCAACCCTACTTCGAACAACTTTGAGGCCAGTGCCTCGACTCCTTGGGGTCGGGTCGCCAGGATCAGTTTCGACGTGGGGTCCTTGCCCGCACGCGAGAGAAGGTCAAGGGGGATTTGCTCGACGCGATGAGCATCGTCGATCACAAGGATTCGCTTCGTGGCGTCACTGAGGAAAGCAAATGCAGGATCGTCGCGGCTGTGAGGATTCAAGAAGAGGGCCTGCGCCCCAGGTATCCGGCTCTGGATTTCGCGTGTGAATTCCCAAAGCAGCCGGCTCTTGCCGTCGCCACCTTTCGACACGAGGAGCAGGGTCTTGTTATGGTCATCTCGCACGAACTCGTCGAGTGAGCGCAGCTCGTCCTCGCGCCCGACGAGCTTCCAGTCATGGCGGAAAAGCCTTTCCGGACCGAGAAAGCGGGAGAAGAATTCTGAAGGTGAAATGAGCGCCTCGGTCGAGAATGGGACAAAGCGCTTGATCTCTTCGGGGTCGAGGAAGGGCAAGCACTTCGCCTGGCTGGTGGGTGGCACCCGAAGGCGAAACTCGCTACAGATCCGGTCCAGGTTCCACAAGGTCCATTGTGGGTGTGTTCGCATTTCATCGTGGACCTCGGCAGGTGGATCGCAGGCGACAACCAAAAAGAAGTGGTGGGCTTGATAGCGCTTGGCAGCCTCGATGGCTTCAAGCGTCTGACTGTGTGTCCATTTCTTGTGGCGCTTGCACTGGAAACACCATTCCTCGTCTCCCTCGACCCTAGCGGTAAGGTCGATTCCCTTCTGATCCTTGCCGTCGCCCGAATAGGTGGTGGCAGAAATGACTCTGCGAGTCACCTTGCGTCCATGGCGTTGGATCGTCAGCGAGACTCCGGCATTGAGGAAGTGCAGGAAGAAATCCTCGAAGTGCTTGGCGGGTAGATCGGCCAGGCGCAGGCGCAGGTGCTGATCAAGCTTAGTCCAGGACTCGCCATTCATGCTCTTGCAAATTAGAGGTCTTGACTCTATTTTGCAAATACCAATGCAGTATCAGACCCAAGTGCCGCGATTCGAGATGGTTCGCCGAATTCGCGCATCGCTGGCGGAAGCGCCCGTCACGGCCATCCTCGGGCCGCGGCAATGCGGCAAGACTTGGCTGGCCCGCCAGTTCGTCCCAAAACCGCAGAACTATTTCGACTTGCACGACTTCGTGGACCGAGCGCGTCTAGAGGAAAGCTACTTCAAGGTGTTGGATGGCTTGGAAGGTACGGTTGTGATCGACGAGGCTCAGGCGAGGCCGGACCTGTTCCAGAAACTGCGAGTGCTTGCGGACCGGCCGATGACCCCCGCCCGGTTCCTCATCACCGGGAGTGCTTCGCCAGGAATCATCAGGGGTGTATCCGAGAGCCTCGCTGGACGTGTTCGCTTGGTACCGCTGGGCGGCTTTACGGCCGATGAAATCGGTTGGGACAATTGGCAGAACCTGTGGTTGCGCGGCGGATTCCCCCGATCGTACCTGAGCGAGATCGAGGAGAACTCGCTCGCGTGGCGGCGGGATTTCATCTCGACGTTCATCAATCGAGACCTGCGTTTGCTCGCAGACACTGAGATGAGTGAGGAGGCCCTGCGTCGGCTTCTACAACTGCTGGCGCACAGCCACGGACAGAACTGGAACCACTCCGAAGCGGCTCGCGTGCTGGGTGTGAGCTACAAAACCGTTCAGCGTCATCTCGAGATTCTCCTCGGGGCCTTCATGGTTCGCCAACTCCCGCCTTTCTTTGTCAATGTGGCCAAACGCCTTCGCAAAGCACCCAAGGTTTTTGTTCGCGACACCGGTTTGCTACACACCCTGCTCATGCTGCGCGACGCTACGCAACTCCCGGCGCACCCTCGGTATGGTGCCTCCTGGGAGGGTTTTTGCATTGAGCAAATCGTTCGGATGACCAACACCCGAGACGAGGAATGCTTCACCTGGTCTGTGCAAGGCGGCGAAGAAGTCGACCTTGTCATCCAGAAACCCGGTGGTTTGTTCGGCTTTGAGTTCAAAGCCGGGGATGCGCCTCAAAAGACACCTTCACTGATGGCCTCGATGTCTTCCCTGAACATGACCCGCGTGTTCATCATCTACCCTGGCGAAAGGGACTACAGCCTCGATGACCGACTTGAAGCGGTCGCGTTCCGAAACCTGGGCAGGCTCCTGCCCCTTCTCGCCTGATCCCGGCGGCCCCGGTGGTTCGATCCCAGTTCGAACTGGCAGAGGTGCGTCATTTGCTTGAACGGCTCGGTTTCGTGGTGAAAGATTGAACCCGCCCGCCTTCCGGTGTCCAATGCCGGCCGTGAACTGCCGAATGTCCTTCCACCTGCTCGTCCCGCTGGCCGCCGTGGCCTGCCTGGCTGGCTTCTCCGCCCTCGCCGCTGACCGCAACCCCAACGTCATCGTCATTTTGGCCGATGACCTGGGCTACGGGGATCTGGGATGCTATGGCCATCCGACCATCCGCACGCCGCATCTGGATCGCATGGCCGCGGAGGGCATGCGCTTCTCGGATTTCTATTCGGTGGCCGAAGTGTGTACGCCCAGCCGCGCCGCGCTGCTGACCGGACGTTACCCGGTGCGCAGCGGCATGGTGCATGACCAGTTCCGCGTCCTGCGTAACCGGTCCACGGGTCATCTCCCGGCGAACGAGCTTACGTTGCCCGAGGCGCTTCAGTCGGTCGGTTACGTCACCGGTATGGTCGGCAAATGGCATCTCGGGGTGTGGTCGATCGACCCGGCAGGCCACCCGCGGCGGCATGGATTCGATTCCTACCTCGGCCTGCCGCATTCCAACGACATGGACCCCACGCCCGCGGCGCCGCGGGGTGCCCCCGGTATGGCAGTCCAAGACCCGGCCTGGTGGAATGCGCCGCTTTATCGGGATGAGGAGTTGGTGTCCCAGCCGACCGACCAGACGCAATTGACCCGGGTTTACACCGAGGAGGCGCAGCGGTTCATCCGCGCGCACAAGCGCCAGCCGTTCTTCCTCTACTTTGCCCACACTTTCCCCCATGTCCCGCTGTTCGCCTCGGCTGAGTTCCGCGGCACAAGCCGGCGCGGGCTTTACGGCGACGCGGTCGAGGAACTGGACTGGAGCGTGGGTCAGATCCTCGAGACACTGCGGCGGGAGGGGCTGGCCAAGAACACTTTCGTCTTTTTCACCAGCGACAATGGACCGTGGCTCATCATGAAGCAGCAGGGCGGGTCGGCCGGTCTGCTGCGTGAAGGCAAAGGCAGCACGTGGGAAGGCGGGATGCGCGTGCCGGGCATCGCGTGGTGGCCGGGCAGGATCAAAGCCGGCGTGGTGAACACGAATCTGATGTGCATGTTGGACCTCTTCCCCACTTCGTTGAAGCTGGCGGGCACGGCGTTGCCTGGCGACCGGATCGTGGACGGCATGGATATGAGTGCTCTGCTGCTAAACGGTGCACCCAGCCCCCGGCGTTCGCTCATCTACTATCGTGGTGCCCGGCTCTCTGCCGTCCGCAAGGACCAGTGGAAGCTGCACCTGTTCACTCAGAAAGGCTACGGCCAGCCTCAGCCCGACGTTCACGATCCACCGCTCTTGTTCGATCTGAACACTGACCCCGGGGAATCGTTCAACGTGGCCACGAACCACGCCTCGGTGGTGGCCGACCTGCTGCAGGAAATCGAGAGGCACCGGGCGACCGTGGTTGCCGTCGAATCGCAACTGGTGGCTGTGCAATCGCCGCCCGCTCGGCCGTGAAACTGGTCCTTCTCACGCAACTGTCAACGCTCCTGGCCCTGCCCAGCGCGGCTTGGTGTGCCCAACCCGACATGCCTCCAATCCCTCAGGCCGAAATGCTGATCACCACCAATTTCGCGTCCGCGCCCTTTCCGCACCCGCAGCGTGCCAACGGCCACACGTACCGGGGCGAGGTCTTTCCGGCATCTCTGCACTATGCCGACAATCGCGTGGCGCTGATCGTCCCTGGTGGGTTCCGACCCGGCAAACAGGTGGATTTCGTTGTGCACATCCACGGTTGGCGCGCGGCCCTGGATGAGCTGCTGGAGAAGTTCAAGCTCGTCGATCAGTTTCGCGCGAGCGGACGAAACGCCGTGCTGGTCGTGCCGCAAGGGCCGCTGCGCGCGCCGGACTCATTCGGCGGAAAGCTGGAGGACCCTGACGGGTTGCGGAACCTGCTCACGGAGGCGTTGGCCGTGCTGCGCGCCCGGGGCGTGAGCGGCCCGGCGGACATCGGACGCGTCATCCTTTCGGGGCACAGTGGCGGGTACCATGCTATCGCCGCCATGCTCGACCGCGGCGGGTTGCCCGACTCCATCAGAGAGGCGTACCTGTTCGACGGCCTGTACGGGGAGACCGACAAGTATTTGGCGTGGCTCAAGCGCGGCCGAGGAAAGCTGATCAACATCTACACCCACGACGGTGGCACGAAGACCGAGTCCGAGCGAATGATCGACGCGTTGGGGCAGGCCGGTGTGCCGGTTTGCCGTTGCAGGGAGAAGGACTTGGACCTGGCCGAACTCAGAAGTCACCGTGCGCTCTTCGTCCACAGCGACCTCGGCCACGACGGTGTGTTGTTCGAGCGACAACAGTTCAGCAACTTCCTCCGGGCCAGCCTGCTGGAGCCATTGGGCCATGGGCGGGAAGTCGTGTTCGGTGGCTGCACGTGGACGGTCAGGTCAGGCCGTGGCGGACCCGGTCCCAATGCTTGGGAGCCAGAGAACGTCTGGCTGGATGCGTCCACGAACTTGCACTTGAAGATCGCGCACCGTGAGGGCGAATGGTCGTGCGCCGAGGTCACCATGCAGAAGCGGTTGGGCTTCGGTCGGTACCAGTTCCAAACGATCGGCCGAATCGACCGCCTGGACGACAACGTCGTGTTGGGCCTCTTCAACTACCCCACTCGCGATGTCGGGCCGGATGCCACGCACGAGATTGACATCGAGTTTGCGCGCTGGGGTGAGGCGAGGAATCCGCTGGGCAACTTCACCGTGTGGCCGGTCGAGCGGGAATTGAAGCATGTGTCCAAGGCGTTTCCGGTCGTGCTGAGGGGCGACGAAGCCACACACCGCTTTACCTGGGGCCGCAGTCAGATCGTCTTTCACTCCGTCAACGGCCACCGGGAGGATGACCGGGAGACGATCAGCACGTGGACTTACGGCCCATCTGAGCCGGCGCGATTCATCTCGCAGCAGGCAATGCCCGTGCACATCAATCTGTGGCTGTTTCAGGGACGACCGCCGAAGGACGGCCAGGAGGTGGAAGTGATCATCCGGGATTTCAAATACACCCCGAACGAGTCGTAATGCTGAGGTTTCTGTTTACCGGCAGGGTCTGACTCGCGAAGGCCGCGCAAATGGCCAAGGACTACTTCTCGCTCTCGGCGGTCTGAGGGCATAATCAACGTCATGGCATCGACATCCTGTTTGGTGAGGGCGGCAATACTGTTTGCGCTCGGCGCGTTGGCGGGACCAGGAGCACGAACCGCCACCCTGGTGACAGCCTGGGCTGCGCCGCCGGGCGAGACGCTCTGCGCGGACTATGTGCTGCGTGTCAACGATCAGCCGGTGCCGGTGTACTCCTGCCGGGTGTCGGCCGTGCCGTTTAACCAGGTGTGGCCGGGATATCAGCGCCCTCTGGACCAGACCGAACTCGCCGGGTTCGCCCACTGGGGGATGTCCGGCCCGGTCACGGTCCAGATCACGACCCAGCGGTCGTTTACTAACGTCGTGGTCAGGCCCGGCTCACGCGCGATTCGCCCCGCCGTGAGCGCCCAGACGATCACGTTCTCGCTCACAAGGCCGGGTCCGGTGACCGTCGAACTGGACGGGCCGTCCCGGGCGCTGCACCTGTTCGCCGATCCGCCGGAAACGGACGCACCGAAGAGCGACGCAGCCGGGGTCCGGTACTTCGGACCGGGCGTTCATCGGCCAGGCAAAATCCAGCTCCAGAGTGGCGAGACGCTCTATATCGCCGGTGGCGCGGTGGTTTACACCGCGGTCGAAGCGCGCGGGGCGTCGGGGGTGCGGATTCTGGGTCGGGGCATCATCGACACAAGCGAGTACGAGCGTGACAAGGGTGGCGGCTGTATCCGACTCACGGATTGTACGGATGTGAAGATCCAAGGCGTCATTCTGCGAGATCCAGACGTCTGGTGTTTGAGTGCGTTCGGATGCCGGGAGGTCGAGATCGCCAACGTCAAGCTGGTGGGCCTGTGGCGCTACAACGCCGACGGCATCGACATCTGCAACAGCCAGAACGTCGTGATCCGCGACTGCTTTGTCCGGGCGTTTGACGACGCCATTGTGCTCAAGGGGCTCAACTGGGGACAGGGCGGCTTCCACGAGCGGCCAGTACGCAACGTGCGCGGTCACGGGAACGTGATCTGGTGCGACTGGGGTCGCGCGCTGGAGATCGGGGCCGAGACCTCGGCGCCCGAGATCGCGGCGGTTCGATTCCAGGACTGCGACATCATCCGTACGACGCATATTGCGATGGACATCCAGTGCGGTGACCGGGCGCTGGTGCACGACATTCGGTATGAGAATATCCGGGTCGAGATCGACGACGTCTGCCCGGTTCCGCGGATGCAGGGCAGCCGGGAGGAGCGGTACGGGGAAGACCCCGCGGGTGCGCACGTGCCGAATCTGCTCGTGATTGTGATCGGCAAGAATCCCTACTCGAAAGATGCCGAGCGCGGCAATGTGCGCGATGTGGTCTACTCGAACGTGTCTGTGGCGAGCAAACGCGTTCCCCGCTCGTTTTTCAACGGTCTGGATGGGGAGCACACGGTTGAGAACATCCTGATCGACAGCCTGCGGTTCAACGGCAAGCCTGTGGTCAGTGCCGCCGCCGGAAACCTGTCAGTTGGGCGGCACGTGAGCAACGTGCAGTTTCGCGGCTCTGAGAATTGATGGTGTTCCTCAGCCAAAGGACGTGGGCAGCACTTAATCTGATGCGCGGGGCAGACCTTGCCCTGCGGTCAGCCGCGAGTCTTGAGCGCGGCCGATTTCACTTCGGTGCCGGCCCTGCCGGCAACCAGCGGGGGTGATCGGCACCCAGGTCATCGAGGCCGCGCGTCAACAGACGGGGATTCCCGCCGTCCGAGTCCATCATCCAGATGGCCGGCACGCCGCCGGTCGCGGCGCGGCAGAAGACGAGGGAACGGCCGTCCGGCGATTCGCTCACCCGGAAGTCCCACACCGCCGGGCCGCCCTGGGTCAACCGGGCCGGAGAACCGTCGCGTGGATTCAACCGACAAATCTCCACCCCGCCGCGAGCCAGTTCCGGTTTGAAGTCGCGGTTGAAATGGTCGGTGTCGGGGCGCTGCGCCTGGAACTCCCACGGGACCTTCGAGCCGGGCAGCCGGCGCGGCAAGAGGACCTGACCGTCGTGGGTCCAGGAGGCGACATTGGATCCGCCGCCCCGGTTCCGCGGATGGCCGTATGTGGCCGCGAACCACATGGCCTGGCCTTCGGTCAGGTGGCGTTTCTGCGAACCATCCGGACGAGCGAGGCAGAGATCGCACCAATCGTGCCCGGGGTCGTTTCGGAAATCGCAGTCCGAGAAGACCAGCCATTGGCCATCCGGCGACCACGTCGGGCCAAAGTAGAGATGATCCGGGTGCGCGGCCACCGGAACGCGTTCCCCGCCGTCGACGTTGCTTGTCCAAATCTGGTAGCCCTGCGGGCTGGCGAGATGGTAGGCCACGCGCCGGCCATCCGGGCTGAGGCTGAGTCCGTAGGGCAAGCCTTCGCCGAGCCGGGTGAACTCGCGAGCCTCGCTGCCGTCGAGGTTCATGCTGAAGATCTGCCCACCCTGGTCCCGCACCACCTGGACGAGCAGGCGTTGGTCGGAGACCAGCAATGCCGGGGTGTAGAACACCGCGAGGCGATCGCGGGTGGCAATTTCCCTCAGCGTGTCGCGGTCGAGATCGTACAGCCAGAGATGGGTCGGGGTTTGATGATAGTACTTGTCGAACGGCCGACCCGGCCCATCGCGTCTCGTCTCCATGCTGAGGAAGACCGCGCGCCGTCCGTCAGAGAGAAACGGGCCGGGCTGCCAGGTCACCTGGTCCGGGACGTGGAAATCGAAGTAGCGCAGGCCGGTGCCGTCGGCGTGGATGATCGCGGTGCGCCCTTGCGAGGTGAAGAAACACCGCCCGCTGCGCTTCGTGGTCGACGGTTCCGGCTGGGGACTTCGGCAGCCGGAGACCGTGGCGACGGCGGCCCCGGCGACACTCGAGCTGATGAATTGGCGCCGGTTCATGGGGTGGGGCGGGATGTCACTTCGCGCTGGCGGAGGAAGGGGACGCTCCCAGGTCGCGCAGCACATCGAAGGGTGGTTCGTAGGCATTCGGCCCCTCCTCGCGCGAGGTGAAGAAGTTGAACAGGTAGACACCATCGGCTCCGGCTCGGAGGAGTTCGGTGGCAGCGCGCCGGTAATCTTCGGCGGAGAGGTTCTTATGTCCGCTGCCCCGGGTGCATTCGATGCCGCCATAGACGGGAACGGCTGTGACAGCCCGTTTCCACGCGGCGATGGGCAGGTCGCCGCGTTCGTAAAGAAATTCGGAAACCGTCACCCAGTCAATCCAACCCCGCCTTGCCCAGGCTGGCACGTCGCAACCGATTTCCAGCGCGCTTTCGGGCGTGGGGGGAGTGCGCCCGAAGTTGGACGGCACCCGTACCGCGAGGCGGAGCCGGTGGCCACGCTCGTCGCCGACGCGATCGAGCAGGGTGCGGATCCGCTCGACCAGCGAGTTCATCTTGGCCACGCGGTCTTCAGTCGGTCCGTCCTTGAAAAAGGCCGGGAACCGGTTGAAGTCGAGTTCGAGGCCGTCGCAGTCGTAGCGGCGCGCGGCTTCCTCGATCAGCCGGACCGTGTAGTCGCGGACATCGTCGCGTCCGAAGTCCAGGGCTCCCTTGCCGCGGTACGGCTCCGTTCCGAGTCGCGCATCCGGATGATCGACCATGAACTGCGTGCGGAGGAAATCGTTTCCGTGGTCGTCGTTCATGCGAAACGTGAGGAGGGCTTCGCGCCCCCGGCGTTTCGCCTCCGCCAGCATGATCGCGTACGGATCGACACCGTTGTCGAAAAACGCCTGCAGGTTCGTGAAGCGCTGCTTCTCCGAAGCCGGCCACTGCGCCCGCTCGGCCGGCGACGAGAGTGCGCCGCGCATCGTGCCCACCTGCGTCGGGTAGTACATGACCTGGGTGTTGACGCAGACCAGGATGGTGTCGACGCGGCTGCCGGGATAGGCGACTTCGTCGATCAGCGTGCGGACGTCGTCGGCGCGGACCGGCACCGGTCCCTTGCTGCCAGCCTTGGTGGAAAGGCAGGAGTCCCCATCGAAGTTGTAGAGCACGCGGCGCGGCCGCAAGTGCCGGTCGGCGAAGTCGACGTAACGCTGCCAGTCGTACAAGGTGATCTCGTGGTCACCCGAGCGCACATGGTACCCGATGGTATGGCCGACGGGGCGGTTCACCTCGGGCGGGGCGGCGACACCCAGTCCCGGGCACCCCAAGAGCGCATAGACCGGTTCGGCGTGCCGGGCGGCCAGGAACTCGCCCACCGGATCGGCCCAGCGATCCAGTTCCGCGCTGGCCACGTAGACGGGCCGCGGCGCCATCAGGGCGATCAGCAGGTGGGCGTCGACCGGGAGCGCCGCTTCGTGGTTGCCGAAGGCAGCGTAGTTTCGGCAGTACCACATGCCCGAAAGCGCGTAGGAGGCCGCCACCGTCTCGCCGTAGCGCCGGCGGGCGAGCGCAGCGCCGCCCTGGCCGGAGTCATTCGAGATGACGAGCGCGAACCGTTCGTCCTGCGCTCCGGCCCAGAGCGCGGTCTTGCCCGTGCGCGAGTGCCCAAACACGACGACCCGCCGAGCATCAACGGCCGCATCCGTTTCGAGGTAATCCAGCGCCCGGCTCAAGCCCCAGGCCCAGGCGCCAATCGAGCCCCAGTCATCGTCGGCAAGTTCCGTGCGCCCGCTCTGCCGCAGGACCAAGGAGCGGATGCCCTTCTGCCAGCCCTCGACGGTGAACTGACACCCCGATCCGTGCCGGTCGAGTTCAAGATCGCCACCGTGAAAGCTGGCCACCGCATAGCCGCGTTTGAGCAACCACTCGATCGGCCAGCGCTGCGCGTGTTCCCCGCGCCGGCAGACCGCGTTCCGGGACGGGACGATACCCGGGTCCGGATGCACTCCCTGGTTTCCGTAGTTCAAGCCCAGGAACACCGGTGCCGGTCTGGTCGCCTCCTTCGGCACGAACAAGAGCAGATCGATCCAAGGCGCGTCATCTGTCTCCAGCAACCGAATCCGCACCTGCCGCCGCGTGGCGAGTCCGTCAAAGACCTCCGCCTCCGGCGCGAGGGCTTCGCAATGCAGGCGGGTGTTGATCGCCGGGGTCCGGCCGTAAACGTGTCGGGCGAAGGCATCGAGGATTTCCGTCCGTCGCGTCGTGCGCCACATCGCCGCGTCGGCGACGGTGCGTCCGTCGAAGCACACGAGGGGGTCCGGCAGGGTGTACGGAGGCACTTTCGACTCGTCGTAGTTCGTATCCGGGGGCTCGCCGCCCGGGCTCACCGGAGGCAGGAGGCTGGCCCGCTGCCGGTGGGGCGACGAGTCAGGATCAAGCCGCAGGAACCCACCCTCGCGCCGCACGCCGAGTCGCGCATCGATGGCCTCTCCGACCGGGTCTTCCCCGGTTTGGCCGAGGCGCCGGCGGATTTCGCGGCGCAACCACCAGTACCCCGAGTTCCACGAGTAAAGGATGTGTCCGTGCGGGTGCCCATCCACCGTGCTGATGGACTCGTTGAAGGCGGGCACGCGGGTGATTTCGCGGGCAATGCGTTCGGTGAGCAACGCATCGACTTCGGCGGGTGGCAGCCCGTGGACACCGGCGAGCAAGTAGTTCGCAGCGTCGTTCAGAAACCACGACCCGCCGAAGCAGTAAACGCCGCTGTGCCCCGGCAGCAACGAACCATCGGCTTGCGATATGACCCGCAGGCCGTAGGGCGTCTTGACTTTCTCGGACGTGCGGTGGTGCGTCAGAACCTGTTCATCCGTGAGCAGCTTCTGTCCGAAGACGGCATACGTGAGCGTGGCGCCATAGAGCGTGTCTTGTCCGAGCGTGTCGCGGAGCTTGCGGCTGGTCGGCATGAAACCGCGGTCGGGGTTGAACAAGGATCGGTAGCCCGCAATGGCCCGTTCGATGTCCGCCGCGGTCACCTCCAACCCCAGCTCCTTTGCGGCGAGGAGTGCGCCGCAGTGGAAGCCCTGGTTGCTTGAGGGACAGTCGTCCGGGTCATACTCGAGGACATCATGGTAGGTCTTCCAGCCCCGGGCGGAGGGCGCCCCCGGCAGCGACGGCGGAACATAGAGACCGTTGGTTTCGTTCTGACGGATGAACGCGTACGCCTGGCGCACCAGGGCTTCATTCACCGTGCCGCCGGCGCGCTTCATCAGCACGGCCCAGATCAGGTAGTACTGCGCGTTGTCCTCGTAATCCATCCGGGTCCAGAATACCGCGCGCTGGGACTCGATGGTCTTCTCCGGGTCGTCGAGCCCCATCGCGGTGTAGAAACCGTCGCTCACCCATTGCTTCCAGCCGTAGCCCGGTCCGGAGATGAAGATGTAGCGTCCGTCGCGCGGCTGGTGGTTCGCGTCGAGCGCCAGGTTGCGGCGCAGGAGAAAAAGCGAGGTGTTGCGCAGGATGGCTTCCACGACCGAGGTGTTCCAGCCCTTGGCGTTGGCGACAGCGACGTGCGCCGCCACCTGGGCGTCATAGTGGTCGCGCGCTGCGCTGGCGAAGACCCAGGTCGTGAAGCGGCGGGTCTCCCCCGCAGCGAGCGTTTGCCAGCCGTCCATCTGGTATTGGTAAGTGTCCCGCGCATCCTCCGGTGGTTTGATGAGCAGTGGATAGGGATCGCGGCCATCGCCCGCCAGCACGGCCAGCCGATGGACCGCTGGATCCAGCAGAAGCTGGCAGCGGTTCTCCCACAGCCCCGGCGAGTCGCCTGCCAGACCGACGACTCGGCCTTCCGTCCGCAGCATCACGACGGGGAACGTCTCCGTGTTGGCGGAGCCCCTCACCGTATCGAACAGCGTGCGCGTGCTCACGGGGCCGGTGAACGAAGCGAACTCGCCAGCCACCGCCGTCTCGAAGGGAAAGCCCACGGCGAACTGCCGGGCGGCTCCCGCGTGCACCTCAAGTGTTCGTTCCACCAAGGAAGGAGTCTTTCGCGCGATCCGCCAGCGCAAGGTAAGCGCACCGACCTCGGTCGGCCCCAACTCGATGACGCCATCCCGTTCCTGGCGCGTCCGGAAGCGCACGGCCATCCACTCCTCGCCAGGCTGTCTCAGTTGGACTCCGGCAGGGGCGTCGTCCGGCGAGCGGCCGACCGACTGGTCACCTGACCAGTACTCGATGCGCCAACCGCTCGCCTCCTCGCGCAGCACCGTCCGCAATTCGACACCCCGGGCGCCACTGGGGAGCCAGACGCACACCAAGGCGAGGACCAGACAGAAGGGAATGCGGGTTTTCATGTTTCGGTTGGCGTTCGGCCCTCAGGTTACCCGGTTGCCCCGGCGCAATTCAACCCCGTCGGGTGATTCGCGAACCGATCGTCGGCGCACAGGCAGGTGCCTCTCGATCCGAGTCACAGCGGCATCTTGAGGCATATGCGACGAGAATGTCCGGATAACGATTCAATGCCCACGCGTGATGGTGTAGCCTTCCCGGCGCAGATCCTCCGCCAAGTCTTTCTCCATCTGGACGGCGGCTTCGTACGGCATGGGGTTCAGGTGGGCGTAGAGTTCAGGCAGCAGCCGAATCCCATAGCGCTGGACCACACCCGCCGCTTTGATCCCCTGCTTGTGGTTGAGGAACCGTTCTTCCGGCGTCAGCCCGCTCATCCCCACATACACACACGGCTTGCCGCGACGCCGGTTAGGGTTGGCGGCGCGAACTGCCGCCAACCGGCCCGCCGACGGCGCCAGCAGGACCACACAAACATTGCGCTGATGCTCCGCCCGATCCGCTCGGAGCGCTTTGACGGGTCTGGGTGAGGTCGTCGTTCATGCCGAGTTCGCGGAGGGATGCCTTGGTTTCCTCGACCTTCTGCTTGCTGATGCCGCCTTCGGGAGCGACTTCCACGGTCACCTTGAGTTTGAGGCCCTTGGCGGCGGCGAACTTGGACAAGACAGCGGTGTAGAATTTCATCCATTTCTGCGGCGGGACCTCGCCGGTCCAGGTCATGGCGGCAAAGGTGAGTTGCTCAGGTGTCTTCGGCTCGGCGCCTTTCTTGCCGTCGGGCTCCGGTGTCGGGGGCGTTTCCGGCTTCTTGCCGGGCTCGCCGGGCTTGGGCTTGGGCTCGGGCGGCGGCGGGGATTCCTTGGATTTCAGGTAGGCTTCGGCGGTTTCCTTGTTGATGAGGAACATCTCCTCGGAGAAGTCCACGTCGCCGGTCATGAGCGCCTGGTTGAAGCAGAAGGGTTTGTAATCGCCCTTTCCGGTTTTGCCGACATAGGCCAGGAGGCCGTTGGCCACACCACGGGTGATCGTGTCCCGAATGGCATCCGCGTTGAGGATGCGCGGGAACTGGGGCGAGGCGAAGAAGGCATCGCGCACGGATTTGGTGGCCCACTCGGTGAAGGCCGGGGGCCAATGCTTGGTCAGGAAGCCGGGGCTGACGCCGCTAACCAGGTCGTCGGTCTGGCGGAGGTGATTCAGGACCAGGGTGGGAAGGTCGGCGGCGGCGCTGGAATGGACAAGGCCAAGGTCCACCTTCTTGAGGGTGTTGTCCTTGCCCAGGAGCATGATGACCTTGTAGGTGCGCCAGACGGTCTCCTTCAGGTCCCGCTTCGCCTTCTTCACGTTCTCGGCAAGCTGGCGCTTCTGGGTGTCATCCAGCTTGAGGTCGTCGGCTTCCTCGTCGATGTCCTCCCAAGCGAGGACCTTGCGCGCTTCATCGCAGAGAGCATCGGCAGACTCAGGAACACAAAAAATCAGGGCGCTCTTGAAGGTGCGCGAGGACGAGCCGGATTCGCGGGTGACTGACTCGACAAACTTGGTGGTCGCCTTCTCATCCTGGAGGGACATGTCCGGGGACAGGACAACCAAGGTGACCGCCGGGCGGTCGGAGACCTGGTTGGTTCTCTCCGGGAAAAACACACGGTCAACGCCGCTGCCGGCCGCAAAGACCTTCTGGACTTCCTCGCGGATGCGTTCCTGCACATCCTCAATGCGGATGGTGGCCCGGCGGTCGGCAAAGCGCTTGTTCAGGTTCTCCTTGAGACTGAACCGGTAACGGTTGCGCTCGACGGTCAGGTAGTAGGATGCCTCCGTGAGGGCCTCCAAGGCGGTTTCGACGTTGCCGATGTCGAGGCCGGGTTCGGCCACGGCGAGGCGGATTTCCGGCTGGGTGGCCTCGCCCTTGGCCTGGCCGCCGTTGGACTCGAACAGGATGGCCGTGGCCACCTTGCGATGGAGGCGGGCGGCCTTGATGGTGTCGGGTGCCTCGGCGTCAAGCCGGGTGGCGTGGGACTCCTTCTTGCCGCAGATGTCGGTGGTGACCGCGCCTTCCAGCTTGGTCTCGCCCAACTGCTCGAACACGGCAGAGCGGAACAGGGATTCCTCGAGGGGGGCGGTGCCAAGGCCAATCAGGGGGTCTTTGTGGCCGCCCTTGAAGCCCTGCTGGTAAGCCTGGGCCACCCAGAGCGCCAGCATGCGAAGCACGCCACGGGTCTGCTGGAAGCGGGGCAACTCCTGCCATTTGCGCTCGAAGACCGAGATGGCCGTGGGGTGGAAGGGATAGGTGGCGGCGAACTGGTCGCGGGCGCTGTCCAGGGGGAACCAATTGGGCAACTGCTGGCGGTGGTCAACCACCCAGTCGCCATACTCATTGCAGGTCTCGTGGGCATCCTTGGGGAGCATGATCCGGCCATCGCTGGTGATGGCGCGTTCGTCCCACTCGAACAGCCGGCGGCGGATGATCTCCGACGTCTCTGCCTCGGCAGACATGACGATGGCTTTGCCCAGGCGGTCAAGCATCTTCTTGAACCGCTCGTAATCCGATTGATCCTCGGCGGTCATTTCCAGCTCGGACGCGGGAATGGAGACGGCCAACACCACGCCATCGAGGCCGCGGACCACTTCCGACAGGTTTTGCAGGAAATGGTAAAGCTGGGTGCCCAAGCCACTTTTCCGGTTGCGACTGACGTAATTCATCAGCTCGTCCAGCAGGACAAGGCTGCGTTTGTCCTTCGGGAAAAGTTGTCGGATCACCTCACCACCAGGGGCGGTCTTGGCCTTCTCGTGCTCGGCAACCAGAGCGAACGCCTTTTCGCCCCCAAGCTGCCAGGCGATTTCACCCCACGGTGTCTTGCGGACGGGTGTGCCATCATCACCACCGCGCCCTTTGACGGAATCGAACTCGGTGCCGACCAAGACGGCAGTGGCCGCCTTGGGGACTTCCCTGACGCCGGCGGAGGCGAGCAACTGGGGCACGCCGGCCCACTTCTGGGAGGCGGCGCCATGGCGGGCAAGATGAAAGAGGAGGGTAAGGGCATGGGTCTTGCCGCCGCCAAACTGGGTGGCGAGGTTGAAAACCGCGCTGGTCTCGGTGCGCTGCCCCGAAAGCCGCCGGATCACCTCGCTGGCGAGAGTGGACAGGTTGCGGGTAAGGTAGGTGCGGGCAAAGAAGCGGTCCGGCTTCTGGTAATCCGGCGGGGCGCAGTTGTTGCGCACGTCGTCCAGATGGACGGCGAACTCGGCGGCGTCGAGCGGTTTGCCTTCACGTAGATCCTCGCGCGGCGTGACGACTTTATACCAGGGTTTCAGGGGCATGCTCTTTCTGGGGATAAATGTTCACTTGGGTTGCCAGGGGCCGCCGCTCGGCCAACGGTGCGTGAATGGTATCTTCTGTTGTGCTGCATGGACGGGCGGAACAATGAAGCCCTTGATGGTTTCGACGACCTTCCCGAGGTCGGGTTCCTTGAAGCGCAATCGGGTTCGGTTCAGAAACGCACGCCACTGTGCCTTCTTGCCTGGGTCGTTGGCAAAACCCTCCGAGAGGCCGGCGGGCAGTTCCTCAGGCAATGGCGTCTGACGGCGGCGGAATGTCGCGCCAATCGCGTCTTTCAGTGTCTCGCCGTCAAACTCGAACTCGCGCGCCAGCACCCAGAGGTCGTAGTAATCCTTCATCCGGCTGTTGACGATGCCCAGTTGAACGAGAATCTCAAATTTCTCCGCCACCACCGTCTCTCGCGCATACATCCGCAGCCTGGGCGCGGGCATGTCCAGGAGTGTGGGAAACGACGCGACCTTGGCCGGTGGCGTGACCGCGTCGCCGAAGCCAACATCCACCTGCAATGGAATCCGCGCTGTTCCCAGCATGGCCAGCAACGTCACTCGAATCCCTCCGTAGAGATTGTCTTCCCGAATTTCCCGCGCTTGGATGCTGTCGCGCAGGAACACCAGTCCGTCCGGCTCCACCTCGATTTGGCAGCACTCCTGGAAGACGGCGGCGAACTCCTCGGGGAAGGGACTTCGCCCGGTGGCGAGGTCGAGGTCCTTGGTGGGCCGGTGCGGCTCACGATTCCAAACGAGGAACACCAGCGCGCCTTTCACCGTGAACGCCCCCACGTGGCGTGATTGGCTGAGCCGGTACAGCAGCCGCTCCAGGGCGTAGCGTATGAGCAAGTGCTGCACGTCCTCAATGGCCGACGCTTGCGCCGTCAGCCGGGCCTTCACCGAGGCCGCCAGGTTTCGCTGAACCGGGCGCGTCATATCGCGAACGCCTCCATGTAGGGCCGCATCACGTTCGCCACGCGGCAAATCTTCGCGTAGTGCCACAGTTCATCCATCGTGAAGCGTCGCGCCCGGCGCCCCTCCCGGAGGGCCTCGATGGCTACGTCCAGCCCCAGCTTAAGGCGAAACTTGAAACAATCCGCCACCGTCTTGGCCGGGTTTGTGATGCGAACGGGCACCCCGTTCAGGACCTGCGTGTCCACCCCCGCCGTGAAGGATTCCCCCGAAAGCCGCACGAAACGCAGCGGCAGATCCTTCACTCGCGGAATCGCGGCCCGCCGCGGCAGCGCCATCCAAATCTCCGGGGGGTTCTGCGTTCCGATTTCGTGAAAGCGCAGTGCCGTGAACAGACAAATCACCCCTTGCGGCACTCGCTTCGCCGCGCTCGCGAGCGTGAACTCAGCGGAAACCTCCTGGTCCGCCAGCATGTAAAGCCCGCGCGCCGTCCGGGTGAGCAGGCCGCGCCGCACCAGGCGCCGGAGCAGTTCCGGGTGAACTCCCCCCGCCGTCAGGTCGCGGACCCGCAGCATCCCGGCCTTCCGCGCCATTTCCAGCACGTTGGCCGTTGGCGATTGGGCAGCTTTAGCCATGTGACAAAACGTAGGGACTTGTCCACATCTGGCAAGACTTTTACACAGCCGGGACACAGTGGGTTGGCTTACTCGCCCTTCGAATCCTCGGTTGCGGCGAATCCCGATTCGTCGCCTTGGTGGAAGACAATCCGGCCCGTCAAGCGGGCGCCTTGCCTTCTGGCCCAGCCGCGACCCGTCACTTCATCTCCCTCGTCAAAGCCGACAAAGGTGAACTCAACCATTTCCACGATTCGCCAGCGTCTGACAGGGAAGGTCTTCATGCCCAGATGGAGAGGCAACTCAGCGCAAGAGCATCAGCGAAGACAGCGGCAGCGCGAGCACTCGTAGAACCGGGGTACTCATGCGGTCCATCCTCGCGCCATCGCTTCGGAAGGTTTCAGCCCCTCCGTCTGGATCTTCGGTTTCTCTGCCACTCGCGCGGGGCCATTGTTATCCCGGTCAAACCACCGTCCGGAACGCAAGGCCAGATGGTCAATGATTTCAGGATGATGCGAAATCAACACCGCCTGTTCAATGCCTTCGCCGCAGGCATCCGTCAGCGCGGTCAGCCACGGCTGGATTTCCCGCAACGCGACGAAATTATCCGGCTCGTCCAGAAACAGACTCACCCCCTCGTCCTTCAAAACGAACAGAAGCGCGTAGAGTGCAATCAGCACTCGCTGGCCGTCCGACAATTCGCTGAAATCGTAGGTGAGCGCCTTTCCGTTGCCTCCAGGCCGATCCGACATCACCTTCAGCAACTTGGCTTCACCCGCTTCCTTGAGGCTGAAGGAATTGAACCCGGGGATGACTTGTTTGAGCTCTTGAAACAGCGTCAACATCGCTCCCTGATGTTCTTGTGAGAGATACCGATACCAGGAAACAAAATTCTCCATGTGCCGTGACAGCTCACTCTCGTCCTCGCGGCTT
Organism: Verrucomicrobiota bacterium; assembly: GCA_040766265.1. Taxonomy (GTDB): domain Bacteria; phylum Verrucomicrobiota; class Verrucomicrobiia; order Limisphaerales; family J093; genus MWFF01. The sequence continues at coordinate 45,787 of JAXGQW010000042.1, forward strand.
TCCGAGCGCATCAGCATCGGATGCGGGCAGGCGATGATGAACTTCTGCATCTCCCTGCGGAACCGCGTGAGCTTCTTGTTGTCCGGACGCGGCTGCAACACCGCGACTCCCGACTGGGTCCAGTCGAATGGATACTTGGGGCCGGCCGTGAAATCGTCGTGGTATAGCTCGGCGGTGCCTTCCTGGAAATGGAACAGCTTCTTGCCATCCATCAGCAGGGTCTCAGTCTTGATCTTGGCACGACGCCGGTCTTCGTCGTGCTCGATC
>JAXGQW010000043.1:0-44988 GCA_040766265.1 Verrucomicrobiota bacterium
GTCCGATGCACCGAATAGTGCGAAGGAGATCGGCAGCGCCGCGCAACGCATAGGGCCGCGTTTTGGAGTGTCCGGCTTGGGAATCGGAGGGTGTTTGCTTCAGATTCCTATCGCCTGCGGTCTTCCAAGGGAGCATCTTCTCTCCCGCATCGGCACGGATGCCCGATTTCTGACATGAAACAAAAAGCTTATGCCGCCGCCGGCGTCGACATTGACCTCGGCAACCGAGTCAAATCCAATCTTCCAAAACTGCTCGCCGCCACGCGGCGTCCGGGCCAACTCGGCAAAGTCGGCGGGTTCGGCGGCCTCTTCGCACTCGACACCCGCCGCTACCGCAACCCGGTCCTGGTTGCGAGCGTCGACGGCGTCGGCACCAAACTCAAGATTGCCTTCGCACTGAACCGTCACGACACCATTGGCCAGGACCTCGTCAACCACTGCGTCAACGACATCGCAGTGCTGGGGGCCGAGCCGCTCTTCTTTCTCGATTACATCGGGACCGGGAAACTCGAACCCGACGTCTTCACCGAGATTGTCAAGGGCTTCGCCTGCGCCTGCGCCGCGAACCGATGCGCTCTCATCGGCGGCGAGACGGCTCAGATGCCCGGTTTTTACCAGCCGGGCGAGTACGATGTCAGCGGGACCATCGTCGGCGTGGTTGACCGGTCGGCGATGCTCGATGGCACGAAGACCGTGCGTGTGGGCGACGCAGTGATCGGCCTGGCCTCGAGCGGGCTGCACACCAACGGTTATTCCCTCGCCCGCAAGATCTTCTTCGAGCAACTGAAGCTGAAGCCCACCAGCCGGATCGCGGATTTCGAGGGGACGGTTGGCGATGAATTGCTGAAGGTCCATATGAGCTATGGTCCGCTGGTCCGCGCGTTGCTTCAGGAATTCAATCGCAGGCCGAGGACGCCCGCGGCGGCGGGCGGCGCTCGGGGCCGCAGCCGGCGCAACGCCCGGTCCGGAGGCGCGATCAAGGCCTTTGCGCACATCACGGGCGGCGGCTTTGTCGACAATATCCCGCGCATTCTACCGAAGACGTGTGACGTCGTCATCCGGAAGGGGACATGGGACGTGCTGCCGGTCTTTCGGGTGCTGGCGGACAAGGGGAAGATCCCCGAGGCCGAGCTTTACCAGGTTTTCAACATGGGCGTTGGCATGGTGGCCGTGGTCGCCCCGGACCAGGCGGAAGCGGTCCTGCGCCGCTGCGGCCGGCACGGACACCGCGCGACATTGATCGGCGAAGTCGTGCGGGGCCGCGGAGAAACGCGGATCGAGTGATTGTGCGCGGCGGCGTTGGCCCGGATCGATCACAGGCTCCGTTCTCAACCTGATCCGAGCTGGCCCGCGGCGGTCCGCGGCGGCCCGCATCTTGGAGCTTTCGTTTTCGCGGTGTTCAGAAGTCCACGAAACATGCGGGCTGGCCCGAACCGCGTCTCATCGGTTCAGACATCGCCGATCCACGCGCGGTTTTCCCAGACGGCCTTGAGGGATGTGAGATTGCGGGGATCGCAGATGTGTCTGGCCGCGGCGAGGCAGCGTCCGCGCCTGAGACTCTGCCAGGCGTCGCACGCATTGACGGCGATGAACTGGAGCACGCTCGGATCGCGGTAACAGTCAATCATGCAGCGGGTGCAGCCATCCCGGATGAGCTTGGACCCGTTGAGTTCGCGAATCGGGCACATGGGCGTTTCCCAGTAATGGCACCGGTACAGGTCCAGGTTCCAATCCAGGTAGAAGTACTTGTGTCCGCCCAGACAGCCGAATCGCTCCGTCTCGCCGCGCAAATGCCGCTGCATTTCAGTGAGCGACTCGGACGGGTTGACCACCGGGAATCCGCTTTCGCGCTTCATCCGCTTGATCTGCTCGAAGACCTCGATCAGTTCCTCTTTGCGGTAGGCCACGAGCTGCGAGTCGCTGAAGCTCAGGTAAGTCGAGCCGAGCGTTGTCAGGGGATAGCTGAAGGTGCAACTGGTGAAACCCAGGCTCCGCAGGAAGGCCGGGAGCTTCGAGTAATCTTCGATCAGCCGACTCACGGTCACACTGGCCGTGCTCTGCACCCCGAGCTTCGCGAACGCCGCATTGGCGCGGCTGATCTTCTCGCACACGCCGGGAAGGTCCCGGTTCTGCTCGTGCCGCCCCACATCGGGGGCGTCGATCGACATGATGACGCCGGTCAGGCCGTTGCGGGCCAACTCAGGCATATTGGCGTCTGTGAAGAGCGAACCGTTGGTGCAAATCATCGGGCGCACACCCCGCTCTGCCGCGTAGCGCACCATCGATCCCAAATCCCGATGCACCATGGGCTCGCCCCCGACGAAGAGCAGGTAGCCGATGTGGTTGCGAACGCAGATGTCGATGACCTCCCTGGCCTCCTCGAGCGTCACGCTGCGTCGCTGCCGCGGATCGAATCGGTCCACGGCAAACCCGCAGAAGCCGCATTTGGCGTTGCAGAGGTTGGTGATGGCGAATTGCAGATACCCCGGGCCGCCGTGGTCCAGGACCTCGCTCACGAGTCTCGGAAGACTCTTGTGCGGCGGCGTGACCGGAGGCAATCGGTCGATCCCGGTCGGAGGCGACACCTGTGTCGATGAAGAGCTGGGCTCGGGCACGCGGCTCATGCAGCAGGAGCGACAGAGTGCCGGTGAATTGCCGTCGGGGCAAATGTTTCTTCAGATGATCCTCGGAGGGGTGACAGGCGATGCGTAATGCGATAAGGTCTGTCTTATGAAGAGCCCATTCCCAGGCATGGACCCGTACATCGAGTCGCATTGGGGCGATGTGCATCACAGCCTCATCCAGTCAGTGTGCAAGATCCGAGTCATTCTTCTCGTTTGCGTCCTGTTGCCTTTGAGCGCGCTCGATGTCCAGGCCGCCCTGCGGGCTGGGGCGGCGGTTGTGGATGCGACGCCGCCTCACCTGCCCGTTCTGGTCAACGGCGGTTTCTTCTCGCGCTCAGCCGACACGGTTCGAGCGCCGATTCAGTGCCGGGCGCTGGTGCTTGATGACGGGCGCGAGCGTGTGGCGATCGTCATCGCGGACAGTTGCATGATGCCGCGTTCGCTCGTGGACGAAGCGAAACAACTGGCCGCGGCGCGCACAACGATCCGGACCAATCGCATGCTCATTGCGGCGACCCATTCGCATTCCGCGCCGTCGGTCTTCGCCTGTTTGGGCACCGAGGCCGATGCGGCTTATGTGCCGTTCCTGCGCGAGCGGCTGGCCGAGGCGATTGTTGCCGCGGACGCGAACCTCGAGCCGGTTCAGGTCGGTTGGGCGGTTGCGGACGCGGCGGAGTACACCGCGACGCGCCGTTGGATTCGACGCCCGGATCGCATTGCCGAAGACCCCTTTGGCAACCCGACCGTGCGCGCCAACATGCACGCGGCCGCGAACTGGGACGACGTCACCGGTCCCTCCGGCCCCGAGGATCCGGCGTTGTCGATGGTGGCGTTGCGCGCCCAGGACGGGCGGCCTGTGGCGGTGCTCGCCAATTTTTCGATGCACTACTTTTCCGATGAACCGCTGAGCGCCGATTACTACGGTCTGTTCCGCGAGGGATTCAAGAGGCGTGTGGCCGGCGAGGCGGGCGGGGGAGAGACCGCGTTTGTGGCGCTGATGTCACACGGTTGCAGCGGGGACATCTGGCTGCGCGACTATGAGAAGCCTGCCGGCTCGCGGGGTGAGGACTGGACCATCGCGAGTTACACCGAAGGGTTGCTCGAAAGGGCCTGGGCCGCTTATGCGACCATCCGCTATCACGATGATGCCGACCTGGCCATGGCCGAGACCCGTCTGCCTCTCAGGTACCGCGTCCCGGACAAGCAGCGGCTCGAATGGGCGCAGCGCATTGTCGCCGCCATGGGCGACCGCGCGCCCAAGGACACGACCGAGGTGTATGCGCGCGAGCAAGTGCTGCTCCACCAATGGCAGTCGACCCAGGTGGTCATTCAGGCCCTGCGCATCGGCGACATCGCCATCGCCACAACGCCCACCGAGACCTACGCCCTGACCGGATTGAAGATCAAGTTCCAGAGTCCGCTGCCGCGTACAATGGTCCTGGATCTGGCCAATGGCGGCGACGGCTACATTCCGCCCCCCGAGCAGCACGTGCTGGGCGGCTATAACACCTGGCCCGCGCGCTCGGCCGGACTCGAGATTGACGCTGAACCAAAGATCGCGGAGGCGGCGCTGCAGCTTCTCGAGGGCGTTGCCGGACGACCGCGCCGTGCGTTCAAACAAACCTGTGGGCCGGCGGCCCGGGCCGTGCTCGAGGCCAGACCGATCGCCTATTGGAGGCTCGACGAGTTTGCCGGACCTCGGGCGGTCGACGCATCCGGCCATCATCGCGATGCCTTCTACGAGTCGGGCGTCGTGTTCTTCCTCGATGGTCCGCGCGACGACGCCTTCTGCGCCGGTGGAGAAGTGAATCGCGCGGCTCACTTCGCGGGCGGGCGCCTCGAGGCACGACTTGCGGGTCTGGGCGATCGGTATTCCGTGTCGCTCTGGTTCTGGAATGGGATGCCGGCCGAGGCTCGAGCGATGACGGGTTGGCTGATCTCGCGGGGGGCGGTTCACGGCTCGGCGGCCGACGGCGACCATTTGGGGATTGGCGGCACGGCGGCTTCCCCCGGGAGGCTGGTCTTCGCGAGCCGGGACCAGACGGACGGCGGTCCGATTCAGAGCGGTCGGACCGAAATCAAGCGATGGACATGGAACCACGCGGTCCTTGTTCGCGATGGCGCCTCGGTGCGGGTCCACCTGAACGGGAATGCCCAGCCGGAGATCGAGACGGCCGCCGGGGCCGGTTCATCTGGTGCGTCCGATCGGCTGTTCCTGGGCGGGCGTTGCGACAGTCATTTCAATTGGGAAGGGCGCCTCGACGAGATTGCTGTGTTTGACCGCGCGCTGACGGCGGAAGAGATTGCGACACTCGCCGATCCGTGGACGCGCTCTCGTGTGGCTGGCGTGGGCAGGCGCATGGAGAGCTTTGACATTCAACGGGTCAATGCCTCTTGGGGGCCATGAACCGGCTGTTGCCGTCCCGCATCGCGGGATCGGCCCTCCGAGAGATGCGGTTCATGAAGGAGCCTGTGAAAACGTGAAGCCGTATTGCAGACCTCCGTGGCAGCGCAGGCTCGCTATCGACTCTCCGATTGGGACGCCGCCACTCTCCCGAGGGCTCTGACTTCATCCGGTCCCAGTGCGCGCGGGAAGAAGGCGAAGTCGGCCAGGTCAACCGCCAGGAACTCGTTGCCAGTGTAGTGGGGGTTGCCGCCCAAGGCGCAGTCGGTGGCTCGTGTCGAGATCAACGCCGGCGCCGGGGTCGAGGTCACTTCCTTGCCGTCGAGGAAGAGGGTCAATCGGCCTTCGGCCTTGACGACGGCGGCGTGGTGCCAGCGACCGGGCTCGATCGGCACGCCTCGAGTCGAGGTCAGGCCTCCTGCTTCGATCCGCGCAAATAACCGCCCACTGTCGATGACTAGGCGCAGCGGGTCATCCATCGGCGCGCACCATGCGCTGAAGACCTGGCCGATTCGGCCGGACGGCAGGCTCCGGACCCGGAACCAGATGGACAACGAGTAGTCGTCTTCAGGCCAGCCGCCCAGGGTGTAGACGAGGCGTTCGCTGTTGCCGTCGAGGGCGACAGCGCCGTCGTTGGCGCCGTCCGGTCCGGGCGCGGGTCTCCAGCCGGTCGAGGGTTGCCATTGCCCGAATTGCGGCGTCGGGTTGCCGCGGAGGGCGGCGCTCACCCATTCGCCCCAAGGCCCCGTCGCATGCGGCGGATCGAGTGTTTCCTGCGCCGGCGGCAGACTCGGGTCGATTCGGAATCGCGCGGGTGGGCCGGGGCTGCGCGTTTGGCCCGCGTCGTTCGCCGTGACGATGTCCCAGAAATACCAACGATCCGGTTCGAAACGGGGGTCGATGTCGACCAGGGTCTGGGCCTCGCGAAGGCCTGGCAGTTCAAGCGTCGGCGTTCTGAAGTCTTCGGTGAGGCTGATTCGCAGTGTTTGTGCGATGACAGAATCATCGGGGCGGGCTGCGCGTGTCCAACGGAACGCGACCTTGCCACCGGCAATGCGCGCGCCATCGCGGGGCGTGCGGGTGACCACGGGCGGAGGCAAGGGGGGTTCGGCGCGGAGCCAGGTGCGGTAGCGCGTGCCAGTTGCCCCTGCGCTGGCGAAATCGCAGAGGTGCAGCGTGGGACCATTGGCTGTGGGAAGGTCCAGGACCAGACGCGGATCAAGCTGTCTTCGCCAGGCAGGTGTGCCGGCATTGTCGGCCGCTGCAACCCGTGCCTGGCCCAGGCGTGACAGGTCGATCGGCGGCAGATTGTTCTCATCGAAATCATGCAGTCGCTGGTCCCAGGCGAGAAGGATGGGGCCGCGGTAGAGCGAGACGCATCCTCGAGCCTCGCGGGCCCCCGCGACGGCGCGCAGGTGCGGATCGAGTTTCAGCGACACCCGATCGCCTTTGCGCCAAACGCGGTCGACGGTCAGGTAGGCGCCCGGCGCGGGCGGGGGCAGGGGTTCGTTGTTGCACGTCGCCGAGAAGGCCGTTGACCACGCTGGAACGCGGATGCGGAGGGTGAATGGCTGTTCGCGCTCGGGCTCGATGGCCATATCCGTCTCGAGTTGCCACGGGTAGTCCCCGGTGACGCGGAGAGTCAGACGCGATTGATCGGGGAGGGCCACTGTGGCGACGAGCGGGCCGAGCCAATTCAGGACGACGCCCTGTGTCGATGTCATCACGGCCCATTCGGCGAGCATTCCCCAGCCGCGGGGTCCGTTGACCGAGCAACAATTCAATTCGGGCGTGCCGGCGCGGGATTGGAAGACGATTGCGTGGGCGGACGCTTCGCGGGCGCCGTCCATGGGCGTGCTGTATGTGCACCAGCGTCCGCTGGGGTGTTGAGCGCCTGCCCAGGCGTTGAGCGTGGCGAGTTCGAGCGCATCGGCCACGCGCGGGTCCCCTGTGAGCGCGAGCATATCGACTGACAGCGCCATCCAGGCAATGGTGCAACAGGTCTCGATGGGGGTCGGAGCGTAGGGGTTGCCGGTGGCCTGTTCGCCGGACGAGAAACCGCCCGTGTTGCGGGCGTCCCAACGCGCGATGCTGCGCCAATGATGCTCAAAGGCCTCCCGGTAACGGGCATCGGCCGTGATCCGGTGAAGTTCGACCAGTCCCTGGAGATCGTGCAGGCTTTCCCAGCGCGGACGCGGCGATTGCCAGAACTCGAGTCCGTCGAGCCCTGTGCGCAGGTAGTCGCCGGCGCGTTCCCAATCCTTCTCAATCTCGGCCATCATGCGGCGGTAGCGGTCTTCGCCCGTGACGCGATGCAGCCAGCCGAGGCCGTGGAGTATGGCCAGGTTCATCTCGTCGGAGCCTGCGTCGAGGAGCCGGTGACCCGTGTCGAGATACGTTGCGCAGACAAGATCGGCTGCGCGACGCGCGGAGGCGAGCGCGGCGGGATCGCCCGTGGCCTCATGCCACATGAGCAGCGCAAGCAAGGCGTGGTAATGGCCCCAGAGATCCCAGTGCCCGCGCAGACGTTCGGGCTTGCGGAACGGTCCGAGATAGCCGTCGTCGGCCTGGGTGGCGATCAGTTGCGCGACGACGTCCGACGCGAGGGCGCGCAGATCTGCTCGAGCGCTCAACGGGAGCGTCTGGATGGCTGAGATCAGGTATTTGCCGACGAATTCGCCCGCCCAAGGCACGATTTGCGGCGCGGGCTCCCGATCGCGCAGCCGGAACATCTCGAGCATGCCAGGGTTCGCCCCGGGGGCACGAAGCAGCCAGTGATCAACCGTCGCCTCGATCCGCTCGCCGACGAACCCGCCGAATTCCAGTCGTGTGGCGGCCCGAGGCTCGAACGCCAGGCGCGGCACAGGCTTGTCCGCCGCCGCTGCAGCTTCCACGTGCATTGAAGCCGCGGACAGGAGGAGAGCCGCGGCGCAACAGGCAAAAGCTGACGACGCAAGGTCCATGGTGCGATGGACTTGCTTTCGGGACGCCAACCCCAGCCCCGGCACAGCCCGGTCGTGGCACTGAACGGCTTTCGCGATCTCCCGCTCGGATGGCAATGAGAAGCAACAGGTCATCGGCTGTATCGGCTGGGCGGTTCCCGTAACAAAGTGGGACCATCCAGTGCGCTCAATCCCCTGCGCTGGCGGCGAATCCGGCATTCGACCAGCCGGGCGCATCCGAAGCGGAGACGCGCGGCGGTGGTTGGGGTGACTGGTTCGGCGATCAATCTCAGCATGTGATCACGGATCGCGGCGCGATTCAACCGCAGAGACACCAAGACACGCAGAGAACACGCGGTTGGGAATCCCCGCGCTCTTCGTGCTACTGTGCCCTCAAAACTGCCGAGCCGACGAGGAATCTCGGAGGGCCGAGTTCCACGAGGCCCTGTTCGGTGACGGTGATTGTCTCGATCCAGATGCCACCCGCACGGTCTTCCTCGCCTCAAACTCGACTCAAGCGATTTTGAGTAGGCGTTTGATTGGCTTGAGTAGGCCCCACGCAATCGGTCAAAGGCCGTTCGCTCCCATTCAGACCCACCACGAGACACGCGGAGAGAGCGCGTTTTCGGCCTCGACCGGGCCGCAAGCGCGCCACGGTTCCTTGCAGCCCACCTTTGACCGCTTTGTGCGGGGAATATGCTCCCCAAGGCGTCTTTTCCGTGAATGAATGGGCGCATGGAATCGACTGCCTTGCCTGAACTGCGTCCCGGCACGCTCTATCTGGTCGCAACGCCCATCGGCAATCTCGAAGACATCACGTGCCGCGCCTTGCGGGTGCTGCGCGAGTGCGACGTCGTGGTGGCGGAGGACACGCGGCATTCGGGACAACTGTTGCATCACTTCGAGATTCGCAGACCCCTGCTGAGCTGTTTCCAGTTCAACGAGGCGCGGCGCGGCGAACAGATCCTCGAACGTCTGCGTGAGGGCGGGAAGGTCGCGCTGATCACCGACGCGGGGAGCCCTGGCATCAGCGATCCCGGCGAGCGGGTAGTGCGGGCGGTGCTCGACGCGGGTTTTCGTGTCGAGCCTGTGCCCGGCCCGTGTGCCCTCGTGGCGGCCCTGACGGCCAGCGGGCTGCCGACGGACGAGTTCCACTTTGTCGGCTTTCTGCCGCACAAGTCCGGGCAGCGGCGAAGGGAACTCGATCGCCTGAGCGGCGTGCCGGGCACGCTGGTGCTCTACGAATCGCCCTATCGTGTTGCGCGGCTGCTGGGCGAGTTGGCCGAGGTCTTCCCCGCGCGCCAGGTCGTTTTGGCGCGGGAACTGACCAAGAAGTTCGAGGAATTCCTCCGCGGTACGCCGGTTGAGTTGATCGAGCAAGCCAAGGCGCGTTCCCTGCGCGGTGAGTTCGTGGTGTTGATCGCGCCGGGGCAGAATCCTTGACCGGTAAGGCTTCTAACCCGCATATTGCGCAGCGCCGCAAAGCCGCAACCACAATGTGCAGCGGCTGACGGCTTATGCGGCATGATACTTCTTTCAAAGAGATAAGAAGTTGACAGAGAGTGGTACACCCCGTCGGTGCACAGGGCGGTCAGATTGCGCAAGATGTCTTCTATGCGGGTTAGAAAAGCAAAACCGCGCCAGGTTCGAGAGGCGGAAAAATGAACATACTGTTCTTATGGCAGGGCGCTTTCAGAACTGACAGGCGTCTCTGGATTCCGTTTCCGGGCGCGGTTTTGCCAGAGCCCGGATGTCAGACTCCGCGGAGCTTTGTGAAACATCCGGGCTAGGAGAGTCGCCGCTGTGACCTCTCATTCCGAACATCATCCGCATCGGCGACTCAACCCGCTGACCGGCCAATGGGTGCTCGTGTCGCCGCACCGGACGCTGCGTCCGTGGCACGGGCATCGCGAGCACACGGCGGACGAGCGGCGACCGCAGTTCGAGTCCAAGTGCCACCTCTGTCCCGGCAACGCCCGGGCCAACGGCGTGCAGAATCCCCAGTACACCCACACGCACGTGTTCACCAACGACTTTGCGGCGCTGCTCCCGGAGACCCCGCTGGGGGAGACGCCGGGCGATGATCCCCTGATGCGCGTTGAATCGGTCCGGGGGACGTGCCGTGTGATCTGCTTCTCTCCGCGCCACGATTTGACGCTGCCCGAGATGGAGCAGGCCGACATCGAGCGGGTGGTGGATGTGTGGGCGGATCAGACATCGGAACTCCTCAGGGAATACCGCTGGGTCCAGGTCTTCGAGAACAAGGGCGCCATGATGGGCTGCTCGAATCCGCACCCCCACGGCCAGGTCTGGGCCGGGTCGAGCCTGCCGAACGAGGCGCGGCTCGAAGACGCTTCGCAGCGCGCCTATTTTCAGACGCAGGGTGCGCCGCTGCTCATCGATTATGCCGAGCGCGAACGCCAGCGCGGGGAGCGGGTCGTGGTGTCGACCGACCATTGGCTGGCTGTGGTGCCTTTCTGGGCGTTGTGGCCCTACGAGACCCTTCTTGTGCCGCGACGCCACGTCCGGCGCCTGCCTGAACTGGATGCGAGCGAACGGGCGGATCTGGCGGGTGTTCTCAAGCGTCTCCTGACGCGCTACGACAATCTCTTCGAGACGTCATTTCCCTACTCGATGGGATGGCACGGAGCGCCCGGCGGCGAGGACGACGCCACCCATTGGCAGCTTCACGCCCATTTCTATCCTCCGCTATTGCGATCGGCGCACATCAAGAAGTTCATGGTTGGCTACGAGATGCTGGCGGAAGCCCAGCGTGACATCACCCCCGAGCAGGCCGCCAGACGATTGCAGGAAATGCCCGAATGCCATTACCTGGCGAGGCCTCAGACCAGCTACAGTCCTCAGTCCAATGAAAAGTCCCCGTGCGCATTGAGCCGTTGAATGACAACGCTCCATGAATCGAGAGGTGCTCCTAATCGTACTAATCGTAATCCTGATCGGCGAGACAGGCTTACGATTACGATTACCAGCGGGAAACTTCGGTTCATGGTTCCCGTGGGCATTCCGCCGTTGAATGTCAGCGCTCTCATGCACCGTAGCCGCGGACGTGAGTCCGCGCCATGCCGCTCCGCCAAAGACAGGAATGAGCGCCGACTCACGTCGGCGGCTACAAACGGGTTCATAGTTCCCGTGGGCATTCCGCCGTTGAATGTCAACGCAATCTATGGACCATGACCCGCTCATCCTGGCCTCGGCGTCGCCGCGTCGCGAGGACTTGCTGCGCGGGTTGCGGATCGATTTTGCGGTATGCCCGGCCCGCGTCGCGGAAGTGCGCCGGGAGGAGTTGACGGCGCGTGAACTCAGCCTGCTGAATGCGTTTCGCAAGGCGCGCGCCGTCGCCCGACAATTCCCCGATCGCCGGGTGCTGGGGGCGGACACGCTGGTGAGCCTTGGGCGGCGTCTGTATGGCAAGCCGAGAGACCTTGGGGAGGCGGCTCGGATGCTGCGTGAGTTGGCGGGTCGGACACACCAGGTGGTCACGGGCGTTTGCCTGGTGCACTGGCGGACACGCAGGCAGCGCCTTTTTGCGGAGGTGACGGACGTCACGTTTTTGCCTTTGACGCCGGGGCAAATCGAGGCCTACCTGGCGGCGGTGAACCCCCTCGACAAGGCGGGCGCCTATGCCATCCAGCAACGCGGGAGCGACCTGGTGGCTGGTATCGTGGGATCGTATTCGAACGTCGTGGGGCTGCCCCTCGAGCGTTTGCAGGAGGAACTGCGCCTCTTGGATGGCCCGCACCCCGCCGACAGACGGTCGGCGGAGTGAATTGTGTCGAGGAGGCGGATCGCGCCTCAGTCGATCGGTTTCAACTGCACGTTGCGGAAGCAGACGGGGTCGTTGTGGCCGGCGAAACCGAAGTGCCCCTTGGTGCGATCCTTGCCCGGATGCGGCGTGTTGCCCATGAACTCCTTCACCGTCGCCACGTCGCCGTCCAGGATCACGAAGCCATTGAGTTCGACCCGCACGCGCGAGCCTTGGACGGTCACTTCCTGGAAATTCCATTCGCCGATCGGACGCTGGTAACCGCGCTGAGCGGCGATCATTCCGTAGACCGACCCGTGCGCCTGGCGCGCGTCGATCGTCTGGCCCGTCGCCTGCTCGTAATTGTCGTCGAGCACCTGGATCTCAGTCATGCCAGCGTAGGCGGCGTCCCCATTGGCCGGGTACCGGATGGCGAGTCCGTTGTTGCCTCCCTTGGGGAGCTTGAACTCGAGGCGGACCGCGAAGTCCCCGTACTGCTGCTCAGTGTAGACCGTTCCGCCCTTGCCCGGTTTGCAGACCATGGCGCCGTCCTTGACCTCGTAGTTCGCAACAGCCCCGGCCCAGCCGCTGAAGTCGCGCCCGTTGAAGATTGTCTCGAAACCGTCGTTGCCCTTGCGCGCCAAGATCTGGTTGGCTTCGGCGGCGCCGATCTCGCGCAGGTAGATGTTTCGCCATGAGATTTCTCCGCCGTGGGTCTGGAGTTGGATGGGGCCTCGGGCCGGCACGCAGACCTTGCGGTCGTAGTAATTCTCCATCACGGCGTGATCGACCACCAGCTTGTCGTTGAGCCAGACGCTGACCCGCGAACCCACCATCATGATCCGCAGCGAATTCCATTCGCCGAACGGCTTGTCCGCCAGAACCAGCGGGTCTTTGCCCGGGGCGCCCGGACTGTTGTTCCAGAGCCCGCCCGATCCCTTGTTGGCGCCGATGCTGAACTTCGCCTCCTCGGTCGAGTCCCAAATCTGGACCTGCGGCACGCCGCGCAGATAGACGCCCGAATCGGCCTTGGGCACGGTCCTGTAATCGACGAGCAGTTCGAAATCGCCGTAGTCCTTCTCGGTGGTGGCGTACGCTCCGTGTCCGTCATTGACCAACTCCCCGTTCTCGGCCCGCCAGTGGGCTTTCATGGTCTCGTTCCACTTGGCGATCTGGGCCGCCCGCTGTTCCGCGGGCATCGCCAGCAACTTGCGGTGATCGAATGTGTCTCCACCCCGCCACCCCGACAGGTCGCGGCCGTTGAACAGGGCTGTAAAACCGGGAGGGGGCGCGGCCAGGGCCGAAGCGCCCGCCGCGAGCGCACCAAGGACAACCGCAATGGAGAGGAGCCGACTCGATTTCGAACGACAGAGGTTGATCTTCATAAACTCGGGCTGCTTGTTAGCGCCTTGCCTCGGAAAGGTCAATCCGCGAAGCGCGGTGGGAAGCGCGATGCATTGCCTTTTGTCGGCAGACACGCAATCCTCATCGCAGAATCGCACTGCAACCGAACATCACAATGCACTCGATCGTTCTTTTGAGCAGCAGTCATCCACACGCGGGCTCGCCATTTCATTTGGACACGGGACTGCGCAAAGCGCGCGGCATGGCCTCCTTGGGGAGATGGCTCGCTCTCGCGCTGGCGAGCGCTTGGCCGCTGGCCGCGGACGTCCTATTCGAAGACGATTTCGATCGCAGCTTCCCGGGCTGGACCGCGGTGCGGCCCGCCGGGGCCTATCTGGATGGGCCGCTTCGCTGGCAATACGACATTGTGACCGGGGCGTTCTTCGAGCAGAGCAACATCTACACCGATAGTTCGTCCCATTCCCCGACCGCCACGGCGCCGATGCTCATAAACGATGCCGTCACCGCGGTGAATTTTGCCTACACCGCCCGCCTGACCGCCGGAGATGATGATGGGTTCGGTCTCGTGTTTGGTTACCAGGACGACCAGAACTTCTATCGCGTCACCTTCGCCCGGCAGTCGCGGACCGCGGGTTTCCCATGGACGGGCTGGAGTGTGGATCGAAAGGTGAACGGCGCCACATTTAACCTGTTCGGCGCGGGCACACCGGGCTACACGTCGACTTTCGTCAACACGGCGGGGCAGCCGTTCGACGTCACGGTCTCAGTCAGCACAGCGAATCGCCTCACCCTGACCGTTGTGGACAACCCAACCGGTGTGCCGCGGGTCTATCCCCTGGTGGCCGATCAACCGTTGCCCTCAGCGGCCAACGGCAAGGTGGGCCTGTTCACGTGGGGCATGAGCGGCGGCACCCCCAACGGATTTCGCATTCAGGACTTGCGTCTCGGACCCGCCGGCCTGGCCGGCGACCCGAACGCCCTGTCCGAGTGGACTCCGGTGGTTCCGCCGCGCGCCAACGGCAGCACGGCGTTGACGGGCGGGAGCGGGCAGGCAGTGTGGTCGCTCGCGGCGGGAGAGGCCGGATCGTATGGGGTGCTGACGGAAAGCGGCGATGCGTTTGGCGGCAACGATGCCGCCGGCCAGGTGGACTTCACCGGCCCGGTCTTGGTCGCCGGCGATGCGGGCTGGACGAACTACAGCGTCGCTCTCCGAGTCACGCCGCGGGACGACGACGGGCATGGCCTGCTTGTGCGTTACCGGGACGAGACGAACTTCTATCGCATCGCGTTGCGCTCGCAGGTCTCGACGGTCGGCGCTCCCCCCGGTCTCTCCGTGCAGAAGTGCGTGGATCGGGCTTACACCGAGGTCTACCGCGACAATCCGGTCCGGTACAACCCCGTGACGGGCCAGACCTACGACCTTGTGGCGACCATCGGCGGGGACAGGCTCGACGTTGCGGTGATCGCCGATCCGGAGGGTGCGGCTGAAGTCTACTCGTACGGGCCGATGACTCTGAGGGGGGTCAGCAATGGAAAGATCGGCCTGCTCAGTTGGGCGATGTCCCGAACGGAGTTCGACTGGATCACCGTTCAGGATGGGGCGACGCTGTATGTCTCCTCCCCGTACGGTGCGCCAAGCCCTCCGCGGGGTCTGAACAGCTCGCCTCCGGGCACTGTGGTCGATGCCCGGGCGGGGATCACTCTCGAGACGCCGGGCCTGCGCCGCATACCCGTCGGCTGGACCGGCTCTGGCTCTGTGCCCGCGCGCGGCAGCGGGTCGAACGTCGTATTCACGCTCGATGATCCGTCCCGATTGCACTGGATCTGGCGAACCGAGTGCCGGCTCTCGCTTGTCGCCCGCCCGGGAGGCGCTGTGTCACATCCGCCCATCTCGTGGTTTCCGCAAGGCGCGGGCGTGTTCGTTTCGGCTGAGCCGCAGGACGGCTACCTCTTTGCCGGGTGGACGGGCGATTCCGTCTCGAGTTCGCCCGCGCTGCATGTGACGATGGATCGGCCGCGGGAACTTATTGCGGAGTTCACTCCCGACACCGATGGCGACGGGCTGGCGGACGACTGGGAGCGGATTTTCTTTGGCGATCTCCTGGCGATGGCTGAGGAGGATGCAGACGGCGACGGCCGGACCAACCGCGAGGAGTATGTCAATGGCACGCACCCCAAGGTGCCGGACATCTTGCGAATCACCGGGCTGGAGTTGGGCGGCGGGCGTGGCATCCTCTCGATATCGAACAACACCGGCACACGCTATGGCGTGCAGGTGGCCGCCGACCTCGCCCATTGGTCCACCGTTGCGACGGCGCAGTTCGCCGCGCGCTTCACATCCTCGGTGCCGGCCGGGGCACAGGCGTTTTGGCGTTTGCAGCAGCCGGACGGTTCTCCGGGGGCACTGCCGTTCGTGCCCGGCTCGTGGACCTTGGCGGTCCTGCCAGACACGCAGGTTTACGCCATGAGCTATCCCGATCTCTTCATGGACCAGACCCGGTGGATTGCCGCGAATCGGGATCGCTACAGTATCGAGTATGTTCTGCACCTGGGCGACATCACAAACAACAACACCAGCAACCAGTGGCAGAACGCCAGGTCGGCTCTCTCGCTGCTCGATGGCGTCGTGCCCTATGCGCTGGTGCCGGGCAATCATGATTACGGCGCCAACGGCGGAACCGAGAACCGCAGCACGCAATTGCACACTTTCTTTCCCGTGGCGGATTGCGCCGCCTGGCCGACCTTCGGCGGGGTGATGGAACCGGGCCGGCTCGACAACAGCTATCACCTGTTCCGCGCGGGCGGCGTCGACTGGCTGGTGCTCGCCCTCGAGTTCGGGCCGCGCGACAATGTTGTGGCCTGGGCCGGCCAGATCGCCGCCCAGCACCCCGCGCGCAAGAAGATCCTGATCACGCACGCCTACACGTACAGCGACGACACCCGGTACGATTGGGCGGGCAAGGGGACTGCGCAGAGCTGGAATCCGCATGGGTATCCGACCGGCAGCGCTCTGGACGGCACGAACGACGGAGAGGAGCTTTGGCGCAAGCTGGTGAAGGTCCATCCGGGCTTCGTTCTGGTCTTGAGCGGCCACGTGTTGAACGACGGGCTGGGCCGGCTCTCGACCGCCAACGATTTCGGCGAAGTCGTCCATCAGATGCTCGTCAATTATCAGATGCAGGCCCAGGGAGGCGAAGCGGTGCTGCGGCTGATCGAGTTCCTGCCCGACGGACGGACCGTTCGGGTGAAGGCCTACTCGCCCTTCTCCGGCGCGCATAAGACAGACCCGCAGAACCAGTTCGTTTTGACGCTCGATCCGCCATTGCGGTGAATCGTGCGTGCACAATGGCCGGCGGTGCGGTAGGGTGCTGGGGAATACGACATGAGCGCACAAGATGTGAACGCCACAATGGCGGTCTTTTTGGATCTCGAGAACATCGCGTTGGGAGCGCGGGACGCCCACCATCCCGCTTCGATATCCGCAAGGTTCTCGAGCGTCTGCTTCTCAAGGGGCATATTGTGGTCAAGAAGGCGTACTGCGACTTTGACCGGTACAAGGAGTTCAAGAGGGATCTGCACGAGGCGGCCTTCGAACTGATCGAGATTCCACACGTGCGCCAGTCCGGCAAGAACTCCGCCGACATCCGGATGGTGGTGGACGCGCTGGACCTCTGTTACACCAAAGGCCACGTCGACACGTTCGTGATCCTGAGCGGCGATTCGGACTTCTCGCCGCTGGTCAGCAAGTTGCGCGAGAACGCCAAACCGTGATCGGGATGGGGGTCAAGAGCTCGAGCTCGGACCTCTTCATCAACAACTGCGACGAGTTCCTTTACTACGACGATCTCGTCCGCGCCGAGTCGGTCAAAGCCCGTCAGCGAAGCCGCGTGCCGTCGGCGCCCGCCAAGACCGCGCGGACTCCCGACGCCGGCGGAGGTCCTCCGCCCGACGACGCGTTCAAGCATTTGATGACGACGTTCGACGCCGTGCTCGAGGAGCGGGAGGAGGACGAGCCGGTCTGGGGCTCGATGATCAAGCAGGCCATCAAACGCAGAAACCCGGGCTTCAACGAGCGGGCCCACGGGTTCCGCAGTTTCAACGATCTCCTGCGCGAGGCGGAGAAGCGCGGGCTGTTGAAGTTGGAGCCGGACGAGAAATCGGGCGGCTACATTGTCCGGGAGGTGGAGGAGGTCTAGCGAGGCTCCACCTGAGACCGTCGATGTGTCTCAGCAGGCCCCTGCGCCTCGCCCGCATATTTCACACCCTGTCTGTGCACCTGGCAGTCAGAGCCCACAAGAGGACTGCTATGCGGGCTAGCGCGCATGAGTGCACCTTTCGATGACATCGGCTCCGCGTTCTTCAGAAGTTGGTGAGAAATGCGCGCTAATGAGGCGCGCCTCAGACCCAATCCAGTCCTCCTTTCCGTGAGCAGTCCCCGTGTTTCCCAGCGCCTTTCTCCCGCGCCTCATTCCTTAGAATCCTTGACCCCCCAGGGCGGTTCTGAATAGGAGGGGTGATTGGAGAATAGGGACTTAACGAATTTGCGGAACATTCTCGGCCATCTGTTTTGCTGGGCCGGATGACGAAGACGCGCTTGGTACTGACGGACCCCGTGGAGGCGGCGGTGGTCAATGAAATCGTGGTGCGCCTGGTTCGGCCCGAGGAGGTCGGGGAGTGGGACCGACTGATGATCAACACCATTATCTGAAAGAGCGCGACGATGGTGGGCGAGCAATTACGGTACGTGGCCGAGTACGGGGGCAATGGATGGCGCTGATCGGGTGGGCGGCGGGGGCGTATCATTTGAAGGGGCGGGATGGGTGGATGGGTGGGACGCGAACCAACGGCGGGCGCGACTGCATCTGGTGGCCAATAACGCGCGGTTCTGCCGGTTGCGGGACCCAGGGGCAGTATCCGAACCTGGCCAGCCGGGCGCTGGCACTGAACCTGGAGCGGTTGTCGGCCGACTGGCAGGCGCAGTACGGGCATCCGATTATGGCGGTGGAGAGTTTCGTGGATGAGCAATTGTTTCGGGGGACGGCGTACAAGGCGACGGGGTGGCGGGCAGTAGGAACGACGGCCAAGTACCGGCGGGTGCGGGAGGATTTCTATGAGGCGCATGATCGGCCCAAGCAGTTGTACGTGCAGGAACTGGTGAAGGGCGGCGCGGGGTTTGCGAAGGCGGCGGATGCCCGCAGGCTGGGGTGCGCAGGAGCGGGAGATCACGCGGCAGTGTTTGTTGGCGGGGAGGAGTTGACGGTTTATGGATGGTGCTGCACCAGGAGGTGCCGAGAGCCGGGACGTGCACGGGTTGCGGCACCGGCAGGCGACGGTGTTGGCGATCGCACCTTTGCGTATTTGTTGAGCGGGGGTCAGGGAGGTCACCGTGGGGTGGCGCTCTTCGCGCAGGACTTGAGTGCCCGGCAGCGGACTTGCGGTGTTGGTTCAATCGGCGCACGCGCCAGTACGACGTGCCGACGGAGAGCTGGCCTTGTGTACCAGGTGCTCAAGGCCGTGCCGGTGCAGGCGTTTCAAGCGGCGCTCTGGGCGTGGCAGAAGGCGCGCGGCATGGGGCGGCCGACGGGGCGTGGTGGTGCTGGACGGGAAGGCGTTGCGGGGCAGCGGCAAGACGCAGTTGGTTGAGGCGATCAACGCGCAGAGTGGCCGGACGCGCTGGGGTGGAAGCGGTGGCGGACAAGAGCAACGAGATTCGGCGAGGCAGAGCGCTCCTGGAGCGGTTGGACCTGGACGGGACCATCGCGCTGATGGACGCGATGCAGGTGGAAACGGCTCGATCGGTGGTGCAAGAGGGTGGGGGTGATTACGTGCTCTTCGTCAAGGGCAACCAAGACGGCCTCCAGCGCGCCCTCCGGAAGATTTTCCCCCTCAACTGCTCACGGTGGAACAGGGTCACGGGCGGATCGAGTGAGGGATTGCAGTCAGAGGTGACCCCCGCCCAGATGGGTTTTCCGCACGTGGCGCAGGTGGCGCGCCTTGACCGTTCGGGAACTCAGGGTGGTCGGCGAAGTGGAACCGTGTGGATCGTCACGAGTTTGACGGCGGAGCAGGCCGGTCCTGGAGCGTCTGCTGGAGTTGGCGCGCCAGTACTGGAGCATCGGGAATGGCACGCACTATCCGTTGGATGTGAGCGCGGGTGAAGATCGGTGCCGGGTGAGTCATCCAGTGGCCGCGACGACGCTGGGCATCCTCCGTCGCGCGGTGCAGGGTGAAGCGCGGGCCTGGGCGCGTCGTCAACCCCGCAAGCGAGATCGAACCTGTCCGACCTTCCTGGCGAAGATGAGTCGCCGCCCGGGACAGGTCATTCGCCTACTCACCCGCCCGGTTCGACTTTAGAGCAGCCCTGTTGACCCCCTTGAACGCAGCACTGAAACTTGACTTGTCGACAACATGTTTCACCGGTCAAGGATTCTAGAGGAATTGCGGGTGCGCCAGCAGTCGGTCCCAGGACTCGGTGCTGAGGGGAGCCTGGCGGTAATGCGGTGTCCAGAGCGGTTCGGCGCTGCGCGAGCGCCGCGCACGCCCCAGCCAGCGCCGGTCCAACGGATGCTCGATCAGGCCGCCCGTGTTGGCTGCGATTGTTGTCTCCTCCTTCTCGCCCGTCGCGCCTCCGATGCCGACGTGAAAGCCGGCCAGCAACAGCGTCACGCGCAGCATGGTGCTGCGTGAGTAGGTCGCCAGCATGCAGGGCCGCCGCGGATCGAGGATCTCGTGCAGCCTCGCAAAGAGCGGCGCCGTCCACATGTCCGGGTTCCTGGCCGGCGAGAAGGCGTCGAAGAGAATCCCATGCGGCTTCGGCCAGGCCGCGGCCTCGGGGCGCCCGAGCAGCGCGGGGAAATCTCCCAGGTGCCGATCCCAATCGAGTTTGAGGGCGGAGCGCGCGAGGGAGACCGCACGGTGTTCAAGGAGTGCGGAGCAGACGTCTTCCCAGCCGGCGAAGTACCCAAGGTCGTGCGCGTGATTCAAGGCGAACCGCAATCCTTCGAGCGTGCGGTCGAAACTGACAACGCGAAGCCGGCCCGGCAGATCCTGCACCGAGCGCAGAACCGTCGCGATGTTGGCCGCGCCTCCCAGGCCGACATCCCAAATCACGAATTCGCCGGACTCGCTCTGCAGCCGTTCCCTGATTCGCAAAGGACGCACGTACAGGGCCTCGGCCTCGGCTCGCGGTCCGATCACCGGGTGAAAAGTCTCCCCCGCCGCGCGGTCGCGGATGCTGAACGCCCCGTTTGCGAGCCGCACAAGCTGGTAGTCCGAATGCATTGTCACACGGGCATTACATCGCATCCCGGGCGCCGGGGCGAGTCCGTGTTCGACTGCCACGCCCGAACCGGTCGTTTAGCCAGGTGATTTGACATGCTTTGCGAGGAACCTTAACCGGGCCCGCATAGGGTCTCTCTGGAGTCTTCGGGTTCGGGGTGGACAAGACTCGATGACTGGGGAGTGGTCTGTTTTGGCTTTGCGCCCGGGCTCGAGGAGGGTAAACCTCAGGTCATGGATGCCTTGCTGAAATTGCTCCGCGACAACGCCGCGCTCGAACCCGATCAATTGGCCCCGATGCTGAACCTTACGGAGGCCGAGGTTGCCGAGCGGATTCGGGGGTATGAGCGGGACCGGGTGATTCTCGCCTACCAGGCCGTGCTCAACGAGGAGAAGTTGGGCGTGGACGGGGTTCGTGCCGTTATCGAGGTCAAGATCACGCCGGAACGCGAGGGCGGCTTCGACCGCATTGCGGAGCGGATTGCGAAGTACTCCGAGGTTCGGTCCTGTTACCTGATGTCGGGGGCGTATGATTTGCTGGTGATTGTCGACGGCGATTCGTTGCGGGACGTGGCGATGTTCGTCGCGCAGCGGTTGGCCACCATTCACGGTGTGCTTTCGACCGCGACGCATTTCATGCTCAGGCCTTACAAGGAGCAGGGGGTGCTGATGCGTCCGGAAGCCGGCGAAGAGCGACTGGCGGTCAGCCCGTAGTCAAAGTCAACCCGATCACGCCCAGCACGGCGGCGACGGCGCCCGCCAGAGAGTAGACCCCGGGGCGGTCGCCTTCGAACCAGTAGGTGAACGGGATGACCAGCAAGGGTGTGGTCGCTGTGATGGGAAGAACGATCCCGGCCGGCGTGGTCTTGAGCGCCCATTGATAGGCCGCCACTCCGACGGTGGGACCGGCCAGTCCGTTTATTATGACCCACTTGGTGGCGGCTGCTCTGGTGCCCGGGGGACGGCAGCCTGGCGTGGCGGGACGAGGCTTGAGGCTCTGACGCAGCATCGCCCAGAGCATCGGGATCAAAACAATCACCAGGCCGCCCAGGATGCGCTGGTACGCGGCGGTGCCTCCATCGATCTGTTCGCCCAAATCCGCGGCAACGGCGTAGGCCTTGCGGCTCAGCACCGCGCCCCCGCCCTGTCCCAGGGCGGCGATGATTCCGAATCCGATCCCCGCCGCTCGAGCGCCACGCGGTGTGGTCTGGCGACGTTCCGGCAACAAAGCGAGCGCCACTCCGCCGAGAATCAGCACTCCACACAGACTCTGAACGAGGGAAAGACGCGTGCCGAGCCAGGCCCACTCGATCGCGGCCGCGAATGGCGCGGCGAGGCAATTGATCATCAGGGCGCTGAGACGGGGCCCGAGGCGGGGCAGGGCCAGAAACAAGGCCATGTCGCCAAAGCCAAATCCAATGCACCCGCTCAGAAAGAAGAGCAGAAAGACCCCGCCGCCGAGCCCTCGACCGAATCCGTGCGCCCAGAATCCCAGCAGGAGAACCGCCACCACGACACGCCAGAAATTGGCTGCATGGCTTCCCAGGAGACGGGCCGAACGGTCGGCGGCGATGATCGATGCCGAGAACAGGCATGCCGCGATGAAGGCGGGGAGCATGGATGGAGGGGCGTGTCAGCGGGAACGCCCGCGGCATGCGCGCTGTCCGGCCGGGAATCTCATGCCGGGAGGAAGAGGCATGCTGCCGGGCATTTTCCAGCCCGCAGGCGTCCGCATTTTGGAGTTTTCGGCTTCGCCGTAGTCATGAGTCCATGAAATATGCGGGCTAGCGAGCTGCTTCCGGCTCGGGTTCGGTCCGGACATAGTGGACCCCCGGCCCGCTGAGAAGCTGGTTCAACTCGTCCTCGGGCAGGTCATGCCGGATCGCCACCGACCAGGGCGGGCCGTAGAAGAGCCTGCGATTGCAGTCGTCGAGCTGGGCATGAATGCGGCCATAGAGCTGGCTGACCGCGCGGTCCACCACCACGGTGATCCGCAGTTCGTGGCAGACAATCACCCTGACCTCGGGAACGCGGGCGATCTTGCGCACGAACATCTTCATAACGCGCTGCCGGTGATGACGGAAGTGGCGATACAGCAGCAGGCCGACGATCGCCGGGAAGACCAGCGATCCGGCGCTCACATTCGAAACGAGAAGATACACCCCCAGGGCCGTCGCGATGACTGCGCCGATCCACCACGCGTGCTGCGACGGCCTCAGGCGCCGGAGACGCAGCAGCCCGTCGGCCAGCCTTTCTTCGAGCGATGGGGGCCGGGCGCGCCCCGACTCGATTTGCCACCGCAACCGGCGCAATTCCTGCGCAAGCTGGCGGGCGTCGGCATAGCGGTCCTCGGGCCGTTTCTCGAGGCAGCGCGTGAGAATGCGTTGGAGGTCGACCGGGAGATTCGGGTGGCGCGCATGAATCGACGGCGTATCCGCAAAAGCGACGGCATGCATGGTCTCGAGGGGAGTCTCGCGTCGGAAAGGCGCTTCGCCGGTCGCCATTTCGAACAGCATCACTCCCAGGGAAAACAAATCGCTGCGTGCGTCCACGGCACCGGCCCTGATCTGCTCCGGACTCATGTAGGCGGGCGTTCCCTTGATCGCGCCGATCTCGGTTTGAGTCATCGTGGATACGTCGACCCCGGCCCCCGCAGGGGTCAGGGTCGATCCGGTCGGATCGGCGAGTTTGGCCAGGCCGAAGTCGAGGATCTTCGCGTGGCCGTCCCGTGTGACGATGACGTTGGCGGGTTTGACATCGCGATGCACAATGCCCGCCTCGTGCGCTTGGGCCAGACCTTCCGCCACTTCGATCGCAAGCTCGATCGCCCCCAGCAAATCCAGGTCCTTGCTCCGCACCAGGTCCGCGATGGTCCTGCCTTCGACCAACTCCATGGCGATGTAGATGATGCCCTCGTGTTCGCCCACGTCGTACACCTGAGCAATGGCAGGATGGGGCACCCGGGCCGCAGCGCGCGCTTCGTGCACGAACCGCTTCCGGCGCTCAGGATCCGCCGTCAGGTCCGGCGGGAGCAGCTTGACCGCGACCGGACGTTGGAGTTTCAGATCCTGCGCCCGATACGCAATGCCCATCCCCCCTCGTCCCAGCACGCCATCGATGCGATACGTCCCGAGGGTCTTCCCCACCAGTGCATCCTGCCTCGCGGTTTCGCTCATGGCAATGGCAACAGGCATGGGGCAACCTGCCGAGCCTGCGATTCCCGCTCGATCCCCGGGACGAGAGACGCTGGCAACCGGAGAGTCAACGTTCTCATGGCGATCGCAGTGTGAGACAAAGGTGGACGCTGCGCAAGACGAACCGCAGCCGGCGAACTGTGTATCCGGAAGTTGTCGGGGTGGGGACGGCTCGTCCCCCCCATGTCAAGTGAAGACGGCGTTTGTCGGCGACGGGGCCGCGGCCGCTCCACTTCATGAATTGGCCCTGCGCTGCATCTCTCCGGCCAATCTTCCGCTGGCTTCCCCGCCCGTCGGTGGTACTCTGGGCCTCGATTTCGTGAAGATTTTCACTGCTACTTTCTTCGTGACAGTCCTGGGGGCGGCGCTCGCGGATCAGGATGCGATCCCTGAGACGGCACTGTCGCGCTTCGAGTTCCGCGAACCGAATTTCGTCGTCTATCGGGTCGAGACGCCCGCCCGCGCCGCGGATTTGGGCTCTGTCGAAGATTCCGTCTGGCTCAAAGCATGGCCGGAAGGGGGTTCGACGAACGCCACGTGGCTTGGCCGCCGGGTTGTCTTGCAGGCCGAATCGCCGGAGGCTCTGGCGCCGCTCCTTGCGGCGACTGGACTGCCCGTCGCCCGTGTTGTGACGTCGAATCTGGTTGTGCTCGAGGCTGCCAGCGCCCGGCTGGCTGCTGCGGAAGCATCGCGTTTGGCTCGCCATCCCAAGGTGACTGTCTGTCATCCGGTCCGGCGCCGTCCGGTCAAACTCCACGGGCCCTACGCCCCGCGACCCAACGACACGTTGTTTCGTTATCAATGGCACCTCGAGAACCGGGATGCCAACACCGCTGCTGTCCTCGGCTTCGATCTGAATGCCCGGTCGGCATGGGCGGACAACCAGGGCGAGGGTGTCTTGGTGGCCACAGGCGACAACGGCATCGAGGTATCGCATCCGGATCTGGCCGCCAACATGACGAACCGGATCCACCGCAACTTCATTACTGGCAAGGATGACGGAACTCCCGTGGCCACCACGCAGGTGCATGGCACCGCGGTGTCCGGCCTGATCGCCGCCCGGGGCAACAATGACCGGGGTGTTGCGGGAGTCGCGCCTCGGGCCCAATTGGCCAGTTGGGTCATCTTCGACCGGTTCGACGGTTTGGCGGACGAGGAAACGGTGATGGACATGTTTCACTACCAATCCAACATCGTCAGCGTCCAGAACCACAGTTGGGGCAACGCCGATGTGGGGCTGCTGCGCCTGAGCGCACTCGAGGACCAGGGGATCGCCAACGCGGTCGAACGCGGTCGCCAGGGACGCGGTGTCGTGATTGTGCGGTCCGCGGGCAATGGCCGCATGAACCTGAGCGACCTCAACGACGATGGCTTCGGCCAGGACCCGCGGGCGATTTCGGTCGGCGCCGTCCGCGCGAACGGACGCGCCGCGAGCTACAGCACGCCGGGCGCGCCCGTGCTCGTCGCCGCATTCAGCGGCGATGAGGACGTCAATACCCCCGACGGATCGGTCACGAACTACCTGGGAGTGGCTACGACGGATCGCCAGGGGAGCCTCGGCTACAACTCCTCCGGCCCGGCTCCGGACTATGGATTCCAGTCCACAGGGTTCGGGGGGACCTCGGCGTCGTCGCCGCAAATCGCCGGCCTCTGCGCGCTGATTCTGGCCGCCAACCCCGCTCTGACCTATCGCGACGTCCAGCAGGTCCTGATCCTGTCGTCGCGCCAACTCGATCCCTCGGATCCGGATCTGCGCGTCAACGGCGTGGGATTGGCGGTGGGCCACAACGTCGGTTTTGGCGTTCCGGATGCCGGTCTGGCGGTCGAGCTGGCGCGCGCCTGGACGAATCGGCCGGCGCGAATCCGAACGACCGCGGCCTTTCGCCAGAGCATCGAAATTCCCGATGACGGACTACGCGTCGAGATCGGGGGCAGCGATGTGCCGACCGAGTTGCAGTCGATTCCGGCCTGGCCCTCCGACGGTCCACACCCGGATGCGCCCACCGAGGTGACGACGCTCGTGGATGTTGGCCAGGCGCTCACCCCTCTGGCGGTTGACTTGACGAACAGGGCTGCCCTCATCAAGCGGGGCATCAACTACTTCTCTGACAAGATCGGCAAGGCAGCGGCGGCGGGCGCCCGGTTTGCCATCGTCTACAACAACGTCGACGCCGATCAACGGGTGTTCATGGCTGGGGCCGACATTCAGTTCCAGGCCATCCCGGCAGTATTCATCGACCAAACTCATGGGGAAGCCCTTCAGGCGTTCCTGGCAACCCATCCGGAGACCACCGCGCAACTCCGGCTCGACTCGATCCAGTGTCCTGTGACAATCTCGGAGTCGCTGCTCTGCGAACATGTCAAACTGCGCGCCACCTTTTCCCACCCGCGCCGGGCTGACGTGCGCGTGACGTTGCTCTCACCCGCCGGCACGCGCAGCGTGCTTCACCGTTTCAACAACGACACTGCTTCGGCTCTGACTGAATGGAGCTTCTACTCGACCCAGCACTTCTACGAGAGCAGCGCCGGTGTCTGGCAGGTCGAGGTCAGCGACGAAAACGCCGGCTCGACGGGACGCGTCGTCTCGCTGGATCTGACGGTCTACGGGGTGCGGATCGAGGATGTGGATCGCGACGGATTGGACGATCCGTGGGAATTGGCCTGGTTCGGCTCGCTGGATCAAGGGCCCGCCGGCGACCCCGATGAGGACGGTTGGAGCAATCTTCGCGAGCAGATCCTGGGGCAGCCCGGCAGTCGCGGATCGGCCGTTCCGGCTCGATCTGTCGCGTTGGGACACCCGGTGGGGGCGACTCAGTTGGCCTGCCGGCGCGGCATTCCGGTACGAGGTGTCGATGCAATCACCCTGGGGGAGCCGGCTCAGGTTGTGTCCGAGCAAACCGGGCGGTTTCCCGAACTCGATCTCATTGTGCCCTGACCGGCGCACACCATTTCTACCAGGTGCGCCCAAGGGGCTGCCGGGGGACTAGCCGGCTCTCCTTAACCTGACCTCACGAGGTCATCGTCTTGCTGCCAAGAGAAACGCAATCCCAATTCCTGCTCTTGATCATGCTCTTGCTCCTGATCCCCGCCGCAGAGCAAGAGCAAGAGCAGGATCAAGAGCAAGGAGAGGGGTAGGAAATGAGTCTGCTGTTATCCTCGTCAGCATGCCCATTTACTGAGGTCTGCACCAACACCTGAAGAACACGGGCCGATGTCATCGGAAGGTGCACCCATGCGCGCCAGCAAAAGCAAAACCGCGCCACCAAGCCGGGCCGGACGGGGCCGCCTACGGCCTGACTTTCAAGCCCGCCGCGGTGGCGAGGCCTTCTGGCGGGTGTCGAACGTGTAGAATCCTTGACCCCAAGCGCGAGGGCGGCGGCGACGTGGAGCACGTCGGAACCGCGCGTTCCGAGTTGTTTCGTGTGATTGGCGCTGAGGGTTTCCGCTTGGGCGTACGTCCGCCCACGCCGGGGAGTGTCCGCCAGGCGCCGGTCTGAAGGTCCGTTTCGATTGTTGTCAGCAGGGCTTGGCATTGTTGGGGTGTCATGTCCCCGCGGAAGACCGCCAGCCGAAAAGCGTTGCGCAGTTCGTGCTGCTGCCGGCGTCAACGCGAGTGAAGCCCGGAACGCAGTGCTGATTCGGCCGGCTTGGGCCGTATTGGCGTCCTGCGCATAAAGCGGGAACAGGAAGCTGGTGTCGGCATAGACACCATCGGCTTTCTCCCGTTCGCGCAAAACGGCGTTCGGAATGATCTTGTCCCCAAAGACGGCCTTCGCGCGGGCGGCGAAGTCCGGCATCCTGACCTTGGCCGGCACGGCGGGGCGCGGCGGTAGAATCCGCGCGACAGGCCAGGTCGGAGACGAGGACCGTGACTTCTTCCCCTTGTGCGACCAAAGCGAGAATCACTCTGAAATTGTAGCGCACTTGTCGAATCGTTGCTGTCTTCACGTGTAACAATATGGCGGCCCCGCTTGCCCCGCGTCAAAGCCCCGTGCGCCCTCCGCCTCCGCCCGCGCCCCGTCACGCTGACATTGCCGTTGCCCGGCGGGCCGCAGGCCGGGCGGTATCGAGTCAGTGCCAGGTCATTGCGGCAGGTCCGCGGGGCTTCCGCCGGGGCGGCGCGGATCGCTACCACCGATGGCCGGAAACCGGTGACTCCCAGATGAAATCAGTGGCGAATGAGTCAATCTTGGGGAGAAACCGCGGCCTCGGCGATTGCCTCGCGTCCGCTGTGGCTGATGATTCGGACGCGTGTGCCTTTGGAAATCAGTTCGCCCTGTGTCATCACATCAAGGAGGTCCGCGCCGAACTGAGCTTTGCCTCCGGGGCGCAGCACCGAGACTGCCACCCCTCGAGTCCCAGGTGCGCGGCCTGCACTTTCGCGTCGGCTGCGGACGCCATCGCGCTGGTCGCCTGGGTCACGAGCGTGCCATAGACCGCGGTCTTGGGGAGCAAACGGGCCAGCACAGCCAAGACCAGGAACCGATCCGAGGGCCGCGTAGGTCAGGTCGCGCGGCGCAGAGTCAGTTGCGGCAGACCGGAAGGCGCGGCATTCCGGGATAGATGTCGACCATGGCCATGACAATCGTGATGAGCATCAGCGCGGCTCCCGTGAGTCCCAGCAGGACCGTGCCCGGAAACACGAACAATTCGAGCCCCACCAGGATGAGGCCCAGCACAAACAGCGCAGGCCACTCGAACCTGACAGCCCGGCAATGTAGCTTCCCAGGAAGTAGAGCGCGAAAGCGCGGACACCCACGATGCCAGGCAGGCCGAATCCGGGCGTCTTGAACTCCGATGTAAATGCCCGCGACTCCAATGATGAGCCAAAGCCAGTTCAACGCGTTGATCCAGGTCGCCAGCTTCTCCGCCCCGGTCGGCTGGATTTCCATGCCGTCCGTGCATCTTCATAGCCCAGCCTGGACAACGGAGGCATCGAGGCCTCTCGACTGTGCCGGCGAACAGCAGCGGGCGTGGCAGGGTCAGCCAAGCCCGTTCCGCCTCGACGTTGGTGAAGGTCAGGATGCCGCCTTTTGCATTGATGGTCTGGCCGTCGATGATCAGGTTCCTTTTGCTTGTCGATCATCGCCTCGACGACGTCGCTGTTGTGTCCGTTCTTCTGGGCCTGCGCCCGGATCTTGGCGCTGATGGCCGATGTCGCCTTGATCTCCATCGTCTCCGGCATGGCCTCGACTCCCGTTCCTCCAGGCGAAGAGCATGATGGGCGCGGCAGCCAATCACGCTCTCGAGGGGCCATGAAAATGCGCTGGGTTGCGACCGCAATGAACGCGCCCGCGGAATACGCACTGCAGTTGACATAGGTCTGGTCTCGCCTTTGAACTGCGAGAGGATTTCAATGATCTCTTCGGTCGAGTCAGCACGCCCGCCATTGGTCTCCATGTCCAGCACCAGCAGGTCGGCTTTGGCATCATCGCCTCCTTCACCCCCGCCGCACCAGGTACACCAGCGGCGGCATGATGTCGTCGCGAATCGGGAGGAGATAAGCCTTCCTGGCCGGCCATCACGGTCAGCTCGGCATCGGCCGGGATGCCGGGCAGCGGCGCGGCCAGCGCGGCGGAAACCAGGAGCCCAGAGCTTCATAGCCGGACTGCGCAGCCGGCTCGGCCTGCAAGATGGCCGGGTGCGCGCCGGAGTTGCCGCTTGGCGGAAGCGTGTGAAGGCAACTGCCGCCGCGCCCAGTGGATCAGTGCCGCCGCATAGGCAATCCCCAACGAACAGCAGGATCCGCAACGCGTAGTATACCCACGGTGCCACGCCACTCCTGCGCAATCAATGCGCCAGACCAGACGAGCAGCAGAGCAGGATCGAACTGACCAGCCACGGAACAAGAACGGCCCAGAAAACCGTGCGTCCCACAGCCATCACGCCGCACGCACAGCCCAGGCTCCAGAGCGCAAGCCAAGCCGAACAGCTTCCGTGATCATCGACAGCGATGCCGACGAATGGGTCGCCAAATCCAGCCAGGCATCGCTGACAGACCCAATCGGTAGAAGAACAGGAAGGCAACGCGAGCAGCAGTCCTGGACCGCCAGCGGCCAGCATGGCGCGCCAAAGGACATTCCATTCCGCAAGCGCCAGGCTGGCTGGAGGGGATCGGCGTGCAAAGCAACGGCTCGAAGGCGCCCGGTGGTGCAGGTCGGTCATCCTTCGCGATGCCGCAGGCCCAGGAGCGCGGCGGGCGCAAGGTGCGGTCAGAACCTGGACGCGCCCACGGAAGCGCCCGCCAGGCCGCCTGCCATCGTCACCCCAGGCGCGCCAGAGCAGGGAGGTCGGCGCCGCTGGCGGCAGCAGCAGCAGCGCGACCCACCAGCAAGCGGGACGGTGCCGATGGCGCCAGGCCAACCAGCCCGCCGGGTCTCGGCCAGGGTCGAGATATCGGCGCGGATGCGGCGGGTGGAGATGAAGCGATGGAGAACGCGAAGCCCGGCCAGCCCGCTTCCTCCGGTACCGGCGCGAGGCGGTTGCGGGCTGAAGCCTCGTACTCGCGCCTCGATCGGCGCCCGCCCAAATCAGGAGATCCCCATGCGGCGGCATGCACCGACAACAACGACAGCCAGAAGCGGCTCGGATTCGCCCGGTAGGCGATGTCCTTGAGGAGACCATCAACACGCCGGGACTCAGGCTGGGCGCACGTCTGGGCGGTGGCGAAGGCACGCCAGGGCAGGAAGCAGCGTCAGGGCTGCCACCAGAGCCGAGGCGCGCAGCAGCGCCTCCTGATCTCCGTGAGAACGTGCGCTGCCCCACAATCCGCCCGCGGCGGCCGGGAAAACAGTGTCGAGCAACACGAGTTGCAGACGCCAGAATTCCCCTGCGGTCACACCGCCCCGCGCCTATTGCCAGGCCCAGGATGGGGAACGCAGCCATGATCGCGTACAGCAAGTTGAGCGCGTGCGCAGCCAGCTTGCCCAGGACCACGTCGAGGCCCCGCAGATCGGTGAGGAACAGCAGAGCCGAAGAGTCCCTCCGTTTCTCGTGGCTGATGCTGTCGGTCGTCTGACGCACCCTTCGACCATGCAGAAAACCAGCGCGCTCCAGCCCAGGCCCACCGCAACAGTTGTTGCCTGCATCGCCGACGAGGCGCTCTCGGCATGACATTGTCAGGCCCGCCAAACCCGCCACCAGACCGATGCCCACCCCGCAACCAAACGGTGTATGGGGCGCCGGGATTGAACGCGCAATTCACGCTCGACAATCGAAAGGGCGATCTGGGACTTCGACCGCGCCATATCGAAGCTCGACCTGCTGCAAGAGCCCGGACATTGCTTGACGCGGCAGCGCAGCCAAAGGATGCAACCAGAAAAGAAATCGACAGAGAGTGTACACCCGACGTGCACAGGGCGGCGGGACTCGCAAGAGGACTGCTATGCGCCAGGCTGGACAACGAACGCCTTTTTCCGCTCAATGGTGATCAAATCATGAGAATCACGTTGATGCTGCGTGCTGCGGTTGGTGCATCACGGCACTCGTGGCCGAACAGACGCCGCGCGCGCGCCTGGCGCAGGCCGTGGTGGTGGATTTCTGCTCAACGTGCAGGCGCGCCGCCGCGTGGTCGATGTGGATAGCAGCCCGTTGCCGGGAGGATATGGCTTCGGGAGCTCGACGTTGGCGAAGTGGATCGAGGCCAATCTCGAGAGAGATGAGGCGGCCCGAATCCGCCGAGCGGACGGGGATGGCAGCGTGACCATTACGGGTGAACTCAAACAGTGGCACAAGGTCACCCTCACGCTCGATGGCCCTTTTGCCCACGAGCGAGACACCGCTCCCAACCCCTTCACTGACTATGCGTTCACAGTCACGTTCGCCCACGCGCCGAGCGGAACGCGGCACAGCATCCCCGGGCACTTCGCCACGGATGGCGACGCGGCCAACACCTCGGCCGAATCGGGCACGCGGTGGCGGGCGCACTTTGCGCCGGACAAGCCGGGACGCTGGAGTTATTCGGTGTCGTTCTCGAGGGGTGCGCAGGCGGCGATCGGGGGCAATGACAGCCAACCGGTCGCACCGTATGACGGCCGATCCGGATCGGTCGAGATCGCGCCGACGGACAAGACCGGACGCGACTTTCGAGGGCAGGGCCGGCTCTGCTGCGTGGGCCGCCACCACCTCCAGTTTGCCGGCTCGGGCCGTTATTTCCTCAAGGCCGGCGCCGACTCGCCCGAGACCCTGCTCGCCTACACGGACTTCGACGGCACGGCGCCGGGTCGCAAGCGGGCTGCACGCGACGGTGAGGCTGCACCCACGCAGGGGTTGCATCGCTTCGAGCCGCACGTGCGCGATTGGAGGACCGGGGATCCGACGTGGCAGGAAGGCAAAGGCAAGGGTCTGATCGGCGCACTGAATTACCTGGCCGGAAAAGGCGTTAATGCGTTCTCGTTTCTGACGTACAACCGCGGAGGCGACGGCGACAACGTCTGGCCTTTCACCGAGCCCGCCGACAAACTGCATTATGATTGCTCAAAGCTGGATCAGTGGGGTGTTGTGTTCGATCACGCGACGGCCCAGGGGCTTTATCTGCATTTCAAACTCCAGGAGACCGAGATGGACGACAACCGAAGGGGAGCCGACGGCTCGAATGTGCCTGTGCCGGAATCGCTCGACGGCGGCGCGCTCGGACCCGAGCGAAAGCTCTACTGCCGCGAGTTGATTGCGCGTTTCGCCCACAACCTGGCGCTCAATTGGAACCTGGGCGAAGAGAACACCCAGTCCACCCGCGAGATTGTCGACATGGCCAAATACATCCACGACACCGACCCATACCGACATCCGATTGTTGTTCACACGTACCCCAATCAGCAGGACAAGGTCTACCAGCCGCTTCTTGGAACCAACTCGATGCTCACGGGGGTTTCACTGCAAAACGCCTGGAATGCGGCTCACCGCCAAACGCTGAAATGGGTCAGGGCCTCGGCTCAAGCCGGCCGCCCGTGGGTCGTGGCCAACGACGAACAAAACGATGCGAGCCTGGGTGTGCCGCCGGATCCCGGCTACGAAGGCTTCAGCGGCAAGGCGCGGCACGGTGACGGCAAGGAGTACGATCTCCACGACATCCGCAAACACTGCCTCTGGGGCACGCTCATGGCCGGCGGCGCGGGCGTCGAGTACTACTTCGGGTATAGCCTCCCCCAAAATGACCTGACGTGCGAAGACTGGCGGAGTCGGGATCAATCCTGGGATTACTGCCGCGTCGCCATCGAGTTCTTCGAGGCCAACGCGATTCCGTTTTGGGACATGACCAACGCGGATGAGTTGGTGGCCAATCCCACCCATGACAACTCGCGCTTTTGTCTGGCCAAGCTCGGGGAGATTTACGTCGTCTACCTCCCGCACGGCGGTCCAGTCGAACTCGATCTCGCCGGGACACAAGGGGTGTATGAGGTCAAGTGGTCCGATCCCCGGAAGGGCGGCGCGCTGCGCGCAGGAAGCCGAGCGACTGTGAGGGGCGGCGGAAAAGTCAGTCTGGGGGAACCGCCGGTCGACGCCGACGCAGACTGGGTGGTGATGGTCCGGGCGGAGTGAATCGACTGCCTGGGGATCGAGACATGAAGATCGGCCGCGCAGGCAGAGCCGCTCAGCCTGCCAGCAGGGCATTGATCGATTGGGCGGCCCGGCGGCCCTGGCCCATGGCGATGATCACGGTTGCCGCGCCTTGAACGATGTCCCCGCCGGCGTAGACGCGATCCAGGGAGGTTCGCAGGTTTTGATCCACTTGAATGCGCCCGTACTTGTCCGCCCTGAGGCCTGGGGTCGCCTGGACCAGCAGGGGATTCGAGTCGTTGCCGATCGCCACGATGACGCCGTCCACGTCCAGAGTGAACTCGCTGCCATCAATCGCGACCGGCGAGGCGCGGCCGGACGGGTCAGGCTCGCCAAGCCGGTATCTCAACAACTCGACGCCGATGACCCGGTCCGCTTCGTCGCCCAGAATGCGTTTCGCGTTTTCGAGGAAGTGAAACTGGACGCCCTCTTCCTTGGCATGTTGAATCTCCTCGAGACGCGCCGGCATCTCGACCTCAGTTCGGCGGTAGATCAAATGCACCTGTTCGGCGCCCAGCCGAAGAGCGCTTCGGGCGGAATCCATGGCGACGTTGCCGCCGCCGAACACGGCCACCCTGCGCGGGTGCAGGATGGGCGTGCTGGCATGTTGGGCATCATAGGCGCGCATCAGGTTCACGCGCGTGAGATACTCGTTGGCGCTGTAAACTCCCACGAGACTCTCCCCCTCCACGTGCATGAACTTCGGCAGGCCGGCTCCCGTCCCGATGAAGATCGCATCGTAGCCATCTTCGTCGAGCAACTGCGCCATCGTGCGAGTGCGGCCCACCACGAAATTGGTTCTGATCTCGACGCCGATGCGAATCAGGGCCTCGACCTCCGCCTCGACGATGCGCTTGGGCAGCCGGAACTCGGGGATGCCGTAGACCATCACTCCGCCGGGTTTGTGGAATGCCTCGAAGATGGTCACGGCGTGCCCCGCGCGCCGGAGGTCGACGGCCGCGGTCAGGCTGGCCGGACCGCTGCCGACAATCCCGACCTTCCTGCCGGTGGCAGGTCTGATCTCGGGCGCGGCTGCCCAATGCTGTTGGCGTCCGAAATCCGCAACGAACCGCTCCAGCCGCCCGATCGATACCGCCCGATTCGGATCCTTGTGCATCTTGCCGACGACGCACCGCGCCTGGCACTGGATCTCCTGAGGACAGACGCGCCCGCAGATCGCCGGAAGCAGATTGCTCTCCTTCAGAACTTCGAGCGACCGCTGCAGGTCTCCGTGCGCAATCGCTCCGATGAATCCCGGGATATTGACTCCGACCGGGCAGCCTGCGATGCACGGGGAGTTCTTGCATTGGAGACACCGCAGAGCTTCCAGTTGGGCCTGCTCCGGCGTGTAGCCCAGCGCCACTTCCGACATGTTCTGAACCCGCTCGCACGGAGGCTGGTTGGGCATCTCCTGGACCGGGATCTCGCGGCGTTGGGCCGTGGAGAGATTCACTCGTCCCGCCAATGCATCGAGGCGCGCGCGCGCCTCGGCCGCCAGGACACTGATCGTCTTATGGGCCACTCGGCTTCTCCTGGTTGTGCGGGGGATGCTGGGCCGAGCGACACCGATGCTGGGCGCTCTGCTCCTGCTGCCTGTATGTCTGCATCCGTTTCGCCATGCTCTCGAAGTCGACCTGATGGCCGTCGAACTCAGGTCCGTCGACGCACACAAACTTCACTTGACCGCCCACCGTGACGCGGCACCCGCCGCACATGCCGGTGCCATCGACCATGATGGTGTTGAGAGAGACCAGGGTGCGCACCCTGAACGGTCTGGTGGTGGCCGCGCAGAACTTCATCATCACCGTCGGGCCGATCGCAACCACCAGATCGGGCTTGGGCTCGGACCCGCAGAGTTCGCCCAGCGGCTCGGTCACCAGGCCTTTCCGCCCCGCGGACCCATCGTCGGTGCAGATCAGGACCTCGTCGGCGATCGCCCGCATCTCGTCGGTCAGAATCAGCAAGGACTGGTTGCGCGCGCCCAGGATGACAACCACCCGGTTGCCGGCCGCCTTCATCGCCTGGGCAATGGGATAGAGGGGAGCGACGCCGATCCCGCCCCCAACGCACACAACCAAGCCGAACTTGTCAATGTGTGTGGGACGCCCCAGGGGACCGACCAGATTCGAGATGCAATCCCCTGCCTCGAGTTCTGCCAGGCGTTGGGTGCCGTCACCCACACGCTGGAAGATCACAGTGATGGTTCCCTTCGCGGGATCGGCATCCGCAATCGTCAGAGGAATGCGTTCGCCGAACTCGGTGTCCTGCTGCAAGATCACGAACTGGCCCGGCTTGCGGCCGGCGGCGATCAGGGGGGCCTCGATCCGGAAGCGGAAGACCTCCGCCGCAAGCTGCTCTTTGAAGAGAATCCTGTTCATGCCTCGGACCTCATCCAACGATACTGTCCTTTTAGTTTGTTGTGGCGTCGGACGCGACAACTTTCTTTGTGCGCCTCGCCCGGATCGATGACAGGCTCCGCGCTCAACCTAATCCGGGCGAGTTTCAACGAGTCTTGACCGCTGGCAGACCCAAGACGCCAAGAGGCGGCCCGATGCGATAGAACTGTTGGGGGGCGGAGAAGTCGATAAGCAACTGGTACAGGTCTCCGACGAGGACGGGGGCGTTGGTCACCGCAATCCATGGGCCGGTCACAACGTTGGTTGTGGACTCCGGAATAGCGCCATCCAGACTCTTTGGCCAGGTGAGCAGGCCGTTGGCAGCCAAACTGACCACAGGAGGTTCCTGTTTTCGAGTAAAGGCGGAAAGCACAACCGCGTTCGGTTCAAACCCGCTCTCCGACCCGTAGTTCACCTGGAAACTGCCCAGACCGTCCGCGGTGTCCAAACGGCCGCCGTTGGCCACATTGGCGAAGCGGCCCGTCAGGCTCGTTGCTGTGATGATGGTGAAGGTCGAGGTCGGGAGAATCGCCTGTTCGGCTTCTCCAATCAGGCTGATCCGCAGATCCGGTCCCGCTTCGGCAAGTTCGCAGGCGCCGGTGATTTCGAGAGCGTCGGCGGAGACGCCTTGATCCGAGCCCCCCACCTCGAATGCCAAGTGCCCGGCCGTCGCCGTCAGATGACCGTCGATATCGAGGCGTCCGACTTCGTTGCCGGGAGCGATGAATCCGCCTGTCATCCGCAGTGTCCCGGCAAACACGCCCTCACCCTCGATGCTGCCGCCTGTCATGGCCAGGGTCCGAGTGCTCGGACGGTAGGCGGGGTCGGTCATCGTGAACCTGGCCCCGTTGACCAGGAGAATCCGCCCGGCGCTCTGAGTGAACTCTCGATCGATCAGCAGGGTGGCCCCATCTCGCGCCTCGAGTGTTCCCTGGTTGGCGAATGTGTCGATGGCTCCAAAATGCGTCTGCCGCCCGATCCCCTGAACCAGCACCCGGCCCCGGTTGATGAGTGTCGAGTCGCCGGTGTTGATGATCGCGACTGTGTTGGTGTCAAAATAGTCGCCGTTGATCGAGGTGAGATTCCGCATTTCGACATCGGGCCCCAGTGTGACCGTGTGGCTGCCGATGACCACAAACGCGGCCTTCGCATCGAGGTTCGGCGTCGTGTCCAGGAACAGCGCGTGGTCGATCACACCGTCCTGGTGGACATCGAATGCCGTGTAATTCGCCGCGCCCTCCGCCGAGAATCGCGCCGATCCGGAAAACGACGCGCCGTTGACAAGCCGGACTTTCGAGTGGTTCGAGGCAAGATCAATGGTCCCACTCACCGCGGTCCCGTCGAGTGTCCCATACGTTTCTGAACCGATGAAGCTGCTCCCGCGGCCAACCCGCAGACTGCCGCTGCCGGACGTCACGATCGAACCGCCCGCAATGCGCGCATCGCGCAGGGGGGCGGAGCTGGATGGATTCAGTTCGAGAACCGCCCCGTTCTCGATGTGGATGACACCCTCGTTCACGATGCTGCTGCCGGGACTGACGGTCAGGCGGCTGTCCGGGCTCAGCCGGACGCTCCCCTTCGCGGCCCAGGTGCTGATGGCCATCGAGACGTTGTTCGAAATCGTGGTCGACGAGCGGTCCGCGGTCTCGAGCACCCCGCCCGGATCGCCAAGGAGCGGCGAACCCAGAAAGCCCCCAACCCAGTCGAGTCTGCCCGTCACCTTCAGGATGTCGCCGGAAGCCAGCCCAACACGCCCGTCCGAAACGATCTCCGCGTGTGCAACGGTCAGAGTCCTCGATGGGGGCGCGACGCGAGAGAACCCGGCGAAGCGCACCGCGTCCGATGGGAGCGCATCGCGGACAATGTGAAGATTCTCGAGGAACAC
This sequence comes from Verrucomicrobiota bacterium, assembly GCA_040766265.1. Classification (GTDB taxonomy): domain Bacteria; phylum Verrucomicrobiota; class Verrucomicrobiia; order Limisphaerales; family J093; genus MWFF01. Next base: position 37,407 of record JAXGQW010000043.1, read on the forward strand.
CACGGTCCCGCTCGCCTCGGGGAACGCCGCTTCTGGCTGGAGGGCTCCCGACCTGAATTCGACAACGGCACCGGCATCGAGGGAATACACACCCGTGAACGGAAAGTCCTCGGGATTCGAGTGGCCGTCTTTGCGCCCAAGTTCAAGGGATGCGCCGGCGGCAACTCGGAAGACGCCGCCCGGTTGCGATAGCGCGGGCAATTCGAGCCGCCCGCCCCGGACATCCACCAGACCCGAGTTGGCGAATGCCCAGTTCAGACGTGTCCGTGTCCCAGCCCCCGCTTTCTCGAAGGTGCCCGAGTTGGCGAAGAGGCCCCTGAAACTCGACGGTGCCGCAAGCGTGCCGCCCAAGCCGTTTCCCGCAGCCAGAAATGTCGCGCCGGCGCTGTTGTTGAAGACAGCCTCGTCGTGAAGCCCGAAAACCGAATCCTCTGGCGTGATGCCGCCAGCCCAGACGAAGCGTCCTGAGTTGTTGAAGGTCCGCCGACTCAACTGAAAGTGGGCGTTCTCCGGCGCCATCCCCTCGGCGCCCGGGTCGAGCGCAAAGACCTGGGAGGGCATGTCTCCATGAATCGAGCCAGCCCAGGTCAGTGTGCTTGCCACCGACAGCGCCGTGCTCCCCGCAACGCTGCTGTTCTCCCCCACGACGAGGACAGGGAAACTGACTGGATTGACCGAGTCAAAACGAAGATGGGCAAGGGTCGTGGTTGTCTTGTTGATCGTGTAGCCCCCTGTCAGGAAGGAGTTCCCGCTGTCGAAGACGACCGACCCCGGCCCGCTGATCGACGAACCGGCGCCCGTTTGAACATCCCGGAGTTGAAGATCCGCCCCATTCGCGACCTTCCACGCGCCCGCGTCGGAGGAGACCGCGGCCTCGATTCGCAGCGAGCCTTCCTCGACCTGGACCGTGCCCGAGTTGACAAACGGAAGAGCGGCACTGTTGCCGGTGCCGGCGAACAGGAATTTGCCTTCACCGGTCTTGATCACCGTGCCCTGGTTGTTGAGGCCGTCAGGGGTCTCGCCTTCGCCGAACCAATCGCCAATCCATGCGCCGGCTCCTTCCAACACCACCAGGCTGTCCGGAAGATTGCGCAGCCCCGTGTTCACCCCGTAGTCGCCACCGAGTTCGAGGTTGATCCCATCTGACAATGTCAGATTGCCTGCGTTCGACACGAGGGTGTTGCGCAGAGCGAGCGGTCCGCTCCAGCGGCTTGTCGTGGCCGATTTGAGATCGAGCGACTTTCCGTTGCCGGATGCGATTTCACCCCCGGTCCAGGCGAATTGCGTCAGGATCGACAGCGGTTCGCTCTGCTGAAGATCAAGGGTGCCTCCCGACAGCGCAAGCCGGCCCACACTGACATCCTGGTCGAGGGTGATCCACCCGCCGCCGATCACAGCATCATATTCATCGCCCGCCAGAGGTTGGCCGTTGTTTGGCACAAGCGGGTTGGTGTCCCAGTTAGCGGCCTCCGACCACGCCCCATCGCCTCCGATCCATGTCGAGACCGTCTGGCTATGACCAAGCAGGGGACCGGCCAGGACGGCTGCGGACAGGGCTAGAGCGGAGGCGAATCGAAGGCATATAGACCGTTGATTATGGATTGGTTGTGATGGATCTAAGCCCTGTTTTTGTGTCGAATTGAAATCTGAGTACATATAATAATTAACAGAACGCAGAGTAATATATATGCCGCAATGTAGCTGCGCGCAGAATTTTGCCAAATCGAATCGTTTCGGCGCGTGGACGGTGGCTTGGTGGGCCGAACACCCCGTTCGGGACCTCCACGTTCTGGACGTTGAGTGGCTGCGTTGAGCCCCGGGTCGGGTGGCCCGTGTCATCCTGCTTCCGCGCCGACTCTCCGCTCGCGGACCCTCCTGCCAAGTGGCGATAGAGCGGTTCGGGAAGGTTTCCACAGCAATTCTCGCCAGAGTCTCCCGGCCAGTTCCGGACCGAGGTGGATGTTGGCAAACCGGCGGCGCAACTCAGGCTTGCTCGCGTGAGGATGCCGGCTCCGAAGTCCGGCCAAGCACAGGTGGCGGCGACTCGGCAGGGCGGCGTGCAATGAGTCCGTCCATCCGTGTTTCATCTGTGTTCCATCCGTGGCTCTTTGAATGCCGGGTCCTCTGCGCGCTCTGCGGCTCTGTGGTTCAATCCGGGGCGGTGACAGTCATCGGATGGGATTCACCACAGAGGCGCAGAGCACACAGAGGGAAGAGCGCCTCATGAAGCGGCTCGGATCATGAATGGCGGATGATTCCTTCCGATTCTCTTCATATGCCATGAATCCTGGAGTTGACACGCTCGGCCCAACGACTTATCCAGGTGATCATCAGCATGAAAGGACGTCACGCCAGCCGTCTTTTTGCTCGAACTGTTAAAGAAACTGACGGTCCGCCCCCGGCAAGCTCGCCGGGGGATGCGAGGTGGGTGCAACGATGAGAACTGAGCGTCGAGCAGAACCGCAACCGCCCGACGCCCACCTCGTCCAACGCGCGCAACGTCACGACCAGGAAGCCCTGAACCTCCTCTACGCCCGGCATGGGCCGGCGTTTCTGGCCTGCGCGCACGCCCAATGGCAGCAGGACTGGCGCGAAGCCCAAGACCTGTGCCAAGAGGCCTGCATGAAGTCGATTGCTCGCCTTGGTGACTTGCGCGAACCGGCCCGGTTTCGTGCCTGGGTCCTGGGTTTCATTGTCAACCGGTTTTTTCTTGAGCGTTTCCTCGCACGGTGCAACGTCCGCTCAGGCTCCTGGGGTGGGCGGTCAACCGGTGCGGAGGTTGCCGGTTCTTGGCTGCCTCGATGTGTGCCATCCAGATTCCTGTCAGAAAACCGCTCCAGGTCACGTATAGTACTCACAACCAAGCGCCCGTGAGGCGAATGACTGCTTTATGCACAACGACGTGACGGACGACTTGATCCCGACCCGGCAGAGTCTGCTGACGCGGCTAAAGGACTGGGATGACAAGGAAGGGTGGCAGCGCTTCTTCGACACTTACTGGAAGCTGATTTACGCCGTGGCGATCAAGTCGGGTCTCACCGACGCCGAAGCGAAGGATGCGGTCCAGGAGACCGTGTTGGCGGTGGCCAAGCGGATGCACGACTTCAAATACGACCCGGCGCTGGGCTCGTTCAAAGGATGGCTCTTCCACCTTACCCGCTGGAAAGTCGGCGATCAGTTTCGGCGTCGTCAACGCCGTCTGATCCGTCATGCGGTGGCACCAGAGGACACCGTTCGCACAGCCACCATCGAGCGTGTGCCCGACCCGGACTCGATGAATCTCGAGGGGCTTTGGGAGGAGGAATGGCGCAAGAACCTGATGGACGCCGCGTTGCAGCGCATCAAACGCAAGGTCAACGCCAAGGACTACCAGATCTTCCACTTCTACGTGCTCAAAGACTGGCCCGTGCAGGAGGTGGTCGAAACGCTCGGCGTCACCTCCGACCAAGTATATCAAGCTAAGAGCCGCCTTATGCCCCAGCTCATCAAGGAGGTTGAATACCTCGAGGCTCGGATGTTATGATGCCGACAACATCCAGCAACGGTTCGACGGCGGAACGAGCGCCCGGTGTGCTGTTGAGGGATGTTTCCGACGCCAAACCGTCAACGACGGCGGCCATCCAGCAGAGAGACCCTGAAGAGCGGGATATCGGAGCTGTGTCTCAAGCCACTGGGCGAATTCTCAACCACTTCGCATGAACTTTCGCCGATCCAGAAAACCTAAGTTCGAGGTCCGCAAGTACCAGATGCTCCCGCCCCCCCGGCTTTACGAAGTGCAGCGGGAACTTCACCAGCGCATCGCACGCCAACTGCCGCGCGTGCTCGGGAACCCTGCCTGCGGTATGGGCACAAAACAGCCATGAGCGAAGCGAGCCAACCCAACCGACCGGACGGCGAACCTGCACCAAAGGTTCCCGATCACGAGATTCTGCGCCGCATCGGGCGCGGCGCTTACGGCGAGATCTGGCTGGCCAGGAGCGCCACCGGCGCCTACCGGGCGGTGAAGGTGGTGCACCGAAAGGCCTTCGACCATGACCGCCCATACGAGCGCGAGTTTGACGGCGTGAAGAACTTCGAGCCGGTTTCACGCAAGAGCGAGAGCCAGGTGGACATCTTGCAGGTGGGTCGGAACGACGCCGAGGGGTGGTTCTATTACGTCATGGAATTGGCCGACGACCAGGAACGTGGCCAGGAGATCGATCCGGCCAGCTATCGTCCCCGCACGCTGCGCAGCGACCTCTTCAAGCGAGGCCGGATGCCTGTGGTGGAGTGCATCGAGATGGGGCTGCAACTCATCGGCGCCCTCGAACACCTGCACGCATACAGACTCGTCCACCGGGACATCAAACCGTCGAATATCCTTTTCGTAAATGGCGTGCCCAAGCTCGGTGACATTGGACTGGTCGCTGGGGCGGATGCCTCCCAGTCCTTCGTCGGGACCGACGGTTACGTGCCGCTTGAGGGTCCGGGCGCCCCGCAAGCGGACCTGTATGCCCTGGGCAAAGTGCTCTACGAGGCCTGCACCGGCCTGGACCGAGTGGATTACCCGGAATTGCCCACGGCCTTGAAGAGCTTCGAGGATCGCGAGCCACTGCTCAAACTAAACGGCCTCATCCTGCGCGCTTGTGACGAAGAGCGTAGCCGCCGTTTCCAGACCGCGACGGAGCTGCGCCAAGCGCTCGAGTGTCTCAAGGCCGGACAGCCAATCCCGGCGCCCGCATCAAGGATCTCCAAGCGCCTCCGCGTTGCAGGGTTGGTCGGCGGTTTACTGTTGGCGGTCGGGCTTGGTGTCGCGGCGTGGTTTCTTTGGATGTCTCACCTGAAATCCACCAATGACCAGTATCGCCGGGCCACCAGCGTCGACTGGCCGTCCGCTGAACGCGATCCTCGCGGTTCGGGATTTGTCCCGCCGGCGACCCGGCCATCCTCCGTGACGAACTGGGAGGAGTGGTGGTCTCTAACAAACGTGGACCAAGTCCTTGTGGGAAACGTCTGGGGGGCTCCGGCATCGGAGGTGGTGGTCGACAGCGGGAAGACCGTCCGCGTTCTCTCGGGCCGCGGCCAGTTGTTGACCATGTTCACGGCGGAAGGTGGCTCGGGCGACTCGGCAGCCGGCTCCTCCAATTCGCCGCCGGTCGAGGAGGCGCTCGGGAGGATGGGATGCCTCGGAGATGTCGTGGGGAGCGAGAAACTGGAAATCGTCACCCATGCACCCGTGAGCGGGACCGAGTCGACTGTCCGGATTCTGGGGGACGATGGCCGTGTGATTACCAACATCAGCGTCGGTAAGCAACCTGCAGACCGTCCGCCAGTCGTGTTTGCGGCGGTGGATATCGACCGAAACGGCACCAACGAAATCCTGGCGGTCGTGTGTACGCAGTATTACCCCGAACCGGCACGGGAGCAGGGCCGGCGGGGGTTCATCGTCCTCGACCTGCCGCAGGGTGAGCCCAAGTGGGAGTCTTACATCGGTCCTTTTCTCGGATGGCGCTATCACGCGCGTGTCGGGGTGATCACGATGGGAGGCAAGCCACGCCTGCTCCACGGCTCTGGAGGACCCAATAACGGACACGAAGGCGCCGACGGGTCCCTGGACGGCGTCAGTTACGTTTACTGCTACGAAACATCAGACGGCACGGTGTTGTGGCGTCGCGCCTTTGACGGCCTCGACGAACCCGGTTTCTATGACGCCATCGTGCTTCTGCCCGACTTGAACGGAGATGGCATCGCTGAGGTGGTGGCCACGACTAGTCGCCATGGCTGGAAGAAACTCGAGAACCGCGGCTGTGGCACGATCCGCCTCCTCAATCCGCGCACGGGGGAGGACCTGAAAGTCGTGGACTTCCAGCAACGCACCGACAGCGGCGTCTTCGGCGACCTGGACGGCGACGGCAAAGACGAGGTGGTCATCGATTCATGGGATGGGACCGCGGGCTACCTGCGGGCCTTCGGAAAGAACCTGCGGCCCAAAGGCGTGTTCCGCCGCGAGGGTGGGCGTTGGACACCACACGCCATTTGCGACCTCGATGGGGACGGCAACGCCGAGGTGGTCGCCGTGTTCGAGGTTGGGGAGTGGTTCGAGGAGCGCAGTTCTCTTGTGATTCTGGATCACAAACTCGAGCGCGTCCTGTGGGAGGATGGTCTCGACGGCAAGCACATCCCGCGCGTGATGGTAGTCGACCTCGAATTGGACGGCACCCGGCAGCTTCTGGTCAACTCCGGCGGCCGACTCATCGCCCTCCGATCAAGGCTCGCAGCAACCCCTTGATGCCCAAGTCGTAGGGCGGTGTGCCTCTGCCTGCGCCACCCCGTCTGCGCCTACGCACGCGCAACGCCGGAGTAAGTGCCGCCGCGCACACACAGGCGTCGATGCAGTCTGGCACGGGAATGCTCGGTGGTCGTCGGGATTGACGGGGTTCATACCCCACCCTCGTTCCACACTCGATGGCCAGAGGGTGCCCCTGCCTGCGCCACGCGCAGCCCGCCACGCAGGCGGATGACGGCGTGATGGGAGCGGCTTCCTGCATCTCCGCGGCTCGTCTGTAGGTTCCAGCACCCCCGTCCATGGGACGCAGGGATGGTGCGCAGATAATCCGAGACGCTCAGAGCACACGCAGATTTTTGTCAGAAACCTCCCATTGGACGCGTACTTGATCCTGCCGGCGAGGCGGATCGACACGTCGAAATGAAACGATGGCAGAATAGCACAAGGACTCATCACCTATGCAAACCACACACTCCCTTGCCCCCCTAACCATGCAGTCCAGCAGCATTTCACCGATAGGGGGCTCCCTGCAAACCACTTTCAGCGGCGTCTGCCCTGAGCAATCAGATAAACACCTCCAGACCAGCGCGGTTACCAAGCGATGGCCAGACGCTAGGACTGAAAGAGTCGGACTTCGGCTTCTCCGACGCTTTGGCCTGTGGGTCGCAGCATGTGCGCTCTCGGTTAACGCAGCGAACCTAGTGACCAACGGTGGATTCGAGGACGATTGGAATGGATGGATGCGGTCCGGCGGCACAGGTAGTGCCTTGATTGTGAGGTCCACAGGCTGGGACGAGGATCCCGATTACGAGGTGCGGCTATACCGGTCCCTTCATGAGGACGACTACGCCGAGATTTCTCAGACTGTGGCTATATCCCGGGGCTGTCGCGTGGGCTTCCAAGCCAAGCTGAAGGGCGGCCATCACTGGCCCTACGGCAGCGGCTGGGCAGAGGTTCGGGTGGAGGCCTTGAATGCGTCCGGATCGGCTCTGGGCGCACTCGTGTTCATCTCTCGGCTTGACGATACCCCAGGCAACTCGGCCACGGTCAACTACCAGACGGTACCGGACGACAATTGGAACACGTTCAGCTTCCTGCTGGATGACCAACTACATGCGCGGTTGCCGGCAGTGAGTGTTCCTGCGGTCACCGCAGTGAAATTCCGAGTGCGTGTGTACGGGAGGCTTTTGCAAGGTCACGCCGAGGCACTCGTGGATGACTTCTCTTGCGAAGGCGTGGAGCCGGGCTGTGACTTGCCTGGTATTCGGGTGAGCGCGGCCGACCCCGACTCGTGGGAGAGCCGGGATCCGATCAGCG
>JAXGQW010000044.1:0-42391 GCA_040766265.1 Verrucomicrobiota bacterium
ACCGGCGAGGCGCACCAGGAGAATCGCGAGCACCGAAATGACCATGTTGGTCAGGTGATCGACGCGCGCGGATTGCAGCACCACGTACAGCACCGCACCAAAGAATGCGGCCGTGGCGTACAGGTAGATGTCCGGTCGGAACACCAGCGGGATCTCGTTCAACAGCAGGTCGCGCAGGATGCCTCCGGCCACTCCCGTGGTCACTCCGAGCATGATGGCGATGGCCGGCGGGGCATGGAAGGTGAAGGCTTTGACCAGGCCAACGATCGTGAAGAGCGCCAACGCGAACGCATCCGCCACCTGCAAGGAACGCAGAGGGATCTCGTGCGTGCGGGCCAGGAAAAAGGTCACCACCGCCGCTCCGGCCGCGGTGTACACGTAATGGGGGTCTTTGGCCCAGAAGACCGGATGATCGCCGAGCGCAACGTCCCGGATGGTGCCGCCCCCGAAGGCCGTGACCAGCGCCAAAACGATCACGCCGAAAAGATCCACCTGCTTGCCGCGCGCGGCCATGACGCCGGTGACCGCTGCCACACCCACGCCAAACTGCTCCAGAATGTAACGGCTCGTCATGCGCAAGAGGCATTATCACAGCCCCCGAAATAATCTATGGAAATTCTCCTCAACCCGGGCGGCCAGACTCTGGATCGGCTCACCCAGCATCCCGGCAACGTAATCGTAAACAACCACCAGGTTCGCGGGGTGATTCAGCGGACGCCCCGAGGTGCGGGCCGCGTCGGCCAGAAAGCCGCCGGAACAGACCGCCCCTGCCTCGACGCACGGACCGTGCAACCGAAACTGCGCCAGTGCGGACGGCAAACTCTGGTCTGGCGCGTCTGTCTCAATCAGCAAGCGATCCGGCGGCACGGCCCGAAACACCTCGCGCTGCCGCTCTTTGCCCGGTCGCGCGAAGTACCCGGGAAAGCTGAAATAGGCACCCAACCGCGCGAGCGGCTTCACCATTTCAAGAGGCCCCCCGTAGCTATGCAGAAGAAAACCGCAAGCCGGACGCGGGTTTGCCGCCAGCAACTGTTCGAGGCGCCCCCAGGCTCGCAGGCAATGAATGCTCGCCGGAAGGGCGCGTCCGGCCGCCAGCCGCAATTGCGCCAGAAACACCTCCTCCTGACTCTCGTAGCACAGACCCGGCTTCCATCGGTCGAGCCCGATCTCCCCCACCCCGGAGGCGATCTCATCGAGGAACCGCGCCAGATTCGCCTCCCAATCCGCCGCGCGATCGCCCAGGTGCCACGGATGATAGCCGAAACTGGGAATGACTTGCGGGTGCTCCCGCGCCAGGGCCAGCACCTGCGGCCAGTCGGCGGGGCAGGAGCCGTTCACCACCATGCGCCGAACCCCGGCCTTCACGCAGGCGGCGATCAGATCCGATTGCCGTCCGCCAAAGCGCTCGTCCTGCAGGTGATTGTGGGCGTCGTAGTAATTCACTGGCCTGGCGCCGTCAGCACAAATGCACCGTAGCCGACCACCCGGGAACGCGAACCGGCCGTGTCGCCCGAGTTGCGCAGGTCAATGGCCCGGCACTCGAGTCCGCGATCCCGCGCCACTTCGAGCAACCCGCGGACGCCTTGGAAACCGCAGGCGTCATACCCGTCGAGCCTCTCGCCCTCAAATGCCTCGATCGCACGGGCGGTGGCCTCATCGAACTGTCTGGCCGTATTGTAGTCGTGGTAGTGGCTCAGATCCGTGCTCGCCACGATGCACGACTCGGGCCCGCCCCAAAGAACCTCGATCAGACGGGCCATTTCCGACTGCGTCGCCTCCCCCACCAGCAGCGGCACCAGTTCGAACTCCCCCAACACCACCTGAAGAAACGGGATGTGCACCTCCAGACTGTGCTCCTCCCGATGCGGATCGTCGGATATCGCAACCCCCGGCAGACCGGCGGCACAGGCGATTCCGGCCCGATCCAGAGGCACTCTCCCCAGCGGCGTCTCAAACGCATCCATCCCGCTCGCAGCCACCCCATGAAAACGGGCGAAGTGCGACGGGCCAACCAGCACAACACGCCGGATCTGGTCGCGTCCGGACTCCAGACGCGCATACGCTGAGCCGGCAATCGGCCCCGAGTACATGTACCCCGCATGCGGTGCAATCAGGGCCTTCGGGACCGGCCCGGTCGGCCTGGGCGCGGCGGCGAGGTAATCGCTGACCTCCTTGCGCAGTTGCGCCGGATCCGCCGGATAGAATCGCCCTGCCTGCGCCGGAGGGCGCACGCGTTGGCATTCCGATCTCGAGTCTGCTTTCATGTCGACAACGCGTTTCACCGATCAAGCATTCCTGACCCTTGCCGCGATTCACCCGCCGCTGTCCAGATGCCGGGGATCGATCGCCCGCAGCCCGGGCAACATCCTCGAGGGCTTAGCCTGTCCTCGATCACGCGAAAACCGCGACGCCGGACCAGTGTCTCCCCGCAGCCTGGACACCGCGTGTCTTCCCAGTGGCCAACGCGTCCGGACAGGTTGCCCGCGTACACGAAATGAAGGCCTTCGGCAACCCCCATCTCCGCGGCGCGCACAAGATCGCCCGCCTCCGTGGCGCGCGGTTCCGTCATGCGGTAGTCCGGATGAAACGCCGTCACGTGCCACGGGATGTCCGGGCTCACGGAAACCAGGAAACGCGCCATCGCCCGCAGTTCAGCCTCCGTGTCGTTGAAGCCGGGCACCAGGAGCGTCACCACCTCGACCCAAATCCCACGGGCGTGCGCGTCGCGAATCGTCCCGATCACGCGCTCGAGCGTGCCGCCCAAAGACCGGTAGCGGCGGTCGTCAAACGTCTTCAGATCGATGTTCACCGCTTGCAGCCAAGGCTCAAGGAAATCAAGCGCCTCTCGGGTGGCATTGCCGTTCGAGACGAAACCACACACCAGCCCCGCCGGACCTGCGCGCGCGAAGATCTCGGCCGCCCACTCGGCCGTGATGAATGGCTCGTTGTAGCTCGACACCATCAACCGCGCCCCCTGCCGTTGCGCAGCGCCCACCAACTCATCGGATGTGATTGGCTGGATGCGCGTCCCGGCCGACTCGTCCCGCAAGGCCTGGCTCGTGATCCAGTTCTGGCAATAGGCGCAATGAAAGTCGCAGCCCAACATCCCGAACGTGAGCGCGCCGCTGCCGGGAAGCAGATGATAAAACGGCTTCTTCTCGACCGGATCGCACGCCGCGCCCGAAACATATCCGAACGGCACACGCAACTGACCGGCGCTGTTCAACCGCACCTTGCACACGCCCCGACGCCCCAAGCCAATCAGGCAGCGATGTCCGCAGGCAAAACAGCGGACCTTCCCGCCCTCGACACGCCAGAGAGATCCAACTGCCGTGTGCCGGTCCAGCGATTCTGCGAATCGGCTCGATGCAGGGACCCAGGACTGGCCAGGCTCGTCCCGCGGGATTGGCATGGCCAAAGACTACTCCCCGCGCGGCGTCCGGGCAAGATCGGGAGTCAATGTCTAATGAGGCGCGCCTCAGGCCCAATCCAGTCTTGCTTTCCGTGAGCAGTCCCCGTGTTTCCCAGCGCCTCGCTCATCCGCATGTTTCCACCCTGTCCGCGCAAAGGGCAGACCGAGCCCGCAAGAACGTTGCGAGGCGGGTTGAAAATGCTCCAACTCCACACCCCACGCCGCTCATGATTCCGCGCGGCTCCGACGCATCCAGACGCACCCGACCAGGCCCAGAGCGACAACGAGGGCGCCGGCGGCCGGTTCGGGGATAGGGGCCTCGGTGTCGATCTGGAGGCGCCAGGAGTCCAATTGCGCGTAGCCGCCAGCCGAAACATCGGCAATGTAAAGCAGCCATTCGCCTCTCGGGTCCATGCCCAAGAAGTCCAGCAGCGATGTGGTCCTCGGACTCCCGTTTGCAACATCATCCGGATCGACCGCGCGTCCATCGGTCGCCCATGTTCCCGAAAGGGGGCCGTCGAGCGCGACAGTGTGGTCGCCGAACAGCGCGTAGCGGTAGTCATGAATGTCGGGCGCCGTCACACTGTCGTCGAACGTCACAGTGATCCCGTTGTCGTCGTAGCCATACGCTCCGCCATCGGCGCGCCCCGGCCGATTCAACAGCACGGCAAAGCCGGTCGTGGCTCCGCTCGAATGGTGGAGCGTGGCATACAAATCGCCGTTGAAGGCGCCGCCGCCCCCCGAACCGCTGATCGCCACGCTCAGTGTCAAGCCGGCGATCCGCGCGGAATCGCCCGCGTAGGTCCATCGGAACAGCGCGCCGCCGTTGTCCGGGATGAGACCGCCGCCCAAGAAACCCGAGTCGATCACGGCGCCGTGAGCGGCAACGACAGGCGCCAGACTGCAAACAAACAGAGACAGTGCATTCTTCATAGGTCAGGAATCGCGCTCAGGTTTAGGGTGCGGACAAATCAGCAGCCCGATAGAACGCCGTGCCCGCGGGCGGACTCGCGTCGGTGTGGCGGATCAGGCCGCTCGAGTCGGCTTGGACCGTGTCGACGACTTCCCACACTGGATTGGCGAGGCTCGATGCGCGTTCGATGGCGTACCAGCGAAGCGGGATGCCCACGAACTCGAGAACAACGGTCCCGTCGGGATTGGCGGAGAGCTTCAGTTCCGCGGCGATCGGGCCGTCGGACCCCGCCTGCACAAACACCCGGCCTTCACCCAGCCCGCCCTTGCCATCCGAGACAACGTATGTGAACTCGTCGGGCTCATTGCCGCTCGAGTCCGTCGGTTCGTAAAACACCCAGCCGCCAACAAGCCGGATGCCCGCCCCGTTCCGCGACGCGGCCGAGACGCCCGTGAGGGTGAGCGGGTCGAATTCCGGATCGGCGTCGTTGGCCAGCAATTCGCTGACGGCGACCTTGACGCCTCGATCCAAAGGCCGCGTCACCAGGTCGTTGCCCGCCACTGGCGCGTCATTCACCGCTGTCACCCGTGCCAGGAATGTGCGGCTCGCACTCGAGGATCCGTCGCTCACTGTCAGTGTCACCTGCGCGTCGCCGGACCGTCCGGGATCGGGGGTGATCGCCAGCACCCGGCCGGCGCCGCTCCCACTCACCGCCAGTCCGGACAGCGGCAGCAATGTGAGGTTTGAGGACTGGACAGTGATTCTGAGCGCGTCCAGCGGCGTGTCCGGATCGCTGACCGCGAACGGCACGGCATGGGCCACCGTGTCTTCGACCATGACCTGGTCCGCGACCTCCGACACGTGCGGCGCAGTGGTCTCGAAAGCGACCAGGGTGCTCGCATCCGGGCTGACCGGAGCGGGCTCGAGGTTGCCCGCCGCGTCCTTGGCCCGGCTGTAGAAGGCGTAGGTATGGCCCATCTGCCCTGTGTACTGTCCGCCCGTAAACCGCGTGTTCGTCAGCCAGGCCGCGAACGGCCCTCCATTGTCGGACACGTAGATATCGTAGGCCGCCACGGCCGAGCCGTCGGCGTCCTGGCCGGCCCAGGTGACGGCGAACGATAGGGCGCTCGAAGCCGGCAGTGGCTTCACGGCGCTGATCGGCGCGCTGATGTCCAGCGGCGGCAGTTCCTCGTAGATGAGGGTGTAAGTCACCGGCCCTGCAACGGCGTTGGCGTTGTAGTCGAACAGGTGCAGTATGTTCTCGCGCACCGGTTTCTTGCCCTGGCCGATAAACGTCCGATCAGTGACCCAGGCGTTGGCCACACCCGTCACCCCGTCCACATCCATCAGGATGTCCCGATTCCCCTGCCTGACGCCGTAGAGCTTCATCTGGCCATCGGACGGCTCGGGCACGCGCAGATACACGAATCCAGGCGGCAGGCTCGCCGTCAACTGCACGGTGGTGTCGGATGCGCTGGGCGGCCCATCCGCAACACCGGCCGTGACCACGGCCACCTCGTTGGTCTGCCCGTCGCTCAGGTACACGCGATCCGGGTAATCCGTCGGCGGATCGGGCAGATCGTTGACCAGGAAATCCGGGCGGCCGTCAGCGAACGGGGCGGGGGCGGCCACCATGTGGATCATCTCGTGAATGCTGACGTCGTCGATGAGGGCCGTCTTCTTGCCGTCGATCGCATCGAGGTGCTCGAAGGTGACGCTATAGTCAATGAACAGGCCCTGAAGCGTCGAGCGCAGCAGCCACCGCCCAATCTTGGTTGCGCCCGGCTCGATGTTGCCCAAACTCACGGTCAGTGACGGCGTGAGGTTCTCCTCCTCAACTTGCGAGGCGATAATCTCGAAGTCGATCAGGAGCCCCTTCTCGTTCTCGATGATCTGGGGCTGCGCCGAGGTGATGCGGAGGTTCTTGGCCAGACCTTTGCCCCGGTTCTCGGCCAGCACCGCCAGCGAATACGGAATCGACGGCTCGATTTGCGGTGTGAAGGGGTCATCCGAGAACACATCACGCTGGTGGAAATACTTGATGTACAACAGCGGGTCCGGATGCACCGTGATCGGCACCGGCTGCAACGGCACAATGATCTGACGCCCGTCCTGCACGTACTTCAACGTGCCCCCCACCAGATAGACCTTCGGCGACTCCGGCGCGGCCTCCCGCGTCGGAATCAGAATCCAGGACGCGCTCCATGTGCTCATGGCCGCGGCCTCGCCCGTCCCATCCACCGGCGTGGTCGGCAGCCGGATCGCAAACACATCCCCCATGTCCTTATAGTTTTCATCGGTGATGTTCACCGCAACCTCGAGCGCTTCGAGCGGGATCGTGTCGCCGTTGACGATCTCGAGCGTCGCGTTGAACGCGTTGCGCGTCAGAACCGCTTCCTGTTCGAGACGCAGCTTCACCTTCGCGCAAACGCCTTCGCCATCCATCAACTGCGCGCCCCCCCGCTTGCCCGGGCTCCCGCTGACGATCGCCGAGGCCGACTTGAGGGTCGCACGCGAGCGGCCCGAAAACTTGATCGGCGCGCCGCCGGACTTGGCGTGGAGCTGCTTGGCGGCCTCGGGTCCCAACTGCCGGGCAATCGCCGCGCGAATCGCTTCTTCAACGCCGGGGATCACCTCGGTCCGCAACGCATTCATCAGACCGGCAGGGTCCGGTCCGCACGTCGACGGCAGCAAATAGACCTTCTCGATCGGATTGCCTTCGGCGTCTTTGAACAGCGAGTAGGTCGTGCCCGCCAGCTTCACATAGGCCGAATAATAGATGCCCTCGAAACAGGCCTCGGTCGTCATCGCCCCGTCTTTGTACTCGAATGAGATGTGGGCGCCGCCATTGATGCTCCCGTTGATGGCCGCCACTTCCGCCTCCCCCTCGAGCGGCCCGGCCGTGTACGTGGCCGTCGCTTCGCCCATGACGCCGCCGAAGAACCGCAGCGCGACTTCGCCGCTGGCCGTTACTTCCAAACCGGAGAAGTTGCATCCACTCGAGACCTCGCCCGAAAGCGAGATGCTGCCCGTTGCCTGCAAGCCCACCTGGAACTCGCCCGAGATGCTCGCCTCCACGCTGTCACCCATCGAGATCGTCGCCGAGGCATCCTTGCTGATGCCCGGACCGACCGACACCTCGAGCGAGGCGCCCGCGCCGCCGTACACCTCGATCCCCACGCTGCCGTCGTCCAGGCAGCACGTGCGCGCCCCGCCGCTCGCCTCGATGTCCACCTCGGGCTGGACCAAGCCGCCTGTTTGGGCGGTGATGTAAGCCTCGACCGCCACGCCAATCGGCTCGAAGAAACTCGAGATGTCCACGGTCAAGATGTCTTCCGGCTCGAACACCTCCGGATCGCACGGGTCGCAGTTCACCGGGGGACTGAAGCTCACAGGCCCCGAGTAGTAACTGCCGGGGCCAGCGGTCCCGCCCCCGGACACCGGTCCGCCGCCGCCGGTGTAGCCGCCCCACCCCCAACCGCTCCACCAACCGGCCCCGCCGGACGAGCAGTCGCCATGCACGTTCACCACCGGCAGGAGCACCCGGTGCCACTTCCGGTCCGGCCCGCAAATGAGGAACCATTCGAGGCCCGCTGTAATCGTGCAGGGCACACTGGCCAACTCCGCCCGAGCGCGACGATTGTCCGCCAGCCCCGCCGCGCCGCCTGGGCCGGGCTCGTGGTTCTCGATGGTCACAGGCACCTTGACCTCGCCCAGGGCCGGCACCAGGCCAACGTCTTCGACCAAGGGAGTGATCTTGTACCAGGGGTGCTCGCTGAACTGCAGCTTGGCGCCCTGAGCGGCCACCAAACCGCTGTTGCGGATCGTCAACAGGATTTGCTGAGTCGGCAGAGTATGCTCCGACATGTCGATGAACGGCGGATCAATCGTAATCACCGGCACCGGGACAAACGTCTCGAAGGTCGTCTCGATCGTGATCTTGGTCCGATCCTCAATCTCCGTGGGCACCACCGTCCAGTTGTACTCGACCGTCTGCCGGTAGAGGAACGCCACCACCGAGTTCACCTTCGCCGGCTCGATGAAGTGGACCTGGGAGTAGGTGCTGTGTTTGTCGGCCGTGACATGCACCTGGTAGTAGCCTTCGAGCACATCGGTGAACTGAGCCACACCGCCCGCGTCGGTCAGACCCGCAACGACTTCCTGACCCGTGTACGCGTCCCGCACGCTCACCGTGGCCCCCGCCACCCGAGGCGAACCTTCGGCGTAATACGTGTACTCGTCCTCGACGACCACCCAGAGATCGCCCTTGCCGTCGGTGACATAGCGGAACTCGAACGGCACCGACATGCCGTACTGGGTGCTGCCGAAACCGATCGCGCCGCGATAGGGCGCCCCCGGCGTCAAACCGTCATCGGCGGTCGGCTTGAGCACGATCATGAGCGACGTCGTCTCGCCAGGCGCCAACGAGTCCAGGCGCGTTGCCGTTGCGGAGAGCCACGGCAGGGGCGGCAACTGGACATCGAGCGGGCCGGTCGCCTCGCCCCCGTCGTTGTGCAACTGCAACTCGATGGTCGTCTGCACGCCGGGCTTCATCGCCGCCACCAGTGAGCCGGGCGTCGCCACCAACCGCGGCTTCAAATCAACCACCTGCACGCTCACCGGAATCGTCAGCGTCGCCCCTTCCACCGTGCTCACCTGAAGCAGGACCGTGCCGCTGATGTACGACGCGTCGTTGGCGCGCACCGTGAGAGTCAGCGTGCGCGACCCAAGCGCCGGCAGCGTCGACGCATCGTCCAAGTCTGCCGTGACATTGGCATTGGGCACATTCGGCAGGTTGCTGCTCGCCGTCACAATCAGGCTGTTCAGCGGCACATCGCCGAGATTGACGATCTGAATTGTCCGGGTTGCGCTCGCCCTCTCGACGACCTGAATCGTGGCCGGCGACGGCTCGGCCTTCATCCCCAGCAACGTGAAACCGTCCTGCGGCTCGGCGGTCGCCACACCGGGATGCTCGGCGCCCACCTCGTACACGCCGGCCTCGGTCGGGAACGGCTTGAACGAGATGCTGTATTGCCCCAGATTGTTGCACATGGCCGAGAAGACACGCAGCGTCCCCTGCACGCCAATGTGGATGTTCACCCGCGCGAACGGCACGGGCTGTCCGGTCTCGCGGTGGAGCGCCTGGCCCCGCAAAGGCACTTCAGTCCCCGCCAGGGCAATCTTCTTGCCCTGACCCGGATCCACGGGCAAATCGACCACGACGGTGGCGCGATAGGTCGGATTCACCACGATCGGAACCGAGATGGCCGTGTTGTTGTCCTCCAACAACTCGCCCACCTGGTTGTCGGCATCCGTGACCGCAATCAACCAGTACTGGCCCGTGTCCCGGGGCAGGTAGAACGACTGGACGACCTCGAAAAACTGTCCGGGCGGCACATTGTCCGGGAAAACATATTGCCCCAGGAACTTGTCGCTGCCCACCAAGGGGTCACTCGACAGGAACAGCCGCTGGACAAACGAACGCCCGGCTCCCGTGTCGGTTGTGCCCTGATTGCGCACGCGATAGGCCGCCTGAACGATCTGTTCCGAGCCGCCCGTTCCAGGCACGTGTATGAACTCCGCGGCCAGATCCGGCAAATCGGTGTCGGTCACCACGATCGTGTCCGCACCGCTCGTGAAATCGGCGGCTGCGGCAGTGAGTTTCACAGCCTTGTTCCCGTCCGTGATGCCGTCATCCAAGCTCTCGATCGCAAAGCCCACCTCGGCCTCGCCCTCGGGAATCGTGACGGTGGCCGGCGCCGCGATCTCACCCGGCACATCGACGCTGAGCGTCACCTCGAGAGCCTCGGTAGGAGGCGTATTCCGGGATACAACGCCCATGGCGGCTTCGGCCAATCCCTCGGCCACCACATCCGGCGCGATCGCCACGGTCAGCGTCGGCCCGTCGTTGTCGGTCACCGTCAGATCCGCCGCAGTGCCGTTGGCAAACGGCGCGCCCCCGAGCAGGATAACAGGCTGGATGGTGACGGTCTGCGGCCCATCCACCACACCATCATCGACCGCGGCCACGGGGAAGGAAATCGAGTCCGCGTTGGCTGGAATCGCGAGCGTGCCGGGCACGAGGACTTCGGTCGCATCGCCGTTTTGGAGAGCGATGTTCAGCGCCCGATCGCTGACGGGCGAACGGCTCAGCGTCCCCATCGTCGCGTTCGCTCCCGCCCCCTCGCTGATCTCGCTCTGGGCGAAAGTCAGGCTGACCGCGGGCAGGTCGTTGTCGATCACCTTGACGCTCTTTGTGTCGCCCACCGCGCCCACCGCGCTTACGGTAAGCCCATACCCGGTGTCGCTCTCGATCTGCGTGTCCTCGACCGCCGCAATCAGGAACGTCGACTGATCCGCGTCTGCTGGGATCGTAACGCTCGCGGGGGCGGTGAGTTGAGAGGGACTCGCGCTCCCGATGGTCACCATCAGCGGCGTGCGCAGAGCGGCGTCACGCTTGACCGTCGCGTTGGCCGTCTGGCCTTCGCCCACAGTGGCCGGCAGGATCAGGGTCAACACCGGCTGGTTGACATCCGTCACGGTCACAGTCGCTGCCGCGTCGGCAAACCCGCTCGCCTTCGCGTTCAACGCCACCAACTGATCGCCATCTGCCACGCCGTCCTTCTGCGGAGTCCCATTGAAATAGGCCGCCGCCTGCCCACTCGCGATTTCCACTGTCGGCGGCACCGCCAACTCGGTCGTGTCGCCACTGCTCAGGTTCACGGTCAGAGCGGCGTCGCGGCTCCCGTTGCGGCTGACGGTGAACCCGAGCGTGTTGGCGCTCTCGGGCACCTGGGCCGAGCTGGCTGTCAAACGCAGGCGCAGCGGCACGTCCACCGGCGTCATCCCCAGCGCCGTGTTGTCAGCCTCGTTCGACTCGATCACGTTCCCGCCGCGATCCGTCGTCACCACCGCGTACAGCAGGCCGGCAGGCCCATCCAGCGGAATGGTGACCTGGGCGGACCGATCCACCGCGGCGCCCATCGCCAGCGTGCCGACGAAATCCACGGTGGCAAACGCCTGATCGTTGCCGATGAGATTGTCCATCGACAGCGCCACCGTTTCCGACCATGAGCCGGTCAGGTCGGCTGCGCCCGCGTTCCGAGTCTTCCACGTGACGGTGAATGCCGCACCGGGAGCCGCGGTCGCCGGCACCGCGATGTCTTCGACAACCAGGTTCGGGCGCGCCGGCGGAGTCAGCGTGATCGGGACGGGCGCGCTCCAGTTGTTGTTCTCGTTCGACTCGGTCACAACCCCGTACCCGTCGGTGCGCACGAGCAGATAATGTGTGCCGTCGGCGAAGCCGGTCGCCGGCAACGTGACGTTCACGGTCAGATTCGCGGTGCTGGCGCCCGGCCCCAGCGGCGAGGCGTCGCCCGACGGGCGCGCGGCCAGGAGAACATTGTTGGCGCTGGCGGGGACCCCGTCGCGGGAGAAATAGATCGCATCGTGCCATGCCCCATTGGCGGATCCATTGCCCGCATTGCGGAGTCGGAACATGAGCGGAATCACCTGGCCGAACTGGGCCGTGGCGGGTGCCGTCGCGCTGATCACCTCGAGGTCGGGCGCCCTCAGATCGAGCGGTGTGTCGCTCACGGCGGTATTGTCGGTTTCATCGGACTCACCGATGGCGCCGCCGACGTCTGTTCTCACCACCAGATAGCGATTGCCCGGCAGACCGGCCGGCAGCGTCACAGTGGCGGTGCGCACAACACTCGCCCCCGCCTCGAGCGTGTCGGTGTGCTCGACGTCTCGAAGGAAGTCGAGTGCGCCGCTGCCATCCGGAGCCGTCCCGAGCCAGAGACGATCGCGCCACAAGGCGGCGAACGTGTCGCCGTCTCCCTCGGTCCGAACCGTCCATTCGACTTCAACATCCTGGCCGCCCTCGCCCGCCGCCGGCAAACCCGTCACGGTCACTGTCAGATTGGGCACGTCGAGGTCGATCACGTCGCTGTAGCGGTCATTGAGGTCTTCAGACTTCTCACCCACCTGGTTCAAAGCGTCGGTTCGGACCAGGATGTACCGGGAACCGCTGGGACCGGCGGGGAGGCTGACCTCGACCGTCTGCTCGATCGAACCGCCGTTGGCAGCCAATGCAGACGTCTGCGGCACGGCGGTCAGATAGTGCAGGTCGGTGCCATCGGCCCTCGTGCTCCAATACAAGTGATCAGACCACGCGCTCGAAGTGGCGGCGTCGCCCTGGTTCACCACGGTATAGGTCACCTCGAACGGCTGATCCCCATCGGCGCGCTCGGGCGTCACGAGGGCCGTCACGGCGAGGTCCGGATAAGGCGCAAGGGTCGAGGCGCGCGTGACGGCGGAGGCGTTGTTGGCCTCGGCGGTGGCCTGCGGGTTGAACTCAGCGATCTGGTTCGCCTCGTCGCATGTCACCTTGAATTCAATGTTCCCAACCCCCGGCTGCAAGTGCGGCAACTGGAAGGCGTAGGATCGCGCGAACGAGGCGCCGGGTCCGAGGTCGCCGTCGGCCTGGGCGTTGTGTTGGATCGTGCCGTCGTGCAACGTCTGTCCGCTGGTGGTGTTGCGCACGACAATCCGATCGCGCCACGAACCTGAGGTGGGGCGATTTCCCAAGTTGCTGTCTTGCCAGGCAATGGTCACATTCTGGCCCGAGATCAACGCCCCCGCCGGTTCGACACGAAGATTCACAACCACGAGATCCACCACCACATCGAGCGGCACCGCAGCCTGATTGTTGCCCTCTGCGCTGGCATGGCTGAAGGCGTCGAACTCGAACAAAGCGTCGTCCGAATCGGTGACGACACGCACTTCGTAACCGCCAGCCACGGGCAGTGGCAGGGTTGCGGACCGCGCCGCGGTCTCGCCTGGATCGAGGTCGCCCACGATCGCCAGCTCCGTCTGATACTCGACAACCCCCGTCACGACATTGCGCAACAGCACGGATTCCACACCCCCTCCTCGAGCGGCCCCGCCTCCGCGGTTGGCGGTCGTCCATTCCACCTCGATGCTCCCTCCCGCGAGCCCCGCGCTCAGATCCTCGACCCTGAGGTCGGAATAGGCCGCTCGAGCGACTGCGAAGGTGGTGTCGGAGACGGTCACGTTGTCCGCCTCGAGGATGAACTCGGCGATGGCGTTGCCGGCGTCGGTCATGGCGATGGTGTAGAACTCGCCTTCGATGCCCTCCGGCAGGTTCACCGTCTGGCTGACGGTGTATTCATCGAGCGGTTCGAGCGCGCCGCTATGCGGGAACACCGCCAACTCAATGTCATTCAGGTCACCGTAAACAGCATCAGGCGAAATCACCAACCGGTCGGTCCAGGTGGCGCCCACGGTCCCCAATCCACCCACGTTCTTCACGGTGAAGGAAACAGCCACCGGATCGCCGCTTTCGAGACCGCCGCCCGACGGCGGCAGAAGGCTGGTCACCTGCAAGTTCGGGAAAGCGACGCTGCCCGTGGGCATCACCTGCGTTTCGAGCACGTACCATTGCATCAGGCCACCCTGGTTCGCCCCGCCTCGAACAACCGCGTAGTAGCGGCCCGTGGTGTTGATGCGCACCTCCGCAACCGAATCAACGGGGCGCCCGCCCGGTGCTTCGACGACGTAGCCGTTGGCCGCATCGTAGAGGCTCACCACAGGCGTCAAGGTGCTGCCATCGAAGAGCCGGGCGTTCAGGAACACCGTCTGCCCGCTCTCCAAAGTGCCCAAGTCAAAGTAGTCCAGATCGCCCGCCGTCCGGATGCAACCGACCGCGGCGCCGCTCCTGGTGTCCCCGCCGCCGGTCAACGCCAGCGCCGACGCACTCCCGACCGAGCCGTTCTCCTCGCCCTCTTGCGCCACCTCCGGCGGCGTGAGCACCACCCGAATCTGGTATTCGCCCTGGTAATCGTAGTTGTAGCTCACCCGCACAAGATAGGTGCCGTCCCGCGGAATGGTGATCACACCCGATTGCCCCCAGCCGCGATAGTCCGGGTAGAAACCCTGGAGGTCCTGGCCGTCGATGGCTTCGATGAGGTAGTACAACTGGCTGGCGCTGGGCCGGCCCGGCACCTCCACCCCCACGACCAACCGCTCACCCGCTCTGGCGCTGAAGCTCCAGTAATCGTAGTCACTCGTGCTGCTGAGATTGCCTTGACCCGCCGCAACCCGCACGCCATGCCCCACCGGATCGAAGGCCAGCCATTCGGTGTCGTTGCCCAGAAACACGCTGACCGTGTTGTTGCCGTAGTTCGCTGTGGCGATGTCCATCCGCCCGTCGTTGTTCCAATCGCCCGCCACCGAACTGATCGCGTTGCCTCCCGCCGGGTAGCTCACCGGGGCGCCGAACGTTCCGTCGCCCTTGTTGAGGATCACACCCAGTTGGCTGTTCCCGTAGTTGGACGCAAGCAAATCGGGCAGGCCGTCCGCGTTCAGATCAGCCGCGACGACGTGGTACGCATTCGATCCGCCGCTGGCAGAATCGACCCTCGGCCCAAAGGTCCCGTCACCCGCACCCTTGAGCAGACTGACGGTGGAGCCCGAGTGATTGGCCACCGCCAGGTCCAAATGCCCGTCGCCGTCGAAATCGCCCACAGCCACCGCGTAAGGGCCGCTCGGCGTGGGATACTTCGCCGGAGCCGCAAAAGCGCCCAGGCCGTCGCCCAGCAGCACGCTCACGGTGTTCTCGTTGAGGTTCACAACGGCGAGGTCCAGCGAGTCATTAGCGTCAAACCGGCCTGCGGCCAACCGCGCGGCGCCATCGCCCGACCCGTACCCCATTGCAACCGCGAACGTCCCGTCTCCGTTGCCGCTCAAGACGGTCACGTTGTCGCTGCCCCGGTTCGCCGTCGCCAGGTCGGCGTGGCCGTCTCCGTTGAAATCCGCGACAATGATCCCGTTGGGATTCGATCCAACGGACAGAACCGCGGCATCGCCGAAGGTCCCGTCGCCAACCCCCAGCCGCACGGTCACGCTGCCGCCGCTGTAATTCCCCACAACCAGGTCGAGATGGTCGTCATCGTTCAGGTGCCCGAGCGCCAGGTCCACCGGATTGTTCCCCACGCCGTAATTCACGGCGCTGCGGAACGTCCCGTCCCCATTCCCAAGCAGAACACTGGCGTTGTTCGAGCCCCAATTGGCGAGGACCAGGTCCTGATTGCCATCCGCATCGAGATCGCCTGCGGCGATCCCGTAAGGATTGCTGCCGACGCCGAAAGCGGCTGTGCCCACGAAGGACCCGTCAAAGGCGCCGTCCGCGTTTTGGCTCAATGACGTTGCGCTGGCGGCGCTGCCGTTGTTGCGGCCTTCAATCACAAAACCAGGCGGCGGCTGCATGACAAACGACCTCGTATAGGCCGCGGCCAAGCCGTTGCCGTTGCGGTCTTGAACATCCACCTGGATCCTGAACCGGTACGCCCCAGCTTGCAGCGGCCCATCTGTTATCGAGCAGCTCGCGCTCAGTCCACTGGCATACGCAGGGCTTGTTGTCACCGCGTAAAGAGCATCGTCCTCGTTGTCAAAAACCCCATCCAACCCCGCGCTCCGCAGTTCGTAGTTGGCTGCCGCGTTCACCGTCCCGGCGAGCATGTCCTCGCTGAATCCCACCGTGAAACGATCGACCACACCCGATCCTGTCGTCCCCTCGCCCGGCAAACTGCACGACACAATCGTCGGCGCCACACTGTCCTCCAACTCGATCCCCAGCACATACTGCGCAAGCAATCCGGCATTGGCCGTCGCCAGGACGCGCGCGTAATAGGTGCCATTCACCGACACATCGTGTGTCAGCGAGGCCGGGCTGCCCACGTCCTCCGCCACCTTCGTCCCGTCCGCCAGATAGATGGCCAATGTCCAGGAGAGGCTGCTCGATGCCGGCCTGGTGAGGGCCAGCGCGATCCGCGTCCCGACAGTCTGGTTGCCGAGCAGGTAATAATCGCCATTGGGATCTCCGACGCCGATGTACCCATGGACTCGGCCCGCCTGCTTCCCGTCGGCCAACTCGAGCACCGGCGCATCGGCCTGGCTGATCGCGTTGTTGTCCTCGCTCTCCATCTGCACCCCACCCCGCGCCAATGTCACACGCAACCGGTACTCCCCCCAGTAATCGTAGTTGTAGCTCACCGCCACACTGTACGTCCCGTCCATCGGCAAACTCACAGGACTCGATTGCTGCCCCCACCCGTTGTAGCTGTTCGCATAAAAATACGTCAGCCGCGTCCCGTCCGGCCTCAGAATGTCGTAAAATAACTGGCTCGCCCCCGGACTCCCAGGCACCTCCACCGCCACACTCAATATGTCCCCCGCCTTCCCGCTGAAACTCCAGTAATCGTAATCCTCCCGGTTCTGCAAGTTCCCCCGCCCCACCCCCGTCCAGAGCATCCCCGGCGGATCCTCCACAAGCCGGCGCTCCATCCCACCAAGCCACACCGTCACGTAGTTGCCGCTGCTCTAAATGTGTAGTTGCACGTCACCACGTCCGCCAACCCATCCCCACTCACATCCCCACTCACCACACCAATCGGATTGTACGACGCCTGATACGTCAGCACCCCACCCAGCACCCCACCCCCTCATTCATGTACAACGCCAGGTCGTTGCCCGAGTACACCGCCACCGCCCACGTCCGGACGCCCGTCCCCGCTCCAGTCCCCCAGCGCCATATGATAAGGCTCACTCCCCAATCCCCCATACACCACCGCCCCGCCAAACGTCCCATCGCCATTCCCCTTGAGCACGCTCACACTCCGACCGTCATAGTCGAGCACCACCGCGTCCAACACCCCCGTCCCCGTCCATCCCCAATCCCACATCCACCGGTCCGTCACCCGCTGCGTACGCCACTGCCCCTGCAAAACTCCCCGTCCCATCGTTGAGCAGCACACTGATATTGTCCGACCCACGATTCGCCGTCACAATGTCCAGGTCCCCATCCCCGTCCACGTCCCCCACCGCCAAACCCTGCGGATTGCTACCCACACCCAAATCCTGCCGCTCATACCCGCTGTCGTCCCCCTTGCGCCTCAAAACGCTCACGCTGCTATGGAAGTAGTTCGCCACCACTAATCCCGCTCGCCCACCCCCGTCCAAATCCGCCACCGCATCCCGCCCCAGTTACTCCCCACCGCCAGGCTCGTCGCCACCCCAAGAGTCCCATCCCCCTCACCCAACAGCACGTCCACATTCGAACTGGACCACTCCCGCCACCATTTCACGTCCATATGCCCGTCCCCGTTCACATCCCCAACACCCACGCCAATCGGATTATCCCGAGCTCCCCACCCCGTACGCCACCCCACTCCCGAACCTCCGTCCCCACTCCCCAAAAACACACCCACACTGCAGCTCGAATGATTCGCCGTCACCACGTCCAACTCCCCGTCCTCAGTGAAGTCACCCAGCCCCATGTCATACGGATACCAACTACCCCCAGACCCGCCAAAGTATCCCCCATAAACCACCGACCCGTCGGGCGTCCCCACAGCCTCCATGCTCAGCGACGTCCCCACAGCCAATCCCCGTTGCTCCGGTTCTCCAACACGTAGCCAGAGACCCCACTCACCGCAAACTGCCTCACGTACTCCGCCCCCCAGGTGATTGTCCGACACATCCTGCAAACCCGTCCCGATCGTCAACCGATACCCACCCGCTTGCAGCGGCCCATCCGTGATCAGGTAGCTGGCGCTCAATCCGGCGCTCCAGTACCAAGGCTTCGCCACCGCGTACACCGCGTCATCGCCTGTTCAAGGCGCTCCGTCCACTCCTGAAGACTGCGCAGATCATGGTTCGCCCCAGCGTTCACCGTCCCAGCCTTCATGTCTCGCTGAACCCGCCGCGAACCGATCCACGATCCCAAAGCTCTCCGTCCCCTCGCCCGGCAAACTGCACGCCGTGATCGTCGGCGCCACACCGTCCACCAACTCGATCGCCAACACGTACTGCGAGCAATCCGCGTTGCCCGCCGCACGCACCCGCGCATAGTAGGCCCCATCGGCATCCACCGTGTGCGCCAAAGGCGTCTGGTCCGCCAACCCCTCCGCCACCTTCGTCCCGTCCCCCTTGTACACCTCCATCACCCACGACAACCCGCTGCTCAACGGCTTGGTCGGAACCCAGCGTGATCGTCCCCACCGTCTGGTTCCCCAAAAAGTAATAGTCCCCGTTCGAATCGCCCACCCCAACATACCCGGCAACCCGCCCCGCCCCGCTCCCCCGGCCAACTCGAGCACCGGCGCATCGGCCTGGCTGATCGCGTTGTTGTCTCGCTCTCCATCTGCACCCCGCCCCGCGCCAATGTCACACGCAACCGGTACTCCCCCAGTAATCGTAGTTGTAGCTCCCACCCCGCCACACTGTACGTCCCGTCCATCGGCAAACTCACAGGACTCGACTGCCCCCACCCGTTGTAGCTGTTCGCATAAAAATACGTCAGCCGCGTCCCGTCCGGCCTCAAAATGTCGTAAAATAACTGGCTCGCCCCCGGACTCCCAGGCACCTCCACCGCCACACTCAATATGTCCCCCGCCTTCCCGCTGAAACTCCAGTAATCGTAATCCTCCCGGTTCTGCAAGTTCCCCGCCCCACCCCGTCCAGAGCATCCCCGGCGGATCCTCCACAAGCCGGCGCTCCATCCCACCAAGCCACACCGTCACGTAGTTGCCGCTGCTCGATGTGTAGTTGCACGTCACCACGTCCGCCAACCCATCCCCACTCACATCCCCACTCACCACACCAATCGGATTGTACGACGCCTGATACGTCAGCACCCCACCCAGCACCCCACCCCCCTCATTCATGTACAACGCCAGGTCGTTGCCCGAGTACACCGCCACCGCCACGTCCGGACGCCCGTCCCCGCTCCAGTCCCCCAGCGCCATATGATAAGGCTCACTCCCCAATCCCCCATACACCACCGCCCCGCCAAACGTCCCATCGCCATTCCCCTTGAGCACGCTCACACTCCGACCGTCATAGTCGAGCACCACCGCGTCCAACACCCCGTCCCCGTCCATCTCCCCCAATCCCACATCCACCGGTCCGTCACCCGCTGCGTACGCCACTGCCCCTGCAAAACTCCCCGTCCCATCGTTGAGCAGCACACTGATATTGTCCGACCCACGATTCGCCGTCACAATGTCCAGGTCCCCATCCCCGTCCACGTCCCCCACCGCCAAACCCTGCGGATTGCTACCCACACCCAAATCCTGCCGCTCATACCCGCTGTCGTCCCCCTTGCGCCTCAAAACGCTCACGCTGCTGCTCGAGTAGTTCGCCACCACAATCTCCGCTCGCCCACCCCCGTCCAAATCCGCCACCACCGCATCCCGCGGATTACTCCCCACCGCCAGGCTCGTCGCCACCCCAAGAGTCCCATCCCCCTCACCCAACAGCACGTCCACATTCGAACTGGACCACTCCGCCACCACCACGTCCATATGCCCGTCCCCGTTCACATCCCCAACACCCACGCCAATCGGATTGCCCGAGCTCCCCACCCCGTACGCCACCCCACTCCCGAACCTCCCGTCCCCACTCCCCAAAAACACACCCACACTGCGGCTCGAATGATTCGCCGTCACCACGTCCAACTCCCCGTCCTCGTTGAAGTCACCCAGCCCCATGTCATACGGATACCAACTACCCCCAGACCCGCCAAAGTATCCCCCATAAACCACCGACCCGTCGGGCGTCCCCACAGCCTCCATGCTCAGCGACGTCCCCACAGCAATCCCCCCGTTGCTCCGGTTCTCCAACACGTAGCCAGAGACCCCACTCACCGCAAACTGCCTCACGTACTCCGCCCCCAGGTGATTGTCCGACACATCCTGCAAACCCGTCCCGATCGTCAACCGATACCCACCCGCTTGCAGCGGCCCATCCGTGATCAGGTAGCTGGCGCTCAATCCGCTCGAGTACCCAGGGCTTGTCGCCACCGCGTACACCGCGTCATCGCCTGTTCCAAAGACTCCGTCCACTCCCGAACTGCGCAGATCATAGTTCGCCCCAGCGTTCACCGTCCCAGCCTTCATGTCCTCGCTGAACCCCACCGTGAACCGATCCACGATCCCAAAGCTCTCCGTCCCCTCGCCCGGCAAACTGCACGCCGTGATCGTCGGCGCCACACCGTCCACCAACTCGATCGCCAACACGTACTGCGAGAGCAATCCCGCGTTGCCCGCCGCACGCACCCGCGCATAGTAGGCCCCATCGGCATCCACCGTGTGCGCCAAAGGCGTCTGGTCCGCCAACCCCTCCGCCACCTTCGTCCCGTCCCCCTTGTACACCTCCATCACCCACGACAACCCGCTGCTCAACGGCTTGGTCAGACCCAGCGTGATCTGCGTCCCCACCGTCTGGTTCCCCAAAAAGTAATAGTCCCCGTTCGAATCGCCCACCCCAACATACCCGGCAACCCGCCCCGCCCGCTCCCCCCCGGCCAACTCGAGCACCGGCGCATCGGCCTGGCTGATCGCGTTGTTGTCCTCGCTCTCCATCTGCACCCCGCCCCGCGCCAATGTCACACGCAACCGGTACTCCCCCCAGTAATCGTAGTTGTAGCTCACCGCCACACTGTACGTCCCGTCCATCGGCAAACTCACAGGACTCGACTGCCCCCACCCGTTGTAGCTGTTCGCATAAAAATACGTCAGCCGCGTCCCGTCCGGCCTCAAAATGTCGTAAAACAACTGGCTCGCCCCAGGATTCCCTGGCACCTCCACCGCCACACTCAAGATGTCCCCCGCCCGCCCGCTGAAACTCCAGTAGTCGTAATCCTCCCGGTTCTGCAAATTCCCCCGCCCCCCCCCCGTCAAGAGCATCCCCGGCGGATCCTCCACAAGCCGGCGCTCCATCCCCACCAAGCCACACCCCAACATCGTTGTGATTGTGACTGGTCGTCACCACGTCCAACAACCCGTCCCCGTTGTACTCGCCCATCACCACTCCAATCGGATTGTGCTGGCTGTACTCCTGCGCCCTCCCAAGCACCCCGCCCCCCTGGTTCTTCATCAATACCAGCTTGCTCCCCCATACACCGCCACCGCCACATCCAGCCCGTTGACCCCGTCCAAATCCCCCAACGCCAAATGATACGCGTCACTCCCCACCCCCCCGTAGCTCACCGCCCCATCGAACGTCCCGTCCCCTCTGCCCAACAACACGCTCACGCTCTGGCTGTTCGCGTTCAACACCACCATGTCCAATCTCCCGTCCCCATCCATGTCCCCCAACACCACGTGCCGCGGACCATCCCCCACCCCATACACCGCCCTCCCTTGCAACGTCCTGTCCCCATTGCCCAACAGTACCGCCGCATTGTCCTCATGCACATTCACCGCCACAACGTCCAGCTTCCCATCCCCATTCACATCACCCATGCCCACCCCGTACGTCCCATTGCCGCTGGCAAAGTCCCCCCGCGCGCTCCCGTCACCCTGCCGCCTCAGCACGCTCACACTGTCCCCCCCCTCGTTCGCACTCACAATCTCCACCACGCCGTCCCCGTCCATATCCCCCATCTCCACATCCCGCGGATTGCTCCCCACCGCCACATGGCTCGCCACCCCGAAGCTCCCGTCCCCGTTGCCCAACAACACGCTCACGCTCGAACCGTAATGATTGGCCACCACCACATCCTACTTCCCATCCCCATCCGCATCACCAATCGCCACCGCTATCGGCCCGTCCCCAGCCCCGTAGTTCACCACCCCCCCAAAACTCCCATCCCCCTTGCCCAACAACACACTCACATTGTCGCTGCTCAGATTGGCCACCACGACGTCCATCGCCCCGTCCCCGTTCAAATCCCCCTGCGCCACATCGTACGGATTGCTCCCTGCACCCCGGTACCCTCCAAACCTCATCAGCCCGTCGGGCGTCCCCACAGCCTCATGCTCAGCGACGTCCCCACAGCCAACACCCCGTTGCTCCGGTTCTCGAGGACGTAAAGGCCCTGCAACAGCTCGATGGCGAAGGTGCGATCGTATGGGGCGGGCAGGGCGTTCCCTGCCCGATCTTGCATCCCGATGCCGATTCTGAAGCGGTAGTTGCCTGCTTGGAGCGGACCGTCGGTGACGGCATAGGTTGCTCGGACGCCATTGGCGTAGACCGGGCTGGTCGAGAGGGCGTAGAAATCATCATCGGCCGTGTCCAGAGCGCCGTCGGCCCCAGCCCAACGCAGTTCACAGTTGGCCACGCCGTTAACCGTTGATGGCATCATGTCCTCGCTGAAATCGACGGTGAAACCGTTGATGACGTCGGTGCTGGTCGAACCTTGGGCCGGGAGACTGACGGCGACGACTTGGGGACTGACGGCGTCATTCACCGTCACGGTTAGGAGATACTGCGCCCGCAAACCCCGCTCGGCAGTCACGACGCGCACCAAATGTATCCCGCTCTCGGTCGCCACATGAGTCGCCGTTCCCGATGTCTCGGTGACAAGGGGACTCGAATTCCCGAGGCGTTCAATCGTGAGGGTGACGTCCCCCGCCGTGAGGGTGCTGCCTTCCGGAAAGGTCAGGGTAGCCGCGAACGTGTTGCCCACGTTCAGCGTGCCGACCGAGAAGTGGTCGCCAGCGGAATCGGACGCGGGCAGCGCCGCGCCCACCCGTCCGCCAAGCACTCCGCCTGAGAGGGTGAGTGCCAGTGAATTGGCCGTGGCCTGGGTATCGTTGGCCTCGACTTCGAGTTGCATGCCCCGCGCCTGATCAACACGCATGGAATACGGCGAGGCGCCGTGCTCACTCCAGACCCGCACATAGTAAGTGCCCGGCGACGGGATGACGGCATCCTGTATCTGGCCCAGCGCCGACTCGCGTGTCTGGGGACTCACCACGTTGCTGTCGGCCGCGTTCCGGAGGTACACGTAAGGGTAAATGTTGCCGTTGGCTGTCTCGAGCCGGATCGTGACCCGATCCCCCGCCTCAGCATCAAACCGCCAGTAATCGACGTCGCCAGCAGCCTGGAGTGTCCCGAGCGCGAACGCCGTGTAGAAACCCGACGCGGGCGGCGTCTCGGTCATTGGCAGCGCCGTCGCGCCCATGAGCAGGTTGTTGTCCGTATTCTCGATCGCACCCACATCCGGATCTGTGATTGTGAACATTCGCGTGAATGGCGACACGGGAGCGTTGGCGCCGTCCAGGAGTGTGGACTTGGTGAGGAAGCGGTACTTGCCTGGCTGCAAAGGATTTGGGCTTGTGGTGAAACTGACCGTCTTCGTGCTCGACGCATAACTGGGCGCCAGGCTGTATACGGTGTCGTCCGCACCGCCGAACAGACCGTCGGCTCCCGCGTTTCGGAGTTCGTAATTGGACGGAGTGGTGGCTGAATCCCCATCCAGAATCCGGGTCGTTGTGATGTTGAATCGGTCGATGGCCACGGCGCTGGCGGAGTCCTCGTCGGGCAGGCTTGCAGCCGTCACCTGCGTCGCAGGCAGATCAGCCGCAGCCCAAACGCTGACGTTGTCCAACCCCCACGATTCGTCATCCAGGCTCTGCAGTCCGGCCCCTTGGAAGGTAATCGTGACCGTCGTCCCTGTCGCGCCAAACGGGATCTCGATCGTGCGGTAGATCGACTCGTTCCATCCGCTGAAACCGTATTGGCCTTGGGCGTCGGGTGGGAGCGGATACGTATCGCTGTTCAGGTCGAACTGGGAAAACGTATGCAGGAAGAGCTGAGTGCCGTCCAACGTGACGCTGATTCGGTCGCCCGAGGTGGTGTTGCCGTCATCCCACGAGTCGATGATGTAAAGATCGAACAGGAGCACGTAAGACCCGTTCGCGGTCAGACCACCGAGCGTGAGCGTCTGGCTCGAGTTGCCAAACCGCCCGCTGAACTGCGTGAACACGCCCGGATAGCTGTTGTCCGTGGCGCTCGACGACCACTCGGACCCCGCACCCGACTCGAAGTCCGCCGCGTAACCAGGCTTGGCGCCAGGATCGAAGTCTGCACCCATGACATCCACCGCGGCAACAACGGCCAGAGAGCAAGAGGCCAGAGCGATCCACGAACGAAACGAGCGCATCCGGTCAAACAAAAACCCCTGCACGGCAGGGGTGAGGTGGAGGACTCCGGCCAGACGGGAACCGCCGACATGGGTCTTCATAGTATGGGGCGGGAAAGAGTAAACTCTGCTTTACAAAATCAAGACCACCTCCTCTACTCCGATAAGACGAAAAACACAAGCATTTTTTGCAGCGCTATTTTCCGAGCTTATACACGGCATCAGGGTTAGCTCGCACATTTCGCATACCTCGTCCGTGCGCGGGGCGGTCAGACTTCGCAAGATCACTGCTCTGCGGGCTGGAAAGCGGATGCTCCGGAGCGGGTGCGTCCCTCCGACACCGGCTCATCGCCCCCATGCGCTTTGACATCGAAACAGAACAACGTCTCGTGATGCCGCAGGTACAGCCGTCCCCTGAAGATTACGGGGTGGGTCCAGACGTCGTTTTGGCGTCCAGGGACCAGCGTGAATCGGCCTTTGAACTCGAAGCCTTGCGGCGTCGGCTTGATCAATGCCATCTCGCCTTGCTCACTCAGGCAATAGAGGCGTTGGTCGGCGTAGAGAACCGATCCCTTCGCCAGGGCGCTTGTCTCGTACCGCACGACACCGGTCCGCGCGTCGATGCAGGCCCATCCCTTGCGCCGCCTGTACCACGCCCCGTACAGGGCGTCGCCGACGTGCACCACGCCTCCCTGACATGTGTCCAATACAGTCGTCCATAACAGATCGAGGCCCTGCCCGGAGCCTTCTGTGCGCAACCGATACAGCTTGGCGTCGGGGCTGTCGGGCGCCGTCACGAACACCGCGTCAGCCACGAGCACAGGTGTCGTGGCAATCACCTCGAATTGTGTGCGGAGCGGGCGGGTCCAGAGCAGTGTCCCGCGATCCGCATCCACACCGAACAGATGCCGCGTCGAACATCCGATGACCAGGCGGTGCTCGCCAGACCGGACCAGGATGGGCGAAGCGTAGCTGGCGTTGTCGACCTGGCCTGCTGGCTCTTCCACGCGTTGGTGCCGAGGGTCTGGCGAAGGACCGAGCCGCAGCGGTTCGGTCTTCCAGACCGTCTCGCCGCTGCGCGCGTCGAGCGCCACCATGAGCGCTTCGGTGCCGCCTGCGGTCACCAGCACCTTCGAGCCATCCACCAGGAGACACTCGCTCGTCGCCCAGGTCAGGTTCTTGCCCCCGTACCGCTCGAATAAATCGACCGCCCAGATCTCGCGACCTGTCTCGGCCTCGAATGCAGCCACCCGCCCGTGCGCGTTCAGATGAAACAGCCGCCCCTCGTGCCAAGTCGCGCTCGCCCGCGCTCCCGGATAAGGCCCAGTCCACGAACGTCCATTGGGCCTCTGCCAAAGCTGTCGTCCGGCCAGGTCGAGGGCGAAGATCCGGAGTTCATCGCCGACGTCGCCCGCGAGAAAGAGCCGGTCACCAACAATTACCGGGGCGGAATATCCCCGCCCCAAGCCATTGGTCTGCCAGACCAAACGCGGTCCTTCTGCAGGCCATTGCTCGAGCAATCCGACCTCGTCGCAGATCCCGTCACGTCGCGGCCCGCGCCATTGCGGCCAGCCCGGTGCAGGCGAAGGGATCAACTGCGCCTGCGGCTGCGAAGCCGCGGCGCCCCCCGCGGCCTGCACGCACACGGAGCTACTGAGACAGTGCGCAAAAGCCATCGCCAACCAGGCCATGCGTCGCCTGGGTCGCGCGACTGCAGAACTGGCGCAGACGACTTCACGCCGAGACGCAAAGACGCGAAGTGAGAAACACTTTCGTAAGATCATTTGAAGCGGAAACCTAGCTCCGAAAGGCTCCGGTGCAACCCCTTCGATGATTGTCACCGTCCCGACTTCAACCACAGAGGCACAGAGCACGCAGAGAAAACCAATTCCCGGCTCAGCTTCAACCAGCCTTCTCTGTGTGCTCTGCGTCTCTGTGGTAAACTCCCCCTCGATGACTTTCACCGTCCCGATTTGAACCACAGAGGCACAGAGCGCGCAGAGAAGACCAATATCCGGCTCAGCTTCAACCAGCCTTCTCTGTGTGCTCTGCGTCTCTGTGGTCAACCCCCCATCTCCCATCTCCGATCTCCCATCTCCGGCCTGAACGGTTGGCCCTGGATTTCGGCAGCCTTTCCGGCTAAGCTGCGGCCCATGTTCGATTCGCTGACGAGCAAGCTGCAAGATGTCTTCCGCAACCTGCGCGGATTGGGCCGCATTTCGGAGACGAACGTGTCCGAATCGCTGCGCGAGGTGCGCTTGGCGCTGTTGGACGCCGATGTGAATTTCAAAGTGGCCCGCGACTTCATCGAGCGGATCCGGGAGAAGGCGATCGGGCAGGAAGTGATTCGGAGCATTCAGCCGGGCCAACAGATCATCAAGATTATCCACGACGAACTGGTGGCGCTGCTGGGGTCCGAAAACGCGAGCCTCGATCTGGGCGGTTCGCCCGCTTGCATTCTGATGGTGGGCCTCCACGGATCGGGCAAGACGACTTCGAGCGGCAAGCTTGCGCGGATGCTCGAAAAGCAGGGCCGCGCGCCGCTGCTGGTTGCCGCCGACGTCTACCGCCCCGCGGCCATGGACCAACTGGCCACGCTCGGCGGGCAACTGGGCCTGCCGGTGTTCGTTCAGAAAGAGGAAAAGGACGTGGTGCGCATTGCGCGGGCGGCGCTTGTTTTCGCCGAGGCCAATCAGCGCAATGTGCTGATCTTCGACACCGCCGGACGCCTCCAGATCGATGAACCGCTGGTCCAGGAACTGGTCCGGCTGCGCGACGAGGTGCATCCGCGCGAGATCCTGCTGGTCCTGGACGCCGCCACGGGCCAGGAAGCCGTCAATGTGGCCACACATTTCGACCAGGCCCTTGGCATGACGGGCGCCGTTCTGACGAAGCTCGACGGCGACGCCCGGGGCGGCGCGGCGCTGAGCTTCAAGGCCGTCGTCGGAAAGCCGATCAAGCTCATGGGCGTGGGGGAGAAACTCGAGGATTTAGAGCCGTTCCACCCCGAGCGCATGGCCCAACGCATCCTGGGCATGGGCGACGTCGTCAGCCTGGTCGAGAAAGCGGCCGAGACGGTCGACGCCGAAGAGGCCATGCGCATGGAGGAACGGATGCGCAAGGGCCAGTTCACGCTCCAGGATTTCCTCGATCAACTCCGGCAGATGAAAAAACTGGGGCCGATCGAGAACATTGTCGGCCTGTTGCCCGGCGGCGGCGACATGCTCAAGGGGGCCGATTTGGCCAAGGGTGAGCGCGATTTCCGGCGCATGGAGGGGATCATCTGCAGCATGACACCCCAGGAACGGCGCAATCCCAACATCCTCAATGCCAAGCGCCGCGTGCGCATCGCCAACGGCAGCGGCGTCAAGGTGTCCGAGGTGAACAACCTGCTCAACCGGTTCAATCAGATGCAGCAGATGATGAAGAAAATGGGCAAGTTCAAAAAGATGATGGCGCGCATGGGCGGCGCGCCCTTGCCCGGAATGTTCCCGCGTTAGAAGCCCGGACCCGGTCAGCCTCCACCGACGCGAGCCACAGCGGCCTGCAACCGCACAAGGTCGGGGGTCGAGTTGACGCCGCGCACCACCACGCCTGCATCGAGGTCTTGGTCGGTGGTCAGGAAACGCCATTTCCAGACCTCGGCATGCCCATCGGCAAACGACAACTCGCCGGCCTTGCCGTGCCGGATCGTGGGCGAGTTCTGCCAACTCAGAACACCCGGGCTCTTGGTCGCAAAGTACCCATCGTCGATGGTCAGGTAGCTCTCCTCGATAAAGACAAACGCCTCGGAGGGTGACGGCACCGTGATGTCGGTCATTTTCTTGCGCGGGGGATAGAGGATGGGACCGGATGGGTTGAGAACCCAATTCTGATCTGTGTGACCTCCCATTCGACCGCACATCGAGTAGCTGCGGACCCGGCGCTTGCCGCGCAGGGCCGACGCGATGTCGGGCGGCATTTTGGTATCGACGGGACACCGATAAATCTCGGGCGAGCTGTTGTAGGGATAGAGCTTGCCGTTGATGATATCGAGCACGTTGGTCGCGCCGGGCATGGCACTCACTCCGCCGCCGATCCAGGCATTGGTGTCGCCCAGAGTGTTGAGGGCCAATGTGTCGTTGTGATCGCCGGCGTACATGGTCCAGGCGAGTGTCAACTGCTTGAGATTGCTCAGGCAATTAATGTTGTGCGCCTTGGCTTTGGCTCGGGCCAGCGCCGGCAACAACATCCCCGCCAGAATCGCGATGATGGCAATCACCACCAAAAGCTCGATTAAAGTGAAACCGGCCCGCATTCGAGGGCGGCTAGGCAAACCTGAGGTTAATGCGCGCATAACAATGTCTCGTCTACAGGTTCATTTGAGCAGTTTTGAGGCCACCGTAAGACTCCCGTCCGCTGTCGTCAAGCACCCTGGTTGAGCACCCTGGTTGATCGTTGAGCGTTCAGCGCTTCTGTCTTTCACGCCCCTCATCGGTTTGAGACAATGCCGGGCTAACCCGCATATTACACCCCGTCAGTGCACAGGGCGGTCAGACCTCGCACGAGGACTGCGATGCGGGCTAAGCCATCGCGCGCCCGATCGAGTTCCACCACGCATCGTGCAGTGCGCTCAGAGCCCAACTCCACTCGCCCCGAGCGGTCCGAACCGTCAGCCGGTCCCCCCCAACCCATCCCAGATGCAATGCGGCCACGCCAAGCAACCGCGCCCGTTCGAGGACCTTGGCGACGTGCAATCGATGCGTGGTGATGACCACGCGGTTCTGCGTCTCGCCGAAAAGCAAGGCATCGAGACGAATCAGGGGCGCCCCTGTCGAGCCTTCCACCGCTCCGCTGGCCGCCGCAAGGGACGACAGATCAATGGATGCTCCCATGAGACGCGGGGTTTCGCGGACGACCTGTTGGCTGACGCAGCATTCGGCCAGGCAAACAGCCAGCCCGCCCTCGCTGCAATCGTGGGCGCTCTTGACCGACCCGGAGCAAATCAGGCCGCGCAACGCATCGTGCAGCGTTTGGGCGGCCCGGAGATCACAGCGGGGCGGACGTCCATTCTTCTGGCCGTGCACAACCTGGAGAAAAGCGCTGCCGCCCAAGCCTTGAAGCGGATCGGCGGCATCGCACGGCTCTCCCAACAGAATGACCGCGTCGTCCTCGTCCTTGAACCATTGCGTGGTGATGTGCTCCGGCTGGTCGATCAGCCCCACCATTGCGATGGTCGGGGTGGGGTCTACAGGTCCGTCGGGGACCTGGTTGTACAGGCTGCAGTTGCCGCCGGTGATCGGCGTTTGGAAGGTGCGACACGCCTCGCCCAATCCGCGGACGCTCTCGCGCAGTTGCCAGAACAACCCGGGATCGTGCGGATTGGCCGCATTGAGGTTGTCGGTCACACCCACCGGACGCGCCCCCGAGCACGCCAGGTTGCGCGCCGCCTCGGCCACGGCGATCTTCCCGCCTTCATACGGATCGAGGAAGACATAGGTTCCATTGCAGTCGACGGTAAGGGCGACGAGCTTCTCAGGTTTGGACGCCGTTGGAACCGGCCCCGCGCCGCCTGCCCCGGCGGGCAGAGGCGGGACCGAGTCGGCCTTGATCCGGATCACCGCGGCGTCGCTGCCCGGGCAAACGACCGAGCCGTCGCGGACCATGTGATCGTACTGGCGATAGATCCAGTTCTTGGACGCGATGGTCGGCCACGACAGCAGCGAGATCAGTTGCGGCGCCGGATCAGCGGTGTCCGGGATGCCATCGAGCGTGAATGCGCGGACGGACTCGAGGTAGCGGGGCTCCCGAGCCTCGCGTTCGTACACGGGCGATTCGTCCGCAATTTGTCGCGCCGGGATGTCGGCCACGACTTGCCCCTGCCACCGAACCACCATGCGCCCGGTGTCGGTGACCGTCCCGATCTCCGCCCAGGGCAAATCCCACTTGTCGAAGATGCGCTTCACCTCGGCGTCGCGACCCTGCCGCACGATGATCAGCATGCGCTCCTGCGATTCGCTCAGCATGATCTCGTACGGCGTCATGTTCGGGGCGCGCTGAGGGACCTTGGCCAGTTCGATCTCGATGCCCGTGCCCGCGCGGGCGGCTGTCTCGCACGTCGAGCAGGTCAGCCCCGCCGCGCCCATGTCCTGGATGCCGGCCACGGCGCCGGTCGCCAGCAACTCGAGACAGGCCTCGCAGACCAGCTTCTCCATGAAAGGATCGCCCACCTGCACCGCCCCCCGCTGCTGTTCGGCCGACTCCTCGGTCAGGTCTTGCGACGCAAACGCCGCCCCGGCCAAACCGTCCCGGCCCGTGGCGGGTCCGACATAGAACACCGGGTTGCCCACCCCGCTGGCGCGTCCGCGGGCG
Source organism: Verrucomicrobiota bacterium (assembly GCA_040766265.1). Classification (GTDB taxonomy): domain Bacteria; phylum Verrucomicrobiota; class Verrucomicrobiia; order Limisphaerales; family J093; genus MWFF01. Next base: position 30,631 of record JAXGQW010000044.1, read on the forward strand.
ATCTGCTCGTGGCGCAGCACCCCGAGGCAGAAGACGTTCACAAGCGGGTTGCCCTCATACGACTTGTCGAAGTAGATCTCGCCGGCGACGGTCGGAATCCCGAAGCAGTTCCCGTAATGCGCAATGCCGGCGACGACGCCGCGGAAAAGACGGCGCACCTCCGGCTCCGAGAGTTCGCCGAACCGCAGCGAATCCATCGCGCAGACCGGCCGGGCGCCCATCGTGAAAATGTCGCGGATGATGCCTCCGACACCGGTGGCGGCGCCCTGGAACGGCTCGACCGCGCTGGGATGGTTGTGCGACTCGATCTTGAAGGCGATCGCCAATCCGTCTCCGATGTCGATGATCCCGGCATTTTCCTCGCCGGCGCCGACCAGCACCGCCGGAGATCGCGTGGGCAGGGTTCGAAGGAGCGGACGGGTGTTCTTGTAGGAGCAATGCTCGCTCCACATCACCGAAAAGATGCCCAGCTCGGTGTAGGTCGGAACGCGACCCAGGACGCGCTGAATCCGTTCGTACTCGTCGTCCGTGAGATTGTGATCTCGCGCCAATTCGAGTGTGACAGGCGGTTCGTTACCGGGGTGGTCATTCATACCTGCATTCCAAACGGGCCGGGAGCATGAAGGCACATCCCATCGGACACAAGAAAATGCGCTAACCCGCATGTTCCTTAGCGCGGCAAAGCCGCGCTAAGAAATGTCCGGGCTAAGGCTTACACCGCCAGTCACCTGGGACGCTCGGCATCACGAACCGCTCTGGCTCGGCAACGCTCGAAGCGAGGGCGAATAACTTCGACTCGCTCCTCGGCAAGTTCCTCGAAACCACTTTCAATCTGAGCGGCGTGAACCAGACCATGTCGCAACATGGCCGTGACGAACGACAGGTCTTTCTCTCGGCCAGCGGCCAGTTTGCTGATGGCCAGATCGACCGGACTGAGGCAGAGCCCAGTAATGCCGCGGGTATTCTCATTCTGCACCGGAACCAAGCGGTGTCGCCAACGGGCGGGTAGCACTGCCGTCTCCGGGCCGACGCCGTGCGCGTAGTAGCCGAACGTCTCATGGAACGGAGATTTCTCCCCAATCGAACCGTCAATCAGGTCCGCCTTCTCCGGCGCGTCCAGCGGGTAAGTATCCGCCTCCGCTGAGACTGTCAGTTCCGCGGGCGCATCGGGGTAGCTGCCCAGGATCGCCTGGCTGCCGATGATCAGGAGCCGCTGCGCGTCGGCGATGTTGCCCGCCGCCCGGATGATATGCTCGAGGTCAGCGCGTTTCACGGGCGGCGCGGTATATCTCCCAACGTTCCTGCGGCGTCAGGATGCCACAAAAGGGGTCGCTCTGCCGCAGCCGGCGCCCCAACTCCGACTCGTCCAGGAGCAAGCCCCGAACATCCTCCCACGGCCGCTCCAGAATGTGGAGCCACTCTCGAAAGACTGGGAGGGGCCGCTGCTCGACCCAGCGCCGGCACGTGGCTTTCGCCCTGGCCAGCCCTGCCCGCGTTGGGTCGCGATCTATCTTGTTCACGATCGCGCGGGCCATGGCCAAGCTGCGTCGGTCGATTTCCTGGTGCGTTCTCACGGTGCCAACGGCAATACTCCTACCAGCCCCCGAAATTGGATTCAAATGCGAACTTGGCGATCGTGCTGGAGCCGTGCCCGTTGCTGCGGCGCCCAAGTCGCGCCCTCCTCCCGTTGTTCGTCAACTGCGAGCTTTCCGCCGACAACAGCAAGAGCAGAAAAGAGAATCCTTGACCCTCGGAACGGAAGAGACAGACTCGCCCCATCGACAACATCTCTCACCGGTCAAGGATTCCGGGCACACCCTGACCATGTCGGAAGGACAAACGCCTATGATCAATAGACGACGCTTCCTGAGCACTGTCGGCGCTGTCGGCTCGGCCGCCTTGTTCAGTCCGTGCGATGTTCTGCGCGCACGGCTCATGGCGGCAACCCCGTTCTTCGGACTCCACCCCTTCATCGACGCCCATCCCGAAGCGGTTTTCGTCAAGAGGACCAGGGTCCCTTACAAAACCGACGCCGCAACCAAGCAGCAGGAGGGATACGAACTGGCTACGGAGATCTTCATGCTGCGCGAGACCCCGGGCATCCCGCTCTCGCATCGAATCGCGATCAAGCCGAACCTCACCTGCACGAGCGGCACCGGCGGCACCGAGGCGGGCATGGGGATCATCACCGACGGCGCTTTTGTCGAGGGAATGCTCGAAGGCATCAAGCACGTCGGCTTTCCGGCCAGTCGCATCTACCTGCGGGAGGGCAATTGGCTGGGAGACGCCTACTGCCCGAGTGAACGCACGGTCGGCGGATACCTCGAAGTCGCGGCACGCACGGGCGTGCATCTGACCGATTTCGATTCCGGACGCCAAGCTCATGAGCTGTCCCGGGAAACGCTGCAGGAAGGCACGGAAGTGACCTGGGTGGATTGCCCCGATGGCGTGGTCTTCAAGCGCATCGGCTATGTCGCCCCCATCAATCAGCCGGACGCCTGGCTGCTGAACATCGCGAAGTTCAAGACGCACGGGATGGGCATGACGCTGTGCTGCAAGAATCATCAGGGATCGTGCATCCATCCGCACATCCACTTCTGCGAAGGAGTGGCCAACACCTTGCGACATCCTGAGGACGTCCTTCAGGATTTCCAGCCGGACCTCGATGCGCATGTCCAGGAATTGCACGCACAGCACCTGGCGCGGGGCGTGGCGCGCTGGGACCGACCCGGCACGACTTGGAACAGCGGCTATGGCATGGAGATGTGGACCCAGCGCACTCTGGACAACTTGTCCGTGACCGACACGGGCTTCTGCATCATTGAAGGAATCTACGGCCGCAACGGCAACGGCTTCACCAAAGGACCCGGCCCCAACGACACGGCGGAGGATTTCCTCACCAATATTCTCATCTTCGGCAAGGACCCGGTCCGTGTTGACATCATCGGCACCTGGTTGTCAGGGCATGAGCCGGGGAACTTCGGCCTCTTCCACGCCGCACTGGATCGCGGTTTGTCCAATGTCCTGGACCCTCGGGATATCCCGCTCTACCTCTGGAACAGCGGCACGCCCACCCTCACCCCTCTGGCCGAGTTCGAGCGAACGCCCCTGCTGACCTATTACCTGCGCCGCGACTACCCGGGCTCATCCACATCCGAGCCGTACTATCACCTCGTCGATGAGCCGTTCGATTACTCGCCTTACCACATGGGATTGCCCGTCCCCGACCCTGTCGCGGACCTCAGGGTGTCGACCAGCGGTCGCGCCGTCCTGTTGAACTGGTCCAAAGCCAATCGCGCCAACGCTTACCGCGTCGAATACAACTCCGAGTTGGGTACGGGCGGGGCTTGGAAGTCCCTGGCAATCACGAGCGAAAACTCGATCACCGACGCGATGGTCGAGGGCGAAACCCGGCGATTCTACAGGATCGTGTCTCTGCCATAGCCCGAAAACCTCATTCCGGGACGACGACATCGATTCCCGGGCTGGCCGGCGTATCTACGGGACTTGTGACCACGGCGAAGCCGAGCACTCCCAAACGTGCGCCAACGCGGGCCAGACAAGCACAACCGCGCCGGATGTGAAACTCCGCGCAGCTTCATGAAACATCCGGGCTGGCGCCTCCGTCTCAGCGCAACGCGGCGATCAAGTGCCGCATTTCCTCCTCGACCTGTCCCTGGTCGCTGAGGGTCTCGGCAATCTCGGCGCGCACCCGGTCGCGGAAGCGCTTGCGCAATCGGTGAATCGTGACCTTGACGGCGGCTTGACTCACCCCCAACCGCGCCGCCAGGTCGACTTCGTGAGGCGGCGCGTGTTCGCCCAGCAGGCAGGGCTTGAGCAAATCGAACTGCTCCCGCTTGCCCTCAGCCTGCATCTCCGCGCCGAGCCGATCCAGTGCCCGCGCGAGAATGTCATGGGCCCAGTGCCGATCGAAGGCGCGGTCGGCAGATTCAACAGCCGAGTCCGCCGGGTCCACCCCGCCGGACGTGTCTTCGGGATGGGCGGTCACGCGCAGGTGTTGCGCTCCGCCCCCGCGCTTCGCCGCCATCCTGCGGACGCGCTCGGCCTGCAGGAAGTGTTTGACCGCGCCCAGCAGATAGGACCGAAACCGGCCGCGGGCGGACGCCGCGCCTGCCACCCCCGAGCCGCCAAGCAACCGCGCGAAGAACTCCTGGGTCAGGTCGCGCGCGGTCTCAGAGTCTGGTCCCTGACAGCGAATGAACGCCTCGACCGGCCCGTAGTAGAGCGCGCACAAGTCGCTCAGCGCCGCCCGCGCTTCGGGAGACTCGCCCCGCGCACGCTGTACCAGCGTCCAGCGCGTCACAGCAAAGTCTCGACCGAAGGGAAGGCGCGGTATCGAATCCATGCCGATCAATTCGCTTGGGCAGCGCGCCGCGCGGTGCCGGGCGAAACGGGCGTGCTCTGGAGTTGCAGTCGAACGCTCCAGTCAGCCACACCCGCATTGCCCCCGGCGGTCGCCTGCAACGCGCGCGCCACTTCGAACCCTCCAACCTGGCGGGTCACCGGCTGATCCACATTCTTGGCGGTTGCGTCCCCGGTCCAATCCATGTGAGGCAGATTCAGAGGACGGAGCCTGGCCGCGACCGTGCCGGAGGTCTCGTTCTCGATCAGGATTTCCCAGGGCGTTCCATCGAGAGCGGTGTCAGCGGCCTCGATCCTCTGCCAAGTTATCCGGTACGGGCTGGAACCGCGGCCGGAAGCCGGCGGCAGCCGGGTGCTGAGGTTGCCGACATCCACCGGCACGCCGTTCGACAGCACCACGGCTTTCACGTTCAGGTACTCGCCAGGCAGCGCTGTCGCGGCAAAGCCCGCGACCTTGCTGCCGGCCGCGCCCCGCGGAGCGCGTCCAGTCCGGTTGGAGCCGGCCCCGACCGCCCCGGCGCCTCCGGACATGCCAGCTTCGAGTTCGTAGGCCGATGTCGGGACGCGCAGCCCAGTCAGACCCTCCGCCGGCAGGAGCAGTGTGACAATTGGCACGAAGATCGCGATGGCTGCCAGTTGTGCCCCCAGGACCCACCGATGCACCCACCAAGGCACGCGGACTGGGCTTCGGTTTCCGGCGCCCCTGGTCGCCCATCGCCAAATCGCCCCGATGACGAGTTCACCCAGCGTCAGTGAGATGACGCCGGACAGCGCAACTGCGGCGAATCCGCCTCGAGAGGATTGCAGAAGTGCAATCGTTCCGCCAACGGTGGCGGCACCCATGGCCAGGAGGGTGGGCCACGCCGTGGCGCCAAACACCGCACGTCTGATCCCGCCGGTCTCACCCTGTCTGGCCCGAATCTCGCGCAGCGTCCGCCAGCCGGCCTGCATACCCTTCACCGCACATGCCATGACACCGGTCAGGATGAGGCCAAGGAGAAGCAGCCCGCCCGGAGACGCCGGCTCCCCGAGTTGGTAGAGCGGAAACGGCTCGCCCAATTGCCAGGCGGCGACTTGCGGGGCGGCAAGAAACACGCCGGTCACAACCCCGGCAATCGCGAGGCTGGCGGCGGTCCACAGGACGGCCACGGTGGCATGCGGGGCGACACTGCATGGCGCCGGCAGACCCAGCAACGGGTGCAACACCGGGGCAAAGCGATGCAGCCATACCAAGCTGGCGATTTCCCAGGCGAGCGATCCGAATCCCAGAACGGCGGACACCATCACCCATGGAGTCAGTTCGGGCAGGCCCACCCTCCGGTCCAGAGCGTCAGCCCAGGTGAGTCCGACCCCGCGCACCGCCAGCATGCCCAGATGCAACCAGAGCCCGAGGCGGATCCAACGCAAGGCGTCCGGCCGGAGACCTCGCAGTCTGAAGCCGCCCACCGCGAGCGAGACGACTCCCAGGAACCGGCCCAGGCCAAAGATGACCAGGGTGCACTGTTGGACGGCAAACGCGCTCAGATGGATGGGGCGGATCTCCGGCGGGCTCAGCAGCACCCCAAGCAACCAAAGCAGCGGAGCCACAAGGACGGCGTACAGGGTGATCGCCCGAGCCATGCGCGGGAGTTGTGGATTCAGCAGGACGAAATCACCCGCCACCGCCCCTCGCGGAAAGGCGGACTCAGGGGGCGATCCAGGAGGCGTCTCCACTGCTTTCCTGGTCGAAGTCGGGCCGGGCGGTGTGATTTCCTCAACCTCCGTCTTCATCTCCCCGGCGCTCTGCTGGCGCAGTTCCTTGTCTTTGGCCAGTGCCCGAAGCACAATCTCGTCCACACGCTCATCGATCGGGGTTTTCTTCGAAGGAGGTTCGAACCGGCCCAGTGGCAGCTCCCCTGTCAGCATCTCGTAAAACACCACCCCGAGTGAGTAGATATCGGCACGGTGATCCACTTCCGCCGGTTTTTCGAGTTGCTCCGGCGCCATGTAGGCCGGCGTCCCCAAGGCCGCCCCGCTCGCCGTCAAGGTGACCGGGCGGTCCTTGCACCCCACGAGCTTGGCGATGCCAAAGTCGGCTATCTTCACCCGCCCCCGCCTGTCCAAAAGCAGGTTCTCCGGCTTGATGTCACGATGCAGGATGCCTTCGTCGTGGGCGAACTGAAGCGCGTCGCAGACTTTCGGCACCAGCCCCAGCGCCTGCTGCGGAGTGAAGGAGCCCGCCTTCATCGCCTGCCGCAGATTCACCCCGTCCACATATTCCATCAGCAAATAGAAAAGACCGCCGCTCTGGCCGTAGTCGTAGACCGTGACGATGTTGGGATGGTTCAGACGAGCCAGCGCAAGCGCCTCGCGATTGAACCGCTCGGCGAATGCCGGGCTGGCCGCATGGCTATCGGAGAGGATCTTCAGCGCAACGAAGCGATCCAGCCTGGTCTGGCGGGCTTTGTAAACGGCACCCATCCCTCCGACACCGATGAGCCCGATGATCTCCAACTGCGGGAAGGCGGCAGCCACCCGTTCGACGGAAGGAACGGTGCGAGGCCCAGTCGATACAGCCGTGGTGTGATCGGTGGGAGCCGCCGCTCCCGCGAGCAAACAGGCGCCACAGAGCCCTTGCGGGGCGTCCGCGGACAGAAATGCGCCGCAGACCGGGCATCGCTTCTTTTCGGCGTCAGTATTGGCAGTTTTCATACACTGCTGTCCTGAACAAGAACGCGCCTAAAGTTACACACTTTCCGCGTTTCGCCTATCATGCCAGTGGCACGGCGTCATCCCCGTGCCGCGGTCGTCCTTCCCGACAGCACATTGTTCGGCGATGGCGTCTGTGCGCGCATCAAGGAAGAACGGCTCACTGCATTCAACGGGCACACCATGGTCCGGTTGCCCAATGTCGCGGGGACCCGCAGCACCTTCTGCAACGCGTCCTCCCACGCCTCCTCGGGAATCTTCGGATTCAGCCGCCGGATGGCCTCGCGCAAGCGCCCCACCAACAGCACGTCGCCAAATGAACCCCGCTCCGCCGCCGGTTCACCGGGCGCGAGACGCGGCCCGTGGCCGACCGCATAGCCCAGCTCCCCGAACCATTCGAGAGCGGCGGCTTCGACGATGGATTCGTTGAGGCTCATGCCGTCACAGGAGCCGATCTGATGATGAAAGCACCCGGTAGCGCAGTGGTGTGGGCTTTGAGACCTTCTCCAGAGTTCCTTCCGCGACCAATCGAGTGAGCCATTCTTTCGCCTGAGACTTCGCGACGCCCAAGAGAGCCACGACCTCGGCCTGAGAGCGCGCTTCGCGGAGTTCGCGTTTGAGGATCTCCCGCACGGCCCTGAAAAGCTCATCCGCAGGCGACAAGGTGCCAGCGAGTTGAGCGGCGTCCGTAGCCGATCCGGAGGGTTCAACCGGCTTCGCTTCCTGCGCGGCGTGGTAGGCGGCGGTTTGCTCTCGCAGCGCAAAGGACAACGTCTCCTGTTTGGGCTCGGCGGCGACGGCCGCGGAGGCTGCGGCCAGCGCCGCGCAAAACTCGGCGCGATCGTGCGGATTCGGCCAGGGCCGGGCGCCGCGCTGTAGCAGTGCGGCGTTGCCTTGGCCGGCTCTGACCCCGTTGTGGACGAAGACGGGGAGGAAGTGCAGCCGCTCCAACTGTTCGATGGCGCCGGCCCACGTCCCGCCCTTTTCAAAATCCGAAGTGACCACCAGCGCCGCATCGGCCAGCGCATAAATGACTTTGTTGCGCTGCATCGCGTGCCCCACGTTGAAGCCTGCGGCTGGGTCATACGGTGAGATGAAAGCCAGCCGGTGCGCCATCAGCGGCTCGCGGTTGTCACGGGCCAGAGCGGCGGGTTCGAGACTGTCCGACAGGACGCCCACGACGATACCGCCCGCCTGCAACGCGCCGCGCATCGCCGCGCGGTCAATGCCCTTCGCTCCTCCCGAGACGACGGTCCGGCGGGACTCCGCGGCGAGGCGCCCGACATTCTCGGTGTAGCCGATCAACTCCTCATCCACATGCCGCGACCCGACGATCGCCAGTCCTCCGGTGTCGAGCAAGCAGGCTTCCCCGCAGCCATAAAGCACCGGCGGCGCAGCCTCCTTGAGGCGGGCCTTGATCCGCCGTGGATACGTGCCGTCGGCGCGGCTGACCACCCAGATGGCCCGTGCGCCCCAACGATCGATCGCCTGACTGAGCAGGAAGCCCCGTCCCAGCAGGCTCTCCAGCCGCGGACGACCGAACGCTGCCGCGGCGAGCGCGATCGCTTCCGTCGCGTCCGGGCCAATCAAATCGGCGGGCTGTTTCTGCCTCTCCCGCAGGAGGCGGGCGAGCCGGTTGTATTCGCCCAAAGTCAGCAGTTCCAGCGGGGCCTCGCTGCGGCCCGCGATGAGCGGAGCGGTCAACATCAGGATGGCCTGCGTATTGGGTGTCAGCGGGGCAATCATTCGTCAGCGTGTGCAGTTGAGGCCAGGGCCAGTGGATGCACTGGCCCGCTTCCGTGCGTGGTCAACAGATAAGCGGCAACCGTCAGTGTCCATCTGGAGTCCACCATATCATCGACCAGCAGCACAGGACCAGTCGGGACGGTCCCGTGGATTCTCAGTGAGCCGTCCACGTTGCGGGCCTGCTGGCTGCTATTCGCCATCTGCTTCTGCGGCGGTCGGTCGTCGGTTTTCTCCAGCACCAAATGGAACGGCAGATTCAATGCCGCCGCGAGGCGCCGTGCAAAGTCAGCCACAAGGCCAGGATGCCGGCGTGAGGGAATGCAGGTCACCCAGGCTGGTAGCGGCTGCGGCGCCCAGGATCGGACCATTGCCGCACACGCCTCGACCAGTTGATCGGCGAACCGTCCCTCATGGGATTTTCCCTGGCGGGCCAGAGTCCCCCAGCCCGCATCGCCCCAGACGCAGAGGACTCTGCCGGGCTGCGCTTGATGCTCCAGCGCAATGCGACCGGTCACGCCCATGCGCGCCAGGCCGCCCGTCGGCCATTGCCGGCGCGATTCCAACGGCAGGCTCGTGCGACGGAGAAACGCCACCGCTTCCTGCACCAGCGTCGCATCGACCGTGGGAGGCAACGGGGCAATGGCAGGCGGCGGGTGATACCTCGGGGTCCCGTCGAGCGCCCGAATCAAGAAGTCCATGTGCCCCTGCGTGAGGGCGACGTATTCCTGCATCTGCTGCTGTTCGATGCGGCGGAGCGCGGTGAGTCGTTCCGCGCGCTCCCAGAAGGCTTCGGTTAGGTTTGCCGCCGTAAGCGTCCACTTGCTGCCCTGTTTTACGATCGGTGCCGGTGTCTCCAGCGACATCAGTTGCAGCGCCTTGTCGATTCGTCCCTTGCTCACGTTCACCCGCGTCATCAACTCGTTGATGGAGAGCCCCGCCCGGGCCGCTTGCAGCGCCGCGAGGACGCTGGCCACCTCGGCGCGGGATGGAAAGGCGCTCTCAATGAAGTAGTCGTTGATGTCCGACTCTTCCTGCCCGCTGAGGAGCACGCCGTGCGCGGCGGCGAGTGCACGCCCCGCTCGGCCCACTTGCTGGTAGTAGGCCACCACGGAACCCGGCGTCTGGTAGTGAATCACAAAGGCGAGATCCGGCTTGTCGAAGCCCATGCCGAGCGCGGTGGTCGCCACCAGAGCCTTCACCCGGTTTTCCAGCAGCGCCTGCTCCAGTCCCACCCGGCGTTCGCCTGTCTCCCCGCTGTAGGACTCAGCCGCGATACCGCGTGATTGCAGCCAACCCGCCACCTGCACCGCATCACGCACCGTGAGCGTGTAGACGATGCCGCTGCCCTCGATGTCCGGCAGATGCGTCGCCAGCCAGCCCATACGCTCCGCCTGGCTGGGCATACGCATCGTTTGGAGCAGCAGCGAAGGCCGGCCAAGCTCACCACGTGACACCGTCAGGTTCGGACCGAGAACCGTCTGCAAATCGGCCAGCACCCGGTTGTTCGCCGTCGCCGTGGTGGCGAGGACGCGGAGGTTCGGCGGCAATGTGCGCACAAGGTGTTCGATGAACCGGTAGTGCGGGCGGAAATCATGACCCCAATCCGAAATGCAGTGCGCCTCATCGACCACGAGCAGGGAAATCCGCCCCGCCACCGGCGCCAGCACCTCATTGCGGAAACGTTCGTTCGCCAGTCGCTCCGGGGAAATGAGCAGGATGTCCACCCCGTCCCGCGCCAGCGCCGTCTCCACCACGTGCCATTCATCCTGATTCTCGGAATTGATCGTGAAGGCCCGCACGCCCATGCGTTCGGCGGCGGCAATCTGATTCCGCATCAGCGCCAGCAGCGGTGATATGAGAACCGCCGGCCCCATTCCTTCCTCCCGGAGCAACCGGGCGGCAATGAAGTACACGAAGCTCTTACCCCAGCCCGTCCTTTGCACCACCAGCATCCGGCCCGAGCCGTCGACCACATGCCGGATGGCCGCCTCCTGCCCCTCACGAAACGCCGCTGCCGGGTTCTGCGTGCCGAGTCTCAGCAGTTCGAGAGCGCGTGTGGGTTTGTGGGGCATGACGCTAAGTGCGCAAGAAGATTGGAATGGCCGGGTTCAGCCGCCGAATGGCCTCGCGCAAGCGCCCCGCCAGCACCACTTCGCCAAACGCATCCCGCTCCGCCGCCGGTTCACCCGGCGCGAGATGCGGCCCGTGCCCGACCAAGCCGAACCGGACATCAGCACATTTGTGTCAACGACGAGCTTCACGCGCGCGTCGTTCAGCTCTGGCCGCTTTGATTTCGGCGTTGATTTCCTGCGTCGTCATCGGCTCGCCGGGCGCGCAGCGGACTTGATCCAGCATTTCTTTGAGTTCCCGTCCCGCGCGGCGGCGGCGCACTTCCTCGGCGAGAATGGCCGTCATGCGCTTGGTTTCCAGCAAGCCAAAGTTGCGAGCGTCCCGGATGATTTCTTCCGGCAAATCGAGTCGGACCGTGATGCTCATGACGCTGAGAATCTTCCAGCAACTGACGCTGCTTGTCAAACCGCCGCGCGCCAGCCCATCCGCCAGCCTGGACCAGCAAGAGTTCAGCGGTCGTGATCACCAGTTCCCCAAAAAGCTCGAACGCCTTTTCTGCTATTCCGATGCCTCCCGGAAACCCGTCATAGACAAAGACGCTTGCGGCGCTCGTGTCTGGGTGACGGTTCGTGGACACTCCCCCAATATCGCGACGGTCACACATTGCGTAAAAAGGTGTCGTGGCGATGAGAGCGCGTTCCGCAGCATGCAATCCACCCAACCAATCCGTGTCCGCTCCGGCCATCTCTGCCCGTAACGAATCGTCTAGAACGGGTCAGTTCTTGATATTCTCATATCCTGCGATTGACACGTCGTCATTCCCGTGCTGCCACATAAAGTAAAGGGGTCAGTTCTTGGTACTGTAAGATCATTG
>JAXGQW010000045.1:0-42322 GCA_040766265.1 Verrucomicrobiota bacterium
GGGACAGGGGGGAATGAGGGTCTGGTCGTGGAGGAAAACACCGTTGCGAACCAACACTCCGCTGCCTTCTTCCCTGCCTCTATCCCGGCGCGGTTTTGCTTGGCTAGTGCGCATGAGTGCACCTTCCGATGACATCGGCTCCGCGTTCTTCAGAAGTTGGTGAGAAATGCGCGCTAGCGCGCGCGCACGCGGAGGAAGACGGGCCCGGCGGCGGTCGACGGGCTCGAGAGGCGGAAGCGCGTGTTGGCGGAGACGACCTCGAGCGCGGCCTGGCTGTCGGCCTGCCAGGGGCCGGCGGGGCTGGTGGCGCGCATGAGATCGAACACGAGCGTCGATCGGTAGTTTGTGATCTGGAATTCGACGATCGTCTGGCCGCCTTCGAGACGAGGGGGACCGGAGATTTCGAGTGTTGGCGTGGGCAGGTTCTTGGCGTTGACCCTGCTGACGGCTCCCCATTCGGAGTAGTACCTGTTGAAGTACTGCGCGCGAGCGCAAAGAGCGTAATCGCCCGTCTCGAGTGGGCCGAAGGAGAAGGTGAGATCCGCGTTGGCCGGCGCTGTCACGGGATTCCGCAGCTCCTGGGTGTCGGTGAACTTGACGTTGTCGAAGTGCCACCCAACGCCGACATCCGTGTTGACGTAGTAGGCGCGGTCGGGGTCGACCTGGTAATTGAACCGCAGCAGAATGGGGCGTCCGGCGAACGACGCCAGGGACACGGTGCGGTTGGCAAACTCGAGTTCGCCCACGCCCTCCACGTCGTTGGTGCCGGCCTGGGAGTAGACGTCCCGCCAGCTCAAGCCCTCATCGGGCGAGATCTGCACCTTGGCCTGCTGGCCGCTGGTGGCCAGGGTCAGCCGGCTGCGAAACGACACCTGGGCCCCCGCGCCCGGCAGCAGGCGACGCTGATAGGTGAGGATTTGGTCGGTCGGCGCCGGATGCGCCAGCCTGTAGAACTTGCCAGAGTACGAAGGCACCGTGACGAGGAGATCGTAGTCCGGACTGGTACTCGCCGTGAAACCGCCCAGACCGCTCTCGGCACTTTCGACCACGTTCAGCGTCGAGGGGCGTCCGCACAACCACTGGTAGCCGGTCGCGCGCGGCAGGGGGCTGATCGAGTAGAGGTTGGGCTGATTCAATGCCGCCGGGTTGGGCCCGGTGACAGTCGCCCACTGCGTGTCCAGGCCCGCCACATGGGGGTCGAACACCGTCACCGAGTACGAAAAACTTGTCGGTTTGCCCGCAACCAGCACATTCGAAATCGCGACCGCGTAGGTGGTGTCGGCGGCAGGACGCGGCCAAGCCGACGCGGAGGTCGGGTCGAGAGCCGCCGGATACCAGACCAGGGTATTCTCGCCCATGCCGGTCTCGATCGGCTCGACCACGATCGCAAGCGGGACACCGCCCTCGCTCATGCTCACGGTCGCGCCGCTGAAATCCGCATCGCCGTAGGACAAGGACCAACGCGCAAAGACGATCGGATAGGGCACAAAACCGGGAGGAGGCCACGCGACAAAGCCGTCCCGCGTGGCCGGACGCGGGTCGAAGAAGTGCCCATCGAGAATCCAGTTGGCGTTCGCGGCTTTCCACGCGCTCGAAGCGGGTATGTCGCCCGTGCCCATCAGCCGCGTCTGGGGGTAGAGCACCCAGCGACGGTGTCCGACGGGGTAGTTGTTTGCGCCGTCGTCTTGGATGTAACCGCTGATGGCATCCGGCCCCGACGATCCCAAGGCGAGATTGGAGTTGCCCGCCGCCTCCTGACCGGGGGCGGTGTAGCAATGCCACTCGGCTGACGGTGTGTGGCTCAGCATGTCATTGGCCGCCATGATCAGAGCGGCCGCTTGGTTCTTGCTGTTGAAGGTGTCATCCAGAACGACAGTCGATGGAACGCCTGCCATGGCGCGGAAGTAATTGACTCGAAGCAGCGTCAGCTCCTTGAAGGTCGAGGCGGTCGTCCCGGCCACGCAAGTCGATACGCTCCCATCCCACGCCGAGTCCGCGTATTCCCCGGCGGCGTAGAGGGTGTTGTGGGCGATGCGCGATTCCTCGCGGCTCGACAGATTGATCGCGAACCCGGGGCCGCCCGAATGGGCGAGCGCCACCCGCCGGGCGCCTCGCCAATCCTCGCCGGGCTGCGGAGACCGGGGCGGATCACCGTACGCAATCGTCCGTCCCGCGCCGCGGATCGGCGGACAGGCCAGCAGACAGAGGAGAACAACTTTGACCCAAGGGATCGAGACGGTTGTGGCTTGCATGAATGGCATGACAACTCACTGAGACACCGCGCGGCGAAGCTGCAACCCGAGGCCGCCCGCTGCGCGGATTCTGGGCTGGGAACCGCTGCTGACGCAATCCAGGACGGTCACCGATTGCAGTGCAAAGGAGACGCGGTGACACGCGGAACGACGATTCACCACAGGAAAGAGCGCTGCTCGTCTTCGAGTTGGTCTCCGTTCCACAGGGTGGCGCGCCACGCGATCACCTCGCCTGCGTTGCGGAATGCCTCACCCTCGAGCGCCAATCGCGCCCAACACCCCCCAAAGAACTTTGGCCGGGCTGGCGTTTCGAGCACCAGCGGACGCTCGCGGCTCCCCGTCGAGGTCACCAACTCGAGTCGCAGTTTGAGCTTGGCGGTTGGCGACGACCTGGCTTTCCACCGCACGTCGAAACGAAGGCCCGAGCAGAGGGCCCGGTCCTGGCGCAGCGCGGCCTGGTAGGCGTCGCGCTCGAACAGGCTCGGGGCGAGCGCGATCCGTCCCTCGAGATCCACATAATGGGGGAGGACCTTGACGATCTTCGCCGGCTTGGCGGGCGCGGCCACCAGCGGACTCGCCAGGAGCGGCAGGCAGAGCAAAAGGACACAGTAACGCACCGGCGCCAACACTAGTTCGCTCATGGCCGTTTCCAAGTTTAAAGTGCCTAAACCGCATATTTCACGCCCCGTCCGTGCCCAGGGCAAGTCAGACTCGCATGATGTCTGCTATGCGGGTTAGAAAGGCAAAACCGCGCCAGGTTCGAGAGATAGAGAACTGCAACAGACTGGTCCCATCGCAGACCACTCTCAGGCCCGACAGAATGCTCTCAATTCCCCTTCTGGGCGCGGTTTTGCCTGCTAGCCCGGACATTAGATCACGCGCAGCCTTGTGAAATGTCCGGGCTAAATGACCTTGGTTTGGCCCGGCATGGCGATGGGATACCGGCCCTGGGCGTCGGGCTCGACCGGGGCCTTCGAATCGTGCGTGAACTGATCCAGGCCGGGCGCCAGTTCGAGGTTCGATGCCAACGCGTCCTCGTAGGCGATCATCTGACCCGATTCGGACGCCATGCGCCCCAGGATGGCCACCATCACGGCGTGGGCACACCGTTCGGTCTCGTTGTAGGGTTTGTCCTCGCGAATGGCGGCAAAGAACAGGTCCTGCTCGACCTGGTACGGGTCGGGCTCGGGCCCGCTGTAGCGCCACGTCTCGTTGGCCCGCGTCTGGGCGTGGCCGGCGTAGAGCCGAGGCCTGGGCGACGCCAGGCTTTCCATGATCACCGCGGATCCCCGGGTCCCGTGCGCAAAGTCCGAGAAGATATCGTAGCACTTGTTGATGTGCCTCCCCTGCGCCAGCAGGCGCGTCCCGTCGGCAAACGCGTACTCGACAAAGTACTGGTCAAAGAGCTGATCCGGTTCGGTGCGCGTCTGGCGTCCGCCCATGCCTTGCGCGGTCACGGGCAGCGCGTTCTTCGCCCAACAGCAGATGTCGATATTGTGGATCAGCCAGTCGACGAAGAAGCTGCCGTTGAGCCAGGTGAAGCTGTTGTAGTTGGCGATCTGATGCGCCAGTTCGCTCTGGCCGGTGCGCTTGGGGGTGAATCCCACCGCGCCGTGCATGCGGTACGTGCGGAGCAGGACAAGCTCGCCAATCTCGCCGCCGTGAATCCTGTCGATCACGGCCCGGCGCGCGAGGTCATGGCGCCACATCAGGCCGCCTGCCACCTTCACATTCTTTTCCACGGCGCGTTCGCCCGCCTTCAGGACGCGCCGGACGCCCGGGGCATCGACGGCGAACGATTTCTCCATGAACACATGGCGCCCCCTCTGAACCGCATATTCGAGATGCATCGGGCGGAACGCCGGAGGCGTCGCCAGGAGAACAACGTCGCCGGCGTCCACGGCGTCCATGGCCCTCTTGAACCCGTCGAGGCCGGTGAAACGGCGTTCGGCCGGGACCGCCACTTGGGCGGGAAACTGCTCGGAGAGCGTCTTGAGGCTGCTGTTCAGCCGGTCCTCGAAGGCGTCCGCCATCGCCCAGAGTTGCGTTGGCCCCGAGGTCCGCAGGGCGTTTGCGGCGGCGCCCGTCCCGCGTCCGCCGCAGCCGATCAGGGCGATCTTGAGCGTGTTCCGTTCCGCCGTGTAGCCGGGACGATACACCGCCGCCAGAGCAGTCGCCGCGACCGCCTGGGTTGATTGCCGCAGGAACGCGCGTCTCGATGCGAGGCCGGCGGGGACAGAGGACGAAGCCGCAGCGCGGCAGGGCCGCACCGAAGCGTCGGAGGGCCGGTTGAACGTGGACATGGCCTGAGTTCACCCCCGCATCGGCGGTCTGTCAACGTTTAGCGAGGCTCCGTCTCAGACCGAGGGAGCATGGCACCAGTTCGTGTGCGCTGGGTTTTGGCCATGGCCGCCGGCTTTGATCTGCTTGGAGCGACTGGAAGCCGAATACGGCCTGGAAGCGTTCGCCAATCTGGAACAGCAGCGTCGCACCATGCGCGGCTTCAAGATCGCACAGGGCAAGTTGTGCCAGAGGATTTGCCGTGCCTGGGAGCGCGTGGAGCCACTGCAGCAACGCTGCGCCGCAGTGCCACGACGCGTGCCGGTCGGCAACCTGACCGCAGAGCCGGTGGTGAAGCTGGCGCCGGAGCGAAAACACCTGACCAATGTGCTCAAGATCGTGGCCTATCAGGCCGATTGGGCCCATTCCAGGTCCGTGCAGGCGTGATGCGGACTCGATCGCGCTTCGCATTGCGTTCCCGATGAGCTGTCCGGGACCAGGTCCACTTCCTCTCCGGTCTCGCGGGATACGCAGCGGCCTGGCCCGCTGCAGATCTCGATGTAATTGAGGCCGGCCCACCGCTTCCACATTCCTCCGGCAAAAACACCAAAGTACTGGGCCAGCCGATTCCGCGTCGCCTTGAACCGCTCCGGGTCCATCGCATAGACGAGCGGGTATTCGTGAACGTCGCCGATGGCCTCACGGTTTTCCCGCGAATAGCGTTTCTGCCAGACGTTACAGGCGATGAATCGTTCCCGTCCAAACACTTCGTCCATCAGCACGCGAAGCAACGCCACTTCGGAATCGTCCATCGAAATCCAGATGGAACCGTCGAGCCGCAAGAACCGTTTCAGCAGCGCGAGTCTGGGGTACATCATGCAGAGCCAGCGGTCATGGCGGTCGAGCGTTCCGCCTTCCTTGCCAACGAACCGCGAGGACTCCTCATGGAAAGGAGGACTGGATTTGGTCTGAGGCGCGCCTCGTTAGAACGATGCGTGTTCACGGAGACTGCCGAGATTGTGGATCGCTCCTCCGAACGTGTCCCTGGGCTCACGCACATCGGAGACTTTCTTGGTTCGGGCATCGCCACGGACTTTTGACTATACGAGGACACATGGCAGGTCAATCCATTGAAGCCCCTTTGCTGCGAGAAGCCTCGATTCGCAAATCGCCTACGATTTCCCCGCCGCCCCAGTTGGGCACGCGTCGGCAACGCAGGTCCGCAGCAGAACCACAACAGCAACCGCTTCCCAGAGCGGTGCACCCGAATCGACCCTCTCGACTTCGCACGCGAGCGGCACGCCGTCTTGAAGCAGGCGGCTGATGTGCCGGTTGCAGAACCGCGGCACGTAACCCAGCTTGGCCGAGCCGTGGAAGATTTCGACCGCGAAGGCGTCATGCGGGTTTGCCGGTTCGGCGCGGAGCCGCAGCTTCACCCCTCGAGCAAGCGCCGGCAGTTCCCTGGCTCCGTCGTAGTACCGGAAACCGGCGATGGAGAAGTCATTCATCAGGACCCGGCGCTCGGGCGGGGTGGCCGCTTGGGCCGGTCGCGTCGCCAGAACGGCAGGCGGGAACAGCGGCGCCCTTGCCAGGAAACCCAGGAATGCCCGCCGGGAATTGGTGCCCAATTCAGTTTTCATGCGGTCATTGTACCCGATGGGGTATGACAAAGACTGTCCCAGGGGGTCAAAAACACTCACATTGCATGTGATTGCCGCCCAAAGTTTTATGATGAACGGGTCGAATGACGCGATTCCAAAGAAAGGCGGAGATGGGTTGCGGCCCTCTGGTCCAAACAGGCAATGATCTCGCGCCAAGGGGCCAAGATGCCAAGGCCAGACACACGAGGCCCCTTCTCTTGGTGCCTTCGCGTCGTTGCGTGAACCATGCCTTCAGATCCCTCCACCGACTCGATCCCCGACCCGGCCCCTGTGACGGTTTTGATGTCCTGTGTTAGCGGTCCCGTTCCACGACCGGAATGCCCAGGAACACTCCGACGTCCTTGATCTGCTGACGCAGGTCGCCCAGGGTTGCGTTGCGGTGAATCCCGTACAGGTAAGGCCGAAACTCGCGCTGGAGTTTCTCCGCATTCTCGATGCGCGCGACGACTTTGGCCGTGCACATGACGTTGTCCAAATCCTCGGACCCGCCGTAGACCTCCTTGCCGTTCACGATTTGGCCGGTGTGCAACCGGATCTCCCGGTTGAGCGCATGCACCTCCCAGAGGGTCACAGGCTCGCCGACGGGCCATTCGGCCGTGATTCCGGTCGAGGAGCCGGGCTCGTCCGGTTTGTCCCGGACCGGGCTTTCGGCATGCGGGCGGATGGTGTAGGGCATGATGCGGTCGTCGCCATAAGGATTGACCGGGATTCCGCAATGCAGGATGACCTCGACGAAGTTGTAGGTGTCGTAGAAGAAATCGCCCAGCATGCTGGGGCGGCCGGTGAGCAGATGACCGAGCACCTGGCCGACCAGGAGGTCGGGATAGTTCTGGCAGACGGCCTGAATTCCCCTTCGCTTGAAGCCCAGTTCGAGCCCGAGGCCGGGATTGTACAGGTCTTCGCGTTTCCCGCTGCCGGTGACCGTCCTGATGTGGGTGGACACGGCATTGCAGTCGTACTTGGTCCGCAGAAAGTCGAGGGCGAGGTATCCCCGCGCGGTCTTGACGATCTCCGATTTGCCGGCTTCGACCTTGCGGGCGCCCCTGATCCACTCCTGGGCGACCTCTTCAGCCTGCTTGAGGTCGACGTTCTTATAGGCTTCAAAAAACTCACCGGCTTCGACTGGCACGATTTCAACGCCGAAAAGCTCCTTGAGGTTGCGTGCGTAACGTTCGTTGTGATCGGGCGGGAATGTCTGGTTGATATCTCCGCGGTAATTGACGCTGGCGATGATCTCGTTCGTCTGGTGCTTCACCATCAGGATTCTGGTCTTCTTCAACTCAGCCACCACCTGAATGAGTCTGATCTTGTAGACCAGGTCCTGGAACATCGCTTCCCGAACCGATGGCGCCGAGAGATTCCTGCGGTCCAGTTGGGCGGTCAGGATTCGTCCATTCGAGTAGTTTGTTCCATTCTTGAGGACGTTGTTCTGCTCATCGGATTGGCCGGTGACAAACAGGTGATAAGGATGGGCATCCATGAACTCGAACAGATTGTAGACGACAATGGTCGGCACTCCCGTGAAGGCCAGACGGTAGTCTCCGGACATCCTGCCAACGATCAGGACGCCATCGTATTTCCCGGGGTGATTCTTCACTTCGTCATAACCGGCCGCGGCCGCGCCCTCCCACCGGACGAAGTCGACGCCATTGCATGCGGCCTGGAGGTTCCTGACAACCTCGTCATGCGTCATGAAGCTTGCCGGGGCGCCTCCCGAGCCGGTGCACCCGCACCCGCCCGAGGTGAAGATCGTGAAGACTTTGACAGGGGTGCTTTGGGCGAGCGCGGCACACAGA
This sequence comes from Verrucomicrobiota bacterium, assembly GCA_040766265.1. Classification (GTDB taxonomy): domain Bacteria; phylum Verrucomicrobiota; class Verrucomicrobiia; order Limisphaerales; family J093; genus MWFF01. The sequence goes on from JAXGQW010000045.1 coordinate 7,990, forward strand.
GGGAACGCGATCCATGCGAGCAGGAGCGACAGGGTTTTCATGCGGTGTGAGAGGCGGTGATTGAGGGTTGGGGGGCATTCGTTGCGGGGGCGATCTTAGGCGAACGGCAGCCTTGTGCAAATCAATCCCGCGGCAATCAGCGACGCGAATTCGCCGTGAATTCTGAAAAACCTTGGCACGACGGGCCGGAAAGCTAGGCTCGCAGCCCGGAATTCCGCCATGTCAAAGGTCCGTTGCATGCCAGTCAAAGAACTTCCTCGCGCGCTGGTGAGGCTGGCCGGTTGTGGGCCTGCGGAAGGCCAAACGTCTTCGTCGGAATGAAAGCGGGCTTGACCATCGAAGCGCTGATCGCGATGGGTGTGTGCGTTCTGGGGATTGCACGGCTCTCGGGCGCAACAGCCGATGCGCCGGCCAGCGCGCCGAAGCGTGTGCTGATCGTCGAGTCGTTCGGGGGCGACATTGCGCCCTGGAACGCGATCGCGCCCGCCTTCAAGACGCGGCTGACACAGCAGTTGCAGGCGCCGGTCGAATTCCACGAGCCTTCGATCGAGACGGCTCGGGAGAACCAGCCCCAGGCGGAGTTGGCGTTTGCGGCGTATCTGCGCCAACTCTATGCGGCGCGGCAGCCGGACCTGGTCGTGCCGATCGGCTGGCCCGCGGCACAGTTTTGGAATCGACATCGCGAGGGGCTGTTTCCGTCCGCTCCCGTGGTGGTTGCCGGGCTTGAGAGCCGCATGCTGAGCCTGCTGACGCCAAGCTCGAACCGGACCGTGGTGACTTTTGAATTCGACCTGCGCGCCGGACCCGAAAGCGTCTTCGAGCTTTTCCCGGCAACGACGAATGTGGCGGTCATTGTCGGCGACTCGGTGCTCGAGCGTTTCTGGATCGCCGAGGTCGAGCGGGTCTGGACCGCCTTCACCAACCGGGCCGCCCTGGTCTGGTTCAATCAGATGTCCTTTCCGGAGATGTGCCAGCGGGCCGCCACCCTGCCGCCCCGCTCCGCTCTCATCTATGCTTCCCTGGCCGTGGACGCCACGGGGGTCCGGCACGGGCAAATGGAGGCATTGGACCAGATTCGCGCGGTGGCGAATGCGCCGCTGTTCGGCCCGATGGAGGAGTATCTCGGGCACGGCATTCTCGGGGGACGGCTCATTTCGAGCCGCTCCTTCGGACGCCAGGCGGCCGACATTGCGGCGCGTCTGCTTCGCGGCGAAGCGGCCGGGGCCGTTGCCTCCGCGGCGATCACACCGGGGCCGCCCACCTACGACTGGCGCGAACTGCAACGATGGAATCTTGACGAGCGGCGGTTGCCAGCGGGCAGCACCATCCTCTTCCGGCAACCTCGAGTTTGGGAGCGGTACCGCGGCTACATCCTCGGAACCGTCGCGATCATGGCCGCGCAGGCGGCGACGATCGCGGGGTTGGTGGTGCAGCGCGCCCGGCGCCGCCGGGCCGAGGCTTCGGCCTACGAGCTTGCAGGCCGCCTGATCTCGGTGCAGGAGAAGGAGCGCCAACGCCTCGCGGGCGAACTGCACGACGGGTTGAGCCAGGACCTGCTGGTCATCGCCAACCAGGCCCAGTTGAGCCTCACCCAAACCGCCGAGACGCCCAGGATCGCCGCGCGGTTGACCGAAATCGCCCAATCGGCCCACAGCGCCCTGCAGCAGGCCCGGCGCCTGGTGCACAACCTGCGCCCCGGCCTGCTCGAGGAACTCGGGCTCACCGAAGCGATTCAAGCCAGCGCCGAGAAGATCGCCCAGGCCGGCCGCCTGTCGGCAAAACTCGAAATCGCGGACATCGATGGCCTGCTGCCAGCCGAGTCCGAACTGAATCTGTTTCGCATCGTTCAGGAAGCGCTCAACAACATCCTCAAACATGCCGGCGCTTCCGAATTCCGAATCGTCCTGACCCAGGAGCCGGCTGCTTTGCGACTGCTGGTCGAGGACAATGGCCGCGGCTTCGACCTGCGCCGGTTCACCGCGCCGTCGCCGGACCAACCGGGCCTGGGGATGCGCCAGATGTCCGAACGCATCCGCATGATCGGCGGGCGCATGGACCTCGATTCCCACCCCGGCCGGGGCACGCGCTTGATCGTCACCGTGCCACAGCCCGGAGATCCGATCACGCGCAGCCTTGTATAATGTCCGGGCTCAAGAAAACCTGATCCGCGATGAAACCCGTTCCTCCCGTCACCGTTCTGATCGCCGATGACCATCCGATCTTCCGGCGGGGTCTCCGCGGGATCATCGCCGGCGATTCCACGTTGCGATTGGCCGGCGAGGCGGCGGATGGCGAGCAGGCGTGGCGCCTGATCCAGGAACTGCGGCCGACGCTGGCCGTGTTGGACAACCACATGCCGAAGCTGACCGGGCTGCAAGTGGGGCGCCTGGTCTTCCAACACCGCGTGCCGGTCGCGTTGATCATGCTGACCGTGGACACGGAGGAAGCGCTGTTAAACAAGGCGCTGAACCTGGGCTTCAAAGGCTACCTGCTTAAGGAAACCGCCGCCGCCGACCTGCTGCACGCGGTGCACGCCGTGGCGAACGGCAACTGCTATGTCACGCCAACGCTCTCCAACGCGCTGATTCGCCGGCAGCGCGCCAGCAGCGAGTTGCGGGCGCAGAAGCCGGGTCTGGACAAACTCAGCCCCAGCGAGCGCGCAGTCCTGAAACTCATCGCCGAGGATCGCACCAGCAAGGAAATCGCCGCTCTTCTGGGCTGCAGCCATCGCACGGTGGATACACACCGCCAACACATCTCCCAAAAACTCGAACTGAGCGGCACCCACAGCCTGCTTCGCTTCGCCTTCGACCACAAATCCGAGCTTTGACAGGGCTCCGCCTCGGGCCAAAGGCCACTCCACCTCCTCCGTGTTGGCGCGTATGCCCTTCTCCGTGTTCACACGGATTCCCAAATGACGCGGCGCGGCGAGAGAATCCGCGTTCAGCAGTGCACAAGATCCTGATCGTGGACGACGACGCGCGGATGCGGCGGATGGTGAGGCAAGTCGTGGAGCACCTCGCCAGCCGGATTCACGAGGCTGCGGACGGCCTCGAGGCGGTTGCCGTGTGCGCGGCTGAACACCCCGATTGGGTGCTGATGGATTGGCGGATGAAGCCGATGGACGGCCTGTGCGCCACGGTGGAGATAACGGCCCGTTATCCGGGGACTCGTGTTGTCCTTGTTTCACAATACGACGATCCGAGATTGCATGCGGCCGCCTTGCGGGCAGGCGCGTGCGCGTGCGTCCTCAAGGAGAATCTCTCGCAGGTGCCGGCCATCATTCTGGGGTCATCCCCAACCGAAAAGCAGAACGTCTCGCAGGTGGGCGTTAGGGATCCTGCCGGGCTGATCGGTGACGACCGATCAGCAGAGCCGTGCCTGGAAGATTCAAACCCAAGACCGATCAGTGAAACCAAATAACACGAGAGTCAATCGATGGCCGACAAAGGGCCGTGTCGAGTGGACTCACCAAACCTCCATCATATGATGAAACGGTATCCAAACAGGACCTGTCACAAATCACGCGCAGTGCTCGCGGCTCTTGCCGCGGCAACGGTACTCCTCACACCGCTGGCGCGGGGACAATTGCAGATTGACTCCTTGGGCGCGAACGGACTTCTGAGCTGGAGCGATCCAGCCGGGACCGGGACGCACTATGCGGTGCAATGGGCTTCCTCGATCGAGGGCCCGTGGTACAACTGGAGCGACGCCGTGGCCAGTCTGACCGGCCTGGGGCCCACAGGGACGGCGTCCGTGCCGATGTTCTACCGCGTGGTGACGCCGGACCCGACCTACCGACCGACCGGCAGCTACAGCTACTTTCAGACGCTCGAGCCGTTCGACCCGCTGACGCCACTGGAAACGAATGAAATGCGGATCACGTTCATGGGGACCATGATCCCCTTGCCCGTGCGCCGGGCACAGGCCGAGATGAGCGTCTTCGTCGAGGTCGGCTGGGCCCCGGACCCGGACGACACCGTGTATCAGGGGCGGGCGGTCGACCAGTTCGTTTTTGACTGCGGCGCCGGGGTGTCGGCCAACTACGCGGCGGCGGTGGTCGGATTCCGCCGGATGGACAAGGTGTTCATCAACCACCTGCACGGCGACCACATGAACGATCTCACCCACATCTACTGCTTCGGCCCCGCCGGAGATCGCAAGTCGCCCCTCTACGTCTTCGGGCAGAGCAAGTCTGAGGTGCCGGACCCTGTCACGGGAGTCACCTACGACGACGGGGTCAGCAATTTCTGCGCGGCGGCGCGCACGGCGTGGCGCTGGCACTCGGAGAGCTTCAGCTTCCAGCCGACCCGCTACACGAATTATGCCATTCCGACCATGGAGAGCTGGGGGCTCCCGCACGAACCTCTCCCGGTGGGCGACGATGCGCGGGACGACGCCTACGCCCTGGTCCCGATCACGCTCGATTGGACGACCAACGGCGGCGTTGCCTACCACAATCCGGAGACCGGTGTGAAGGTGACTCATTACCCGGTCATTCACGCGCGCAAGGGTTCGATGGGCTACAAACTCGAATGGACGCCTCCCGGGGCGACCAACCCCCTGACCATGATCTACAGCAGCGACACAAAACCAGAAACCAACAGCATTCACCAGGCCGTCAACGGCGGCCAGGGCGTCGATGTCTTTATCCACGAAATGGTCGTGCCGGCCGAGGTCTGGGCCTACAAGAACATGGGGCTTGACGCGCCACCGCCAACCAACAGTCCGACCTACGCCAGCTTCCAAGCGACGGTTGACCAGTTGGTGACCGTCCAGAACAGCTCGCACACGCCGCAAGGCGCCTTCGGCTACCTCCTCAGCCAGATCGAGCCCAAGCCCAAACTGACCGTCGCCACGCATTTCCCGGTGGCCGATGACACGGTGGCATCCGCTTTCCAGAGCGTCACGAATCACTGTCCCGACATCCAGATGGGCAGAGACATCGTCTGGTCCTTCGATCTCATGGTGCTCCGGGTGTTCCCGGACCGGATCGAACAGCGCCGGGCGATCGTCTCGGATTACTCGTTCAATCCGCCTGTTCAGTTGCCGAAGACAGGATTCTACCCGCCCAAGTACGACGACGGGAGTGGCAAAGGAGATCCCTACGCCCAGATCGACCGGTCAACGGAGATTCCGCCAACCAATGACGACGGGTCGGTGAACTACCGCGCCGACGGCTATTAGACGGGCAAAACCGCGCCCGCCTTGACCGGGCGGACGGCCTCTTGCATCTTCCGGACGGCCCCGTTGCGTGCAGTGCGGGGCCGTTCCGCGCATGATCGGTCTGTTGCATCGCAGTTACCTTCGCCTGCGCACAGTCAGCGCCTGGCTCCAACGGCGGTTCACACCGGCGGGCGGGTTCGTGCTGGCCGGACTGGCCCTCACGGCGGGCGCGTCGGATCCGGACACGATGGGGCTGTCGGCGTTTGTGCTCCTGGCCGCGATGCTGTCGGCAGCCTGGCTCGCGGCGCCATTGTTTCGAGCCCGTTTTGCCGTCGAGCGCCAGGCCCCGCGGTTTGTGACGGCCGGCGAGCCTTTCACACTGCGCGTGCGGGTTCAGAATCTCTCGAACCGCACGCAACGCGGGCTCGAGTATCTGGAAAACGTGCGCGATCCCCCGGTGACGGCAGCCGAGTTCGCCGCCCGCCTGCGCCCCGGTCGCGGCAACCGCAGCTTCCGCATCGAGTCGCCGCTTCCCCCCATCCGCCCCGCGCGCGTCCGTCCGGAGGCAATCCCCGTGCTGCCATCGCGCGGCCGCATCGAACTCCGGGTCGAGATTGTGGCGTACCGTCGCGGGCCGCTGGTGCTGACGGGAGGGTGGCTGGGGCGGGCGGACCCGTTCGGCCTGGTGCGGGCCTTCAGCCGCACAGCGACGCCCCAAACGGTGCTTGTCCTGCCGCGGCGCTATCCCCTGCCTCCGCTGTCGCTGCCCGGCCAGTCGCAATACCAGCGTGGCGGAGTGTCGATGGCGGCGGGTGTGGGCGAGTCGGAGGAGTTCGTGGCGCTGCGCGAGTATCGGCGCGGGGATTCGCTGAGGCGGGTGCATTGGCGCAGCAGCGCGCGGCGCGGGCAGTTGATCGTGAAGGAATGCCAGGACGAGCATTTCGTGCGGCATGCCCTGGTGCTCGACACGTTTTGCGAGGCGTCCCGGGATGCCCTTTTCGAGGAGGCGGTGGCGGTGGCGGCGTCGTTTGCCTGCACCGTGCCGGACCAGGACTCGCTGCTGGACCTGCTGTTTGTGGGGCCCAAGACCGTCTGCGTGACCAGCGGGCGGGGCGTGGGCCATGTGCAGCAAATGCTCGAAGTGCTGGCGGCGGTCAAGCCCTGCCGCGAGTCGCGGCTGGCCGAACTCGAATCCCTGGTGCTCGATCACAGCCCGGTGCTCAGCGGCTGCCTGCTCGTCCTCCTCGAGTGGGATGAGCCGCGGCGCGCCTTGGTCCGGCGTTTGCGCGCCCTGCGCGTGCCTGTCCTGGCCATGATCCTGATGCGGCCCGGGGAGGTTCGGAGGTTCGATCCCGGCGCGGCGGCCGATCAGCCCGATCGCCTCCTCCGGCTCGAGTCGGGTCGTGTCGGCGAGGGGCTGCAACACCTGGGTGAAATGCGATGACCAGCCGCATGGACAACGCCGCCGCGCCCAGGCCGCCGCTGCTGCTGGCTCTTGCCCTTTGGGGCTGGGAGACCGGCTTGTTTCCCTGGGCGCTGGCCCTGGGCGCGCTGCTCGAAGCGGTCCGGTTCTCGAAGCTGCGTTTCGAACTCCGGCAGGAGGACTTTGTCCGCCTCTGGAACTTCACAGCGCTGCTCTTTCTCGGCGCCGCCTTGTACCTGTTCCTGGCCCGGGAAGGGCTCGGCACGGTGGGAGCGATTGTCACGACGGCTTCTCCGGCGACGCGGCTCGAGGAGATGCGGCGGATCTCGCAGACGGTGGTGGCGCTCTTTCGCTGGCTTCCCTTCGTCCTCTACCCGTTCCTGCTCGCTCAGGCCTTGAGTCGCACGACAACCCTCCCATGGGCCACGTTCTCGTTCCGCTCGAAGGCATCGGACCCCTCCGCTGGGCCGCACGCGGGGCCGGATTGGGCGGCGGGCCGCGTTCACACAGGCTACGTGTACTTCGCCGTGGTGCTTTTCGCGTCCTCCGCCAGCGCGGACCATTCGAGACTCTACCTGCCGATGCTTTTGGGCGTGATGTCCTGGGCGCTCTGGCCCTGGCGCAGTCCGCGCTATCCGGCGCCGGTCTGGATCGGGATGTTCCTGGTGCTGCTGGCGGGATCGCTGCTGGCCCAGCGCGGACTCGAGGGCCTGCGCCAGACGTGGCTTTCACTCGAAACCCGCTTGTTCCAGGGCGTCGGCCAGGCGCGGTTCGACCAAATCCGCGGCGCCACCGCCCTGGGCGCAGTGGGACGGTTGAAACAATCCGGTCGAATCGTTCTGCGGATACGCACGGACGATGGCGTGGCCCCCGGCTTGCTGCGCGAGGCGGCGTTCAATCGGTTCCGCGCCAACATCTGGGGAACATCGCACCGGGAGTTTCAGAGCGTCGGGCTGCCGCTCGAGGGCCATGTCTGGCGCCTGGCCGCGGCGCCGGGCCAGGGGCGGCTCATCACCATCGCGCGGCACACTTCGAGGGGCGAGGCGCCGCTTGCCTTGCCTGGCGACGCGCTGGCCATCCGCGACCTGCCGGCCTTGGATGTGGAAACCAATTACCTCGCCTCGGCCCGCATGCAGGAGGGCCCGCCCTTGGCGATCTACACGGTCGAACACGGCGCAGGCGGGGGATTTGACGGCCCGCCGGAGCCCGAGGACACGGATCTCGACTCGATGAACGGGCCGGACGCCGAGGCGATCGCGCGGACGGCGCGGGCGCTGGGCCTGGCGGGGCGGACGCCCGAGGCCGCGGTTGCCGCCGTCGAACGCCATTTTGCCACTGCGTTCGATTACACCCGATGGCAAGGGCCTGTGGTGTCCCGAACCAACACCAGCGCGCTGTCCAGGTTCCTGCTCGAGTCGCGGGCGGGTCACTGCGAGTACTTCGCCACGGCCACCGCGCTTCTGTTGCGGGTCGCCGGCGTCCCCACGCGCTATGCCGTCGGGTTCAGTCCCGGCGACCGCCGCGGCGACCAGTGGCTGGCGCGGGGTCGGGATGCGCACGCCTGGTGCCTGGCCTACATCGACGGGCGCTGGCGCGATGTCGACACGACGCCGGGCACCTGGCGCGAACGCGAGGCGTCGGGGGCCGGGCCGTTCGAGAGGCTCGGCGACTGGTTCTCCCAGGCATGGTATCGCGTCGCCGTGTGGCGCCAGCGCGGCGGCAACTGGCGCATCCTCGTCTTCACGGCCGGCATGCTCGCCCTCTCCTGGCTGGCCTGGCGGCAGATTCGCGGCAGCCGCTGGCGCCGAACCCGGGAGCGCCCCATGACAGCCTCCGAACGCCCGCCTGCGCGCCCCGGCCTGGATTCCGAGTTCTACGCCGTGACCCGCCATCTCGAGAAGCGTCACGGGCCGCGTCCGGGCCACCAGACCTTGCGCGCCTGGGTGCGCGGCCTGGCGCTGCCGGGCAGCCAGGCCGCGTCCGACTCCCTCGAAGAGGCCGTCGGACTGCACTATCGACTCCGGTTCGATCCGCGCGGATTGCCCGAGCCCGAGCGGCGGCGTTTGCGGGCGTTGGCGGTCGAATTGGCGGATGGAGAGGGCGGGTCGGCGCGCCGCGGGCGCCGCGCCAAGGATGCAGGGACGCCTGCTGAATCCCCCCGTTGATGCCGCGTGGAAAGTCTGGACGCCCGGGCGCGCAAACTGCATTTTTTCCCAGGTGGATGATTTTCTGAGACCATGAACCAAAAGGAACAACACCGGGCTCTTCAAACGGCGGTGACCGCCGCGCTTGAAGCGGGCCGCCTGATGCGCCGGAACGCGCATGTCGCCAAAAAAGTCCATGCCGCGACCCGTCACGACATCAAGCTCGAACTGGATGTCCGCTGCCAGGCCCTGATCCAACGCCGTTTGCTCGAGGGCTTTCCCACGAGCGCCGTGCTCGGCGAGGAGGGAGTCGCCGGCGACGCCCGATCCCCGCTGCGCTGGGTCGTGGATCCGATCGACGGCACCGTCAACTTCACATACGGCATTCCGCACGCCTGCGTGTCGGTCGCCCTGGACCTGCGCGACCCGAATTCCGCCGGCGGTTATCGGACCGTTGTCGGCGTCGTCTATGACCCGTTCGCCGTCGAGCTTTGGACCGCGATCCGCGGCAAGCCGGCGCGGCTCAACGGACGCTCGATCCGCGTCAGCGACCGCCGCAAGTTGGCCGACACGATTGTGTCGGTCGGGTTCGGCAAGGATGCCGACGCGCTGAGCCGGATGTTGCCGATGATGCAGCGCCTGGTGCATCGCGTGCGGAAGATCCGCATCATGGGCTCGGCGGCGCTGTCCTTGACCTACGTGGCGTCGGGCCGATTCGACGCCTACGTCGAGCCGCGTTTGAGCCTTTGGGACATCGCGGCCGGCGGGCTCATCGTCGAGTGCGCCGGCGGCGTCTACCGGCCCCGCCCGCTCGCCGGCGAGCACGCCTTCGAGGTGATCGCCAGCAACGGCCCGCTGCACCGGCCCCTCGAACGCCAACTCAAACAGACCCCATGTTAACCCGCATGTTTCACCCCGTCCGTGCGCAGGGCGGTCAGATCTCGCAAGATGTCTGCGATGCGGATTAGAAAAGCAACCACCTTGAATCGCATGATCCGGATGCGCTCGCTTTCCTGGATTCTCGCGGTGCTCTGGACCGCGCTGGCCGCCGGGCGCGCCGCCGACAGCCTGGCCCAGGTTCACACGCCGCTCGGAGACTGGCTCCTTGTGCTGTTCGACACGGACAAGCCCGTGACGGTCGCCAATTTCAAGCAGTATGTCGCCGCCGGGCGATTCCGCGATTCGTTCGTGCAGCGGTGGGAACCGGGCTTCGTCATCCAAGGCGGCGGGTTCTTCGTGACCAACCGGTTCAAATCGAATCCCGCCATCGCGTCGGTGCCGACGTTTGGCACCATCACCAACGAGTATTCAGTTGGCCCGACCTTGAGCAACACGTACGGCACGATCGCCATGGCCCGGGCGGGCGGCCAGACCAACTCCGCCACCTCACAGTGGTTCCTCAACCTGGCGGACAACGCCGGACTCGACACGGTGGACGGCGGCTTCACGGTGTTCGGACGTGTGGCGGTCGGCACGAACCTGTTGAATCGCTTCAACCGGACCTCGGTGGCCAACGGCATCTTCCCGCTCAATCTCGGCGGCGCCCTCTACCAGGTGCCGGTCTTGTCGCCCGCTCCGACGTTCGGCGATCTGATCTACAGCGACTTCTCCCTGCCGGACTGGCCGCGGGTCCGGATCGCCGTCGACGCCGGGCGCCTGCGCCTCGAGTGGAACAGCCTGAGCAACTTCGTCAACCATCTCGAATTCGCCTCGGGCTTTCCCCTGTCGTGGCAGACTCTGGTCAGCACCAACGGCACCGGCCAGACCATCGAGGTGTTCGACGACCGGCCCGGCGCCGCCGGCGGCTGCTACCGCGTCCGCATCGAGTAGATTCTCCAAATCCATCACAATGGCGCCGCCGGTTTCTCGTTTGCCGGCGGCCGCTCGTCAAGCAGCAGCAGCCAGCCGCGCCCGGGGGCGACGGGGATTGAATGGCCTGGGGCGAACAGGTCATGGACGGACCCGTTTTCACGCCTTCCCGTGCCAGCGGATCAGGCGTTCTCGGAGTGAATCGATGTGGCTGGCCTGGGGGCACAGGCCGGGAAGATCCTCGAGCAGTCGCTCGAGCCGCGGAATCTCCCCCCAGGCGGTCACGGTGAAGACCTCCATCGCGTGCGGGGAAGCGATCTCGAGTTCCCGGTTCTTGCGGTCGAACCGGCGGCGCAGAGTGGCCTTCCATTCCGCTTGGTCTCGGGGCACGTCCATGTGATGGCGTCCGACCCAGGGCAGCCATTCCTTGATCTGGGATTGGTGGCACCAGGTCATGGCGCAGAGGGTGTCGAAGGCCTCCTCGACGTCGACGGCCAGGTCGTGGGTGTTCGCGCCGAACATGTAACCGTCGTAGACCGCGATGATCACCGGCACCGTGCAGGGGGCGGACGCCGTCTCGTCGGCCGGGTATTCGGGGGTGAAGGCGTGCGGCACATTGATCATGTAGGCGACCTCGCGCACCGCCTGTGCCACCACCAGGTGGTCCACATGCACGCCGGCCAGGGGATCCGCCGGCAAGGGCGGACACAGCAGATAGTCGGGTTCGAAGTCGCGGATGGCCTTCCAGAGGGCGGCCAGGAACTCGGGTGTCACACGCAAACAGGCCTCTCGAGGGACCTGTCCGCCCGGCAGCCGGAGCAACTCGAACTCGTAACCGCCAATCCGCGCGGACTCGAGCTGTTCGTGCAGCCTGAGGCGGGCCGTTTCCTCGCGCGTGCGGAAGTGGTGTCCGGCAGCGCCGTCGGTGCAGACGATGACTTTGCCGCGGAAATCGTTCCCGAGCCGCTGCCGCCAGACGTGGAAGGCGCCGGCGGCGGTGAATTCGTAGTCGTCGAAGTGCGCGTGGATGTAGAGGACTTTCATGAGGGCGAAGCGCGGGGGCGAGGTGAGATGGTCAAGGCTCCGTGAAACACATTAGCGGACAACGCGGAAAAACCGGGCTGGCTGGCTGGGGGGCACGAAGGCGGGGCTGCCGAGTCCGGGCTCGTCTCGCCAAGGGCCGATGGGCGAATCGCTCGACTGCAGAGTGCCGGGTCCCTTCCAGGACACCACGGCCGTGGCCTGGTCCAATTCGATCGTGACGGACGCGGGCGCCGGGTCCGCGGATCGGAATCGAGCGAGCCCTTGCCGCGCCTTGCCGTCGATCGTGGTGAACGGGCCGCCCACCAGGATATTGCCGTCGGCGTCGACCACGGCCGCGAGTGCCCAGCGATCCATCCAGCCCTTTGGGGCGAACTCAGGATCGAGTGAGCCATCGGCACGGACGACGGCCAGGTTGAGCCGCGGCGTGCCGTTGAACGACTCGAATTCGCCGACAACGACCCACCACCCGCCCGGTCCGAGCGCCGCGCCGTAGACAGCCGGCAGGTCGCCCCCCGCGATGCCCGCGCCGGGATCGAAGCTCCGATCGAGTGTTCCCTCGGGGTCAAGGCGGGCAATGCCGTGGCGCGGTTCGCTCTCGACCGTGCTGAAGGTGCCGGTGACGAGCAGGCGTCCATCGCCATCGAGGGCGATGCCTGTGACGATCGGCAGATCGCCATCGAGGAGGGACGACCCGCCGAAGTCGGGATCCAGGGAGCCATCGGGCCGCAGCCGGGCGAGACCCGATCGCGTTTGGCCGTTCACAGTGTCGAAGTAGCCTCCGATGACGAGGCGTTCGTCGTCCTGGGCAACGATGGAATAGACATCCGGCGCGGCAATCCAGGACGCCACATAAGGATCGAATCCGGGATCGACGGCGCCCGAGGCGTCGAGGCGCGCCAGCCGAAAGCGGGGCACGCCGTTGACTTGGTCGAACAGCCCCCCGACCAGGATGTGACCGTCGGGCTGAAGCGCCAGGCAATAAACCTCGCCGTTGGGCCCCAAGCCCGGATCGAATGTCGCGTCGAGTTGGCTATTGGCCGCGAGGCGAACCAGGTTGGCTCGAGACTTGGCCTGCACGGTGGCAAATCGTCCGCCCACGATCACCTCACCCCGGGGTTGGAGGACGATGGCATTGACCACGCCGCCCTGGCTGACATGGGCGTCGAACGATTCATCCAGTGCCCCATGCGGGAGGATTCGCGCCAGGGCCTGGCGGGGCTGGCCATCGACGCGTTCGAAATCCCCGCCGACCAGGATCCGGCCGTCCTCCTGCACCGTGATCGCGTTCACCGAGCCCACCCGCTCGACGATTCGTTCGGAATCCGAATAGTCCGGGTCGGCCGATCCGTCCGAGTGCAGCCGCCCGAGGTTGTGGCGCACCTCGGTTCCGATCTGCGTGAATTGCCCCGCCACCAGGATGCGCCCGTCGGCCTGGACTGCGACGGCCATGCCGACGCCCGCCGATCTCCCGGCGGTTTGCAGGCCTGGCCCCGGGTCGAATGTCTCGTCCGGTGCGCCGCTGGCCTCGAGCCGTGCGATCCCCGGGTGCAGGCTCTCTCCGAACCGATCGAAATCGCCCGTCACCACGATCCGGCCATCCGGTTGAATTGTCAGGTCGCGCACCGCGTTCACCACGCCATCGCCCCAGCCATCGCCCTCGAAACTGGGGTCTGCGACTCCTGTCTGCTGCAAGCGCGCCAGGCCGAAGAGCGTCTGGCCCTCCAACTGGTCGAAGCGCCCGGCTACGAGCAGATGACCGTCCTCCTGACGCCGGACCAGCGCGACGCTGACCAATCCTTGACTCCAGTCCAGGTCGGGGTTGAACTCGGGCACCACGTTGCCTTCGGCGTCGAGCCGGACCAAACCGGGGCGTGTTTGCCCGTCGAACTTCGTGAACAACCCGGCAACCACAACACCCCCGTCCGGCAGCGGCGCCAGGTCCTGCACAATCCCGAATGCGTCTTCGACTCCCGCGCCAGGATCGAATGTCTCATCGAGGGCGCCGTCGGGCTTCAACCGCGCCAGGCAGGCGCGCGGGGCCGATTCGACCGTGTTGAACTGGCCGCCGATGAAGAGGCGCCCGTCTTCGAGAATCCGCACCACTTCGATTGCGCGCGACCGTTGTCCGTCCACATGCGGCGCGAAGGCCTCATCGAGGTTCCCCTCGGAGTCGACCCGGGCCGCACCGTGCCGCGCCTGGCCGGCCACGCTCGTGAAATCGCCTCCGAACACAATCTTCCCATCCGGTTGGATTGCGATCGAGTTGACGGCGCCCTCGACTCCGGGCCACAGCGCAAAACGCGTGTCCACCGCGCCGTCCGTATCGAGCCGGACCAAACCGCTGATGGGGCGTCCATGAAAGAACTCGAACCGGCCCGCGACGATCGCTTTGCCATCGGCCTGCACCGCGACCGCTCTCAAATCGGCGTCGGCCGTGGTGGTGAACGATGGACGGAAATGGGGATCGAGGCGGGGCGATGAACCCGCCTCGGCCAGCGCCGTCATCGCGAACCATGCCGCCAATGAGACGCCGAGCCCGCCCGGACGCGCTCGGGCTGGCAGCTCGACTCGATTGGCACAGCACTCGGATACCACAGATTTCAGGAGCAGGATCGACCCATCCCGTCCGCAACGGCTCTCGGACAGCACCTCGTTGCGCGACCCATTCAGGAGCAGGTAAACAGCAGATGTTGTGCCGGGAGCCTCCGCCGCACCCGCCCGGGCGCATCCCCGGCGCCGTCCGATCAGCGGATCTCGCAGCCTTCGAGCCTGCGACGCAGCCGGGCGAGTTGCCGAGGCCGGTAGACGCCCAGCGGGGTGATGATCCCGGTGATGAGATCGGGCGGGGTGACGTCGAACGCGGGGTTGCGGGCGCCGCTGGTCGGGTTGGCGACGCGGACCCAGGTCCGTTTGTTTCCCGCGGCAAGGCCCCAGGCCCCGAGGACTTCCTCTTCAGCCCGTTCCTCGATCGGGATAGCGCGTCCGGAACGCATTTCCCAGTCGATGGTCGAGAGCGGAATCGCCACGTAGAAGGGGAGTCGATGGCGACGGGCGAGGACCGCCTTGGTGTAGGTGCCGATCTTGTTGGCGACTTGGCCGGTCCGGGCCAGGACCCGGTCGCTGCCCACGATGACAAGATCGATCTCGCCGCGCTGCATCAAGTGCCCGGCGGCATTGTCCGCGATCACCTGGTGCGAGATGCCCTGCTGGGCCAGCTCCCAGGCCGTGAGCGATGCCCCCTGACAGCGGGGCCGCGTTTCGTCGCAATAGACATGGAAGGACCGACCGGCCGCCTGCGCCGCGTAGAGCGGGGCGGTGGCGCTGCCCACATCCACGAAGGCCAGCCAACCGGCGTTGCAGTGCGTCAGTACGCGCGCCCCTTCCGGGATCAGATCCAGGCCATGCCGCCCGATGGCTTCGCACTCCTGCACGTTCGTGTCGGCGAAGGCCTGTGCCCCCGCCAGCGCCAGATCCTGCTGTTCCGCAACCGTGCCGCCTTGGGTCATCCGGCGGCGGACCTGGTCCATGGCATTGACCGGGTCGACCGCGGTCGGCCGGGCGGCCTTGAGCGTCGCGTAGACGGTGGCGACACGGACTTCGAAGCGATCGAGGTTCGCGCCGCGAAACGCGCGGACACCCTGGGCGAGGCCGAAGGCAGCCGTCGCCCCGATCGCTCCGGCGCCCCGAACCACCATGTCGCGAATGGCTGCGGCTGTTGCGCGGTAGTCGGGCGTGGCGACCACTTTGAACCGGTGCGGCAACAACCGTTGCTCGATCAACCGCACCGTGTTGTGGCGAACATCAAAGTCGACGGTGCGGTAGTGGCGGGCGCGGTTGCCGACGGTGACATTCATAATCCGCCGTCACCGCACCTCGATCCTCAGCGCTTTGACTCGGGCGCGAAGCTTGCGGTAAAGCGGGTGCTTGCGGAAAGAGGCCAGGTCCGGATCCCGAGCCAGCCAGCGGAAATCGCGATACCCGCGGTCGATGGCGAGGTTGAGGGCCGCGTAGGCGGCATCGAACTGGTTGGTGAGGGCGTAGCTGCAAGCGAGGTTGTAATGGGCCAGCGGATCTTCCGGCCGCAGGCGGGCCAACTGCGCGTCCACGCGCAGCCCGTCCTCGAAGCGTCCCCGGCGCGAGTAATCGTCGGCGAGGAGCCTCAGGGCGTCGTCATAGGACGGATCGCGTCGTGTCAGTCCCTCGAGGAACCCGATCTCGATGTCCAAATTGCGGCGTTCGTCGCGGCGCAGCTTCTCTCTCCTGGTCTCAGCCATATACCCGGGCCGGATCATGCCAGCCGTTGCGGCAGCGTCAAGGGACAGTGAAGGACCCGCCGCGGTGTCCTCACAAGCTTGACGCTGGGGCGGGCCTGGGAAACCCTTGCCTCCATGATTCGCATCCGATTCGTCGGCGGGCTTGCTTTTGCGCTCGGGCTGGCCGCCTGGCTGCCGGGGATTCCCGGAGCGGCGTTGGGGGCGGCGTCTTCGCCCTCGGCGGCAACCGGCGCCCCTGGGGGGCTCAGGATCTGGTTTGCCGAACCGGCGACCAACTGGGAGAAGCAGGCATTTCCGATCGGCAACGGGCGTGTGGGGGCGATGGTGTTCGGAGGGACCGGGCGTGAGCGCATCCAGCTCAACGAGGACACGCTCTGGTCGGGCGGCCCGCGCGACACCATCAACCCCGAGGCGCTCAAGCACCTGCCCGAGGTGCGGCGGCTCCTGTTCGACGGGCGGCCGGACGAGGCCGTCAAGCTGGCCCAGGAGCATCTCATGGGCAGACCCATGAGGGTCAAACCGTACCAGTCGCTCGGTGATCTGCGCCTCGATTTTCCGGGTCACGAAGCGGTCGAGGACTACCAGCGCGAGCTGGATCTCGAAAGGGCGGTCGTGCGCATCCAGTACCGGGTTGGAGAGATCCGGCACACGCGCGAGCTCTTCGCGAGCCATCCCGATCAGGTGCTCGTGCTGCGCCTCACCTGCTCGAAGCCGGGCGGTTTGACGTTCTTCGCGACGCTGGATCGCGAGCAGGATTTCCGGACCAGCACGCGTTCGCCCGATCGCGTGCTGCTGCAAGGACAGGTGGATGGCGGGCAGGGGACCGAGTACTGCGCCGTTCTTCAAGCCAACGCCCAGGGCGGCCAGATGTTCGCCCCGGCCCGCCGCCTCGAAGTGCGGAACGCGACATCGGTCACCCTGGTTCTGGGGGCGGCGACGAGCTTTGGCGGGCGCGACGCGCTGCAGGTCGCCATCGATGACGTCGAGGCGGCGATCCGCAAGCCGTACACCGCCCTGGTGGCGGCGCACGTGCGTGATTACCAGGCGCTGTTCAACCGGGTCAGCCTCGATCTGGGCGGGGCGGACGCCACGGTCCACCCCACCGGCGCGCGGCTGGCGGCGATGAAGAAAGGCGGGAACGACCCGCATCTGCTGGCCACCTATTTTCAGTTCGGACGGTACCTGCTGATTTCGAGCTCTCGTCCGGGCGATCTGCCGGCGAATCTCCAGGGTGTTTGGGCTGAGGGCATGAACCCGCCCTGGAACAGCGACTACCATCTCAACATCAATCTCCAGATGAACTACTGGCCCGCCGAGGTCACGGCCCTTTCCGAGTGCCACCAGCCGCTGTTCGAGCTCATCGAGTCCCTGCGCGAATCGGGCCGCCGCACGGCCCGGGTGCATTACGGCGCCCGCGGATGGGTGGCGCACCACTTGACCGATGTGTGGGGGTTCACCACGCCTGCGGACGGCGCGGGCTGGGGATTATGGCCGATGGGCGCGGCGTGGCTTTGCCAGCATCTGTGGGAGCATTTCGCGTTTACGGGCGACCGGACGTTCCTGGCCAGGCGGGCTTACCCGCCCATGAAAGAAGCCGCGGAGTTCTTCCTCGATTTCCTGGTCGAGGATTCGAAAGGCCGGCTGGTGAGCGGGCCATCCAGTTCGCCGGAGAACACCTACCGCCTCCCGAACGGCACAAAGGGAGGACTGTGCATGGGGCCCTCGATGGACTCCCAAATCATCCGGGATCTCTTCTCGAATTGCATCCGAGCCTCCGAGATCCTCAGGATCGACGCCGAGTTCCGCGGCCAGCTCGCCGCCACCCTCGCCAAACTGCCGCCCACCCGGATCGGACGCCACGGCCAAATCATGGAATGGTCCGAGGATTACGATGAACCGGAGCCGGGGCATCGGCACATCTCCCACCTGTTTGCCCTGCACCCGGGCAGGGAGATCACCCGCACCGGCACGCCCGAACTCGCCCAGGCGGCCCGCAAGACGCTCGAACGCCGGCTCGCGCACGGCGGCGGCCACACCGGCTGGAGCCGGGCGTGGATTCTGAACTTCTGGGCGCGGCTGGGAGACGCCGACAAGGCGCACGAGAATCTGCTGGCATTGCTCCGCCAAAGCACGGCGCCCAACCTGCTGGATCTGCACCCGCCCTTCCAGATTGACGGCAACTTCGGAGGCACGGCCGGCATCGCGGAGATGCTTCTCCAGAGCCACGCCGGGGAAATCGAGTTGCTGCCCGCCAAACCGTCCGCCTGGGCCGATGGGCATGTCAGCGGATTGCGCGCCCGGGGCGGGTTCGCGGTCGATCTCGCGTGGCGCGGCGCACAATTCGAGTCGGGGCGCATTGAATCGCTCGATGGGAATGTATGCCGCCTCCGGTGTCCGGTCCCGGTCACCGTGCGCTCGGGGTCGGCGCGCGGCGCGGTGGTGAAGACCAGGCCGCTGGCCACCCAGGCGATCGAGTTCGCCACGAAACGGGGCGGGCAGTATTTTCTATCGCGCGATGCACACTGACTTGCAGCCGCTCGAAGCGGCCATCGGGCGGCATCAAGCGCAGTTGGAGGCGCTGCGCGCGGAGATGGCGCGTTCGATCGTGGGGCAGCAGACGCTGATCGAGCGGCTCCTGGTCGGCTTGCTTGCGAACGGCCACGTCCTGCTCGAAGGCGTGCCCGGCCTGGCCAAGACCGCCACCGTCAATGCCCTGGGCCAATGCCTGCACCTCAAGTTCGCCCGCGTCCAATTCACGCCGGATCTCCTGCCGGGCGATCTGATTGGCAACCTGGTCTTCAACCCGCGCGACAACAGTTACCACACGCGCAAGGGGCCGATCTTCGCGAACCTGGTCCTGGCGGACGAAATCAACCGCGCCCCGGCCAAGGTGCAGAGCGCGCTGCTCGAAGCGATGCAGGAACGGCAGGTCACGATTGGCGAACAGAGCTTCCCGCTGCCCTCGCCCTTTCTGGTGTTGGCAACGATGAATCCGATCGAGCAGGAGGGGACCTATTCGCTGCCGGAAGCGCAGGTGGACCGCTTCATGCTGAAGGTCGTGGTCACCTATCCGACCGAACCCGAGGAGCGGCAGATCATGGCCCTGATGGCCCGGACGGCTCCGCGCCCGCCGCTGACGACCGTGGTGCGGCCCGAGGATATCCTGGCCATGCGCGCGCTGGTCGATCAGGTGTTCGTCGACGAGCAGGTGTCGGACTATATCGTGCGGCTGGTGTTCGCCACGCGGGATCCGTCGACGGTGGCGCCGCGCCTGGCGCCGTTCATCCGGTTCGGCGCATCGCCCCGGGCCTCGATCAACCTTTCGCTGGCGTCCAAAGCGCTCGCGTTCCTGCGCGGGCGCCCGCACGTCACGCCCGAGGACGTCAAGGCGGTCGCGGCGGACGTCCTCCGCCACAGGGTGCTGACGACATTCGAGGCCGATGCGGACCGGATCACCTCGGAGCACATTGTGGCGGAGTTGCTCGCCCAGGTGCCGGTGCCTTGAAGAAGTTGAGAGTTGAGAGTCGAGAGTTTCTCGTTCATGGTCCCCAGTGCGCACTATACAGAGCGACATAAATGATGCAGCGCCGGGTCAGGGGACCCGGCCTACAAACCTGTAGGCCGCGTGCCCTCACGCGGCGGAACCTCTGACGCTGTGTATAAACCGTTGAATCTCAACGCCTCCCTATGAAGCGCGCCCCGTCCCATCGCCTCCCGCCGCCGCTTCGGACCGGGGAGAGCGCGTCACCGGGCCGCGCGCCCGCCTCGGACGGCGCGACCGACATCATGCGGCGGGTGCGCCTGGTCGAGCTGCGCGCCCGGCGGTTCGTGGAAGATCTGCTCGCCGGCCCCTACCGTTCGGTGTTTCGCGGTCGGGGGCTCGAATTCGACCAGGTCCGCGCCTACGAGCCGGGAGATGACGTGCGCAGCATCGACTGGCACACCACAGCCCGCACGGGGGCGGTTCAGATCAAACAGAGCGTCGAGGAACGATCGCTGACGGTGATGCTGGCGGTGGATGTGAGCGCCTCGGGCGATTTCGGGTCGGTGCCGCGGAGCAAACGCGAGCTGGCCGCCGAGCTGGCGGCAGTCCTGGCCCTCAGCGCGGTCCTGAACAACGACCGTGTGGGACTGCTGCTCTTCACGGACGCCGTCGAGTGCTATCTCGCGCCCCGCACCGGGCGCCGCCAGGCCCTCGCCATTGTCTCGGCAATCCTCACGCATGAGGCCCGTTCACCCCGCACCTCGCTGCGCCAGGCCCTCCAGATCCTCGGCAACGCGCTGCAACGGCGCGCGACGGTGTTTGTGCTGTCGGATTTCTGCGACGACGGATTCGAGCGCGCGCTGCGTCTGGCCGCGCGGCGCCACGACGTGGTTGCCATGTGTGTCCATGACCCCGTCGAGGCGTGCCTGCCGGAGGTCGGGTGGCTCGTGTGCGAGGATGCGGAAACGGGAGAGGTGGTCGAGTTGAATACCCGCGACCCCGCCGTGCGGCACGCCTTCGAGACGCAGCGCCTGGCCCGAACCGCGCGTCTGACCGACATCTTCCGCCGTGCCGGCGTCGAGAGCGTCACCTGTCAGACCAATCAGCCCTATCAGCGCGCCCTGCTTCAGTTCTTCGAACAACGCCTGCGCCGACTCCGACTGGCGCCCCCCGCGGACGGATGAACGAGACGAACCTCATCGAGGATCTGCGCTTGCTCTCGCCGCCCAGTTTCGGCTGGGCGCTTGCCGTGGCGGCGGTGGCGGCCTGCGGCCTCCTTCTGGCTCTGGCCCTCCGTGGCAAGGCGCGGCGCGAGCGGACATCACCCCCCGGGACGCCGGATTCCCCCGCGCCGTGGGATTGGGCCTTGGCCGAGCTCGAACGTTTGACCGGTCTGTTGCGAACGGATCGGTCGCGCGACTACGGCAACGCCGCCACCGGCGTTCTCCGCGGCTACGTCGAGGCGCGCTATGGATTGCGCGCCCCGCGCCTGACAACCGAGGAGTTCCTCACGGCGGCGGGGGCGTCGGACGCCGTTCCCGCCGCGGACCGGCAGCACCTGGGGCGATTCCTTCAATTGTGCGATCTGTGCAAGTTCGGACGCTACGTGGCGGGTGTCGGCGAGTTGCAGGAGCTCCACGCAGCGGCTCTTGCGTTTGTCCTGCGGTCGCGTCCGGAGTCCGACGCCGCCCCCATGAAGGCAAGCACCCATGCCGAGTGATCTGGCAAAGCCGGGCCGATGTGATCGGTCGGTGCGCCATCGCGGCGGGCCGTCGGGCCAACCGACTGTCGTGAACGCGGTTCGGGGAAGGACGCGCCCATGAGCGATGGGTTCCGTTTCGCCTCACCGGCCTGGTTGCTTGCCCTGGCCCTGCTGGCGCTGCTCGCCTGGCGCCGCGGGCGAGCCGGACCCGGCGCGGCCCTCGTCTTCAGTTCGGCCCTTTTGCTGCGTCCTGCCGCCCAGGCGGTGCGCCGCGCCCCGGGGCGCGCAGTGCTGGCCCCGCGACTGGGCGTCCTGGCCTTGGTGATCCTGGCCCTGGCACGCCCGCAGGTTCCGAAAGCCGAGATGCGGGAAGACGCGCGCGGAATCAACCTGATGCTGGCTCTGGATTTCTCGGGCACGATGCGGACTCGGGACTTTCTTCTTGACGGGCGCCAGGTCACCCGCTCGGCCGCCCTGCAGCGCATTTCCGCCGAGTTCATCCGCACGCGCCCCCACGATCGCATCGGCCTGGTCTGCTTTGACCGCGACGCCTATCTGGCCAGCCCGCTGACGCTCGATCACCAATGGCTGCTTGAACGATTGGCCGGCGAGACCAACGGCGTCGGAACCGATATCGGATCGGGGCTCGTCGTGGCCGCCCACCATCTCCAGCGCCACACCAACGAGACCCGGGTCGTTCTCCTGGTCACCGATGCCGAGAACATCAGCGCCGGACCCGAGCCGGAAGCCGTGGCTGAAACGCTGCATGGGCTGGGCATCCGGCTGCATTGCATCCAGCTCCTCAGTCCGCGGGAGGCCGCGTCCAGCGACGAACTGAGCGAGGCGTTGACCCACGCCGCCGCCCGGACGGGCGGCGAGTTCTTCCGGGTGCGGAGCGGGGCGGACCTGCGGGCCGTTTCGAGGGCCATCGACCGGCTCGAGAAGCAGAAGCTCAGCGATGTGCGGCAGAAGGGATGGCGCGATCTGTTTCCGTGGCTCGGGTGGGCGGCCCTCGGCTTGTTATTCATCGAGCAAGCCCATTCGCACACGCGCGGACGGAGGCTGCCATGACATTCGGCGCACCCATCTGCCTGTGGGTATTGCCTCTCCTCGCGGCGGGCTTGCTGCTCTTCCGGCTTTGGGCGGGGCGCCGGGCCCGCCGCGATCTCGAGGCGAGCTTCCGTTCCCCGTTGTTGCCGCGCCTGCTCCGCTCGGTGAACGATCGGCGTCGGAGATGGAAGCTGGCTCTGCTGATGGCCGGGGTGCTGGCGCTGGGCCTGGCACTCGCCCGACCGCAATGGGGGCGCCGGGAGATCGAGTTCGAGCAAACGGGCATCGACCTGGTCATCGCTCTGGACGTTTCACGATCGATGCTCGCCGCGGATGTCGCAAAGACGAATCGCCTCACCGTGGCGACCGATGCCATCGAACGCCTGCTGGCCGGGTTGGGCGGGGATCGGGTCGGGCTGGTGATCTTCGCCGGAGAAGCCTTTGCGGCCGCTCCGCTGACCCGAGATCACAGCGTCATCGCACGCGCGATCGAGTCGGCGGTTCCCGGCACGGTGTCCGACCCGGGCAGCAACCTGCAGCAAGCGATCGAACAATCGCTCGAGGGCTTCGATCGTGAGACGCGCGGTCCGCGCGCCCTCTTGCTGGTCAGCGATGGCGAGCAGTTGCAGGGCGACGCGATCGGGGCCGCGCGCGCCGCGCGCGCGGCAGGGCTGCGCGTGCACACGGCCGGAGTCGGATCGGCGCTGGGGGCCCGCGTGCCGGGGCCGACATGGGGTGCCGCGGGCTTTGTCAGGAACCCGCTGGGCCGCGAGGTGGTCTCTCGGCAGGATGAACTGCGATTGCAGCGCATTGCCGAGGCTGGAGGCGGCGTGTACACGCGTCTGGACGCGCGCCATAGCACGGCATTGAGCGGGTGGTTTCGACAAACCGCCGCCGGCTTGCCACGGTCGACAGCGAAGCGGATCCTGAATGAACCGCGGGAGCGCTTCCAATGGCCGCTGGCGGCGGCGCTGGCATTGCTCGGCGCAGAATGGTGGCTGGGCGACCGGCGAAGCGGTGGCGGCAGGCAACGAATGAAGCCTTGATCCATTCGCAGGCATGGTTGACACACAACGAGTCGGCCCGATCCTGAGGCTGCTGTTGGTCGGTGCGGCGCTGATGGCGTCTCGCCTGCCATCGGCGGGCGCCGACATCTCCCCTTCGCCATGGGATGCCTACAACGAGGGCGTCCGAGCCTACGCGGCAGGTCAATACTCCGCGGCGTTTGACTGCTGGCGGGATCTCGCCTCGCAGCCGCTGCCGCGCCGGCTCCGGTCGGCGGTCTGGTTCCAGTCGGGCAACGCCCAGTTTCGGCTGGGCGAACCGCACGAGACCGATGCCCCCGAGCAGGCGGTCGAATGGTGGCGCCGCGCGCTCGAATCCTATCGCGCCGCTCTCGAACGAAGTCCGCGCCACAGCGCCACCCGGCACAACTACGACCTGGTGCGGCGGCGGTTGGCCCGCCTGCTGCATCGGCTTGGGATGGAGGCGCTCGAGGCGGCGGAGAAGCTGCCCCTCGATCCGGCAATCCACCTGCTCGAAGACGGTCTGGCGAAGGCCGACGAAGCGGTCCTGTGGCATCCCGAGGATGGGTCGCTGCGCGTCGATTTGGAGCGGATCGAGGCGGCTCTGAAGGAGCGGTGGATCGAGCGCGCCGCGGGGGCGGAAGCCAAAGGCGACGCCGAGGCGGCGCGCAATACGAGCTGGGGGGACCTGGAAGCCGAGTCGAAGTACCGCGCCGCGCTCGAGGATCTGGGGGCGGCACGCGCGCGAGCGGATGCCACGGCCCAACCCGAGGATCGCGCGTCTGCCCCAGCCTCTCCCCAACCGGCAAAGCTCGACGAGGCTGCTGTCCGTGGGGAAGCGCGCGTGCGCGAGAAACTGTCGGATCTCCTGACTCGAATGGGGCGGCGGGAACAGAAGACAGGGGATGAAAACTCGAAGTGGGACACGGGATCGGCGATCGAGCCCTACGAGGCCGCGCTCGGCCATTTCCGCGAAGCCCTCGAAGTTCGGACCGATCACGAGGGCGCCCGGCGGGGCCAACTCGAAGTGCGCGCGGCGCTCGAGGCACTGCACGTGCGCCTCGGCAACACGGAACTCGAAGAAGGACGCGACCGGTTGGCGCGCAAGAGTCCGGAGGCGGCGCCGCGGCTGATGGCGGCGCTGGACAACTTCGAGGCCGCGCGAGGGCTGAATCCGGACAACGCGGAGGCGAACGCTGGCGCGGCGGAGGCGCGCCGCTTGCTGCCCGAGGCGCTGGTGCTTGCCGGGCAGCGGGCCATGGCCGGAGGCGAGCAGGCGGAGGAACACCGCCCCGGGGAAGCCCTCGGGCACTATCAGGACGCGCAGACGGCGTTTGAACAGGCCTTGGAGCTCGAGCCCGGGCAGGAGCCCGCCCGCGAGGGTCTGCAAGAAGTCGAGCCCCGGATCGCGCGTTTGCGCGAGCGGGTCGCTCTCGAGGCGGAGCAGGCCGCCCGGCAACGCACGCCGCCGGACGGACAACCATCGACACTCGAAGAGCTGCTGGGCCAGGCCAGCGAGCGGCAGCAGGAACGCGAGGGCGAGTGGGATCGGCGCCGCCAGCGCGCCCGGAAGGAAACCGGGACGCGCCGCGGCGCGCTCGACTGGTGAGGGGCGCGGAAGGGCGCGGCGCCCGAGCCGTCACTCCTCGAGCAACGCCTGTTTCGCCGCAACGAGTTCCTTGCGCTTGTCTTTGTCGACTTCCGGGTAGGCGAGTTCGAGGGAGGCAAGCGTCTCGATCACCGCCGCCGCGACCACGGCGCGTGTAAACCATTTGTGGTCGGCCGGCACCACATACCACGGGGCCTCCGGCGTCGCGGTGTGGCGGATCATCTCCTCATACGCCGCCATGTACTCGCGCCAGAATCCCCTTTCCTGAACGTCGGTCGACGAGAACTTCCAGTTCTTCTCCGGCTTCTCGATCCGTTCGAGGAACCGGCGCTTCTGCTCCTCTTTCGAGACGTGGAGGAAGAACTTGCGCACGACGATGCCATTGCGGGTGAGGTAGCGTTCGAAGCTGCGGATATCCTGGAAACGTTCGTCCCAGATTCGCCGGGTCACCAATTCGGCTGGAAGACGCTGCCCCTCGAGCAGTTCGGGATGCACCCGCACCACCAGCGTCTCTTCATAGTAACTGCGGTTGAAGATGCCGATGTGGCCGCGGTTGGGCAGGTGCTGCAAGCAGCGCCAGAGGTAGTCGTGATCCAGTTCCTCGGCGCTCGGCGCCTTGAAAGACATCACCTGGCATCCCTGCGGGTTGACACCCGACATCACGTGCTTGATGGCGCTGTCCTTGCCGGCCGCATCCATCGCCTGGAAGATCAGCAGCAGCGCCCAGCGGTTGTGCGCGTAGAGCTTGTCCTGAAACTCCGCCAGGGCCTGAATCCCCTCCTCCAGGGCTTCCGCCACCTTGGACTTGTCCTCGCGCTTGAGCCACAAGGTGTCATCCGGATCGATCTTTTTGAGACGGAACTCCTTGCCGTCCGTCACGCGAAACGGCTGCGTCAGCTTGCGACACTTCTTTTGGATGGACTTCATGTTGTGCCTGAGTCTGCTCTCCTGACCCGCATAGCAGACATCCTGCGAGGTCTGACCGCCCTGTGTACGAACGGGGCGTAAAACATGCGGGTCAGGGGGTTTCGATCAGGATATCGGAAACCACATCCGGGCTTTGGCGATCGTGGACTTGATCGGAGAATGCGATCACCACCATGGGGCGGCCGCCGGTGTTCTGCATCGCGTGCGGAACGCCAGGCGGGAAGACGAACCTCCAGGCCTGGCCATCCGGCACCTGGATCTCCTCGATGCCCGACTCCCGACGGATGCACACCCGGGCGGGCCCCAAAACAACCGAGACTTCCGTGGCGTGCCGATGCCAGTGGTTGCCCCGCACGGCCCCAGGTTCGGTGAGGACAACGTGGCAGTTGCGCTGCCGGATCAGATCATCGGCATCCACCGGCTCGAACAACACACCCCGCGGATCGCAACGCACCGCAACCGGTTGATGCGAGCCCGGGTCCATGAGAAGCGGGGGCTCCACGGGATCGGTTGGCTTCGAGATGGGCCCATCTAGCCCGGTTGCGGTTCCTCGCGAAGCGTTTGAAATGACCGGGCCAGCCTGCATTTCTCACCACTTTTTGCCACAGCCCGGATGTGAAACTCCGCGGAGCTTTATGAAACATCCGGGCTAGGGGTTCACGGCTTTCTTCGCAGCGTCGCCCGCATCCTTGGCAGCGTCTCCGACCGCCTTGACCGCCTCGCCCGCGGCCTTGCCGGCATCCTCGCCCACCTTCTTGACGGCATCGACGGCCTGGCCGGCGGCTGCGCCAATTTTGGCCTGCACCTGGGCCAGGAGATCCTTCACAGCTTTCTGCTGCTCGGGCGTGAACTTCAGGTTCGAGGCAGCGGCCTTCAGCGACGCGACCGCCCCTGCGTAGTCGCCTGCCTTGACCGCGGCAATCGCCTTCTTGACATCGCCCGTGTCTTCCTCGGCAGCCCCCGAGAATGCGGATTCGATCTGGGCAACGTCGATGGCAGGAGCCGTCGTGGCGCCTTCGATGCTGGATTCGGAATCTGGCTTCGAGCAGCCGGTCACGGCCAAAAGAGCGGACACGGCGATGATTGTGAGACTGAGCAGAGATCGTTTCATTTGGTTTATCGAGTTTCTGATGTTTCGGACCGTTAATGGGCACATTGCCTCACCCCTCGCACAAAAGCAAGGCCGCATGAGCCCGCATGAGTAAACGCCCTTGTCGGTGGGAAGCGAGTCCGCGCCGCGTGGGGGCACGCGGCCTACAGAATGGGCATCATCGGCTTGTAGGCCGGGTCCCCTGACCCGGCGCCTGGACCGATGTCTGTCCCTGCGCCGCGTGGGGGCACGCGGCCTACAGCCTGAGTCTCCATCCTTTGTAGGCCCGGTGCCCTCACCGGGCGACAGAACATCGACAACAGTCCGACGCACACCTTGGCGGAGGCTCAGGCTCCGCGGTGGTCAAGAATCGGCGAAACGGGAGGCTGGTCCGGATTTCTCACGACCGGGAAGATGACATCAAATGTTGGTCAGAAATGCGGGCTAGAGTGGGCTTGACTGCAACAGGGCGAACGGTTCGAAGAGACCGTAACCCACTGTGTGATAGAGGCCGCCTCGGGGCGGGCCCTGCTTGGGGGCCGCGTGGAACATCGCCGGCCAGGCGCTGCCCAGTGGCGGGTTGTTGTGATGCGGGCCGAGCGTGTTCTTAAGAGTGCCGAAAACCGTCACCTCGACTCGATTCACGCCCGTGATCAGCTCCGCGGTCACATCCAGTTCCCACGGCGGGGCGCTGATGTAGCCGGCCAGATCCCCGTTCACCCGCACGCGCGCAACGCTCCCGTTCCATCGCCCAAGCCGGATGAACGATCGCGGGGCCTTCGCGTCGACGCGAAATCCCTGACGATACGCGACCCCGGCGCTGTAGAAGGGATGGCCTTGGTCGTTCCAGCCGGCCCCGTCCTTCAAATGCAGAGGTTGCTCGGGAACCACGCTGAATCCGCAAGCGGCGGGCTCGAGCGCGAACGCGCCGCGAAGATACGCCG
Organism: Verrucomicrobiota bacterium; assembly: GCA_040766265.1. GTDB lineage: Bacteria > Verrucomicrobiota > Verrucomicrobiia > Limisphaerales > J093 > MWFF01. The sequence continues at coordinate 35,681 of JAXGQW010000045.1, forward strand.
GCTCGATCTCATGATTCATGGTGAAGGGCGATGCCTCGATCGTCACCGCGTTCTCGCCGACCCGGGCGACGGCATCGAGTTGGATCCGGCCAAAAGCCCGGTCGAGCCACCACGCCCCCGTCCTGGCCTTCACGGGATGCCCGTTGCACGTGATCTGATAAAGATCGGGCCGCTCGATCACGATGGTCAGATCTGAAGGCACCGATTCCTCGATCACAAACCGATAGCTCGCCCTGAAGCCGCTGTCGGGCGGGAATGTCCTGGCAATCAGTTCGTCCTTGAACTGCACGGCGCTGTCCCACGGGTTACGTTCCATTCCGTGCTTCTGCCAGACGAACCGGTTGGCCTGATAGAAGTAGACATTGGTCCGCGACTCGCCTCCGGCGGTCACGTCCACGTAATCCAGGGTCAGCACGTTGGGTTCGAGCCGGGCGATTTCGAGCGGCCCGGCGGCAGGCACGGACAGGGGATCGTCCCAGACCTTGGTCTCCGGAGAGCGGCTGGCGCGGGAGAGGAACAGGAGCAGGCTGCCTGCGGGCGGAAGGTCGAAACGGGCCGTGACGCCGCTGCCCTTGACGAAGGCATACGGCTCGACCGCCCCGGTGTCGAGGTTCCATCGTTCGATGCCTTGTCGGTCGCTGATCAGAGTGCCGCGCGCGGGGTGTTCGAGACTTGTGTTGACGAGGAACACCAACTCGCCGTCGTCGAACTGCCGGCGATGATGGAACAGGATGCCCCGATCGCCGTCGTCGCGGTGGAGAGCGAAGCCATCGGAGGGGAGGCAGTGTGCGAGTTCGGCCGCGATCCGGGCCGGGTAGCGATCGAGGGCGGCGCGGTCGATGCCGCGGGCTGGGGCGGTCGAGGTCCGTTCCTGGCCGTCGATGCGGGGCGATTCGGCGCGGCCGTAGGCGCGGACGCACGTCACCTGATCGAGGAGCCTGGCCGTGGCCGCGTTGAGGTTTTCGAGGGCGGGCGGGAGGAGGACGGTGTGGTAGGCGCGTTGGCCGACGCGCAGTTCCTTGTGGAGGATGCGGTGGGTGGGCGCGGCGACGGCGACCGTCTCGCCCACGGGTTGCCCATGCCGGGCCATGACGTCCTCGCAGCCGAGATCGTATTCGATCTGAGCGGTTTCGAGCGCCATCAGCAGGTTCGAGAACGAATCGCCGATCTCCTTGAGCCTCGCTTCGTCCCCCTGGTACATCCAGGCGGTGGTCGTCGGCTCGAGCACAAGCAGGCGATTGTACTGCTCGCCCTGGGACAGCGCGGCGCTGAGGCGGGCGAAATAGGCGGCGGAGAGGTGATAGGCTTCCCACCACGGCTCGTGGTAGGAGAACGATTGGGGGTGATCGCGCTTGCGGGCGCCGCGCAGGGTGATGTCGCTGAGGTGTTGGTCGAGCGTGTTCAGGCCCAGCACCTCGAGCCAGTCGCCGATGCGTTTCATGTCGACGAACCGGAGATCCCACCCGCCCGCGCCATAGGCCTCGACCAGCGTGCGCTTGCGGCCCAGTTGGTTGGCGATGCTCGACACTTCGCGGCAGTACCGCACGTTGCCGAACTGGGCGTGCGTGTGCTCGGCATACTGGTTCATGAGCGTGTCAACGCCCGGGCGATGCTGCCACGCCGCCATCGCCATGTTGTCGGGCACGCCGATGCACCGCGGCCATTCGTGATCCCAGTAATGCCCCGTGAATTCGAGTCCGTTCGTCCCGCACCAGTCGTGCATCGGCTTCGCCCAACGCTCGATGAACAGATCGAGCAGGGTCTGGAAGTAATTGTGTCGAACGCGCCTCCAATCGCCCACTTCGAGGACCAGGCCCGGGAGTTGATCGGCCAGGCGGTAGCCCCATCGCTGCTCGAACTGCTCCGGCAGATCGCGCGTCCACGGCAATCCGCCCGCCGGGCAGATGTTGGGTTCGTCGGTGAACACCCCGGGCACGCGCTTGCCGAAGTGCTTGCCGACATTCGTGCGATAGGCCTCGAGGGTGACCTCGATGAACGTCTCGGTCACCCCAGGCGTGAGCAGGTTGACATAACACCGGTTCCCGTGCCACGGCGAGTTGCCCGCTTCCTCAACCGATGCGACAAAATACCGGCCTTCGGGCAGGGATCTTCCCTCCTTGAGCGCGGCGGTGACGTCTTCGGTCCTGGTGTAGACGTCGTCTTCGACTTGCAGCACCTTGAGAATCCGCTCGTGCCAGGACGGGGCCGCTTTGGTCTCGCCCAGCTTCAAACCCAGTCCCCGCGCCGAGGGCATCAGCTCGGGCACCCACCCGCCGGCGAAGCCCGACGGATACGAGTTCTCGTCGTAGATCCAGACGTTCATGTCGAGACGCTCCGCCTCATCGAGGGCGATCTTCCACAAGCGGAACCATTCCTCCGAAAGATAGGGCGTCATCAGACCCGGACGCGGGTGAACGAAGACCTGTTTGACCCTTTGCCCGGCCAGGTCGCGCAGCGTCCCCCGGATCTGGGCTTCGGTGAGCCTGTCGTTCCAGACCCAGAGGGGCGCCGTGGCGTACTCGCGCGGCGGATCGGCAAAGAGGGGCTTGACAGCCGAGGACTCGGACGCGGCCGTCAGCGTCGCGTCAAACGCCGGAGAGAAGAGCGCAAGCGCGACAAGGATCGAGCTGCAATTCATAGGAATATGGCAATGCGCCCCCGCGGAACGGCAGTCCCGCCGACCTTCGAGCCGGCGGGCGTCTCCAACTCGGTGAAGCGATGGGTGCCACCGAATTCCCAGCGCGCCTTACTTGGTCTTCTTGACCTTCTCCCACTTCGCGGTTTTGGCGGATTGCAGGACGGCGTCGCAGACGTACTGGGTTTCGAGCGCCTCGGCGAAGGTGGGACTGGCTGGCTTGCCTTTGGCCAGGCCGGTCAGGAAATCCGCGAGCTGATGCACAAACGAATGCTCGAACCCGATGTTCAGCCCCGGCACCCACCACTTGTCCATGTACGGATGATCGCCGCCGTGGTCGGTCACGTGGATCGAGCGCCAGCCGCGGACTTTGCCTTCATCGCGGTGATCGAAGTAGGCCAGGCGGTGGAGATCGTGCAGATCCCAGGCGATGCTCGCCTTCTCGCCATTGATCTCGAAGGTGTAAAGCGCCTTGTGGCCGCGGGCGTAGCGCGTCGACTCGAATGTCGCCAGCGAGCCGTTGGCAAACCGGCAGAGGAACGCGCAGGCATCGTCGATCCCCACCTTCTGCATCTTGCCCGTGAGTTGGTGCTTGCGCTCCTTCACGAAGGTCTCGGTCATCGCCGTCACGGATTCGATCCGCCCGTTCAGCCAAAGAGCGGTGTCGATGCAGTGGGCCAGCAGGTCGCCGGTGACGCCGCTGCCCGCCGCCTTCACATCCAGCCGCCACAGCGAATCGCCACCCTGCGGAACGTCCTTCGAGATGGTCCAGTCCTGCAAAAACTTCGCGCGATAATGGAAGATCTTCCCAAGGCGCCCCTCGTCGATCAGCTTCTTGGCCAGCGAAACGGCCGGGATGCGGCGGTAATTGAAGGAGACGAAGTTGGGCACGCCGGCCTTCTCGACGGCCTTGACCATGCCTTCGGCCTCCTTGCCGTTGCGGGCGAGCGGCTTCTCGCACAGGATCATCTTGCCGGCCTTGGCCGCGGCGATCGCCACCTCCGCGTGCATGTTGTTCGGCAGGCAGAGATCGATCATGTCAATGTCGTCGCGCGCCAGGAGCTTGCGGTAATCCGTCTCGACGGACTCAAACCCCCACCGGGCGGCGTGGGCCTTGGCCCTTTCCTCGTTCGAGTCGCAGATCGCCTTCAGAACAGGCCTGTATTCAAGGTCGAAGAAATTCCAGACTTTGCGGTGTGCGTTCGAGTGTGCCCGGCCCATGAAGCCGCAGCCGATCAAGCCGACATTGAGTGTTTTCATACGTGATATGCTTCCCCCCCGGTTTGCAGGAACAGCCGCCCGACTGCAAGGATGAAATGCGCTAGCCCGCATAGCAGTCCTTTTGCGAAGTCCCAGTGCCCTGTACACCATAGGGGTGTGAAATATGCGGGCTAGAGAAGCCTGCCCTTCATGGCTTCGAGGGCGTTGAAGACGAACTGGAAGGCGATGGCCACCAGCAACAGGCCCATGATCCGCGTAATCAGGCGCAGGACGATCGGGCTGAGCCATTTGGCGCCGTGGGCCGAGAGGCGGAGCGTGACATAGCTCACGCCAGCCACGGCCAGGATGCAGAAGAAGAGCGCGATCTGCTTGGCAATGCTGCTCCCGGCCTGGTTGTGCAGCAGGATCGCAGTCGTGATCGCCCCGGGGCCGGCCAGCATCGGCACGGCCAGCGGCGCAATCGCAATATCCTGCTTCTCGGTGCCGGCGTCGGTCTCTTCCGAGGTTTCATGGACGCGCGACCGCTGGGCCTTGAGCATGTCGAGGGCGACGAGCAACAGCACGATCGAGCCCGCCATCTGGAAGGCCGGCATCGTGATGCCCAGGAACCGGAAGATGTAGTTCCCGACCCAGGCGAACACGATCAGCATGCCCGCCGACACGGCACACGCCAGGCCCGCCATCTTGATCCGCTGTTTGGGCGTGTCGGTGGGCGTCATCGCCAGAAACGCCGGCACCGCCGCGATCGGATCGACGATCACGAACAGCGAACTGAAGGCCAATAGGACAAACTCAATCATCGTCCACACGACACGGGGCGAGGATCGCCTCCTGCATCCCGTGTATGATCTTCTTATCCGCCGGGCAGATGGTGGCCAGCACCCCGCCCAACCGCGCCCGCGCGGCCTCACCCTCGCCCGCAACGAAATAATAGGGACATAGCCGCGCGCGTCCAGCCATAGGAACCGTCTGGCCGCGCTCGAAATCGAACCAGGTCGCAGCCACGGTTCTCGGTTTGTGATAGCGCTGCAGCACGTAGGGAGAACGCGCGAAGCTCCGCAGCGCATGGTCCACCGCGGCGCCCCAATCGCCGGCCGACAAATCGCTGCCCAGAGCCACACTGCGGGCTCCCCAGGCCTGGTCGGAGTAGCCGGACACCTTGAGGACGAGATCGCGTTCGCGCTGCGACAGGCCTTCGAGTTGCCGCCAGTCGGTCAAATCGAGCCCCGGCAACGCGGCATGGGGCGGCAACGGCGCGGGATCCATGACCCATGTCATGGGCACGCAGGCCAGCAGGCGCCGCAGGAAACTCTCCCCCAACTCCTGCCGCCAGAATGCCCGCAGGTTCCTGTTCCACAACAATGCGAAAAGCATCTTCTCCTCGAAGATCGGCTTGGGCGGCGGTGTGAGCCGGATGCGCCTGGCCGACGCCAACTCGAACAGGCGGCGGGCGGCCCGGACATTCTCGAGGTCGAACAACTCGAAGAACCGATACACCGCATCCCCCGGCTGGACCCCGTCGAACTCCGCATCCCGCACCCGATACTCGACCCTTTCCCCTCCCCCCTCCCCACTCTTCACTCCCCACTCTCCGCTCTCGAGTTCCCCCGTCAGCCACTCCATCTCCGGACGATAGGTGGCCGCCTCCTGAGAGACGACGATATGGACGCGCGGGGCGTCGCCGAAGATCGAGGTGAATCCATCGACCATGCCGCGCGGGCCGCCGAGCATGCCGGCGCTTCGAGCGAGTTCGATCGAGAGGCGCCTCCCACGGCCGCGGCCCTCAGCCGGGGCGCCTCCGGCCGCATCGAGATCCGGCTGGCCGCAGCCGCCGGCCCCCGCGCTCTCAAGCGCCGCATAGGTCCGGTTCAGCCACGCCGTAAGCCCGATGCCGCCCGGGACGGAGTCCAATTCGGTGATGACGAATCCGTCGTCTGTGAGCAGGAGATCGGGCCGGATCACGCGAGGCAGATCGTTCTTGAACGACGGATGCCGTTGCCAGGCGATGAGTTCGGACGGCTTGCCGCGATCGAGCCATTCGGCCACCCACGCGGGCTGCTTGCCGGCCACGCTCTGTCGATAGAGCAGGTTCACCGCCCGATTGAACTGGAGCAGGACGCGGCCCAGACGCTCGAGATCGGCCGCCAGCGCGCGATCGAGAGGAAACGACGCAGGCGCAATGCGCCACCGCATTCCGGCGAACAAGCCGCCCGGCGGCAGGGCGGCCCGGACTGCGCGGGCTGTGCGCTCGGCGGACAGGGCCGGCCTGGCCTCGCCCCCTGTCGTGGCCTCATTCCGTTGAGGACCAGGATCCGGGAAATCGGCTGGAACCGCCTGGGCCTCGAGAGGGTTCTTGCTACGGGTTTCTCCCATATCGACTCGAGTCTTGAGGTTCATACCTGCCGCTTTCGGGGACGGCAAAGGAAAAAGCCCAACAAGGAAAAAAGCCAGCGGTCTGCCACTCTCTCTGAGTTTCTTTTCTTTCTGAAAGAAGTGTCATACCGCAAAGGCCGTCAGATGCGCCGTGGTTCGTGGAATTGCCGCCCCGCTGCTTGCGTCCGTGGCGGAGAGGATTCAGAGTGGGCGCGTCGGATGACCGCCATGCGCGAGATCGAACTCGGCCCGCTCCGGTTGGGGGCGAGGCAGCCGCTTTTCTTGATCGCCGGGCCGTGCGTGATCGAGAGCGAGGAGCACGCCATCGGGCTGGCGGAACATCTGGCCGCTCTGACTTCCGGCTTGCGGCTGCCCTTTGTGTTCAAAGCCTCGTTCGACAAAGCCAATCGCTC
>JAXGQW010000046.1:0-40538 GCA_040766265.1 Verrucomicrobiota bacterium
CGTTTCGACGCGGCCAATCCGCGCACAGCGGGGCGGCATTTGCCTGCCGGCACGGTGAGTCTGGCCGGGGCCCTGGCCCTTTGGGCGGTGAGCGCGGTAGGCTTCATCGGCGCCGCCTACCTGATCAATCGCCCGTGCTTCTATCTCTCCCCGGTGGCTCTAGTGGTGATTTGCTTCTATTCGTTGACGAAACGGTTCACGGACTTCACCCACGTTTTTCTCGGCATCGCGCTGGCCCTCGCGCCGCTCGGGGCCTGGGTTGCGGTGACCGGCACGTTCGAGTTCCTGCCTGTGCGCGATGGAGCGGTGTCGATACGCCACAGCGCGCTGCTGGCGGTGTTGCTCGCCATTGCGGTGGTGTTTTGGCTGATCGGGTTCGACATCATCTACGCGCTGCAAGACTATGAGTTTGACCGATCTCACGGCCTGCACTCGCTGGTGGTGCGATGGGGGGTGAAGAACGCCCTCGGCGCCTCCTTCCTCTCGCACTTCATCATGTGGATGGTGCTGGCCGTGTTTGGTTTTCTGGCGCGCTTCTGGGCCGCCTACATGATCGGCCTGGGCATCATCGCCTTCTGTTTGGTGCTGGAACACTGGCTGGCACGCAAGCGCAGCCTTAAGTGGATCAACGTCGCCTTCTTTCGCTTGAACGCACTGATCAGCGCCGTGTTCCTCGTCGTCACCGTGGCCGAGGTTGCCTTTCCGCGCTTCCGGTATCTGGCGCGCTGATCCGGCCGGCTCTACTTGCTGAACCGGAAGTTGGCCAGATCGAAATCCTGAACCACATAGGATTTCATTTCGAGACGAAGCTTGCCGGCCCGCTTCGCCTCCGTTTCGCCCCCCGCCTCGAGGAAGTCGGCATAGCTGATGATCTCGGCCCGAATGAACCCCTTCTGCATGTCGGAGTGAATCGTGCCGGCGGCTTCCCAGGCGGTGGTCCCCGACCGCACCGGCCAGGCACGGTTCTCCTTGCCCCCGACAGTGAGAAAGGAGATCCAGCCGCCTTCGGCGAACGCCCGGAGCATGAGTGCGTCCGGTCGTTCGAGGTCCGATGCGTCGGCCACAATGACCGGTTTGTGGGTGTGGAAGCTGTGGGCGGCGACAGCCTCGAGTTCCTCCTTGCTGAGTCCCGCCTTGAACATCGTCCGCTCGTTCTCGAGTTCGGTTCGGATCTTCTCCAACACAACCCGCTCGGCGTCGGGCGGGTTGCGTCCGAGACGCGTTTCGACGAATTCGAGGTCATGGAGGATGAGATCGGGGAACCGGTCGCGGTGGACGAGGATGGCATCGGCCTCGAGCGATTCATCTTCTCCGACCAGGTCGACCTGGGCGTACGCCTTCTTCTTGGCCTCAACCAACTCGTGGGCCTTGTCCAGACGCGGATCCTTGAGGTTGTGTTTGCCCAGCGGCAGATCCGCCAGGCCGAACGCGCAAATCTTCATCGGCGATCATTAGCGTCTGCACCCTCCCCGTTTCAACTGGAATCCGTGGCGGTGTTGAATCCAAAAGCAGGCGCCGTCCCCATTGCGGCGCGGGCCGGATCCGCTACATTCCCGCCCGATGACGGTCGAGCAAGTGATTGGGTTCGTCTTGGCGCTGCTGGTGATGGGAGTCGGGCTGGTCGGGTGCGTGGTGCCCGGCCTGCCGGGCACGCCGCTGGTTTTGGGGGCGGCGGTTCTGCATCGAATCTACTTTGGCGCGTCGAGTGTGGGGAACGCGGCGCTGGCCTTGCTGGTGGGTCTTGCCCTGCTTGCGCTGCTGCTCGATTACCTGGCCAGCGTGGTCGGCGCGCGCACGCTTGGGGCAACCTGGCGCGGCATGGTTGGCGCCATCGTGGGTTTGGCGTGCGGGCTCCTGGTCGGACCCGTCGGCATCGTGGTCGGACCGTTCCTGGGGGCAACAGGCCTCGAAATGCTGTCCGGACGCGACATCAAACAGGCGAGCCGGGCCGGCTTGGGCGCCTTTCTGGGCCTGCTGGTGGGCGGCATGGGCAAGATCGCCTGCTGCGTCGCAATGATCGGGCTCTTCACCTTCAGCGTGGTTGCGGGCGCAATGCCGTGACGGGGAGCGCCGGTCAGCAACTCGGCGAAGTGCTCGACCCTGGGTCCGCAAAGGTCAGTCCGCCTATGCGAACGCCAACGATGCCCGTTGCCGGCGACCGCAGCACTGACGCTTGACGCGCTATTTGCCTCTGATCACAAAGATGTCGGTTGTCGGATCGATCGCGAAGGTGGTGCCTTCAGCAGAGTAGTCTCTCCTCAATTCCAACCAGAGACCTTCGGAAAGAAGTGTCACGAGAGTCTTCCCGCCCTGATGACCACCTTCATCAAGACCGTAGTCGAACTGAATCCCACCGTACTCGCTGAACACAAAGCGGGGGTGAAGCTCCTCTCCGACTTCTCTCGCGTGCCAGAGAAAGACCTTCAGAGCCATTCCTTTCAGCACCCGCGCCGCCAGTCTGCGCTCAAAATCATGCTGAATGCCGGCTGCAGACCTCCCTGGTGCTCGCTCCAAGTGCAATTCAAGACGTTTGAGCGGATGCGGCATCTTCTGCCGTTGCCGCAGGAGTTCTTCGAGCGTGTCCAGGAAACGGTGCACGGGCCGATTGTAGTCATCCGCGACTTTGAAGTTGGGGTCCACGAGCACCAGCTCCTCACTGACCCGCAAGAGCGGTCCAGCACAAGTGGCAATCTCGGTTGCCGTCCGCCCCACCTTGCGTCCCGTCTCGACACGGTACAGAGGGTCGGATTTCAAGAACTCGCCGGCCACCAGCACCCGGGGATGCTGTTGCGGGTTGCCCTCCGCGACGATTCCATCGAAGGCTCGGTCTCCTTCGATACCGGTCGCGTTCGCGAGCCAGGGCCTGGATTTGTCGTAGGGTCTGCGCGCGGGGATCAACTTTCGCCTGAACGCTTCGCCGAACAGATGCTCTTCGATGCGCTTGGCATTCAGCGGTGTGTTGGTCATGTCGTGGGTGAACTGGTGGGCAAGCCGCGCAACCTCCTTTGCCCACTCGCCGGGGTAACGACTGAGGAAGCGACCGCGGGGCACCCCAAAATCGTCGTGCAGCACCTGGAAGTGCCGCCACTGGGCCATCACGCGTGGTTCCACCGCGAACTCGGCGATCATGGCTCAGAAGAGTTCGGCCGCCCTCTCCGCGAAGAACCCTTTCGGCCAGGGGCTGCTGAAGTCGCCATCTGGGGTGACCGGCAAATCCATCACCTCCGCCCCCTTCGGCCCCGGCTGGACGTAGACCACTGAGACATCCTCCGGTCGAATTGGCGGAAGACCTTCTTTGCCCGGCCTGCCTTCCGCTGTCGTCTCCCGAATCCGCCGCAGGATCCGGAGAATCAAATGCTCGCTGTGCGTCTCCAGCAAGAACGTGTTCTTCCGTTCGCCCAACGCCGACTCGATGAAGACGTCCCCAAGCTCGGCTTGCATGGCTGGGTGGAGGTGAAGTTCGGGTTGTTCGATGGCCACGAGCTTCTTCTTGCCGGCGGAGCTATGGACCAGCACCGGTATGACTTGGCTGATGCCAAGACCAACGTCGCGGTGCGAAACCGTGGTTCCGTTGCATCGGTCTTGGAGTGCGAGAGACCGCCGCCATTCCAGACTCCCGTTGCAAAGGAGTAGGTCGACCAGTTCGGCTGCGGGCTCCTCAGTCTTGAACTGCTCTTTCCGCGGGAAGTCTTCTCGAAGCGCGAAGAGCTCGTCGGCGATTGCCCGCCGCGCGGCTTCCAGGTTGAGGAACGATTTTGTTGTCAGATCATAAGGCGTCTGGAGCCACTTGGTCCCCAGCCATTCGTTAACCTTGGTGCGGATAGCGTCGTCAAGACGCAGCACATCCCACGCAGACACCCCACCGGCTACCCAGTTCGGATCACTTGAGTCCTCCAATTCGAAGTATCTCGCCGGGAAGGAGCGTAAGGGTCCAAGATACTGCAGTGTCTTGAGATCATCGCTGACCATCCGGTTTACGTCCTGCACGAGATGCTCCAACGAACGTATGACCCGGCATCTCGGATCAACGGCATCGTCGGGCAGGCTCGGCCGGAACAACTGGGCCTTCAGGTCTTCATCCTTTCCGAAGTACTTGAGTCTGCATGGGATCAAGTCCCCAGCACCGATTTCCAGGCTGACATCGACATAAGGCCTTTGCCATTCGAGGCTGGTTCGGTGCCTTGGGACGTCCCCTAGCACCAGAGTTTCGTCACGGCGGGATTCCCTCAGCCCGGCGAGCCCATTTGCGGCAGGATGATCAGCCTGGAAGCAATCCACGCTGTAGCCGCCGCGACCCCATTCGAGCAGCGCGTCCTCATTGTCACAATCCAAAGTCTCCAAGACCGACTTGCTCCTTCGATTGACGAAGTTCACCGGTTCGCCTTGTCCGACTCTCAGGGAGCCTCGGAGAATGCTGGGCGCTCCTTCGCGAAGGCGGTTGCCGAGGCTGTCCACCTCACTCCCAATATCGAGTCTCAGTGAGACCGATGTGCCGACACGAAGACTCAGGTGGGTGTCCAGGCGATCCTCTGCCGTCGAGAGGCCGAAGCCCAACGTAACCGGGGTGGCCAAGTCGTGGCGACGAACGTAGGCGCCGAAGCCACCCAGATCCATCGAGTCGCCGCCTTGGGCCGTGCGGTGGACACTCCAATTCCCGGTCTCCAGTGCATGACGCGCCAGCAACAGGCTGTGGATGATGCTCGACTTCCCCGAGCTGTTGGCGCCGAAGATGAGCGTGAGGGGGCGAATCGGGATGTTCTGGGTTTCGCCGAACGCCTTGAAGTTCCCAATCGAAAGTGATGTGAGCATGATGAGTCTATTCCCTTCGAAACGGTTCTGGCGTGCTCTCTACATAGGCGGTGGCTTCACCCGAGGTCTGGATTCAGGCAGGCCCGCGAGGATTTCCGCCGCGGCGTCCGCTGGGTAGCCGAGGAACTTGAGCGCCTCGGCAACCACCTGCCGCTTGTGATCGTTGTCGATGGTGGTCATGAGCCAGTAAGGTGCGCCCTGGACCTGCCGGACGTGGACGCCGATCCCGCTCGACATCATCTTCTGGGCGTCCTGCGACAAGTACAGCCGCGACCGGTTCAACAGGCGCTCCAAGTCGGGGAATCGGTCCGCGTGATCCTGGTACATGCGCGCGAAGGCCTCGAGATAACGGCTGAGCCCCTGGCGGCCCGCCGTCAGCGATCGTCCGGAAATAATCCTGCGTGGACTCGCCTGTCCTCCCGACTCCAAGCCCAGCAACGCGCGCAGAACGGAGTTCGGTGTCGCCCCAAAGCCGTGCGCCCGTCTGGCCAACGCTGCGAATACGTCGTCGTCAATCTCGATCGTCTTCATCGTGCTCGTCCTCGATTTCGACCGTCGAATGGCAATTCACATCCTCCCGCCCAGCCAACTCCAGTTCAAACAACAACAGCCGGCGAAACGTCTCGCCTGGAGACTGCGCCAACGCCGCGCGAGCCTGTTCGACGGCCTCGTCGAAACGGCCGGCCCGGCGAAGCAGGTCGGTCAGAAGCAAGCCCGTTCCGTCTGCTTTCGGTATGATCACCTGCCCGCGCTGCAGCGCGTAGCGGAACCAATCTACCGCCACATTTCGACGCGACACGGCCGCGTGCAAGGCACCGGTATCGTCACAAGCCCAAGCGGCCCTTACGGATGCCCACCCAGCAGTGACGTAGTCGCCCCGTGCTGCCGCGATTAGACTCACGCAAACGTACCGGTTCGCCAGGCGGGGCGACTCCGGGTCCTCAAGCCGCGCCCGGTAGCGCAGATCGGACACGAGGGACTTGAGGTTGCCAGCCGGCGCTGACAGATGCTGTGCGCAATACCCGCACGCCGGACATTCCTGAACCTGGTACTCGGTCGCCTTCCGCAGGGCTCCCGGCAACCGCGTATCGAGGTCAGGGGCGCCAAACGCGCTGGCGCTGGCCAGGACTTGCTGCTTGCTCGATGCGCCACAGAGAGCGCAGGTGGCCTCTTGCGGGAAGACCATTATTACCTGGGGGAAAACTGGAACCTGAGCCGGTGCAGAGGGTTGTTGGGAGCGAATTCCTTGAGCACGCCGTCTCTGTCCTCCCGCGAGAGACGGGTCCATCGTGTTACCTCGTCAGCATTCTCGGAGACGTCGAAGCCATTCGGCACCGAGATGCCGAGGAGGTCCGTGATCAGAAACCGATCGTGGAAGCGGTCCCAAACGAAGACGTCCAGTCGCAGCTTTACCTCCGGACTGCTCAACTTCTGCGCGAGCGGCTCGAACATCTGCGTTGCCTCGAGTTCGCTGATCTCGTGCCGGTCGCCTCCGCTGCCGCGGTAGCAGCTCCGGTGAACTTCGACGTGCAGGGTGGTCAGGCGCCGCCTCGCGATCTCAAGGACCTTATGGAATTCACTGTACCGTTGTACGGTCGGGTCCAGGTGCGGATCGATGAAGACAGCCGATTTCGCAAAACGAAGGAGGCGCTCCAGGTGACGGATGTAATCGCCGGGCTGCCGGCGCATCGTGATCGAGCAAGCTCTTGCCTGCCACCAATCGGCTTGGTGTACGCGCTCGGACGCGCAAACGACCCCATCGCCTCCGTTCCGGAGGGCGGTTTCGTGCCCCACCAAGATGCCGTCGCCCGGCTCCTTCTGATGAAGAGCCTCGGCCTCCCAACACCATTCGTCGGGTGTCTGAGGATTCGGGAATGTGACTGCCTCGCAAGGCCTGATGCGGTTGGTCATGGCCCGGAACAACTTCAGCCCCGCCACCGACAGATTGGCTTCGGAGGCCTTCAAGCATGCCTGCCACCGCCCGCCCGCGAGGTCTCGGACAATCGCCTCCTGCATGAGAATCGGCTCCAACTGAAACAGGCAATCGTCGCCACGCTCCGGTGCGCTGTAGCCTGCCGGACCGAACACCTCGGGGGTTATGGCCAGATCGAGCAGGAGACTCATCCCAGGACCTCCCGCAAGTCTTCCTCGAAGAACCCGCCCGGCCAGGCCTTGACTAATTCTCCCCGCTCGTTGAGCGGGAACTCGCGTACAATGCTGCGAGGGCCTTCTTTCTCCACGTAGAGGACCGCTGCGTCGCTCGGCCTGACCGGGGGCAGGTTCTTCTCTTTGGGCAGCTTTCCGAGGTGCGTCTCGCGAATCCGCCGCATGATCCGCAAAATCAAATGCTCGCTGTGCGTTTCGAGCAGGAACGTGTTCTTCCGCTCGCCCAGCGCCGACTCGATGAACACGTCCCCCAACTCGGCTTGCATGGCCGGGTGCAGGTGAAGTTCGGGTTGTTCGATGGCGATGATCCCCTTGTTGGGCGACGCCGCACTGACCAAGATCGGCAAGACCTGCGTGATGCCGAATCCCAGGTCCCTATGGCTCAGTTGTAGCCCGCAAGAGCTGTCCTCGAATACCAGGTCGGGGGGCCCGACTCCCTTTGACGGATCATCGTCGTAAACCAAGCGCCGCGTCTTCAGGCGGTAGGGAGTACCGAGGTAATGCGCTCCCATCCAGCGGTTTACGATTTCCTGAGCTTGGAAGTCAGAGGTAATCCGTGCCCAGGCATCGAGGCCACGGCGTTGATCAGGACCACCATCGTCCCATTGCACTCGGTGCCGCTTCGGGGTGGCGCGGAGCGGCCCCAAATAGCACAGCGAGAACAACGCCTCATTCAGAGAGCGAAATGCGGTCTTGATGAGCTGTCGCAAATTGTACATGACGAGCTTCACTTCCTCACTCCGCGTTGGGTCGGTAATACTGCTGAGCTCCCCCATGAGGTCCACAAAAGAATTCTCCCACAGTTCGTAACCACCGGGCTTCAACAGTTCGCACTCTGGGCCGTCCCACAGCTCGTGACCCCTGATCTCATCCATGCGGCTCGAGAACAAGGTGAGGCGTGCCTCGCGCGATTCCCTTTCAAGATCCGTCAAAAGTTCCTTGCAGTCCCATCGGGAAGGCTCTGCAAAATAGCGCAATAACCACTGGGTAGCTTTGCGGACCATTTCTGGGGATTTCGCCTGAGCATTTTCGGTTTCCCGCTTGAGGGCCGCCTCGAACCATTCCTTTTCGGATTCCCGCTTGAGGGCCGCCCCATACCGTTCCTTTGTTGTTCCTTCCGCGACTGTGCTGCCCGATCTGACTTCGTCCTGGACAGACTTTATTGCAGCGGCTGATGCAGCCTTCGCTGTGGCCCACGCTGCAGCCCACGCACGTGCGTCTGCCTCTTTGAGTTCTATCTCTTGCATCGCACGGAATGCGAGGGCTCGAACGACTGCGTTCTCGAAACAGATCGCGTCGCATTTGAATGTGTCCCTCCCGTTTGGCACGAATGTCAGGGCGGGCTGCCCTTCGATGGCCAGCTCGACCTTTTGCGTCACAGCGGGTGGATCTTTCGCGTCGCCAGTTCCATCAGCCGGAGATACTCCAGCAGTCAGGACGACCTCAAAGGTCCTGTCTTCCCCGTCCGACTTGCCTGAAATCCCGTAGCCAAAGTGACAGCTCCCCGCTGAGCCGCCACCATGCCGGTACCGGGCGAGGCCACCGAGGTCCACAGAGCCGCCACCGAGTCTGGGTTCACGAACGTCCCAGTCTCCGGTCTCCAGCGCATGGTTTGCCAGCAGCAGGCTGTGGATGATGCTGGATTTGCCGGAGCTGTTGGCGCCGAAGATGAGGGTGATCGGGCGAATCGGGATGGTCTGGGTCTCGCCGAACGCCTTGAAGTTCCCAATCGAAAGTGATGTCAGCATGGCAATATCTCTGTGTGATCGTTCAATTCAACCGCGAATGGACGCAGACGCCGCGGGTCTCGGGCGCTGATCGCGGGGTGCCTCCCAGTTCATCCTCCGAGGGCCTGCAAACCGCTGTTCCATTCGTGGCGCCTGCATCGCTCATCTGCGTGTCTCTGCTTTCAGCCGCGTTTCAATCCGTGGTCCAGGTCTTGAGGACCTGCGCCGCCGCCAGCGAACCGAGCCTGCTGCGGGCTTCGCTGTTCTCTCCCCATCGGCGGCGCTTCCAACAACGCGGGCACTGTGCCACTTGTCCGCGGTGCCGTCGATTTCCGAAAACGCAAGTGACTTGACTTCCCGGTCATGCGATAAGGCGCGGATGAGCAGTCCGTTGCTGGCGCGGAGCGGTCTGTCGTTGGATCGGCTGGCGAGTTTCATCGCCATCGCCGACGCCGGCGGGCTGAGCGTCGCCGCCCAAGGCGATCCGGTGCGACAGAGCCTGTTGAGCCGCCAACTCAAGGAACTCGAGGAGTTCTTCGGCGCGACACTGATCGAACGAAGGCGCGGCGTGTTCCGGCTGACTGCCGCCGGGCGGACACTCATCGATATTGCGCGTCCGAGCTTGACCCAACTCGAGGACTTCGAGCGGTGTTGCGGCGGGCAGTCGACCGAGGTGCACATCGGCGCGGGCGAGAGCGTGCTGGTCTGGCTGCTGACACCGAAGCTGAAGCCCTTGCTCGCTGCCGATTCGAGGCTGGCCCTGACCCTGCACAATCTGCAGTCCGAGGAAATCACTACCCGATTGCGTGACGGACGCCTGGACTTTGGCATCGTGCGACGGTCGGCGGTGGGTTCGGGCTTCTCGAGCCTGCCGGCGGGGGCGGTCGAGTATGCCGTCTTCGTGCTCCGCTCCGCGTTTCCCAAAGGCCAACGGACAACACCCGCTCGACTCCTGTCGCAAGTCCCGGTGGCCATGCTCGAAGGCGGCGGCACGGTAAGCATGGCTCTGGCGGGGTGGGCGGCAGAAAACGGCGTGCGGCTGAACGTCCGGCTGCGCTGCACTTCGCTGGTGCAGGCGGCGGCGGCGGTCAAGGAACTGGGGATGGCCGCAGTGCTGCCGATGTGGGCGCACGCGGAGTTCAGCGAACATCAAGTGATTCGGCTCAGTCTGCCTTCGTTGCGGGGGCTTGAGACACCGCTGCGCCTGGCCTGGAGCCGCCGTCAGGCTGCAATCCGTCCGTTCATGCCCGGTCTGGCCCGATTGTTGGCATCAGCGCTGGCAGGTGGAAGGCCGCGCGCGGTCAGTATTGCTGAGTCGCCTCGAACTCCTCGACGGGCCGCTGGAATTGATCGGCGAGGACCTCCGTCTTGAACCGCGCGTCGCGGGCCTGGGTGGCTTTGGCCACGACACGCCACGAGGCCACGGCCTTCGGTTCGAGCGCGGCCAACGGTTGCATCGTCACCGTCTGCCCTTGGGCCTGAGCCGGAGTGACACCGGACGCTTCGACGAACTCCTGCCCCTCGGCGAGGGTGCAGACGATCTTGAGTTGGGTCAGAGTGGCCGATCCCTGGTTGGTCACCTGAATGTCGTAGGTGACGGAATTGTTCACCAGGATGGGGTCTTCGAGATCGATCACCTCGACGAGGATCGCCGGGATGCCGCTGATGCGGGTGGCGCATTGCGTCTGCACAGGCTGCGCGCATCCCCCACGGGCGGACGCGCTGAAGGAAAGCGAACCGGGTTGGGCCAGCGTGAATGTCGCACAGGCCTTGCGCGACGCTTGCGGGGCCAGATTCCCAATCTCCCAGACAACCCGGTCAGCCGTCTGCACTCCGCCTTCGGTCGCGCCGACGAACGTGGCGCCCTGGGGAATGAGCAATTCCAGAGTGGCCGTTGGTTCCGGGGCGTTGCCGGTGTTGGTCAGAGTTAAACAGACCTCGGCGGGGCGACCGGCGAACACTTCGCGCGGGGCGTCGCAGACCAGTCCGAGGGCCGGCGCGCCGACCGTGGCCACGGCCTTGGCTTCGAGGTTGCCGCCGTCGAAGGATGTGACTTGGACCGTGTTGGTGTAGGAGCCCGGGGCCGCCGCCACGACCTTGAACCGATATTCCCTGCCCTCCGACGGATCGAGGCTGGCGATCTCCCAAGCCAGCGGAGTCTGTTCCTCGACCAGTTTCAGACCGGGCGGGAGCGTGTCGGCCACGCGAATCCGGAGGATCTCGCGCTTCCCCGTGTTGCGCACCACGATGCGGGTCTCGAACGGGGCGCAGACGGTGGTCTCGGTGAAGGTCTTGAGCACCTCGAGGCCCGGATGCAATTCGCGTTCGAGGCGCTCGACCCAGAAATTGCTGCAGGCCTTGGGGGTGACAATGCGGTAGCGCTGATCGTTCGAGATGAACTTGAACTCGTAGGCCTCGAACGGCTTCTTCCCAGCCCAGAGAACGTCCTTGAGAAGCACGGGCTGTCCCTTCTTGCGCGTGGACATGGCGGGGAGCCGAGTGCCGGGCGGGATGCGCAGTTCGCGGATGTCGGCTGTGGCGGCGGCGCTGCGGAGATCCTCCTGATTCCCCTGCCAGTCGGATTGGGCGAGAATCGCGCCGATGTCGGCCTGCAACTGAGGGTTCTGAAACAAGGCGCGGAGATCCTCGGGCGTCTTCAGCGGCGGGGCGAACCGCGTATTGGGGTTGCCCAGGTGCGTGGCCCGGTGCTGCTGCGCGTGGCTGGGAGCGCAGGCCCACCCGACAACGAAAAGGATCACGCCCAGTGTCAGAAGCGGCTTGAGTTTCATGGCAGCCGCCAAGCCTAGGTGAGACCGCGCCCGAACACAAGACACAAGACCCTGGGACAATTCGCTGGGCCGATTGGGCGTCGGTTGGTACGGTCGGCCCGCATGACTCTTGGTCGCATTCTGTTCACCGCATGGGTTGGATCCGCCTGGCTGGCTTTGGCCGACGCCGAGCCTTGGCCCCAGTTCCGGGGACCGCGCGGCGACGGAACCTCGATGTCCGCCGGACTGCCGATCGAGTGGAGCGAACAGCGAAACGTCCGATGGAAGACGCCGATTCACGGACGCGCGTGGTCATCGCCAGTCGTGTGGGGCGGGCAAGTCTGGGTGAGCACGGCGACCGAAGAGGGCGATCGGTTGTCTGCGGTCTGCCTCGATCTCGATTCCGGACGGATCATCCACGACTTGAAGCTGTTCGATGTCGAGGCCCCGCAATTCGCGCACCGGTTCAACACATACGCCTCGCCGACGCCCGTAATCGAGGAGGGGCGGGTGTACATCACGTTCGGTTCGCCGGGCACCGCGTGCCTGGACACCGCGACCGGTCGAGTGCTGTGGGAGCGCCGTGATTTTGTGTGCAATCATTTCCGGGGCGCCGGATCCTCGCCCATTCTCGATGGCGACCTCTTGATCATGAACTTCGACGGCAGCGATCACCAGTTCGTCGTCGCGTTGGACAAGCGGATCGGCCAGACCGCATGGCGACGCGAGCGCTCGATTGACTTTCGGGATCTTGACTCGACGGGCAAACCCGAACTCGAAGGCGACCTGCGCAAGGCTTTCGGCACCTGCCACGCGGCGGTTCTCGACGGACGCGCGACTCTGCTCAGCCAGGGCGCGAAGGCCGTGTATGCGTATGATCCGGCAAACGGGCACGAACTGTGGCGCGTCGAGGAGCGGACAAGCCACTCCGCCAGCACGCGGCCCGTGGTGGGCCTCGGGCTGGTCCTTGTCGCTACCGGTTGGTCGACCGGACAGGTGCTGGCGATCCGCCCCGGCAAGCCGGGCGAGGTCCTCGATGCGAATGCGGACGCCGACCCCGGGATGGCTTTGCAGGTGCTCTGGAGAGCCAAGAGAAACGTGCCCAAGAAGCCGTCCCTGCTGCTGCTCGACGACCTGCTCTATGGGATCGACGACAGCGGCGTCGCCACCTGTTGGGAAGCGCTGACCGGAAAGGCGCTTTGGAACGAGCGCGTGGGCGGCAATTACTCCGCGTCATTGTTGGGGGCCGAGAGGCGCATCTACTGCTTCAGCGAGGAGGGCAAGACCACGGTGCTCGAAGCGGGACGCACATACCGGAAACTCGCGGAGAACCTCCTGGCCGACGGTTTCATGGCGTCGCCCGCCGTGGCGGGCAAGGCCCTCATCGTCCGAACCAAGACGGCGGTGTACCGGATCGAGTCGATGCCATGATGGCTAACCCGGATCGATCACAAGCTGCGCGCTGAACCGGATCCGGGCTAGCGCGCATTTCTCACCAAGTTCTGAAGAACGCGGAGCCGATGTCATCGGAAGGCGCTGGCAGCTTTACATTCGCCCCGGGAATGGGGATGCTCCAGTGCTTTGTGGAAGAACGATTGACAACAGACATGCAGACCGCGGGGCTGGGAGACGATTGGGCGCCCGATTCGTGGCAGCGCAAGCCGGTGACCCAGCAACCCGCTTACCCGGATCCGAAGGCGCTTGATTCGGCCCTGGCGCGGCTGTCCCGGCTGCCGCCGCTGGTGACCAGTTGGGAGATCGAGAGCCTGCGCCGTCAGTTGGCTGAGGCGACCCTGGGCGAGCGGTTTCTGCTCCAGGGAGGCGATTGCTCCGAGAGCTTCGAGGACTGCGAATCGGACTCGATTGCGGCGAAGCTCAAGATCCTGCTGCAGATGAGCCTGGTCCTGGTGCAAGGGGGCAAGAAGCGCGTGATCCGGCTGGGGCGGTTCGCGGGCCAATACGCCAAGCCGCGGTCGGCTGACACGGAGACTCGAGGCGGGGTGACGCTGCCGGCCTACCGGGGCGACATGATCAATCGGGCGAGTTTCAGCCTTGCGGACCGCACGCCGGATCCGGAACTGCTGCTGCGAGGCTATGAGCGCTCGGCCTTGACCATCAATTTCATCCGCGCCCTGATCGACGGCGGGTTTGCGGACCTCCACCACCCCGAGTATTGGGAATTGGGGTTTGTGCGCAGATCACCCCTGGCCGCCGAATACACCCGGATGGTTGAATCCATCGGCGAATCGTTGCGGTTCATGGAAACCCTCACCGGAGGGAGCCTGGGCGACAGCAGCCAGGTCGATTTTTTTACGAGCCACGAGGGCCTGCATCTGCTCTATGAACAGGCCCAGACGCGTCGGGTCCCGCGGCGCGAG
Source organism: Verrucomicrobiota bacterium (assembly GCA_040766265.1). Taxonomy (GTDB): domain Bacteria; phylum Verrucomicrobiota; class Verrucomicrobiia; order Limisphaerales; family J093; genus MWFF01. The sequence goes on from JAXGQW010000046.1 coordinate 13,849, forward strand.
GGATGGTACAACCTGGCCACGCACTTGCCCTGGATCGGCAACCGGACGCGGGCGCTGGACGGGGCGCACATCGAGTATTTTCGCGGCATTCAGAACCCAATCGCCATCAAGCTGGGCGGCGTAATCTCAAGCGACGAGGCGGTCGCCCTCTGCGAGCGGCTCAACCCCAGGAACGAGCCGGGGCGGCTCACCCTGATCACGCGATTCGGTGCGGACCAAATCGAGTCGCTGTTGCCGCCGATTGTGGATGCGGTGCGGCGGGCGGGCAAGGTTGTGCTCTGGAGCTGCGATCCGATGCACGGGAACACCGAATCGCTCAGCAGCGGAGTCAAGACCCGCCGATTCGATCGGATCCTCGACGAGCTGGAAAAGGCCTTTCACATCCTGCAAGAGGGCGGCACTCACCTCGGGGGAGTCCATTTTGAATTGACGGGGGACGACGTGACCGAGTGCGTCGGAGGGGCGAGTGGCGTCACGGAGGCCGACCTGGCGCGTGCCTATCGCAGCCAGGTTGATCCGCGCTTGAATTACGGGCAAGCCCTCGAGATGGCTCTGCTTTTGTCCCGATTGATGGCCCAAAAACGCTCGCGCGGCTCGACGTCGCATTGAACCCCTCACCCGCCCCGCAGTCGCGGAGGCCCGCTCTTCCCATCAGATTTCCAGAACCTGTTCGAGCAGTTGTGGCAATTGGGCCAGAAAGCCGTGTTCGCGCGCGACGAGGGTGAAGCCGGCCTGCTGCGCGGCCAGGGTCAAAGCCTCGCCCTCCTTCGTGTCGGTTGTCTTGAGAAGGCCCAGGATCGGGACGTGACGGGTCTCCGGAGCGGCTCGGAGACTGTGCACGGCGGCGCAGACGCGCTCGGTCATGGCGCCCAACTCGGCCACGAAGACCAGCGGCCTGGTCTCGGCAGCCTGCTCGGTCAGCATGGTGAGATCCGAGACGACCACGACCCGATAGCCCAGATCCTGCAACCGGTTCATCAATTGGTTGCCGATCAGCAGGCTTTCGTAAAAGATGAGCGCCAACGGCGACGACATGTCAAAACGGTGAAGCACTCCGGGGTCAATTGCAAAGGCTTTCCTCAGAACCACCCAGAGAGAGTCCGCCAGACGAGGCGCAACTCGTGAAACGCTGTCGCCTGGGCGACTCGCTCGCATGGGAGGAAGTGTTCGAGCGACACTATCCTGCCGTCGGTCGCTTCGTCTTCCAACTCAGTCCCGGTTTCTCCCTCGAGGATGTCGAGGAAGTGTGTCAGGAGACCTTCTTGTCGGCGATTCGAAAGCTCGACTCTTTTCGCGGCGGAAGCTCATTGCAGACCTGGCTCTTCCGAATCGCAGCCAACAAAGGCCGCGATTATCGGGAACGTCAGATGGCGGCCAAGCGGGGCGGCGGGCGCGCGCCTGTCCCGCTCGATGCCGAGGATCCCGAGCATGGCCCGGCTCCGCCCATTCCCAGCTCCGATCCACAACCTGACGCGGCTCTCCTGCACACCGAACAGATGCAGATGCTCGGACGCTGCCTCGAACTGGTGGGGGACCCATGCCGGGAGGTCATCGAGTTGCGCTATTTCGGCGATCTGAGCTATGAAGAAATCTCGCGAACACTCGGACTGAACGTGAAGACGGTGAGCTCCCGACTCAGCAAGTGCCTCGATCGGCTCGAACGACTGGTCCAGGACCTCGAAAGCCGCCCGCCGCTCGATCGATAGGAGGACTCAGCCCTTTTTGCCGTCCAATGAACTGACGACATGGCCCAGGAACCCAATGCAGCGATCCACGACCGCTTGACGGCCTACGCCACCGAGCGTCGAAGGCGATTGGGCCCGCCGCGCACGCTGCCGCCGCATACGCGACGCGTCCTTTTGGATGCGGTTAGCCGTCATTATAGGCCATTGCCGGCACAAACGCGTCCGCAGCACCCGAGTTGGATCGGGGGGTGGATGCGATGGGCATGGACGGGCGCGGCTCTGGTCGCCGTGATCGCCGGCGCGCTCTGGATGGCCAGAAACCCGCGTCTCGAATCGCCACTCGAAGCGGCCCGCGACGGCGAGCCCATCGAGAATAGGCAAGTCCTCGCAACGGCTCCGCCGCCGCCCATGGCCGCCCCCCCCACCCCATCGGAATTGCCCCTCGCCGGAACGTCCGATGCGCCAGCGGCCTCCGTTGTCCTGGCGCGAACGTCAAGCACCGCCCCGTCACAGTCCGAAAGGGGCGTGGCGTTCGAGACGGGCGATCCGGCAACCATTGAGACTGCCGAGGCTCTGCCCGTCCTGCGCCGATTCCGGATCGAAGGCGATGCACAGACAATCCGCATCGTCGACGCCGATGGCTCGATTTACGAGGGAACGCTCCTGGCTGCGGCCAAACCGATCGCTGAGAACCTCGAAGCCGGGGTTGCGTTTCGGAGCGGCCGGACTGCACAGGAAAGATCAGCCCCGCCGGGCGCGAGGGCTGCGCGCAACGGCTTCAGGGCAGGACAGCCGAAAATGGGCGCGCCCGCCACCCAGGGACCGACATCCGTGGGATCGAGTTCAGCCCCGAAAGACCTCTCATTTGAAGTCAGGGGCACCAATCGCTCGCTCAACCAGTCCGTTCTCTTCAGCGGGCAGTTCGTCTTGACCAACCGCTCGATCGCGATTCCCACCCAGATCGAGCGGCGTGCCGATGGCCTCCTTGACCCGTTCAAGGACCTGGTCCGTCAGTCGGCGGTCCGCGGCCAGGCGGTTCTCGGCGGCGGGCGGATCTTGCAGATTGAGGCAAGACCCGAGTCTCCCTGAAGTGTGCTGCATGTGAATAATTCACTCATAGTCCCTGTTCAGCGCGTCCTGCATGAACCCGCTTAATTCATGACTGCGTTTTTCTGAAAGTTCTTGTTGATTGCTGGAGAACATCTCTGCATACTCGGCGTAAGCAATCGTCGTTACTTAGCATGCAGTGAAGATCTCTACTGACAGGAGTCTGGTCGCCCGTTGTCGTGCGGGGAAGGAATCCGCCTGGGATCAGTTGCTGGAATCTCACTATGACGGCATTGGGCGTTTTGTGTTTCTTGCCGCCCCGGTTCTGACGGAATCCGAGGTTCCGGAGATCTGCCGCCGCACGTTCATTCGTGCGGTTGGCGAGATCAACGAGGTCATGGACGCGCCCTCCTGCCGGGTCTGGCTGCTGCGTGTGGCGTCGGAAGAGGTGCGCCGGATCGGACGTGAAAGGCTGGAGAGCCCCGGGCAAGGGCCATGCGATCAGTGCTCGGGCGTGGCGGCGTCAGAGATCAGTGATGACCGCAGCGTCGACGGCAATGCGCTGATGCGGCAGCTCCGCCGTCAATTCGACCGGTTTGGCGGGCCGTGTGTCGAGTTGGCCGAGTTGTGGTTTTTCAGCGAGCTCCCGGAGGCCGAGGTGGCTGCGGCGCTCGATGTGAGTCCGGACCTGCTGTTGCGGCGGTTGCGGATGTGTTTGCAGCGAATGCAAACGCTCGAACCGCTCCGGGAAAGCGACGTGCAGGAGTCTCTGGATATGCCCTATCCGCCCGACTTTGCGCGCCGGGATGTCGGACATCCACTGGGCACACGCCTCGCCGCCTATGCGAAGGAGCGGGGCGCCCTCATCACCCACCGATTCCCGATTCCGCAGGCGATCCGGGAAGACGTTCTCGCGGCGGTGCGGTCGGCATTCAGGAAGCCATACGCGGTGCTGCCCCGATCTGTGATGTCCTTGCTGGCGCCGCATTGGCGTTTGACCGCCACGGTTGCCGGTGGCGCGCTTGTGGTGGTGATGGCGCTTCTGCACGGCGAGGGGGGCTGGGCACCCGCCGGGACGCGCCGTGCAGGCGTTTCGAACTGTTACTGGTCCACCAAGTCGGAGCTGCCTCGAGTTCTTCTGCCGAACTCCGAGCCCGACCTGACCTGTCCCACCGGCAGCGATGGGGAGCTGCAATGGAGCATTGCCCCTGCACAACAGCCAAAGCAGGAAGCTGCGCCTCCAGACGCAGCGGATCGGATCCAATCCGAAGACCCGGCGGGGAGCCTCGTCATGGGCAGCGATCAGCCCGAGCCGATCATGGACGCCGTTCCGGCGACGGAGGATCTGACGGATTCCGCGCGCGCCGAGGTTGTGGAGGCGGGAGTTGCTGAGTCATCGCCTCAGGTGTCGGACGTTGCCGAGACCCGTGAGGACCTGGCGGCGGCATCGGAGCCAAGGACTGTCCAGCCCGAGCCGGTCCTTGCCCTGGCATCCTCTGCGCCGCCGGCGGATTCGCCAGCTCCCGACGTGGGCACACAGCCGCCCCCGCCACCGGTCTTGCTCGCGATGGTCGATAGACCAACCCCGCCAACCCGCGCGCCCGCGCCGACGGACATCGAGATCGAGGCGGGGTTGACATCGAGAAGCGAAGTGACGACGCGCCAGCGGCAGTTTGTCCGCGCGAACACGGCCAGCCAGTTCCGTCGCAACTTCAACTCGCCGCCCATGCCGGCGGTGCTCGAGAGCTTCGACCTCGATTTGACGCAATCGGGCTTGACGATTACCGATGCCGACGGCTCGGAATACCGGGGGACGGTGGATTGGGCGGCAGCTCAGCACAAGGATGACGCCACGTCGCAGGCTCGCAGTTTGGCGTTCGAGGCCAAAGGCGTGCATCGCACGACTGGAGAATTCGTTGTGTTCACAGGCTGGCTGGTCCCCCAACGCGCAGGCTCGATACTCCTCTCGCCGATGGCTTCAAGTCCGTCGGATCCGGCCGGGACCTCTGGGATGGCGCTGCTGGCGGAGGGGGTCCTGGCGATCGAGGGGAACGTGCAATACGGCGCCCGGACGCGTTTTCCGGTGCATGCGGGCGCTGCGCGGCACGTCACGCTTGAAGAGGTAGCGGGGCCTGCAACACATCGAGTCCCTTCGACCTGAGTTCCTGCACCAGATCCGCCGGCGCGTTGGCGTCCGCCACAACGGCGCGCACCCGCTCGAACCCGCAGAGGTGGACCATGGACTTGCGCGCGAATTTGGTGTGGTCCATGCAGAACACCACCGTTTGCGCGGCTCTCATCATCGCGCGCTGGATTTCGATGAGGAGGACGTGGGAATTCGAGATCCCGTCGGATGTGATCCCGCCTGCGCCCATGATGGCCACGTCGGCGTGCAGGCGAGTAAGGGACTCGAGGGCCAGGGGGCCGACGAGGACACCCAGGCGCGGATAGACCACCCCGCCTGTCACCACGATCTCGACCATGTTGTTCGATGCGTAGAGATTCGCGACCGGGAGCGAGTTGGTGATGATGAGCGGGCGTTTCGATTCAAGATAGCGGGCCGCGTGGTAGGCCGTCGTCCCGGCGTCGATGATGACGCTCTGGCCCGGCAGAATTAACTCCGCGCACAGCCGTCCGATGGCCTCTTTCTCCGCCAGTTGATGCGTGTCGCGCGCACTGAACGCGAACTCGTCGGTGCGCGGATTCAGGATGCGCGCCCCGCCGTGGGTGCGTCGAATGCCACCCCCGCCTTCGAGCACCGCCAGGTCGCGGCGGACGGTCGACAGTGAGGCTTCGACCTCGCGCGCGAGTTCTTCGAGAGAGGCGAATTCGACGCGCTGAAGGTATTCTTCAATGCGGTGTTGGCGTTCTTCAGGCTGCATGCGCCCCTGCTTGTGAGAGATTTTGAAACATTTTGCAAGATTCCGGTTGACATCTGAGCGCGGACAAGAAGGATTTCGGGGAGTTGATGACACCAACAGTGCCAGTTACGCATCGTGCGGTTGTCGAGCATCTGGTGCGTCAGATGGTCTACCAGAAGCTGGGCAAACCGCTGCCGAAAGTCGCGTCGGCTCCCAACCCGCTTGTTGTGAACGTGAGCGCCCGGCATTGCCATTTGACGCCTGAGGCGATCGAGGCGTTGTTTGGCGAGGGGGCCCAGCTCCATGTGCACAAGGAGCTCTACCAGCCCGGGGCCTTCGCGGCGAAGGAGACGGTGACGTTGATTGGTCCCCGGAGTCGTGTGATATCGAACCTGCGGATTCTTGGGCCCTGCCGCAATCTGAATCAGGTCGAGTTGGCCTACACGGATGCGATCGCGCTGGGATTTGACATCCCGCTGCGGATTTCGGGGGACATCAAGGGGACGCCGGGCTGCATGTTGATGGGGCCGGCGGGGTTTTTCGAGATGGATCACGGTGTCATTCGCGCGTTGCGCCACGTGCACATGCATCCGGACGACGCCGCGTTTTACGGGGTCAAGGGCGGGGACGAGATGCGGCTGAAGATCGGCGGTCCGTGCGGGATTATGCTCGACAGGCTTTTGTGCCGGGTGGATGCGAGTTTCAAGCTCGAGGCGCACATTGACACGGACGAGGGGAATGCGTGCAACCTGTTGCCGGGGACACCGTGTGAGTTGATCAAGTGATGAAGTGAACAGCGGGATCGCGGGCGCGTGGCGCCCCGGGCGAGTTTCCGAACCAGAACCACTAACGACAGACTGATTATGAGCGAAGCACTCGGAATGATCGAAACCAAAGGCTACGTTGGCGCCGTCGAGGCCAGCGACGCGATGGTCAAGGCCGCAAACGTGACCCTCGTCAAGACCATCCCGATCGGGGGTGGGATGATCACCGTGCTGGCGCGTGGGGACGTGGGAAGCGTCAAGGCGGCGGTGGATGCGGGCTCGAAGGCGGCGGGCAAAGTGGGCGAACTGATCAGCTCCCACATTATCGCGCGTCCGCACGAGGACCTGGTTCGGGCCTTCGTGGGCGAGGCGCCCAAATCCGCAGGCAAATAGGATCCTCAAGATTGCTGGAAACCAACCATCAAGAAATCTCCGTTATGGTACAACAAGCGATTGGAATGATCGAGTGCAAGGGCCTCTGCGCCCTGCTCGAGGCGAGCGACGCCGCCCTCAAGGCCGCCAACGTGGTCCTCGTGGGCTGGGAGAAGATCGGGAGCGGTTACGTGACATCGATCTTCCGCGGCGACGTGGCGGCCGTGAAAGCGGCCACCGACGCCGGCGCGGCCGCGGCCGCGCAAGTCGGCCAGGTCGTCAGCGTGCAGGTGATCCCCCGACCGCATGAGGGTCTGAGCGCGCTCGGCAAGTGGCTCCAGTAAGCTCGGGTGGCGGGGAATCGGCAGCGCGGGTCGCTGCCGACCGGACCTCTTCCTGAATGAAGATTCTCGTCGCGAACATCGGCTCGACCTCGCTCAAGTGGCGGCTCTTTGACTTTGCGGATGGGGAGCGGCTGCTTCACAAGGGCGGCTTCGAGCGGGTGGGCGATTACGCCCGGGCGATCGAGGATTGTCTGGCGGATCTCGAACGCTCCGGGGCCGTGGCGTCCGAGCGCGAGATCGCCGCGGTGGGTTTCAAGACCGTTGTGGCCAAGGGCGTGAGCGGCTGCGTGCGCCTGGATGATTCGGCGGTTGCGGCGATGGAGGCGTTCAATCAGCTCGCCCCGGCCCACAATCCCGCCTATGTGCGCGGCATCCGCCTCTTCGCGCGGCGCCTGCCGGAGGTTCCCCTGGTGGGCTTGTTCGAAACCGCGTTTTACCAATGGGCGCCCGAGGCGGCGATGCGCTACGCTGTGCCGGCGTCGTGGTGCGATGCGGGAGTGCGTCGCTGGGGCTTCCATGGCGCCAGCCACAAGTTCATCGCCGAGCGCAGCGCCGAACTGCTCGGGCGCGACGACGTGGCCGAACGGGCCCGGCGTCTTTACGTCGACGGCGGCAGCACGCCGGTGCGCGAGCCTGCCTTGCGCGTCGTTTCCTGTCATCTGGGCGGGAGCTCGAGCATCAGCGGCATCCGCAATGGCGTGGCGGTTGGCAACAGTCTGGGGATGAGCCCGCAATCGGGCGTGCCGCACAACAACCGGGTGGGCGACCTGGACGCGATGGCTTTTCCCTTTGCGATCCGGGCGCTTGGGTTGACTGTCGAGGAGGCTGAACGCCAGCTCTGCAACGAGGGCGGAATCAAGGGCCTGAGCGGCGTGTCGAACGACGTGCGCGATGTCTGGACGGCGGCGCAGGGAGGCAACGCCCAGGCGCGCCTGGCGCTCGAGGTGTTCGTGCACGAGGTCCGCCGCTGGATCGGCGGCTATTTCGCCCAACTCAACGGGGCGGACGCCCTGGTCTTTACAGCGGGTATTGGCGAGAACCGATCCGAGCTTCGGGCGGCCATCTGCGCCGACCTGGATCAGTTGGGCGTCGTTCTGGATGCGGACGCGAACGTGAGGGTGCGCGCCCAGGAGGCTGTCATCAGCGCGCCGGAATCCCGCGTGCGCGTGCTGGTCATTCCGACCAACGAAGAACTCGTCGTGGCCCGCGAGGTCAAGCGCTGGCTGGATCATCGTGGTTCGTCAACAACCAAGCCGGTGCCGCAGACCCATCTTTCAACTCCAGCCTGACCCGACTCTCATCCCACATAGCATCCAACTCTCAACTCTCGAAAGAACTCCACATGCCACAAGCCATAGGACTCCTTGAAACCCGCGGCCTGGTCGCCCTTGTCGAGGGCACCGATGCAATGCTCAAGGCCGCGAATGTTGAACTGGCCGGACCGATGACACAGGTCGGCAACGCCCTGGTCACAGCCGTCGTGGTCGGCGACGTCGCGGCCGTGAAAGCCGCGGTGGACGCCGGAGCCCAGGCGGTGAAATCGATCCAGGGCGAACTGGTCAGCGTCCATGTCATCGCCCGTCCGCACCCGGATGTGGACGCGGTCATGCCGAAGAGGAAATGACGGTCCGATCCTCGAGGCGGGAACCGCCGGGCACGAGGCCCGAAGCGGGTGACCGTTCCAGCCTCGCCTCGAGGCTCGGGGATTGCGCATGAGACTTCGGCCCAGCCGTTATGTACCTTGCTCACGTTGAAGGCTCGGTGGTCGCCACCAAGAAGGACGCGCACATGAACGGCCGCAAGCTGCTCATGCTACGTCCGATGCTGGTGGACGACAAGGATCCGACCCGGTTCCGTCCGGGGGTGAACACGATTGTCGCGGTGGACAGCGTGGGGGCCGGCGAGGGTGAGTTGGTGCTGTTCTGCCAGGGGAGTTCCGCCCGGCTGGCCCCCGGACTCAAGGACTGCCCTGTGGACGCTGTTGTGATCGGCATCGTGGACAGCGTCGACGTGCTGGGACGCCAGATCTATACCGCGCGAAGCGGCGCGACGGCAAAGCCCGCATGAAAGGCACCAGGCGACGCATCGAGGCAGAATGTGTTCCCGGGCCTGCACCCCGGTGCGGAACCGAGGCGGCCCGCGCCTGAAAGATCCAAACATAGACCACGTTTTCCGTTATGAGCTCGCAAGTGAACGAACCTCTCATCCGCGACATCGTCCAGGAAGTCCTGGGACGCCTGGGGCGCAGCGCCCCTTCAGGTGCGGGCAAGACCAGCCCACCGCCCGCTGCGCCTTCTCCAGCGTGCGATCGTCCCGGCCCCACCCAAACTCCGGCGTCGCGGCCCGGACGTTACGGTGTGTTCGGCGACGCGAACGAGGCGTGCGCGGCGGCGCATGCGGCCTATCGGCAGCTTTCCGAAAAGGGGGTGGCAGGGCGCAACACGGTCGTCCGCATCATCAAGGAGATCTGTTGCGCCAAGTCCAAGGAATGGGGCCGGCTCGAACTCGATGAGACGAAGATTGGGCGGCTGGACCACAAGATCGAGAAGCTCGAAGGACTGCGCGCCGTGCCGGGTGTCGAGTTCCTGCAACCTTACGGCCTGAGCGGGGATCACGGGATCACGCTCGAAGAGTGCGCCCCGTTCGGAGTGATCGGCGCGGTGACGCCGTCCACGCACTCGATTCCTACGGTGGCGTGCAACATCATCAGCATGGTGGCCGCGGGCAACTCCGTCGTTTTCAACGCCCATCCCGGGGCCGCGAAGTGCGCCCTGGCGGCGGTGCGAGTGTTCAACGAGGCCATCCACCGCGAGTTGGGTATCGAGAACCTGGCGTGCCTGATCGACCCGCCCACACTCGATTCCTTCCAGGCGCTCGCCAAAAACGAGCACGTCAAGCTCCTCTGTGTCACCGGCGGCCCAGGCGTGGTCAAGGCGGCCATGGCCAGCGGCAAGCGCGCCGTCTGCGCCGGGCCCGGCAACCCGCCCGTCCTGGTGGACGGCACCTCCTGCCTCGATCGGGCCGCCCGGCAAGTGATCCTCGGCGCAGCCTACGATAACAACGTGCTCTGCATTGGGGAGAAGGAGGTGTTCGTGCTCGATCGCGTCTTCGACGCGTTCCTCGCCGCGCTCGAAAAGAACGGCGCCTGCCGTCTGTCCAGCGCCCAGGTCGAACGCCTCACCCAGGCCGCGTTCACCTTCCCCCCGGGCCAGGGCGGCGGATGCGCCGAGCCGGTCGTGAACAGAGCTCTGATCGGCAAGGATGTCACCGTTCTCGCGCAGGCGGCCGGCGTCAATGCCCCCGCCGGGGCGCCGCTCTTGTTCGCCGAGACCGAGGCGAATCATCCATTCGTCCAGGAAGAGCAGATGATGCCGTTCCTGCCCGTGGTCCGGGTGCGAAGCGTCGAGGAAGGGATCGAGGGATCGCGCATCGCCGAGCGCGGCTACAAGCACTCGGCCATGATCCACTCGCACGACGTCGCCAACATGACCGCCATGGCCAAAGCGCTCGAAACGACTCTCTTCGTCAAGAACGGGTCGTGCCTGGCCGGCCTGGGCAACGGAGGCGAGGGATACCCGAACTTCTCGATCGCGACGACCACGGGCGAAGGCATCTGCAACCCGCGCACGTTCACCCGCATGCGGCGATGCGTGATGGTGGACAAGCTCAGAATCTTCTGAAGGGCGCCTCTGTATGCTCCTCGCCCGGGTCGAAGGCAGTCTCATCGCCACGCGCAAACACGCGAGTTTCGACGGCTGGCGCATGGTGATCTGCCAGCCCATCAACGCGGCTGGCGGGGCGGAAGGCCCGCCGCAGGTGGCCATCGATCCGCACGGAGCCGGCCTGCATCAGCAGGTGATCATCTCCTCCGACGGCGCCGCCACCCGGTCGGCTGTCGGCGATCCGAAAAGCCCCGCGCGCTGGCTGGTGATCGGCGTTGTGGACCCGGAGGCAGGCTGACATGAGAGTGGGCAGCGTCATCGGCCGCGTCACGTTGAGCCAGACCATTCCCGCCTTCCGCGGGGGGCGATGGCTTCTGATCAGCCCATTCACACGCGATCACTTCCAGCATCGCCACAATCCGCCAACCGGCTTGAGCAAGGATTTCTCTCTGGTGGCCTATGACGATTTGGGCGGCGGTCTCGGCGACACGGTCGGATACGTCGAGGGACGCGAAGCGGCGATGCCCTTCGCGCAGCCGACGCCGGTGGACGCCATCACGGTGGCCATCGTCGACGATGTTTTCTACACACCCCTGGCATGAAAAAAGTCTACAGTCTGCGTGATGTCGAAGAGATGATCCGGCGCGGCGAGGATCTGAACGCCATTCCCGGCGACGCCATCCTGACGCCCTCGGCGCGCGACCTCCTGCGCGAGCAAATCGACCATCCCCGCCCCGCGGCCTCCCCGCGGCCGGCACAACCTCCCCTCCCGGCCGACGTCCGTCCGTCGCCCCCGGCGCGCCCCCCGACCTCGAAGAGCCCCCGAGCGGAGTTGGACGCCTTCTTCAATTCTCCGTACTGCCACGACCTGAAGCAGCAGATGTGCGAAGTCGGCCACCGCCTCTGGCAGCGGGAGTACGTCGACGGCAATGGCGGCAACATCGCGATTCGCGTCGGGGAGGACCTGGCGCTCTGCACGCCCACACTCGTCAGCAAAGGCTCGCTCAAACCGGAGGACATGTGCCTGGTGGATTTCGAGGGCGCCCAGTTATGCGGGACCAAGAAGCGCACCAGCGAGATCCTGATGCATCTCCAGATGATGAAGCGCCAGCCGCTCGATGTCGCGTCGGTGCATTGCCATCCCCCCTACGCAACCGCCTTCGCGGTGGCCGGCGTCGAGCCGCCCACCTGCATGATTCCCGAGTACGAGGTGTTCTGCGCCGTGGCCATCGCCCCCTACCGCACGCCCGGATCGCCCGAGATGGGCCGCCTGGTCGCCGACCTGGTCGACAAACACAACACGATCCTCATGGCCAACCACGGCGTGGTCGCCTGGAGCCACAACAGCGTCGAGGAGGCTTACTGGCGCATCGAAATCATCGAGGCGTATTGCCGCACCCTGACCGTGGCGGTGCAACTGGGCAAACCGCTCAACACCTTCACCCCCGACCAACTCCAGGACCTGCTCAAGATCAAACAGAACCTCGGGTTCGTCGACCCCCGCTACGGCCTCAAGGAGTGCGAACTCTGCGACAACGACGAGTGGCGCCCGGGCGTCACCTGCCAGATCCCCCCGCGCGAAACGACGCTGGGACTCGATCCCGAGGCCGAAGACCTGGTCCAGGCCGTCACGGACCAGATCATGGCCAGGCTGAAAGCCGACTAGAATCCTTGACCGGTGAAACACGTTGTAGACAAGTCAAGTTTTTGGCCTGCGCTGAAGGGGTCAAGGATTCTAAGGAACGAGGCGCGGGAGAGAAGGGCGGCGAGACACCGGGACTCCTCATGGAAAGGAGGACTGGATTTGGTCTGAGGCGCGCCTCGTTAGCCCGTGCCACACAAAAAGGACCGATGGATGAAGTCATTGGACGCCAAACTCGCGGAGATCAAGGCCAACCCGGCTTCCCGCGCTTTCATTCTCGCCGATGCCAAGGACGCCGACATGGCGTTCGGCGTGCGGGCCATGGGCCCCCGGCATTACCTCTCCTCGCACGGAGCGCAGGCCGCCCGGTTCTCGCCCGAGGTCTGGACGCGTGAGGAATTCGGACATCGCAATCTGCCCGAGTTTCTCGACATCATCCGCGAGGTCGTGGGCCAGGGCCTGGTCGACATCATGCTCATGTCCGCCAGCGTGAACGAGCAACTGGCGATCAAGGAAGGGCTGTTCCGCAAATCGCACGTCACCCCGGCCGCCCGGGCCAACGACGCGACAGATGTGTGGGCCGTGCGCCACGGATCGTATCTGCGCGAGCCGTCGCATCCCTTCCGCAGCGCGACCATCGATCACATTCAATGCGGCCAGGCCCAGTGCGACCGGAGCGCCGACGATGTCCCGGGCGCCAACCTGGGTTTGTACTCGATCACCTTCGTCAACAATCTCGAGCAGGATCTGGCTTCACTCCAGGCGTTCAAGGAGTTCCGCGTCGAGGCGGAGCGCAAGAAGTTCCGCTATTTCCTCGAAGTCTTCGATCCGAACGTGGCAAGCGGCATCCCGCCCGAAAAGCTCGGCGAGTTCATCAACGACAACATCGTGCGCAGTCTCGCCGGCGTCACAAGCGCCGGACGCCCGCTCTTTCTCAAAATCGCCTATCACGGCCCCCGCCTCATGGAGGAGTTGGCCCAATACGATCCCCACCTGATCGTCGGCGTCCTTGGGGGCAGCGCCGGCACCACCCACGACGCCTTTCGGCTCATCCACGACGCCCAGAAATACGGCGCGCGCGTCGCCCTGTTCGGGCGCAAGATCAACAACGCCGAACACCAGCTCGCCTTCATCGAGATGCTCCGCCTCATCACCGACGGGCGGATTGCGCCCGACGAAGCCGTCCGCGCCTATCACAACATTCTGGGCAAGCTGGGCCTCCAGCCCAAACGGCCTCTCGAGAAGGATCTCCTTCTGACGGATCAGGCCATGAGCTACGGCGGCAGCCCGACACGCGTCAGCGTCCCCATCGCGGCCAATCCGCTCGCCCCGGCAACCGCGCCCGGAGCCGCTCCGAAGCCACCAGCCGCCCCAGCGGCCAACGCACCGGCCTGGCCGGTCCGCCCCGACGGTTCGCCCGACTTCGCGACCATGACCTCCGCCGAGCGCCGCGCCTACGATGCGGACAGGCTCAAGCGGCGGTTCGGGTGAGTCGGCGGCTGGTTGCGCGTTGAGCATCGAATGCTGAAGGTCTCTGCTTCATGGTCCTCGCGCGCATTCAACCGTCGAACAGACCTCAGTAAATGGGCATGCTCACGAGGACAACAGTCGCAGACTCATTTCCCACCCTCTTGCTCTTGATCCTACTCTTGCTCTTGCTCTGCCGCAGGGATCAGGAGCAAGAGCATGATCAAGAGCAGGAATTGGGATTGCGCTTCTCTTTGGCAGCAAGACGATGACCTCGTGAGGTCAGGTCGAATGCCAATGCTCTGCCATGACCCGGCCGCTCTTTCCGTGGGCTGGCCTCTTTCGGAGGGCCGAGTTCCACGCGGCCCTGATTGGCGGCCCTGGCTGACTCGGGCCAGGAACTCGCCCCGTTTTCAGACGCACAGTGCGTCCTGAATCCTTTTGACGCTCCCCCACCCTTCCCGTAGGTTCTCCGAACCGTTTTGTTCACATGCTTGGGTTCATCATCAAGAAAGTCATCGGATCGAAGAACGATCGCGAGGTGAGGCGTCTGAGTCGCGCGGTCGTGCCGCGCATTAACGAGATCGAGCAGTCCCTGCAGTCGCTGCCCGACGAGGCCCTGCGCGAGAAAACCGCCGCGTGGAAGGCGCGCCTCGCCGCCATCGAGGACAAACAGGAGATCCAGTCCGCGCTCGATGAGATTCTCCCGGAGGCCTTTGCGGTGGTCAAGAATGCCTGTCGCCGGCTGTTGGGCAAAGACATCACCGTGCGGGGCCATGTCATCAAGTGGGACATGGTCCCCTTCGACGTGCAGTTGATCGGGGGTTGGGCTCTGCACAAGGGGCGGATCACCGAGATGGCCACGGGCGAAGGCAAGACGCTGGTGGCCACCCTGCCGGTTTATCTCAACGCCCTCGCCGGGCGCGGCGTGCATCTCGTGACCGTCAACGACTACCTCGCCGCGCGCGACAGCGAGTGGATGGGGGCGGTGTACCGGTTCCTGGGCCTGACGGTCGGCTGCATCCTGCACGATCAGCCGCCCGCATTGCGACGCGAGCAGTACAACTGCGACATCACCTACGGCACCAACGCCGAGTTCGGCTTCGATTACCTGCGCGACAACGGCATCTACATCACCAAAGAAGAACAGGTTCAACGCGGGCACCATTACGCGATCGTCGACGAGGTCGACTCCATCCTGATCGATGAGGCGCGCACGCCGCTCATCATCAGCGGGCCCGCCGTGGTCAGCGCGGGAATCGAGTTGTATATGCAGTTCAAAGGGCAGGTCGAGTCGATCGTCCATGCCCAGGAACGGCTCTGCAACCGCTTCCTCACCGAGGCCCAGGATCTCCTCAAGAAACTGCGCCCCGAAGACGGCTCCAATCCCGTCGACCCCGAGGATCTTCAGCGCCAAATCGGGCTGCTGCTCTACCGCGTCAAGATGGGCAACCCGCGCTCGCCCAGCCTGCATGCGCTGCTCGAGAACCCCGAGAACGCCCAGATGATGAACGCGGCCGAACTCGAGTTGCATGCCGATCAGAAGAAGGTGCTGCTCTACGGAGAAAAGGAGCAACTCCTCTACGCCATCGATGAAAAAGGCCACGAGGCGGATTTGACCGAGAAAGGCCGCGCCTTCCTCAGCCCGCAGGATCCAGACGCCTTCGTCGTCCCGGACCTGATCACCGCGTTCCACGAGGTCGACACCGGGCCGGAGCCGGATGTGCGGAAGCGCGTCGAGATGAAGGCCAAGCTGCAGAAGGAATTCGAGGCCAAGGCCCAGCGGATCCACTGCATCTCCCAACTCCTGAAGGCCTACGGCCTCTACCAGCGCGATGTCCAATACGTCGTCCAGGACAACAAGGTCGTCATCGTCGACGAAAACACAGGACGCCTCATGACGGGCCGCCGCTGGAGCGACGGTCTGCACCAGGCCGTCGAGGCCAAGGAGGGCGTGCGCGTCGAGGAGGAAAACCAGACCCTCGCCACCATTACGATCCAGAACTACTTCCGCATGTACCAAAAGCTGGCTGGGATGACCGGCACGGCGGAGACGGAGGCTTCTGAGTTCTGGGACATCTACAAACTGGGCGTGCTGGTCATTCCGCCCAACAAACCGTGCGTCCGCAAAGACGCCCACGACACGGTCTACAAGACGAAACGCGAGAAGTACAACGCCGCGGTCAGCGAGATCCAGTCCATCCACGCCCAAGGCCGCCCCATTCTGGTCGGCACCATCTCGGTCGAGGTCAGCGAGCATCTATCGAGAATGCTCAAGAAGGTCGGCATCGTGCATTCGGTCCTCAACGCCAAGTACCACCAGCAGGAAGCCGAAATCGTCAGCCGCGCCGGCCAGCACGGCTCGGTCACCATCGCCACCAACATGGCCGGACGCGGCACCGACATCAAACTGGGGCCCGGCGTGGCCGATCTGGGCGGCCTGCACGTCATGGGCACCGAGCGCCACGAAGCCCGCCGAATCGATCGCCAACTCCGCGGACGCTGCGCCCGACAAGGCGACCCCGGTTCGTCCCACTTCTTCATCTCCCTCGAAGACGATCTCATGCGGCTCTTCGGCTCCGACAAGATCGTCAAGGTCATGGAACGTGTCGGTCTCGAAGAAGGCCAGGAACTCGAACACCCGTTCCTGAACCGCTCGATCGAGCAGGCGCAAAAGCGGGTGGAGCAGCACAACTTCCAGATCCGCAAACGCACGCTCGAGTACGACGACGTCATGAACAAACAGCGCGAGGTCGTCTACGGCTTCCGCAACGAGATCATCCACGGCGCCGACACGCGCGACCGCCTCATGGACATCATGGAGGAGGTGGTCATCGACAAGGTCAAACAGTTCACGAGCGCCGACACCGAGCCGGACACATGGAACAAGCGCGGTTTGGCGGATTGGGTCAACCTGAGCTTCCCCATCGGACTGCCCGAGGATGACATCCTGAAGATCGCCGACACGGGCCAGGATGTCCCTGTGCCCGGATCGCTGTTCGACGGACTCAACGCCGGTCAATACGCCGTGGCCCGGCATATCGGCAAGGCAGTCCGCGACCTCTACGAACTCAAGATCAGCTTCGAAAACCCCGACAATCTGCGTTCGGTCGAGCGATACACCATCCTCAGCGCCATCGACAAACTGTGGCAGGAGCATCTCTACCACATGGACAGCCTGCGCAACAGCATCGGATTGCGCGCCTATGGCCAGCGGGACCCGCTCATCGAATACAAAGTGGAAGCCTTCAAGATGTTCGACGAGCTCATGCTCAACATCAAGACCGAGATCTGCCGCAATATCTTCCTCAGCGCCTCGAGCCTCAACGCCTTCGAACAGTTCTTCCGCAACCTTCCCCAGCGCACCGTCCATAGCCAGACCAGCGCCTTCGGCCCAGCCCCCGCAACCGCCGCCGCGGGCGCAGCCGCCCCCCGCTCCGGCCCCGGCGGCAAGCGCGCCAGCGACGTGGTCACCGAAGCCACCGAGGAAATCGCCCGCACCCGCACCCCCGTCCGCGCCATGCCCAAGGTCGGTCGCAACGACCCCTGCCCCTGCGGCAGCGGCAAGAAGTACAAGCACTGCTGCGGACGCTAGCGCCCATTTCTCACCAACTTCTGAAGAACGCGGAGCCGATGCCATCGGAAGGCGCACTCATGCGCGCTAGCCCGGCATTTCCCAAGGCTGCGCGTGGCCTGTTGAACGCTTTGGCGGAATGCGTCCGTTCGGGGGCGTATGACCGCATCCGGCCATTTCGGGAGACCACGAGCCTTCGACGGGGCCTCGGTCGCCACGACCACCGACAACAACCAGATGCGCCCCGGCGCGCGCCGAGGCACAATTTGCTGGTGACACGCTCTTTGCCTTTGCTTACACTCGCCTTGTTCCAGAGCGCGAACAGTCCTGTGATCGTGAGCGCGCCGAGCATTCCATGAACAAGAAATCTGTCTCTGCCCGCAACGGACTTCTCTGCGGAGGAAATTGGATCATCGACCAGGTCAAATTGATCGACGTCTACCCGCAGCGCGAGCAATTGGCCAACATCCGCTCCCAAAGCCAGGGCACCGGGGGCGCTCCTTACAACGTGGCCATCGACCTCGCCAAGCTGGGGGTTTCATTCCCGATCATGGCCGCCGGATTGGTCGGCAAAGACGCCCTCGGCCAGACGATCATCGACGATTGCCAGCGTCATAACATCGATACCAAGTACCTGCGCCAGACAACCGCGGCCCCCACCTCCTACACCGATGTCATGACCGAAATCGGGGGCGGCAACCGCACCTTCTTCCATATGCGGGGCGCCAATGCGCTCTGGACCGGCGCCGATCTCGATTTTGCGAGGATCAAAGCCCGGATGTTCCATCTGGGTTACCTGCTCCTCCTCGACGAACTGGACAAACCGGACAAGACGTGCGGCACAAAGGCCGCCGCCCTGCTCGCCCGCGCCCAAAGCGCCGGCGTCAAAACCAGCGTCGACGTCGTGAGCGAAGACAGCGACCGCTTCAACCGCATCGTGACGCCCGCCCTGAAACACGTCGATTACTGCATCCTCAACGAGATCGAAGCCGGCAAAACAACCGGGTTCAGAATCCGACAGGCCGATGGATCCCTTGATACGGTGTCCCTCCGCCACGCCGCGGGCGCCATGCTCCAGCTCGGAGTCAAGGAACTGGTCGTGATCCACTTCCCCGAAGGCGGTTTCGCCCGCACCCGCAAGGGCGATGACCATTGGCAACCCTCGCTCAGCCTGCCACCCAAGTACATCGCCGGAATGGCCGGCGCGGGCGACGCCTTCTGCGCAGGCGTTCTCATCGGGCTCCACGAGGGCTGGGAGTTGAAGCGTTGTCTGGAAGCCGGTGTCTGCGTCGCAGCCGCATCCCTGTCCGCCCCCACTTGCACGGACGGCATGAAACGGCTGAAAGCAGTCCTCGAACTGCCCAGGAAATACCGCTATCGAGCGCCTCTCGAGGCCGGGGACTGAGCGGGTGTTGAGAGTCTGGTGCGCGCGGCAGGACTTGAACCTGCACGGTGTTACCCACTAGAACCTGAATCTAGCGCGTCTGCCAATTCCGCCACGCGCGCAACACTTTGCTACCAACAACTTACAACAGGTATCGGATCTCCGCTTCTTTGCGTTGGATCCGCCCTTTGTATGCCGTAGGTTCCGGTCGTGAACGCGAACCCGAACTCCACGGGTGATACAACAGGCAAACCAACCGACCACTGCCTCTCCAAAGACGGCAAATGGCGCTCTTTTCCAAAGATCCCACACCTGCTGCAGTACGTCAGCAGCGGCACTTTCTACGGCAGAACGAAGGTGGATGGCAAGATCATTCGCCAAAGTTGTCATTCGCCAAAGTCTCGAGACCGCCGCGACCGACGCCTGGGCTGCTGCCAAGCTCCGCCTGGTCGATTTCCTGAAGCAAGACTATTGTATTGACCACCGCATGAACGCAATCGACGAGCGCTTCAGAGCCCTGCCCGGTTGGTCGGGTTCACGGCCGCACAGGGGCACGGTCCTTGGGCTGAAGGTTCCCCACAGCAGCGGAGGTCTGCAATGTAGGGCTCGTGGGCTCTGTTCTTGCGCTTGAGTTCAATCAAGGTGAAGCCGCATACGCATTCGGGCTCCGTCGCGGCGGTGACCAGCGCCATTGCGGCACTGGCTTCGCGGGCCGTGAGGCACGAACCAGCGACGCGCGAACCGTCCATCGAACCGCTGACGTCCAGCGCCAGGAGCACTCCCGCACCTGCGCATACGCGTCAACCTTACGGCGGCTGAGATGCGGACCTTGCACGGAAGCTGCCCGGGCGCGAACGTGTGCGGTAGCGCGAAGCGTCTGGAGTGCGTGTGCTTCAGCACCGCCATAGTATGGGAATGCACAGAGAACCGTCCTCGGAAAGCGGCGGTCAACCGCCGCACTCCACACGCTTCGCGACCGGCTGCCACTTGAGATCGCCCTTCTCACCGCGATCTAGCCCGCGTTGTTCATATCTCTCGGGGGTCATGCAAGCGGTGTTTCCTTGCCCAGGTTGCGGATCATGGCCGTCATCGGCATGTGCTGGAGCAGGGCCTCCCAAGCCTCCGGCTCATTGAGCCATTGGGTCGGGACCACTTCCCGCGGCCCACCGCATTGCGCAGACCCCGGCCCCAACCGCGCAGAGCATTGACGTACTCGGCGAAGTGGAACAGGTGCGTGCCGATGCCGCAGAGCTTGCCCAGCTTCTCGAAGGCCAGGGCCTTGGCGGCCGGGCTGCCGTGTGCGGCCGCCAACGCCAGGGCGAAGATGGCCGGGTCGTTCTTGGGCGCGCGGCCGCCATCGCTGATCTCAACGATCCGGTTCACGGCGCGAACGCCGTCAGCCTGGATGCAGCGGACCAGGGCGTCGTGGTTTTCCTTCACCAGGTCGCACTCGGCGATGTAGTAGGTGCCGCCCTCGGCGCCGAGGATCAGGAACCGGTCCAACCGGGTCCAATCATCGACCTGGCAGGCGTAGCCGCCGGCCGAGTTGGGCGATCGGCGGGGTGGGCGGCCAAACCCACATCTTCTTTTCCTCGTACACCGATCCATTCTCGAACCAGGGCGTGCAGGTGGCGCGGCTGGCGCTGGACATCAACGCCCACGGCTTGCCCAACGGGCAGCCTGAGGACTACTACACGAACCTCGCCAATGCCGACCTGAAGGACTACCGGACGCGGGGACGAGAGTCGCGCGAGACGGTTTACTTCCTCGGCATGTTCCTGCGACTGGTGCGGGCCATTGATTTCCTCACGGCGCAACCGGAGTGGGACAGGCGCACGTTGATCGTCCACGGCAGCAGCCAGGGCGGCGCCCAATCCATTGTCGCAGCCGGCCTGGATCCGCGCGTGAGCTTCTTCGCCGCCGGAGTGCCGGCGATGTGCGATCACACCGGCGTGGTGGTTGGGCGGGCCAACGGCTGTCCGAAGTTCCTGCCGAATCCGCCCGCCGTGCCCGCCTCGAATATCATCGAAGCAGTGCGCTACTACGACGCGATGAATTTCGCCACGCGTGTCCGGTGCGCTGGGATTGTCACGGTCGGGTTCATTGATGCGACCTGTCCCCCGACGAGGGCGGTATGGGAGAGGGGTCATGGGGCGTAATCCGCGCCCGTAAGGCTTCTCAGCACCGAGTTCTGCCAGGCGCGCAGTTTGGCGCTCAGATGCTCAGCGCGGTCGGGCTGCTGTTCAATGAGGTTCGTCCTCTCTGCCGGGTCGGCATCGAGGTCGAACAGTTCCTGCCCGAGCGCGCCATTCTTCTGGTCGTGAATGACGAGCTTGAGACGCCCCTCGATGATCGAGCGCGGACCACGGGTGTCGTCGGCGGTGAGCGCGGGATGGCGCCAGTTGATGAAGTTGCGCGTTGCCT
The DNA here is from genome assembly GCA_040766265.1 of Verrucomicrobiota bacterium. GTDB lineage: Bacteria > Verrucomicrobiota > Verrucomicrobiia > Limisphaerales > J093 > MWFF01. Next base: position 35,075 of record JAXGQW010000046.1, read on the forward strand.
TGCCTCCCTGAAGTTTGACGAGCGGCGTCGTACCTTCCTGCAACTTCGGGTCAACGTAAGGTTCGGGCTTGGCTCCCGCGAAGCGGGCGGTGTCGTATTCCCAGAAGTAAAGCGGCGTCGGACGCTCGGTCATTTTGCCGTCGAGCAGCGGTGTGAGGTCCAGGCCGTCGAGCGGACGTGCGGGCAGCGGATGTCCGACCAGGGCGCAAAGGGTCGGCAACAGGTCGCTGGTGCTGGCACGGACGCCCGTGGTCCGCGGCTGCCGAATGCGTGCAGGCCACTCGATGAGACCGGGGACAAGGATGCCGCCTTCGTAGATCTGGCCTTTGGCGCCGCGGTGCGGGATGCCGAGCGCCGCGTCGCCCGATGTGCCATTGTCGCCGCAGTAGAAGAGCAGGGTATTGTCGCGCAGACCCCGGGTTGCCAGATGCTTCCGCAAGTTGCCGACGGCGCGGTCGAGGGCAGTGATCTCGGCGTAGCGCTCACGCAGCACCTCGCCCTGTGGGCGCGTGACTTGGCCGCCGGTCTCGTTCGAGGTGAGTCTCACCAGCCGTGGTCATCGCCCATGAGCAGGACAATGTTGGGTCGCAGTTCCGCCCCCAATGACGAAGCGCGCACGCCGAACAACGCAAGGACAACACCGAGCACAGCGAGTGTTTTCATCGTCTGAAAAGGAACCGATCCAAGAGTCGTGACACGGTTTGCCACCCTCTTCCAATCAAGTGCGTCACGGAAGCGCCCAGATCTCCCTCACTCGGTCGGTCCAAGTGTCTGCGCGGCGAACTGAAACACGGCGTACAGGCACTCATTGAGGCCCAACACATCCGGCATGCGCATCCAGACGTAAAGGCTCTTGCCTCCACGTCGCGCTCCCGCGCGATGTTCAACGTAAGCCATGCCATCGCCATAGTTCTTCCCGTCGGCGTCCTTGAGCCGGGCCAACGACACATAAAGACCTTCTGGAGGGGTCTGTTCGCGCATTGCCGGCCGCCAGCGCCGATCGCCCGCAGCCGGAAAAGCGACCGTTCGCGACAGCTCTGGCAACAACTCTGTGTTCAGATGGAACGTCAGCACCACGTTGGACGCCGGCGTTTCCCATCCACCGGTGACCGGAAGGCCCACCTTGCTGGCTATCGGCGCAGGCCGGCCCGCCGCGTCATCGTAAAAAAACGGGAATGGCAGGCTCGGGATCGCCACCAGGAAACCGCCAGCAGCCAGGTAGCGTTGGAGGGCTTGCTCGACATCACCCTCAGCTTCGACACTGCGCACGTAGTGCTCGCCTCCCGCATGCAGGATCAGCGGCAGCTTCTGCGGATTGAACCGTTGCGGATCCAGCAGATCGGCCCAAGTCAACTCCCGGACATCGACCCCGGCATCCAGCAGCCAGAACGCCGCATCGCCGGAGAAGTCGGGCAGCAGGCCGACCGTCTTGCCGGCAAACCAGGCTTGAACTTGCCGGGCCTTTTCCGGAGCCAATGCCGCGGGAGACAAGCCGCGCGCCGCGCTCACGGGATTGGTCCGGAACCGAGGCGCATACTCGCCAGTCAGCTTCAGGTAAGCGTCACCCTCCTCCCAACTCGGCTCGATTTCCGAGCCTTCGTGCCACTCGTTCCACGAGGTGATCAGCACCCAATCCGGATCGGCCTTGATCGCCTCTTCCCACAGGACACGATAGGTCTGGCCCCCCTGACGTTCCGCGTTGATGCCGGGGGTGCGTATCTTGGTGTCGTTGTAACCGGGAATGACCGTCAGACAACTGATGCGGCCGTGGGTTCGCGCCAATTGGACGGCGTCGGCGAACGCATGAGCGCTCAGAGCGCGTAGTTCGTCCGGCCTTTTGCCCTGGACCCAGTCACAGATGTTGTACGTATGAACGCCGTCGAACATCCGGGCATACCCGGCCTGGTATCCGTCGGCGATCAGCCACACATCGCCGGCCTTCTCCCGGGCTCCCTGAACGATGGCCGGCCAGGACTTGAGCGGCACTTGACCCATGACTCGGCCATAGACAAAAACCACTGGCTTACCCTCGACCTTGAGGAAAGCCGGGCTCGAGCCATAGCGTTGAAGCACGTAAGCCAGGTCGCTGATGGCCTGGTCGACCTGGCGTTGGCCGGTCCCGGGGGCCGTCTCCCAATACACGGTCACCTTGAAGTTCTTCTTCTCCGCCCGTTCCAGCAGGGTGACAAACGCACGGTCGTCGTAGGTGCCCTGGCCCCACCACGTGGCGATGAAGCCCGTCAGGCCGTGCGCCTTGGCCTGATCGATGTGCCGGTCGATTACCACCGGGTCGTGCGAATCGTAGCCGCCCAAGGCCGGATAGTGCGTCGATTCCGAAATCTCATGTCGGTCCGGATCGACCCTTCCCCAATGCACCCAGCGCCCGTGCCGTTCCGGCCGGCCATACCACGTATAATAGAAGGCCAACACTTCTCGCGGCACTTGTGTCAGACGCCGCTCGCGCTGCGCTCGAATGAACTCGAGCACGCCGGAGTTGCCCGCCCTTTCGGCGGCGAAACACGATCCAGCTGCAGCCAGCAGAACCAGTCCGCCAAACAACAATACAATCCGCCGCCCTTTCAGATTCAGATCGCGTGTACTCATGGCGGTTTTAAGGCGAGTTCGGGTGGTTAAGTCCTGGGCGTTGATGTGCCGGCTCCGACCGAGCGGTGCGGTTGGCCTCATGGGCGCCCACGCAGCGCACACCCTCCCGCAGATCGTCGGGCAGGTCAGCCCAAACGAACCGCGCGCCGCGTCCGAGCATCTGCGTCCAATGCGCCGGGGCTTCGGCGGGCAAGTGAATGGGCAGCGGCGGCGCGGTTCCAGCCATGGTCTGGACTGCGGCCCATGGCCAAAGCCACGTCCGTGCGGTCTCCAAAGACGATGCACGTGTCATCGGTTGGCCTTTCGCTGTTTTGGTTGGTGCCTCAGCGGATCACCCGCCTTCGAAGGGGCCTGATCTGATTGATGACAACGCCCATCGGCGGGCGTCGAGCGTTCCTGGGAGCGGGGCCTCTTGCCGCATCGGAACAACGGCCTGCCAGCGTCCTCCTCGTCTGAGAAAAGCCCCGGTGGAACGGGAGATCTGTTCGCATTCACGGAGCCTGAGGTTGCCGATGCAGCGCCTTTCGGGCAAGCACGGCGTGCGGCCGCGCATCTGGTTGTTGTCGGTGTTCTGTCGCCCGGTGAGCGCGCCGGGCCTACAACGGATCGAGATTGCCGGAGGGGCGACGAGGAGGCCCCCACTCCAACGCCTTCGTGTGCGCGAACGGAGCGCACCAGGCCGCGTGCCCCGACGCGGCGCATACTCGATTCCCGCCGAGAACCTCCAGGTGCACCGCACCGTCCCTTGTGCCCCCGCGCGCCAAATCGAGGCAAACCCAAGTGCCTCTGCTCATGCAACTCCCTGCGGCTCGATCGGAGTTCAGACACCCGCTCCTCCGAGTTGAGTCCGAATGGTTCTGGTCTGGAGAAAACGACCAGGGAGTGAATCGACCCGGGTTGAGACGTAACCTTTGGCCGTCCCGAGGCTCAATCACGGCATGATGGGGTTAACTCTGAGCGTGTTGATCGGTGGCGCACTCGGGGCTGCGCTCGGCTATTTCGGCCAGTGCAACTCGGGGACCTGTCCCTTGACGGCCACGTGGTGGAGGGGGGCCCTCTTCGGGGGAGGTATGGGACTGCTGCTTTTTCTTTCGTCGGGTGGCGCCCGGTCGTCCGCCTCGATCGATGCGTCCACATCGAACGTGAAGCGGATTGCAGAATCGGAATTCGATGCGGAGGTGGTGGCGGTTCCAACGCTGGTGGTGGTCGACTTTTACGCCCCGTGGTGCGGCCCCTGCCGGCGGATGGCGCCAGCCCTGGAACAGGTCGCATCCCAGTACGCGGGCAAAGTGAAATTCGTGAAGGTCAATGTCGATGACGCGTCGGGATTGGCCCGTCGGTTTGGGGTTCAAGGATTGCCAACCTTGTTGTTTTTCAAAGATGGCAAGGTCGTCGATACCCACGTCGGATTCGCCTCAGAAGGCACACTGAAGGCCAGAATCGACACCCTCGATCCGGGCTAATTCATGGTCCGCCCGGCTTGATGAAGCGCTCTTCCCTCTGAGTGCTCTGCGCCTCTGTGGTGAATCCCATCCGATGACTGTCACCGCCCCGGATTGAACCACAGAGCCGCAGAGCGCGCAGAGGGAGGGCTATTCAATGGCAAGCCCAAGCGCCCGATCCTGAAAGCCCGGCTCTGCCGAGTCACCGCAACACCGTGCGGTAGAAGCCGTAGGGAGCACCCGCGGGCGTCGGGAACTCGAGCTCGACCGAGGATTCCGCCAGCACCGGATTCGCCGCTTCGCTCCAATTGACCAAGTCCTCGGAGACTTCAACGGTGATGGCCCGCCCATAGACCCCTTCGATGCGAAGGTGGACGGTACCCTCGCTGTCGGCCGTGATGTTCGAGATCCGCGGCGCGTCCACCAGTGTGGGACTCACAAGAACACCTGCACATTGCCCGGCTTCTCCTTTGCGCAGCGGCGCTCGAGTTCCACCAGTCGGCGTGCGATCCAGCCGACATCAGCGCGGTGTGCGTGGCCGACCACAGCGAATCCCGGCATTTCGCAGCCTTCGCGGGCCAGCAAAGCGTAATCCCGGAGAAGCGTGTTTCTGTCGTCGTGGACGATGATCCAGCCCTCACGGCCAGCCATTCGCAGCCAGGGGAGGTCACTCTCGCCGTGTTGGGCGACGTACACCCCCTCGTGCCAGTCTTGAATCGGCAGAACCACCGCACGGCTCCCCAACTGAGCCATCGCGGCGGCGACGGACGGGCTGATATGGGCATCAAGCAGGAATTTCACTCAGCCGGCGCACTTGGCGCAGCAGGTGCTTGACCTCGTCAAAGCCCATTGCCTCGTTGGCGGCGATCAGGGCTTCGACCTCTGCCCGGTGGCGCTGGTAGTATCCCTCGGCGGATGCCACCGCCTCAGGTAGAATATTCAGGTGTTGGGCGAGGTCATCGCCCCATCCCAGAGTGCGCGCCAGCGCCGCCAGGTGCCAAACCGCCAGACGCGTTCCGCGGACGACAGCAAACCGCCCCGCGGAGTTGGAGCGAAACTCCAGACACGGAAAATCCAGCAGGTCCAACCGCTCCTGCGCCCACTCGCGCGCCAACTCGTTGCGCGGGCGCCCGGCGGCAGCCTCATGACTGGCTAGGCGCACTTCGTAATCGTCGGGCAGGTTGAACCGGACCGGTCGCCGACCAGTTGGACGAGCCGCTCGAACTGTCTTCACAGGGGGCCAGTCTAACACGCTCGGGCACACACGCAAGGACCCGTGCTGGACCGAGCGGACGCGAGTCCTCCATGGCAGCGTCTCAGGACGTGATGAGACCGTTCCTCCGCCCGCGCCTGGAAGCCTGTAAACAACCCGCGGGGATAGACGACACCGTTCCGAATTGAACCGCAGAGACACAGCG
>JAXGQW010000047.1:0-40016 GCA_040766265.1 Verrucomicrobiota bacterium
CCATTTTGGGAGAAAATGGGGTAACAGGTTGTGGGTTGATGAAGACCACGATCAGGCCCTGGAGGCGGGGCCAGGATTCGGCGGCGCGGCGCCAGGCGCTGCGCAGGTCGCGGTGACCGGGGTGATCCATGCCGGGCAGCATACGCTTCGCGCGGGCGCCAATCCAGGCGAGAATTCGATGGCGTTCCCCGCGGTTCCAGCGCTTGCGCGGGCGCTCAAAGTAGGCCTGGGTGGCGGACTGGCCGCCCAGGAGTCGTCGGGGCTGATAATTGTGTTTGTGAACGAGGAACCGCGCGAAAGGGAGCGCGGCACAGGCAGGCCTCACCCGACGGCAAGGCCATGCACCCGAAGTTTGGTGCTCTGGACAGGTTCACGGGCCCAGTGCGGGAGCACCCTTTTGCCCTCCGGCCGGTTGAGCCAACCAGTCGATGCGCACCTTGTATGTCGGCAAGAGTGTGGTAGAGTCCTTTGTCTCAATACACGGCGTCAGAAGTTCCGTCGCGTGACCCGGCGGTGCATCGTTTATGTCGCTCTGGATAGATCACATTGAGGAAGCGACGTGGTGCTTGGCGGTCTGCCTTTCGGGAAGGATTCGAGTGGACCCGATTGCTGGCAGGTCAAGGGGGATTTGCAGTGCTGGGATCGGCGATTGGACCGTGGACAACGAGGTGGCCTATGACGAGCTTTGAACGCTTAGCGGGGCGTCAGTTCGACCTGTGCGAACTCAAGCGGCGTCTCGGTAGCCAGTACCCCCGGCCCCCTCCCGTGCGCGTGAGGGCCACGGGCTATGGCCCTTGCCTCCTGGTGTCCCGCGAATGCGCCAGCGGCGGGACCAGCCTGGCGTGCCTGATCGGCGAGCGTGTCGGATGGCATGTGTTCGATCGGGAGATCGTCGACGAAGTGGCTCACAGCGCGCATGTGCGCCGCCAGTTGATTGCGAGCGTGGACGAGCGGGTGCGGCACGGGTGGAGTGAATTCTGCCGCAAGCTCGCGGAAGGTGAAGGCGTTGGCCGCGAGACGTATCTTCACCATCTTCGGGAGGTGATTCTCTCCCTCGGCCATCATGGGGAGGTGATCATCCTGGGACGCGGCGCGAAGTACATCCTGCCTGCCGAGTGCGCCGTGAGTGTGCGCCTGAGGGCACCCCTCGAAGTGCGGGTTCGCCGGTTCGCAGAACGCGAGCGCATTTCCATCGAGCGAGCGCGGCGGCAAGTCGAGCAGACAGATGCCGAGCGCGCGGATTTCATCCGTGAAGCGTTCGGAAGGGATGTCGACTCGGAGGAGGATTACGACCTCGTGCTGAACATGGGTGAACTCGCCGTCGAAGCCGCGGCGGACGCTGTGCTGGCCAAGTTGCAGGAAAAACTGGGCGTGCAATCCGACTCGGTGCCATGCGGGAGGTGATTCAGAGCCTGATTCGGGTCGAAGGCGAAGCCCAAGGCATCGTCCGGGCGGCGCGGGAGGAGGCAGAGCGCGTGGTGGCCGAGGCTGAGAAGGGTGCCCAGGATGTGGTCGCTCGCGCGCGCCGGGAAGCCCGTGCCGACGCGACGCATTTCATCGAAACGGCTGTCGAGGCGGCTCGGGGGGAGAAGGCGAAACGGTTGCAGGCAGCGGTGGCCGAGATTGAGAGCCAGGCACGCATCGACGACGCGCTGCAGGATCGCCTGGTCAAGGCGGTCGTTCGCTGCATTTGCAGCCCGAGGTAACTAGCCCGGTTACGGTTCCTCGCAAAGCGTGTGAAGTAACCGGGCTCAATGTGAGCCGATGCGGCGTGGAGAGGCCCAACATCGCAATGCCAGGCATGACGAACAATCTGGACTTCCTCGCCGCCCGGGTTCATGGGCGGTGCGCCCGGATGGCGCTTGGAACAAGGCTGGACGCATTATGCCAGTTGCGCGAACTGCCACGCCTCTGCTCCGAGATCGTGACGGGGGCCGAGTTGGATTCGGCCGCGGCGATTCAACGGCGGCTCGTGCAGGAATTGGCCCAGGAAATGGCCCGCCTCGCCGGGCATGTGGCGCGCGCGGGGGCGGACCTGCTCCGATGGCTGGTTGCGCGGTTCCAGGTCGAGAACCTGAAGGTCCTGGTCCGCGGCGTTCTGGCCGGCGACCGCCAGCAGTCGCTGGGGCTCTATCTGCTGCCATTGCCGCGCGAGTTCGCTTTGGATACGGGGGCTCTGGCCTCCGCCAAATCCATGGAGGAGTTTCAGACCCTGATGCCCCGCGGACCGCTGCAAAAGAGGTTTGGAGAAGCAGCCCGATCACACCGCGACGAGAAACGGCCGTTCTTTTTCGAGGTGGCGTTGGACCAAGGCTACTTCGAGGAGTTGTTGGCGCGAGCCGACGCGCTCGGCGGCGAGGATGGGGAGCTGGTGAGACCGCTTGTGCTCCAAGAAATCGATGCCTTCCATCTCATGCTGGTCGCGCGGGGCAGGTTCATCCACCGCTTGGACGCGACGGCGCTGGCCCCGCTCCACGTCCCCGGAACGGGCATTCCCCGGGAACGCTTCGCGGCGATGCTGGCGGATGTCGATTTGCGCGCGGCGGCGAGCCGGGCGCTGGGACGCGCCGTGGATTCGCTGCCGAGTGTGCCGGAAGGCCAGAGCGAAACCGCGGGCGCAATGGCCCCGGCGGACCTCGAGGCGCTGGCCTGGAGCCGCTTCGTGCGGCTGGCCAATGGCGCGTTTCGCCGGAGCCACATGGGCCTGGCCGCAGTGGTCGCCTACGTCGCCCTGCGGCGGGTGGAAGTCGCGAACCTGATCACGCTCTCCGAAGGCATTCGGACGCAGCTTCCGGCGCAGCGGATGCGCGCGCGGCTGATCCCGCGTTCGAAGTCGGAGGTGGCCCATGTTTAGGCCGGCGCCCATGATGCGACTCAGCGTGGTCGTGCTGGAACGCGACGAGCGTCCGGTGCTGCGCGAGTTAGGCCGTTTGGGCGCTGTGCAACTGGTGTCGACTCCGGCCGGCCAGCAAACCGCGCCGCGGCCGCCGCCGGATCGCTCGCGGGAAATCGCGGTCTGCGAGAGAATCCAGTCGCGGGTTGCCGAGCTGCGTCGCTCTTTTCAAGTGGTCGGCCTCGGCGGCGAATCAGCGCCGCCTGAGATGACCGCCGAGCGCGTCGAGGCCGAACTTGCCGAGTTGGAGTCGAAGGCGCACGCCCTGCTGAAGCGTCGAGACCATGACCTGCGGCGCCGCGGCGAGTTGGACGGTGTTGCCGCGCAGGTCGCGAGCCTCCGCGGGCTGAACCTGCCGCTGGATGCCGTCGGACGGTCCGAGTTCCTGCACTTCGTCACCGGCAGTCTGCCGGAAGGCACGTTGGCACGGCTCGAGCTTGGGGACCGCGCGGTTCTGCTGCCGCTGCCGGCGCAGGGCGCACGGGAGTCGCTACTGGCCATGACGACCCGGTCACGTGGCATCCCCATCGACGACGCGCTGAAGAGGGCCGGCTTCCGCGCAGCAAAACTCCCCCCAGCGGAAGGGGCGACCGCGGATGAGTTGTTGGCAAGAATGCAACAGGAGCGGGCACGGAGCCAATCGGACGTCGAGCGGCTGGAGGTTGAGATGCGGGCGTTCGCCGCGGAAGCGGCCGGGCCGCTAGCCCTGTTTGAGGCGTGGGCTAAAGCCGAACGATGTCTGCTGAAAGCGGAACAATGCTCGCCCCGCACGGACGCCGCGGTGCTGATCACCGGTTGGGTGCCGGAAGCCGCCGTGCCAGGGATTCGAGAGCGACTGATCGAGGCGACAGGTGGCCGCTGTGCCGTCGAGGCCGCATCGCCTCGGGATGTGCCGGAGGCGGAGATTCCGGTGTTGCTCCGGCATTCAAGGTTGCTGCGTCCGTTTGAACTGCTGGTGTCGGCCTACGGCCTGCCCAGCTACCGCGAACTGGTGCCCACGGCATTCGTCGCGGTCAGTTATGTGCTGATGTTCGGCATGATGTTCGGGGATGTCGGGCACGGCGGTGTGCTGGCGCTGGGCGGGTTGGTGCTGCTGCTGGCGAGACGAGCGCCCCGGAACCGCGACCTGGGCGTTCTCTTCCTCTTCAACGGTCTCTCGAGCGCCGCGTGGGGCGTGGCGTATGGGAGTTACTTCGGCCTGCCACGGCTCAAGGAACACGCCTTGTGGCGCGACCCGCTCGAGGGCGACCCGATGGCCCTGATGACCCTGGCGATCGGCGCCGGTGTGGTGCTGATGAGCCTCGGCCTGCTGCTGAACATCGCGAACCGCTTGCGCCATCGGCAGTGGCTGGACGGCCTGCTCGGCAAGTTCGGCGTCATGGGCGTCGTGTTCTACTGGGGCGCGCTCGCCCTGGCGGCCAAAGCGGCCTCGATACGGGCCCACGGTTGGTGGACGCCGGCGCTGGTGGTGTTTCTCGTGCTGCCCGTTGCCTGCTGGGGGCTCAAGGAACCCCTGGAACTCCTGCTCGACAAGCGCGCCGGCCACGCGTCGACAGGCGACGGCCTGGTCGCCGCCGTCACGGAGTCATTGGTTGGCGCGTTCGAGGGTGTGTTGCTCTACCTGGCAAACACCGTCAGTTTCGTGCGTCTGGCCGCCTACGCGATGAGCCATGCGGCCCTGTTGATGGCCACCTTCACTCTGGCCGCTCAGGTCGAGCGCCTGTCGGCCGGCGGCCCGGCCCTTGGCGTTGCGGTGGTCATCGGCGGCAACCTGGTCGCGATGGTGCTCGAGGGCATCGTGGCGTCCGTGCAGGCGCTGCGCCTCGAGTACTACGAGTTCTTCGGGAAGTTCTTCTCCGGTGAAGGCCACCCGTTCACTCCCTTCCGCCTGGCCGCTGAACCGACTTAACAACAAACAAACCCGGCGCTCGCTGCACTGTCGGCCGGGCGCAGCCGAACCATGAAATCGAGACAAGGCATGAAGACAACACCTCGTTGGTTGCGCGGGACGCTCCTCGCCGACTCCCTGCTGCTGGTCGCGGCGGCCGCGGCCGCCGAGACGGGAGCCGCGCGAGCGGCTGTGGAGAAGGGCGATGTGTATCAGACCATCGGCCTCGGCGCGGCCGCGGCGTTTGCCGTGGGCGTCAGCATCATTGGCGCCGGCTACGCCGTTGCCAAGATCGGCTCCGCCGCACTGGGGGCGGCTGTCGAGAAGCCGGAACTGCTCATCCGCAGCCTGTTGTTTGTGGCGCTGGCGGAAGGGCTGGCCGTGCTCGGATTCGCCATCGCCATGATGCTCATCCAGAAGATGTGAGCCGGGAGGCCGAGGGTGAAGTTCTACTGCATCGCGGACGAAGACACCGTGCGTGGCTTCCGTCTGGCCGGCGTCGAGGGCCGTGTCGTGACCTCGGCGTCGGAGGCCGCGGAGGCTCTCGATGCCACGGTTGCGGACCCGGAGCATGGCGTGGTGATCCTCACGCAACAGGTCGCTGCATCGGTGCGCAAGCTGGTGGACGCCTTTCGGCTCGAGCGCGATCGCCCGCTGCTCGTCGAGATTCCCGGGCGGGACGGACCCCTGGCCGGGCGCAAGACGCTGCGCCATCTCGTGCATGCGGCCGTCGGTGTCCGCCTGGACAAGAGAGAAGGAACCTGAGTGCGAGCCCCTGACTCCAAGGCATCCGATCTGCTGCGCCAGGAAATCCTCGATGAGGCCCGAAGGCGTGCGGAAGCGATCCGGAACCACGCGCGGCAGAAAGCCGAGTCCATCCTCGCCGAGGCGGAGAAGGAGGCCGCGCAATTGCGGGCGGACCGGATGGAGGCAGCGCGCGCCGAGGCCAGGCGGCGGACCGAAGCCATCCTCGCCACAGTCTGCGTCGAGGCCGGGCGCATCCGCTCGGCGCGCATCGAGGGTCTGCTTCAGGCGATCCACGATCGCGCCCGTGACGAACTCGGCGCGCGGAACGGCTTCGATTTTCCGAAGGTCATCGCGGGTCTGGCGGCCGAGGCGCTCGGCCAAATGGCAGGCGACGCGTTTGAGCTTCGGCTTTCACAAGCGAACCACGATGCCCTGGGCCAGGAGTTGACGGATGAAATCCGGAACCGTTCCAACCGCTCGAACTCGAAGCTGCGACTGGTGGCGGATTCAAACCTGAACCGCGGCGGCCTCTGGCTCGGGGATGAGACGGGCCGGCAAGCCTGGAACCTCAGCCTTGAGGCGCGGCTCGAACGCTGCTGGCCGGAGTTGCGTCGGCAGATCGCGGCGCGTGCGGCGATCGGGGAGCAAGGCGGCTCATGAACAGCAGTTCCGAGAGTGCCGAGCCGACCGTCATCCGCATCAGCGGGCCTGTCGTGACGGCCATCGGCATGAGACGCGCCGCGATGTACGAGGTCGTGCACGTCGGCGATCTGGGCCTGGTGGGTGAGGTGGTGCGGCTCGTTGGCGACCGGGCCACCATCCAGGTGTACGAGGACACGACGATGCTCAAGCCCGGCGCGCCCGTGCGCTGCACCGGCGCCCCGCTGTCGGTGTGGCTCGGGCCGGGACTCATCGGCAACATCTACGACGGCATCCAGCGTCCGTTGCCAGGAATCGAGCAGCGCAGCGGCGCGTGGATCCAACGCGGCGAGAAGGTGGATCCCCTGGACCTCGACCGCCGCTGGCCTTTTGCGCCCATGGTGCGGCCCGGCGACACCGTCGCGGCGGGACAGGTCTTCGGTGAAGTGCCGGAAACGACCTTGGTGCGGCACCGCCTGCTCATTCCGCCCGAGGTCGCCGGCCGAGTGAAGTCGGTGGTGGCGCCCGGCGAGTGCAGCCTGCGCGATCCCGTGGCGGTCATCGAGACGCCCGGCGGCGACCGCACAATCAGCCTGATGCAGCGGTGGCCAGTTCGTCAGCCGCGCCCGATTCGCGAACGCTGGCGCGTCGGCCTGCCGCTCATCACCGGCCAGCGTGTCATCGACACGTTCTTCCCGATGGGCAAGGGCGGCGCGGGCGCGATTCCGGGCGGCTTCGGCACCGGCAAGACGATCACCCAGCACCAACTCGCCAAGTGGTCGGACGCGGAGATCATCGTGTTTATCGGCTGTGGCGAGCGCGGCAATGAGATGACCAGCGTGCTGCGTGAATTCCCCGAGTTGAAGGATCCGCGCTCCGGCCGCCCGCTCATGGAACGCACCATCCTGATCGCCAACACCTCGAACATGCCGGTGGCGGCACGCGAGGTCTCCATCTACACGGGCATCACCCTGGCCGAGTATTACCGCGACCAGGGCCTCAATGTCGCCGTTTTCGCCGACTCCACCAGTCGCTGGGCCGAGGCCCTCCGCGAACTGGCGGCGCGCCTCGAGGAAATGCCCGCCGAGGAAGGGTTCCCGGCCACACTGGCGACGCGGCTGGCCCAGTTCTACGAGCGCGGCGGCGCCGTGACCACGCTGGCGGGAGAGCCCGCGTCGGTGACAATCGTCGGGGCCGTCAGTCCGCCGGGAGGCGACTTCTCCGAGCCGGTGACGCAGCACACGCGGCGGTTCATCCGCTGCTTCTGGGCGTTGGACACCGAGCTGGCCAACGCCCGCCACTACCCGGCGATCCATTGGCTGCAGTCCTATTCCGAATACGCCGAGAACGTCGCCGCGTGGTGGGAACAGCGGGCGCCCGGGTGGAGCGATCTGCGCACGGAGGCCCTCACGCTGCTCCAGCGCGAGGAACGGTTGCAGCAGGTGGTCCGCCTCGTCGGCCCGGATGTGCTTCCTGACTCGCAGCGCTTGATCCTGTTCATCGCGGAGATGCTGAAGGACGGTTTCCTGGCGCAGAGCGCCTACCACGACAAGGACACCTTCTGCGCGCCGGAACGCCAGGTGGCCTTGCTTCGGCTCATCCTGACGCTTTATCGCGGCGGACACGATCTGGTCGAGGCCGGCGTTCCTTTGGCGCGGGTGCGGGAATTGCCCTGCGTGCCCAAAGTGCTTCAGGCCAAGGAAACGTTCGGCAACGACGAATTGTCGCGTCTCGAAGAACTCGACCAACGCGTGCGCGACGAACTCGCGGCGCTGGCGAAACGCCCCGCCCAGGAGGACCGGCAGGATGTCTGAACTGAACTTCACCGTCCAGGATCGCGGGCTCGAATACCTCGGCGCGGCGCGCATCGACGGGCCGCTCGTGGTGATCGAGCGCGTTCGCGACGTGGGCTTCGACGAGGTGGTGGAAATCCTCGATCCCGAGGGCCATCCGCGCGTCGGCCGCGTGCTCGACATTTCCGGGGAACAAGCCGTCATCCAGGTCCTCGAAGGCACAACCGGGCTCTCCAACCAGAGCCTGCGCGCGCGTTTCCTCGGTGCGAGTTTTCTCCTGCCCGTGTCGCGGCACATGTTGGGACGCGTCTTCGACGGCCTGGGCCGCCCGGCGGACGGCGGGCCGCCGCCGCTCTCGGCGGATTTGCGCGACGTCAACGGCCGTCCGATCAACCCTTGCGCCCGGCGCTATCCGCGCGAGTTTATCCAGACCGGCCTGTCCGCCATCGACGGCATGAACGCGCTGGTGCGCGGACAGAAACTGCCGATGTTTTCCGGGAACGGCCTGCCGCACGACCGCGTCGCGGCGCAGATTGTCCGCCAGGCGTGCCTGCTCGAAGAGCAGAGCGCGTTCTCGATCGTCTTCGCCGCCATGGGCGTGAAGCACGAAGTGGCGGATTTCTTCATCCGGAATTTCGAGGATTCCGGAGCGCTGGCCCGGGTGGCGATGTTTCTCTGCCTCGCCGACGCGCCCAGCGTCGAGCGTCTGTTGACGCCGCGCGTTGCCCTCACGGCAGCCGAGCACCTCGCCTTCGACTGCGGCCAGCACGTCCTGGTGCTGCTGACCGACATGACCAACTATTGCGAGAGCCTGCGGGAAGTCGGCACCGCGCGCGGCGAAATCCCCGGGCGCAAAGGTTACCCAGGCTACCTCTATTCCGACCTGGCGAGCATTTACGAGCGCGCGGGGCGGATCGAGGGCTCGCCCGGCTCGATCACGCAGGTCGCGATCCTCACCATGCCCGCCGACGACATCAGCCATCCCGTGCCCGACCTCACGGGGTACATCACCGAGGGCCAGATCGTGCTGGACCGCGAACTGTTCCAACGCGCGATCTATCCGCCGATTGCCGGGCTGCCCAGCCTTTCGCGCCTCATGAAGGACGGCGTGGGGCCGGGCTTCACGCGCGACGATCATCCGGCCCTCGCAAGCCAGTTGTTCGCCTGCTATGCCTACGTGAAGAAGGTGCGCGCGCTGGCCGACGTCATCGGCGAGGAGGAACTCAATGCCCTCGACAGGCAGTACATGCAGTTCGGCGAGGCCTTCGAGCGACGCTTCCTGAACCAGGGCGAATACGAGAATCGTTCGATCCAGACCACACTCGAACTCGGTTGGGATGTGCTCTCGATGCTTCCGCGCGACGAACTCCACCGCGCGAGCGACGCGCTGGTGGAGTTGCATTACCGGAAGCAGGCTGCGCAACAGGCAGCCGCCTAGCCCGCATATTTCACACCCCTATGGTGCACAGGGCACTCAGACTTCGCAAGAGGACTGCTATGCGGGCTAGAAAAGCAAAACCGCGCCAGGCTTGAGCGACAGAGATATGCAACACACTGTTCCTATCGAAGAACGCCTTCACGACCAACAGAATGCTCGTGGTCCCTTTCTGGGCGCGGTTTCGCCGGAGCCCGGATTTCAGATTACTCCTACAAGAGGTGAGAAATCCGGGCTAGCCCGGAAATCTCATGCGACGACAAGGACACAGATTCCCGGGCTGTGAATTGAAGGGCAGCACTCGAAAACCGATATCCGCCGGCTCGCTATCATGCCCAAGCTCAACGTCCCACCCACCAAGTCGAGGCTCCTCGCCCTGAAGCGACAGCTCGCCTTCGCCGAGGAAGGTTACGATCTGCTCGATCAGAAGCGGCAAATCCTCGTTTTCGAACTGATGAGCCGCCTGGATCGGGCACAGGAAGCCGAGGGCCGGGTCGAGGAGGCCCTGCGCCGCGCCTACGACGCCCTGGGCGAAGCGGTGCTGGACATCGGTTCGGCAGCCCTCGACTGCGCAGCCCTCGGCGTGCGGTTGGACCACCGCGTGGTGCTTACCCCCCAGCCGCTCATGGGCCTGCGCGTCCCCCATGTGCAGGCGCGGCTCGATGCGCCCGGCCCGCAGTTCGGCGTCAGCACCACGTCCGCAAACACTGACGTGGCCATGCAGCGCTTCGTCGAGGTCCTGCCTTTGTTGGCGGAACTGGCCGAGTTGGAGAACGCGGTCATCCGCCTGGCCCGCGAGTTGCGCAAGACCCAGCGCCGCTGCAACGCCCTCTCGAAGCTCTTCATCCCGGCGCACCTGGAGACGATCGCCTATATCACCGGCTCGCTCGAAGAGCGCGAGCGCGAGTCCTTCGTCATTCTCAAGATGATCCGGGAACGATACGGCGGAGCAGGTCATGACCCTCAGCCAGACCCTCCCAGCCAATGACACGGCGCCGGGCCCCTAACCCGGAAATCTCACCAGTGGGGCGATCGCGGCATTCCGGACGGTCTGCGGGTGAGATTTCCGGGTCTGTGAAACCCGCACCCAGCGAGGGGAATCGGCTCATCGGTTCATCAGAGCCGGGATACGCCCTCCACACGGGGCCAATTCATGAAGTGGAGCGGCGACGGCCCCGTCGCCGACACACGCCGTCTTCACTTGACATGGCGGGGGACGGGCCGTCCCCACTCCGACCTTTTCGACTTCATGAATTGGCGCCTCCGCGGAGGCTCTTCGCGGAAGGCTCGACGAAGCCGCCGCGCACCTTTAGACTCCGCCGCTGGACGAACAAGACTTAGCGGTCTGTGCAAGAAATCGGAATTGAGTTTTGCACAGACCCTTCGGGCTCATGAATCTGCCGAACAAACTCACAGTGTCGCGTTTTGCGCTCACGGTGGTCTTTCTTTGGGCGGTGTTGTCGCGCTCGCCCGTGAACGACACGCTGGCCCTGGTGTTTTTCTGCGCCGCAGGCATCACGGACTACCTGGACGGACGGATCGCCCGTCGGCGCGGTCTGATCACCAACTTCGGCATCCTCATGGACCCGCTGGCCGACAAGATTCTGATCTGCACGGCGTTCATCATGCTGCTCGAACGCGGCCGGATGAATCCGTCGGCTCCGGTGACGGTCGAGGGGTGGATGGTGGTGCTGATCGTGGCGCGCGAACTGGCGATCACCGGCCTGCGCCTGCTGGCGGCGTCCAAGAGCATCGTGCTGGCGGCGGAGGGTTACGGCAAGCACAAGACCATCTCGCAGATCGTGGCGATCATTTCGTTGCTCGTGCTGGACGCGCACGTCGAGTGGTGGTCCTGGCTTCGCGGCCTGCTCGAGTGGTGGGTGCCTGCCTTCACCCAACTCGCCCTCTATGTGACAGTTGTGCTGACCGTGACCTCCGGCGCCCTCTATCTCTGGCGAAACCGGGCGCTCTATCTCGATGACATGTGAGCGCAAGTGGGGGGACGCCCTCGTCCTTTGGATGGCTCGAGGCTTCGACGTCGGGCGCGTGCCGGTCGCCCCGGGCACGTTCGGATCGGTGGTCGGCCTGGCCTGGACGCTCGTGTTGGTCGCGACGCGGAGCGTCTGGTGGTACGGGCTGGGCGTTGCGGCGGGGCTGACCTTGTCGGTCGTTGTGTGCGGGCTGGCTGAGCGGCTTCTTCGGGAACGCGATCCCGGCTCGGTCGTGCTCGATGAGATCACGGCGCTTCCCTTGTGTTTCGCCGGATGGATCGGTCATCATCTCTGGGTGACGGGCGCGATGCCCGCGCCGGAGGTCTTGGTGACGGGGCGCGGATGGCTGGTCTTGGCAGCCGGTTTTGTTGCCTTCCGTGTGCTCGATGTCCTCAAGCCCTGGCCCATCCGTCAAAGCCAGGCGATGCCAGGAGGGTGGGGTGTCACGATCGACGATGTCCTGGCCGGCCTTGCCTCGAACATCATCTGGGTCCCCTGCGCCTGGCTCAGCTAGCCCGCATATTTACACCCCGTCAGTGCACAGGGCACTCAGACTTCGCAAGAGGACTTCAATGCGGGCTAGTATTACTCTGTTAAGTAGTTGACTTCCATTTCGTGGCCGGATAGACTCTGCGGCCATGCAATGGAATTCAGCGCACTGGCGCCGGAAAGTCAACGCACTGCAAACGTTCATCGAACCTCTGGTCACCGAGATCGGCCGCAGCGAGCGTCGGGAGAGTGCCGCGTTGTACGTGCAGGGTCTGCTCATGCCGGGACAGCGCAAGTCGATCGAGCCGATGGCCCAGCGTCTCCGGGTTGATAGCCAGAAGCTCCAGCAGTTCATGAGCGACAGCCCGTGGTCGGACCGGCCGGTGTGGCAGGCCATCCGCCGGGAAGTGATTCCGATCGTGGAACCGCTCCAAGCGTGGGTTGTGGACGAGACAGGCTGGCTGAAACAGGGAAAGGAATCGGTCGGAGTCAGCCATCAGTATTGCGGGGCGGTGGGAAAACAGGCGCAGTGCCAAGTCGCCGTTGAATTGGTCGTCAGCGATGGGGACATTGGTGGCGCCGGTCGGCGGCCGACTCTATCTGCCGGAGGGTTGGGCGAAGGATCCTCAACGCCGGGAGAAAGCGGGCGTTCCCAGCACCGTGGTGTTTAAGACCAAGCCGGAGCTCGCCGGCGATTTGATTGCCGAGGCGCTGGCCGACGGCCTGAGCGTCGCGCCGATCCTGGGCGACTCAGTTTACGGCAATGCCCGTGGCGTTGCGGCGGCAAATCCGCGAAGGGGGTTGGAGTACTTCTTCCATGGCGAGGAGCACTGGCTGGCTTGGGATGAGTGTCCGAAGCTGACCAAGGGCCCCAAGCATTGGAGTGTCGCTGGGACTGCCCCCCAGCTCGTAAGCTGCGGCAGTGGGCTGAGGACTTCAAAGCGAGCGAATGGCACCCGGCGGTGTGGGATGCGGCGGGCGGCGAGAAACGCGCCACGCGACTGGCGTGGAAACAAATCTACCTCAACAGCGATCTGGAGGAGCAAAGCGGACGCTGGCCCGCCTGCTGGTTGGTGGTCGATTGGCCCGCAGGTCAGCCCGATCCGTACCATGTCTACGTCGCCTGGCTCAAGCAGCCTCGGCCAAGGGCCGGAGCCTGCGCTTGGCCCGCGGGCGCTGGCCCATCGAGCAATATTTTCAGCGGGGCAAGGATGACCTGGGGCTGGACCATTACGAGGGACGCAACTGGCGTGGCTTTCACCATCACTTGGTGATGTCAGCGGTTGCCTACCTGTTCGTGGTTGTGGACTACCTCCGCGCCAAAAAACTTCTGGCCTCACGTGGGAACAGGTGTTGCGAGCGATGCGGCTATTGATCGTGCGTTCGCGCGGCTTCTGTCCTTGCTGCCTGACCGAGTTTGACGATTTTTGCCGGTTTGTACTTAACAAAGTAATACTAGACCGGCGCCGGCCAGTCGTCGCCCAATGCGCTCGGGGCCTGCTGGCGCCAGGCGCCACGGGTGAAGTCGGGAACCGTCACGGGCGCGCTGCGTCGAGCCACGGAGGCGATGCTCAGCGGCACAATGCTGCTCCAGGCGGCGGCGTCATAAACGGTCATGTCGAGCGGGAGTCCCCGCCGCAGGCATTGGATGAGGCGCCAGTTCATGACGTAATCCATGCCGCCATGTCCGCCGGATTGCCGGGCCTGGGCATTGAGGCTTTTCCAGAAGGGATGACCGTGCTTGTCGTGGTACGGCTGCAACTCCGTGGTCCAGCCCTCGCCCTGACCATCCAGATGCAGCCGGGGCGGATAGTCACAGAACGTGCCCGAGGTGCCCGCAATGAGATTGATGCGGCTGTAGGGGCGCGACTGAGCCAGCGAGTGCTGAATCATGATGGTGCGCCCCAGGGCGGTCTTCACCAGCGTTGTGTTGATGTCGCCGCAGGCAAACGCCCTGCCGCGGCTTGTGGACGCGCCGGACCGGGCTTCGAGACGCCGGCTCAGCGCGAGTTCGAGCGAACTCATCGACACCAGATAATCGAATGTGTCGCCGGCATGGATACCCATGTATTCCGCGACGGGGCCGAGTCCGTGGGTCGGGTAGAGGTTGCCGTCGAGGGTGGCGACGAACCGCCGGCGCCAGTTGGCCGGGCTGTCCTCGCGCAGCAGCCAGTCGCGCGCCTCGTGGAGATAGCCGGCCTCGCCGTGCGTCAACTCGCCCAAGACGCCCTGGCGCACCATGCGCAGCACCATGAGTTCGATCTCGCCGTAGCAGCAGTTTTCGAGCATCAGGCAGTGGCGGCGCGTCTGCTCGGCTGTGTCCACCAAACGCCAGCAATCGTCGAGTGTCATGGCGGCCGGCACCTCGATGGCGGCATGCTTGCCATGGCGCATGGCGCTGACGGCCATCGGGACGTGCCAGTCCCAGGGCGTGGCGATGTAGACCAGATCGAGATCGTCGCGCTGGCAGAGGCGCTCAAAGTCCGTCTCGCCCCCCGAATAGCCCTCCGGCTCCGGCTGGTTCTTCGCCCCAACACGCCGCCGGGCGGCCTCGACCCGCTCCGGCACGATGTCGCACACGGCCTTGATTTGGACTCCGCCGAGTTCGAGCAGGTTGCCCAGCAAACTCGAACCGCGGCTCCCGACACCGATGAAGCCGATGCGGACCGTGTCGAGGGCCGGGTGGCGCAATCCAAAGACCCGTTGCTGCGCCGGCTGAGGCGTTGGCGGAGGCGGGTCCGCGGCGGCGGCCGCAGCCTTTGCGATCAGGGCGCCTCCGGCGCCGGCAGCGCCCGCGACGGCGAGGAAATCACGGCGCGACAGAGAAGCGCCGTGAGCGGATGTGATCTTATGCGGCATCATAGTGTCCTCTTAAATCGGTTCGAGTCGTCGCGCTCCACCCGGCCTGATCACCGGCCAACCGCTCCCGCCAGGCGGGTGCGGACCGCCCGGCAGCCGGGGCCCGGCGCGTGTCAAGGCTCGCCAGTGCGGTCGAGGCTTGTCGCAACGCGCCGGAAATGGTGGCCGATGATGGCCATCTCGATCGCCTGGCGAAACTGGTGTGGACGCAACAACAGCGTGGTCCAGAGGAGCCGCCAGTAAGCCCGCCGCCCGCGGTGGGCGACGCCGAGAACCCAGAACGATTTGAGAAAGGCGCGCACATCGTCGGGCGAAAGACGCAGTGCGGGCCCGCGCCGCGGCTGGTGTTGGCGCAGGAAGTTGCGGATGCGCTGGTAGTAGGCGCGGGGTTCGTAGAGCCGATTCATCAGGTCGCGATAGCCGGAAAGGAGGAAGTCGCGATTGAGTTTCGGACGGAAATTCAGCTCGGCTTGGGTGTTGTTGCCGCTGCTCTCGCGCTCGAGGCGGCCTTCGCGCTTGAGCCGTTCGTAGAGGCGCGTGCGCGGCAACGCCGTGAGCAGACCCACCATCGCGGTCACCACCCCGGATCGCTGGATGAACTCGAACTGGCGCTTGAAAATGTCCGCCGGGTCGCTGTCGAATCCGACGATGAACCCGCCCATCACTTCGAGGCCGGCTTGTTGCATCGTCTGCACGGCCGACATCAGGTCGCGCCCGCGGTTCTGCATCTTGTGGCACTCGGCCAGCGACTCGGCGGAGGGCGTTTCGATTCCGACGAAGACCTTGGTGAAGCCGGCCTGGACCATCAACCGCAGCAACTCCGGATCGTCGGCCAGGTTGACCGACGCCTCGGTCAGAAAGCCCCCCGGCGCGCCCGTGCCGGTCCGCCACTCGATCAACGTCCGGAGCAAGGCGCGGGCGCGTCGCTTGTCGCCGATGAAATTGTCATCGACCACGAACACCATGTCTTTCCAGCCGGCCCGGCGCAGCGTTTCGAGTTCCGCCACCAACTGTGCCGGCGTCTTGGTCCGCGGCACCCGGCCGTTCATGACGATGATGTCGCAGAATTCGCAGTCGAACGGGCAGCCGCGCGAGAACTGGACCGCCATCGTGACGTAATTGCGCAGGTCGATGAGATCCCAGCGCGGAATCGGCGTGCGCGTGACATCGGGGAATCCGGAAGCCCGGTACACGGGCTTGAGAGTGCCCTGTTCCATGTCGCGCACCAGCTCCGGCATGAGGTCCTCCGCCTCGCCGAGAACCACATGCGGCACTTCGGGGAACTCCTCGTGGCCGGTGGTGAAGAGCGGGCCGCCCCCGATGAGCGGCTTGGCCGCCGCGGCGCAACGGGCCACCACATCGAGCACTGACGCCCGCTGGATGCGCATCGCGCTGAGCATCACGTAGTCGGCCCACCGCAGATGTTCATCCCGCAGACGCTCGACGTTCAAATCCACCACCCGCAGCGACCAGTCCGACGGCAGCATCGCTGCGACGGTCAGCAGGCCCAAGGGCGGAAACGCCGCGCGCTTGGACACCATCCGAACGACGTGACGAAAACTCCAAAAGGTATCGGGTGTCTGGGGACTGACCAACAGGATCTTCATGCAGTGTGTGCCGCCTCGAGGACCGTCCGCCTTCATCGGCGGTCAGCCTCTCCGTCGGTGTGGCGTGCGTTCAATGAACAAGTTCAAGGAAGCCGAACTTTGCCGGCGTGTGCGCGGTGGCCGTGGCGGTCGGGCTCCAGGCCAGAAAGGCCCGTTCCGTGGCGGCGTGGCGATAGAGGTTGAGGCGCCAGCGCGTGCCTGGCTCGGGCTTGGCTGGACTGAGAGCCGCAAGCGGAATCCGGAATTCGGTGGTCCAGACCTTGGTCGTGCGGTTCAGGCGGACGGCCGACTCGAAACCGCTGCTCCAGTCGAAGTCCTTGTCCTGTCCCCGGATGGCCAGGTCCAACTGCTCGCCCGTCGGGGCCACCTCGAATTCGGTGTAGTGATCGGGGCGGGCCGGATCGGTTCCGATGAACGCCTCGACAACGTCGCGTTCCCACAGGCCGAGGCGTTCCTTGTCTTTGAGGACAGGCGCGAACGTGGCAAGGGTGTCGTAAGGAGCCTCGAACCCGAAATAGAGATGCGAGTCGGACCAGAGGACACGGGCCGTCGTGGCCAAATCGGGCCGTGCGGAGCCATCCTTCAGGAGGCACTCGAGACGCGCGGGCGATGCGGCCCGCCAAGCCGGTTCGTTCAGGCGACCGTTCGGTTTGAAATCCCGGTCGATCTTCTTTGCCTGAAGCGCCGGCGGAGGCAGCGATCGGACCAGCAATCGCCGTGCGTTGTCGAAGTAGATCTTCCGCAGCACGCTGGCCGGCAGATCGATGGCGTCGATTCTCCAGTCCCCCTGAATGGGCGTCATGTGTTCAAATTGGCGGTCGGAGGTCTCGAGCCACCGCCAGTGCTTCTCGTAGAACTCGATGGCGTCCTCGTCGGTCGGCGGCGGGCCGCTGCCGCCGGACCCGAGCGTGAGGTTTGCGTACACCATGAAATCCGTGCCGAACAGAATGCGGTCCTGGTGTTTGACAAAGAGCCGATGCACGCGCGCCGGATCGTGGCGTCCGATCTCCGGGATGCGCGCCGCGAGGTCGGCGTGCATGTTGGGGCGCTTGTCCAGGGCCTGCTCGACCCAATCGATGTCCTCGGCGTTGTTGGCGAAATGCACGCAGACAAACGTGGTTTGCGGGTGCCGCTCGATCACACGGTCCAGCGCCGCCAGAAGCTCGTGGAACGGCGGGTATTTCGCCGGGTCGCCAAACCACCATTGCGGGTGGTCCTTGAGTTCGCGCCAGCGCTCGTTTTCGGCGTTGTAGGGCTTCCAGAAGGCCTGCGGATCCGCCACGTGAATCGACACGGGCATCCCCAACTCCCCGCAGCGCCGCCAGACCGGATCGAGCTTCGGATCGTCCACCCGGATCAGCCGCCCGGCCTTGTCTTTCAGATAAAGGCCCAGCCGCTTGTATTCCTTCAAACCCGCCGCCCCGAGCCGATACCCCTCCTCGAGCTGTTGCACGGCGCGTTCCGAAAAGTCGGGCTCGTCCCAACCGGCGAAGTCCAAGCTCATGTAATACAGGAAGCGGCCCGGGAAGAGGCGATCGGCCAGCTCCTTGTTGCGCTCGAATGCGGATTTCTCGCCCGGCTTGTGCGTGACGAAGCCGCCGCTCAGATTCACCACCAGCCCAACCCCGACGGTGTCCATCAGGCGCATGTCCCGTCGCAGCGCCGCCTCGCTGGAATCGACGTGTTGATGGAGATCGATGAGCCGATGCTCGGCCCGCCACGCGGCGGCGGTCTGTCGGGCGGCGTCATCGGCCAGTCCGGCGATTGGAACAAACAAGGCGGCCGCCAGAAGCCAGGGTCGGGGCGACCATCGGGCGCGCGGGGTCGAGACGCAGGGGATCGGCAGACGGCGGTTGACGGCGGCATCCAGAGGAGATCGAAAGCGAGTGCTCATTCGAAGACACCGCGATTAAAGCCCTTCCGTGGTCCGTGCGCAACCAGTTTGAGCGGGAGCGCAGCGCGGGGCCTACTCCTGGACGAGGCGTAGGAAGAGGCGATCGCCGAGGGTCGCCTTGGGGACGGTCAGCACGACCTGCGAGCTTGCCGGCGTGGTGGTCTGGAGGTCGGACCACGGGGCGTCGAGCGCTCGAGCGCCCTGGACGGTGAGGAGGTGATCGGCGGTGCAGTCCGCGGTCAGTTCGAGATCGCCGTTGTCGAGCACGCGATAGGCGGTGATGACTGCCGGATCGGGCGCCGACCCGCCCGAGGTCGCCTTGAGCGGGAAACTGTTGTAAGCGTCGAAGCCCGAGTAGGTCTCGGGCAGCGTCTGGTAGGCGAGGTGCGTGTAGCGCGTGAACGAAATCCAGGCCCAGTAGGTTGTGTCCGGTGTCAGCATCCCGGCCGGGATGTCGATGGCAGTCTCGGCGCCATCGATCGGTCCGGCATAGAACGCAAACTCGCCTGTCTCTGAATCCGTGATGTGGATCCAGATCTCGCGCTCGCCTTCGCCGGTGAAGGGCGCCCAACGCAGCGTGAAATCCTTGGTGGGATCGACCCTCTGGGCGGCATCGAAGTTGGTGCATCGAGGCGCGGGGGGGTAATCGTCCGAGGCCAGGGGCACGTCGTATCGGGTGTCTCCGGTGATGTAGCTCGACAAGGTGAAACGGTAGCTGCCGGGGCCGTACTTCGAGTTCAACGCCTGCTGGCTCACCGCCCCGTCGTAGTACTCGAAACCGCCCTCCTCATAGTCGATTGTCATGCCATGCGTTTGGCTGCTGGGCGTGCGAACTGTCATGCCCGAGATCCACCAATACCATTCCGGGTCGCTCAACGTCTCGTCCGTCAGATAAACATCGGCCGTGATGTCATAGGGTTCGTCCGCACTCGGAATCAGCACGGGATCGCCGGCGTCGTTCTGTTCGTACCAGACGGCTTTGAAGAGGAAGATTGCGCCAACGTCCTCTCCGCAGACCGCCGGCGCCAGGAGCATGGCGAAGCCCAACCAAGCGCCGAGGAAGAAAGTCAATGGGCGTTTCATGGCAGACCAAGTGAAGGCCTGCTTCGTCCGGCAGTCAAGCCATCGCATTCTTGATCTTGTCTATGTCTTTGCACGATCTTCATCGCACACCTTCAATGTGTCTAGAATCCTTGACCGGTGAAACATGTTGCAGACAAGTCAAGTTTCTGTGCTGCGTTAAACGGGTCAAGGATTCTAAGGAACGAGGCGCGGGAGAGAGGGGCGAGGAAACACGGGGACTCCTCATGGAAAGAAGGATTGGATTTGGTGTGAGGCGCGCCTCGTTAGGGAGAACATCCTGGCCTCTTCGTGCTGCTCGCCACGGATCGATGAAGTGCGCGATGGAGTGCGCGATGAAGTCCAATCCGAATAGTGTCCAGAACCCGAGGCCGCGTGCCCTCACGCGGCGCGAGGACCGACACCGATTCGGACACTGCGTCTCGTCTTGCGGCGGATTCCATCACCAGGCAGACTCGATCGCGATGCGTGCCTGGGCGAGTCAAGTGTCGTTTAGGTCTTCCTCGGATACCAGGGAGCATCCTGGCTTCCGAGTGGTACGCGGCCACGAACAGGACCGCCACTGCCGAGGTCCCGTCGTGCGCCCTGGGACATCGAGTCGGCTCTGGCCAGGCGGCAGCCGATCGCCCCAGGCGACACCCTCTGGTTGCGTCGGGGCATCTACAAACGCCCCGTTCGAGAACACCTCGGCATGGGCTGGCCGGTCAAGCTGGCCGGGCGCGCCGAGCGCCCCGTCCACGTCCGGTCAATGCCGCGCCGAGCAGGTGATCCTCGATGGGGGCTCAACGTGCAGTCCCTTCCGAGGTCATCTCTGGATTTGGGATCTGGAAATCCTGGTGTCCGAGCCGCGCCCGGCGGAGCGGACTCCTCGGACCAAACATGCCGGAATCTGAACCGGCCGTGGGGTGGGCTGAACGTGTACGGCGGCGGCATTGCAAGTTCATCCACTTGATCATTCACGACAACTCTCAAGGCGTGAGCTGGTGGGCAGGCTCGACCAACAGCGAACTGCACGGGTGCATCATCTATGACAATGGCTGGGCGGGCACTCAACGCGGTCATGGACACGCCATTTACACCCAAAACCGGCACGGCGTGAAAACGATTTCGAACAACATCCTCACCGGCGGGCTCGGCTACAGCCTGCACGCGTACGGTTCCCGTCAGGCCTTTGTCGACCATTACCGTGTCGAGAACAACATGGCCTATGACGCCGGCACCTTCCTGGTCGGCGGCGCCCAGCCGAGCCAGGGCATTCGCGTGCTGACGAACCTCTTCTATGGGATGTCCGTCCAGCTCGGTTACGCCGCGGTCACCAACGTCGATTGCGAGTTGCGCGGCAATCTCTTCGTCAATTCCCGGCTCACAATCATCCGCTTCGCGCGCGTCGTCGAGCAGGACAACTGGCTACTGGGCGCGCTCGAGACTCGCCCGTCCGGATCCCGCGTCGTTCTCGAGCCCAGCAAATACGATCCCCAACGCGCCCACCTGGCGGTGCTCAACTGGGATCGCACGCCGTCCGTGGCGGCCGATGTCTCGATGTTCCTTCGGCCCGGCGACCGGTTCCGCGTGCTCGATCCGACCGATTTCTTCGGCGAGCCGCTGCTGAGCGGGATTG
Source organism: Verrucomicrobiota bacterium (assembly GCA_040766265.1). GTDB lineage: Bacteria > Verrucomicrobiota > Verrucomicrobiia > Limisphaerales > J093 > MWFF01. The sequence goes on from JAXGQW010000047.1 coordinate 20,934, forward strand.
CCCACGGCGACCCTCTGTCGCTCCCGACCCCCACCGAATTCACTGTCTTCGTTCTCCTCAAACGCTGATTCTAGCGCGCATGTCTCACCAACTTCTGAAGGACGCGGAGCCAATGTCATCGAAAGGTGCACTCATGCGCGCTAGCCAAGCAAAACCGCGCCGGGATCGAGGGAGGGACGAAGGCAGCGGAGTGTTGGTTCGCAACGGCGTTTCCCTCCACGACCAGACCCTCATTCCCCCCTGTCCCGGCGCGGTTTTGCCACAGCCCGGATTTCAGATTACTCCTTCAAGTGGTGAGAAATCCGGGCTGGGGCATTTGATTTCCGCCGAGCCGGGTGATCGAGTTGACCGAGGTCGAAAAGGTGATTCACAAGACCGAGCGCAGCGCCGTCGGTCGGTTTGCCGAACCGGGCAACGGCCAGGAAATCGGCCCGGAGCGCTACATCCCGCTAACCCTCAGGACCCGCTTGCTGAGCGAACCTCGATTGCCCGCTCCCGAGTGTCTTGCCCTGGCGACCGCGCTTGCCTCGGCCCTCGAATGCCTCCACTCCCACGACCTGGTCCACCGCGACATCAAGCCGGCCAACATCATCTTCGTCAACGGCCGGCCCAAACGGGCGGACATCGGCCTGGTCCCCGACGCCGGCGGGCACAGCCACCTGGGGACCCACGGATACTTACCCCCCGAAGGCTCCGGCGGACCGCGCGCGGATGTGTTCGCCCTGGGGAAGGTGATCTATGAAATGGCCTTTGGCCTGCCACCGCACGCGTTTCCTGCCCGACCGGTAGCGCCGCTGAGCCTCTTGGAATACGGCCAGACCCTAAGACTGGTTCAACGAGGCGGTGCAAGCGAAGGTGGAAAAGCTCTTCAGACTCGGATAACCTCGGCCCGTGAGCGAAAGGAAACAGGCCGGTTCAGCGTTGACGCGCGAGCAGATTCTCGCCGCGTTGAACGCCGTATCCGATGAACTCGGCAGACTCAGCGTGACCGGCGAAGTCTGCGTGTTTGGCGGCACGGTCATGGTGTTGGCCTTCAACTCGAGACCCGCCACCAAGGATGTGGACGCGCTCTTTCAGCCCGCCCGGACCATCCTCGAGATCGCCCGCCGCGTCGCGATCGAACATGGCCTGCCGACGGACTGGATCAACGATGGCGTGAAGGGGCTCGTCTCCGACCGGCACGAAACCACCACCGGCAATCTGCCGCAGTTTCCGCATCTGCGCCTGACGATGCCCGTGCCGGAATACCTCCTGGCTATGAAGTGCATGGCCGCGCGCATCGTCGGCACAACCGACGAACCTTCTGACGTGGCGGACATTGTTTATCTGGTCCGGCATCTGCATTTGGATTCGCCGAAGGAAGTGCTGGACCTGGTGGGTCAATACTACCCGGCCAATCGCATTCCGGTCAAAACTCAGTGCCTGGTTGAGGGTCTTTTCGAGGAGGGCAAGGTGTGAGACCCCAAACGCTGGCCGAGGTGGCACAACTGGCGCTCGGTGGCGATTCCTTCGATCGCTGCCTCGCCTGTTTTCTGGATGCGTTCTACGCCGCGCCCAACGCGCAGGCCCTGGCCGCCACGCCGCCCTTGCTCGCGCCCGCACTAGGCGAACGGGGCCGCGTGCGGGACGCCTATCTCGCGGCTGTCGCCGAGCAACTGGCCGGAGGACATTCGTTCCCTGCCCCGGCCTGGACCATGGCCGAAAGCCGCAGGCTGCATCGTCCGTGGTTCGCCTCGCCGCTGGCCGCCTTGCGGGCGATCCTGCTCCTTGAAAGCCCAGCGGCATTCCGCTCGCGTAACTTGTTCGTCAGCGAGAACGCGCTGAACCGCGTTTAGAGGTTCAAGGGAGCGCCGGTGTTTTTCCACGGGCCCGCGTCAGAAATCCGCCCACCCGCCCGTATAACCCCGTGGGCAGGGAGCCGACAGCGGGACAATTGTGCGCTCTCGCCGAGTCCAGCGGCAGGCATGGGCATAGCCGACCGACCGGGCCAGGGCCACCGCCTTTTCGAAATCGGCGCCCACTTCCTCAGGCGCATGGGCGTCCGATCCGAACGCGATGGGAACGCCCTCCTGGTGCGCCAGTTCGAGCAAGGCGCGGCTCGGGTAAATCTCCCGGCATTCCTTGCGCAGACCGGCCGTGTTCAGTTCGATCGCGACGCCGGCACGCCTCGCCGAGGCGAGGAACCGCCGGTAGAGCAGCGTGCAGTCGGCGTCCGGGCGAAATCCGAACTTCTTGCAGAGGTCGGCGTGCCCGATGATGTCGAACAGGCCCGACTCGGCCGCCTGCGTCAGACGCTCGAAGTAGGCGGTCCACACCTCGAACAGATCGCGCCCCTTCCAGAGGGCGATGCGGTGGGGGTTGTCGATGTCCCACGACTCGGTCACATAATGCACCGAGCCGATGAGATAATCCCAGGGGTGACGTCCTGCAAGGTCGCGCACCCATTCCTCCTGCCCAGGAAGGAAATCCACTTCGAGCGCGAGCTTGATGGTCAGGGAGGGCGCCTCGCGGCGCGCCCGATCGACCCGCGCGACGTAGTCCGACAGTTGGTCCAGGCGCATGCGCCAGTCATCGAAATCGTCGCGAGGCATCGGGCTGTGGTCGGAGAATCCAATTTCATCCAGACCGCGCTCGAGGGCGCAGAGGGCGTAATCGGACGGTTCGCCCTTGGCATGCCGGCAGAGCGGCGTGTGCATGTGGTAATCGGCGGGCCATGACATCGGGCCTTTTGTAGCGCCAGTCGCCGTGCATGGGAAGCATTGTCATTCAACGGTTGAATGCGCACGGGGACCATGAACCGATTTGTAGCCGCCGACGTGAGTCGGCGCTGATTGCCGCAGCACGGCGCGGCGAGATGGCGCGGACTCCCGTCCGCGGCTGGTCGGTTTTAATGAAGCAAAGACGCCGGGTGGCGCAGCCGTGGAACCATGAACCTGGCATAGTCACACCCGTCCGCGTTCTGGCGCAGCGTGACCGCAAAGCACTCTGAAGCGCCCGCGAGGGTTGCTCGTTGGAGAGATTGGTTCCGGCTAGCGACATGCGTATTGATTGGCGAGCTGTGAGGCTTCCCGCTGGAAGATTTGTACTTTTCGGATCCTAGCCGGGCACCGGGACGTGGACATTGCCCGTACTTTGCTGACCGAAGACGCCAACCCCTTCGTTGCCTGTTCTCAATCCACAGCCGCCGCGATTGATATCGGAAGTGGTACCGCTCCATGTCTTGATCGCCGGAGGACCACCCAAGGTGAACCGGGACGACGACTGGCCAACTCCATGAGTTGCGGGATTACCTGCTCGGCCAGGGAGTCAGGCGTGGCGATGGAGGCGACGGGCATCTATTGGCTCTGCCCCTACGAGGTGTTGGAACAGGCGAAGTTGGAGGTGGTGGTGGTCAACGGCAAGTACGTCAAGAACGCCGGGGCATGAACAAGCCGCCGACGACTGCCAGTGGCAGGCGACCTTGCGCACATGGATTGCTCGGCCGGGCTTTGTCCCGCCGGAGCATCCGTCGGTTGCAGGACTACCTGCGGTTGCGCAACGACCACGTCGTGATGGCCGGTAGCCATGAGCAGCACGTGCAAAAGGCGCTGGAGCGGATGAGATCTCAAGATTCACGACGTGATCAGCGACCTGACCGGGATGAGCGGCCTCAACATGATCGAGGCCATTCTGGGCGAAACCTGATCCGGTGGCGCTGCTGGCGTTGGCGCTGACGCACAGATTGAGCGAAATGAACTGGTGCAGGAGGCCTTGCACGGGACCTGGAAGCCCGAGCATCGGCGCTGCGCCAGGCTTACGAACTGTGGCAGTCCTACCAGAGCAAGATCCGCGAGTGCGATCAAGCCCTCCAGAAGTGCCGCAGGAGATCACGGGGCCGGAGGATCCGCAGGCCCCAGCGGCGCGCCGGCAGCGACGAAGCGGGGCGGGGTCAACACGCCGCAGATTGAGGATTCCACGGCTTGCTCTGGCGGCTGTGCGGGGGAAAAGATCCGACCACGTTGCCTGGGACTGGCGACTACGCGTTGCTGTAGTTGGTGGGGGAAGTGGGGACAACCTGGGCGGGAAGTGGAAGACGGAGAAATGCTTCACGGCTTGGTTGGGTAATGGCGCCAGGCAGCAAACAGAGCGGCAAGCGCAAAGGCAGCCAGCGACGCTCGCGCAATCGCGCCGGTCGTTTGTTCTGTGTGATTGCTCGCAGTGTGGGGCGCAGTGTGGACACCGCTTTGGGCGGGTTCTACCGCCGCATCAAAGGTCGCCGTGGTGGCTTGGTGGCCAACCTGGCACTGGCGCACTGGTCGCCCAACTGTTCTGGCGCCTGATGGTGCACGGCAAGGCCTATGTCGAGCGCGGACTCAAGCAGTATGAAATCCAAGTCGCTCAGACCGAGCAGCGTCTGCTCGAGAAACTCGCCCGCAAGTACAACATGGTTCTCCGCCCCAGAGCCCCCGCGCGAGCCATCGCCTAAGTGCTTGAAGATCAACGATCCAGTTCCCACGGTTCATGGAAAAGATCCAGGTTCAGCGCGAATACCTGCTTGAGCGACCGGGCTACCGTCTGTGGAGGGCGCGACCCGTCGATGGTCACGCGGCGCCAAGGACGATCGCGCCGCCCGCGATGGTGCGCATCGACGGCACCTCGCCCAGGAGCAGGGCAGCGGTGACGGTGCCGTAGACAGGGAGCAACGTTCCGAGCATTCCGACCGAGCGGGCGCTGAGATGTTCGAGCGCGTTCGTGTACAGGGTGTGCGGCAGGGCCGTGAACAGCACGCCCAGCAGCACCAGTTTGTACCCGGACGACGCGCTCACGGGCTCGCCCCAGGCGAGTGTCGTCGGCGACAGGACCGCCACCGAGGCCGCCAACTGCCAGAAGGTCACGTGGATTCCGCTGTACGCCGACCGCACCTGCCGGGTCAGGAGGTTCCGCAACGTGAACAGGACCGCGGAGAGCAACCCCCAGAGCGTGCCCTGGAGAATCGGGCTGTCCGGGGAGAAGTCGGGCACCAGCACCATCAGACCCACCCCGACCACCGCGGCCAGGCCGACATCGAACGCGCGGAGTCTCTCCTTAAACCACAACGGCTCGACCAGCGCGGTCATGATGGGATAGGCGTGCAGGGACAGAATGCCGATGGCGACCGTCGACGTCTGGATCGACTGGAAGTAGGTGACCCAATGGGCCGCCAACGCCATCCCCGAGCCGATCAACAACCCAAGGTCGCGCAGTCCGCGCACGCCGAGCGAATCCCGCCGGGCCGCCAGCAGGACCAACAACGCCCCGGCTGCCACCACCGACCGCAGCCCGGTAATCTGATGCGCGGGCAGTGGAATCCACTTGGCAAAGAGCGCCGTGCCCGCCCACAACACGACGGCGGTGTTCAGTTCGATCAGGCTTCTCCGTCTGACGTCCACGGTTTGGCGAATGGTCGGCCCGCGCCAGTAGAAGGCTGCAATCCGAAAAACTCCAGTTTCATCTTACGGTATGGCGGCGAGCGTGGCGGCTCGCAATGGGCCGGCGATTCGCCGCGGTGAGAACTTCCAGTTGCCGCATCGGACGGGGTGCGGCATTCTGTAATCCGCACAATGCAGACTGAAGCGCTTGCCTGGATGCCGCGCCGGACGATGCGTCCGGTCGTCCGGGCATTCTTCGTGTCGGTGGTGCTGCATGCGCTTCTGTTTGGCTCGATCGAGGTTGTGAACCGCTACGATTTGTGGCGATACAGCCCGCTGGTGCTCCTGGCCCAGGCGCTGGGCGTCGACGTCGAATCGACCCTGGCGGCCCAACGCGCCTCGGCGCCTCCGGTTGCCGAGGATCCTGCGCTCCGGGAGGCGGACCAGGAAATCCCGGTGTTGTTTGTGGATGTCGATCCGAGCCAGGCCACGACCGAAACGCCTGCGAAGACCCAGTATTACTCGTCCGTCAGTTCGTTGGCCGGCAATCGCGACACCAGCCGCGACACGGATACCCCGGCGCTTGACGGCACCCAGGACAAGGTGCTCAAGACCATGGACAGCGAGCGCGCGCAGGTCGCGCAACCGCTGGAGCCAGCTCCCGTGGCCCCGCAACAGCCCCAGGACGGCATCGTCCCCGAGGCCATCCAACCCCAGGCCGTCACTGTCGCGCCCGCACCGCCCCAACCTTTGCCCCCGCCCGTGGTCGAGCCTGACCTGGCACCGCCCCCGGGCGAGACGCTGCTGGCCAAGGCGAATCCGGTCCCCGCCGCGCCGGCGGTGACGGTGCCCGTGCCGACGCCGGTCGAGGGGGCGCGGGCAGCCCGTCCGCGTCCCCGCACGGTGGCGGCGGCACTGGCGCAACGGCAGTTGAATCCGAACAGCGCTTTGGTGGGCGAGAAGATGAAGCAGGAAGGGGGGGTGAAGAGGTTCTCCGTGTCCTCGTCTCTCGATGTGCAGGCGACGCCCTTGGGGAGCTACGATGCCAAGTTCATCGCCGCCGTCCAGCAATGCTGGTACGGTCTGCTTGAACAGCAGGGCTACAGCCTCGATCGCATGGGCAAAGTCGTGATCGATTTCCGGCTGACTCCTGACGGACGCATCACCGACTTGAAGACCGTCCAATCGGACGTCGGCGAGATCTACACCATGATCTGCGAGTTGGCGATCCACAAACCGGCGCCGTACGAGGAATGGCCGACAGACGTGCGCCGGATGGTGGGGGCGGCCTCCCGCGATGTGCGGTTCACCTTTTACTACTGAGACGTGACTATGTGGCAATTCCTCCTGGCCGGCGGGCCATTCATGGTGGTGTTGGTGGTGACCTCGATCGTCGGTCTGACCTTCATCATCGAGCGCGGTCTGGCTTTGCGGCGGAGCAGGGTGGTTCCGCCGAGCATCGAAGAAGCGATCGAAACGACGGGGAGCAAGGAAGACCTCCAGGCCTTGCGCGTGCTCTGCCAGCAGAAGCGCTCGACACTCGGGCGACTGGTCCTCCTCGCCATCGAGCACCTCCCCTGGCCAAAACCCGACAATGCCGATTGCGTTCAGACGCGCGCCCGAAACGAAATCGTCCAACTCGAACGCGGCCTGGTGGTGCTCGAGGTTGTGGTCGGCATCGCCCCGCTTCTCGGCCTGGTGGGAACCGTGCACGGACTGATCACGCTCTTTGCCGACTTGGGCAAGACCGGCCTGGCCGACAACTCGGTCCTCGCCAAGGGCATCGCCATCGCCCTCAATACGACGCTCATGGGCCTGCTGATCGCCATCCCCACGCTCGTCGCCTGGAGCTACTATACCGCCAAAGTCCAGGCCCTCGCCGTCGAGATGGAAACGCTGCTCGACGATTTCCTGCGGCGGCAGTACCGGCATCGGACACGCATCGCGCCCGCGAAGGAAACCGCCGGTTCGACACGCAACGCCTGAGCCCAGCCATGCGGTTCTTCGAGCGCAAACGCCGCCAGCCCCCCGCCATCATCATCGTGTCGCTCATCGACATCCTGATCGTCCTTCTGATCTTCATGATGGTGACCACGACCTTCAAACGCCATCCGGCGGTCAGGCTCACCCTGCCCGAATCGAGTCAGCCGCGCGAAGGCGCCTCCGAGGCGAGCCTGATTGTCACGGTGGCCAATGAGCCGCCTTTCTTCTTTCTGGGAGAACAGCGCGTCACACTCGATGCTCTGCGCGCCGAACTGGCCGCGCGCGTCGCCCGCGAACCCGACCTGGCCCTGAGCATTCGCGGCGACACGACCGCGACGTGGGGTCACATCGTCGAGGTCATGGACGCCGCCAAAGCCGCGCGTGTCAAGAGCATCAGCGCCCAGGTGAAAACGCATGGCGGCGATTAGCCGACCGAGGCCGTGCGACCTCGAGCGAGCGCGCCATGCCTGAACTGACCTGGATCGGAAAAGACGCCGTCGTGGGCCACCATGCCCAGGTGCCCTTCCGTCTGCTCGAAGAGGTGCCCGACCTCTCCTGCCCGCCGCCCGCCGCCCAACGCGGACACGGAGAACCTCATCGTCCAGGGCGACAACCTCGAAGCCCTCAAGGCGCTGCTGCCGCGCTACGCCGGCCCGAAGGTTATCTAGGCCGCCGCGTGCCGCCTCGGCCGCGCGCGGCTGGGCGCGGAGCAGATCACCTTCAAACAGACGCCCTATGATTTGCAGGTGTAGCCAAGCGAGGCCAAGGCTGTTAGTTTGACGCCATGAAAAGGGACGAACTGCTGCAACGCATCTGGATCGATCCAGCCCGGTGCGGCGGCAAACCGTGCATCCGAGGGCACCGCATCTGGGTCTCACTAATTCTGGATTTCCTGGCCAACGGAGAGACCGTCGAAAGTCTCCTCGTGCATTACCCGCAGCTTGACCGGGAGGACATTCTCGCCTGCATCGCGTATGGCTCCGAGATGGCGCGAAGCAACTTCATGGCAGTTCACCTGGAGCCGGCATGAGGCTGAAACTGGACGAGAACCTTGCCGGGCACGGGCGGGAATTGCTGGAGGCGGGAGCCCACGACGTCTCCACGGTGGTGGAAGAGGGGTTATGCTCGTCGGAAGACCGGCGGGTGTACGAGGCGTGCCAGGCCGAGCAGCGCGGGTTGGTGACCCTCGATCTGGATTTTGCCAACCCATTCATCTATCCGCCGGAGCCCGTGTCGGGGATCATGGTGTTGCGGCTGCCCGACAAGCCTTCTCACGCCGATCTGCTGGCCGCCTTGCGGGTGCTGGTCGCCGCCTTGGCTAAGGATGATTCTCGCGGTCATCTCTGGGTCGTTAACTCCCGCCAAGTGAGAGTTTGCCGCCCCGAGACAGACGACTAACCCTGCCCGATGAACCACTTTCTTCTCCCGCCGGGGCCGGCTGTTTTGAGCGAGGGCGCTGATTCTCGGCCGATTGCCGGCTTTGACGAAGGGATGCCGTACTTCTGCCTGCGGGTGCCGACGGGCGGCGGCAAGACCTTGGTCGGGGCGCGGTGCGTGCCGTTGGTGAACCGGCATCTGCTGCAGACGGAGCATAGCGTCATTCTCTGGCTCGTGCCGTCGAACATCATTCGCGAACAGACCTTGGAGGCCTTTTGGAACCGCGACCATCCGTATCACAGTGCGCTCACCGAGGCGGGCGCATCGACGGCGTTCGTTCCGAGGCCCGGCGGGCGAAACGCTCGTGGACCTCGAAGGCGAAGTTGTCCAGGATGTCCGGCGCCACCGGTTCGCCGTTGAGCGAGAGGGTCAGGCTCAAGAGACCCTCCTTTTCGGCCACGTGGAAGAACTGGGCTTCGGCGATCTTGTTGGGCATGCATTCGAGAGGACCCGCGCTGACCACCGCATCGATCTGCCCCAATCGCCAGGCCCGGATTGGCCCGCCGAGCGTGAGCACCGCCTCGCCCTCGAGCGCCGGACGCAGATAGGGCAGCGCGGCGCCCAGACAGTCGCGCGCAGAAATCCGTTCCGGCCAGTCGAAGGCGCGTCCGGCCGCCCGGTGCAGGATGTTCTGAATCCGGTTTTGGAGGAAGACCTTCAGGCGCGGCGAAAGGTCGAGAGCCGAGGCGTTTTTCTGATGAAAGTGCTCGACGTATTCGAGCCACTCGTTGACGGCAGCCAGCCGCACTCGCAGTCCGCGCGCCTCCAACTCCCGGATGAGGTCACTGTTCGCAAACGGATCCAGACGCACGTAAATCTCGCCCACAACCAGAACGGTCGGCATGGGGCGATCGGCGCGCACCGCGGCAAGATCCGCCGCCGTCCGGGCGACCAGGTCGCGCAGGCCGAAGAGTTGGCCGCTGGCCACCGCGTGCAGCGCGGCCCGTGCCGACAGATCGGCGCGGGCGTGCTCTTCGAGCAGGCGCTCGAGTCGGGCCTGAGCGGCAGCGTGGATCGCGGCGGCCGCGCCCGGCCGGCATTCGAGCGGCCTCGTTTCGAGCAAGGCCTCGTGCAGGACGTCGAAGGCCATCACCCCCGAAAAGAGCAGGAGACTGAACCCCGGCGGGAGCCCGGCGAAGTAGTCGGCTTCCTTGGGCGACCAGAGCCGCACGCGGTCTCCCAGACCCAAGCGGTCGACGACGATCTGGTGCAGCAGGCTGTAGACGCCGAAACGGCAGGGGCCGGCCGCGCATGGCATCAGCAGGGCGAGCCGTTCGCCGGGTTCGCGCGGACTGGCGGCCCGCTGGAGCAGGCTGCCCAGGGTAATGCACATGGGCAGACACTCCTTGCCTGAGGTCTGGCGGCGTCCCAGCCGCAAAGCCTCCGCGTCCGGCTCTGGCAGGCATTCCGCACGCACCCCCAAACCCCGAAAGCAGGCCGCGACCATCTCGGCGACTCCGCCCATGCGCGGGATCAGCAGCACCTCACCCCTGTCCCGAATCCCCCGCCACCCGGTCTGGGCCCGGGCCAAGCTGCCAAAATCACTCGGAGCGGATCCGGCGCGCAGCCGGCGGCGGTCTTCACGGACACAATGGAGGAAGGCCTCGATGCGCGTCTTCGTGCCGGCGTCGCCGGAATGCCCGTCGGTCTCGATGACAGCGAACGGCTTGCCCTCCATGACGTGCGCGCAGAAGTGCAGGTTGAAGCTGTCGGGTCCGCACGAATAATTGCTGGCGTAGAGGCCGTACACGCCAGGTGTGCGGCGGATTTGGTGCGCGGCCCGCAGCACGCGCTGGCCGTAAGCCCAGTACATCTCGCTGAAAACCGGCACCGCCCGGTCCACCGGGTAGCAATCGAGCGGAATCGCCAAGGCGCCTTGCTCGCGCAGCAGGGCAGGCACATTCGAATTGAGCACCGTGTTGTAGATCGTGTACGGACGCCCCAGCACGACGATCGGCAGCACGTCCCGCCCGGCGCAGAACTCCAAGGCCCGGCCCCCGATCTCGAGACAGCGGCGGTCAAAATCGAGCTGAGCCGCGCGCGCAGTTTCCCAGGCCGCGTGCCATCGGCGTCCCCCGACTTCCAACGACGCCGCCAGGCGCCGGCAGCTCTCGACGAACTCGGGGGAATCGAGATTGGCCAGCCCGACGTTAATCACCGGCGACAGCACCCTCGATCGGTCCCCGACGTCCAATCCCCACCGGATCATGTCGGGGCTGGCCTGGAGGATCGGGCAGGTCTTGGCGAGCGGCTCGCTGTCCACCCGCGGCAGATGCCGGATCATCGGCAGGAAAAGGTAATCCGCAGGCTCCGCCGCGAGTCGGTTGGCGAGCCCGCAGTACAATTGCATCGGCGCGCAGAACGGCACGTTGGCCTCTTGAATGCCTCGCTTGAGCGCGACCCGACCGGCGCCCGTGTGGAAGACGAGATCGAAGTCGAGCGTCCGCAGAAAGACGGCGAAAAACGGAAGCAGTCCTTTGAGGGCGAACTCGTCGGTCAGTGCAATGCGCCGACGGGTTGCGTTGCCGGGTGGCGACGCCTCGAGACGGCGCATCAAGTCCCCCACCAGCGCCTCGCGTTCCCGAAACGGATCGGGCGAACGGTCCGGCAGTTTGATCCGGCGCGTCCCTTTGTCATAAAGAGCGCATGCGCCGCCCCAGCGGAACACGCGCCGTTCCCCGCGGACCACCGTCGTCAGGCTGTCGATCCGGCAGTGGTTCCCGCTCCCGCCGCACCCGGCGGTCGCCTGGCAGACGAATGTGTCCTTCCGCTCGACCCGCGCTGACAGAAACCGCCCGAGGTCGAGCCCGTCGGCTCGATCCAGGGAGATTGCCCCTCGGGCCAGCAGGGCGATGCCGAGCGCGCCCACGGTGCCCGGGTTGGGGGGGATAACGACCTCTCCGCCCGTTTGGCGCGCGACGGCGGCGGCGAGGGCGTCCGCGGCGAATGGCATGCCCTGGCAGAAGATCACGCGCCCGACGGAACGGCTGCCTTTGACACGGTTGAGGTAGTTCTGGATGATGGAATCATAGAGGCCAGCCAGAATGGCGCTCTGCTCGACGCCGGCGGCGACCGCCTCGTCGATCACCTCGGCCATGAAGACCGAACAGTGCTGGCCCAGAGAGACGCCGTGGGACGCAGCGAGGGCTTCCCGTCCGAGTTGGGACACGTCGTCCAATCCGGCGAACTTGCGTCCTTGTTCCTCGATAAACGAGCCGGTCCCCGCGCTGCACGCCTCGTTCATGGCGCAATCGATGACACGGCCTTCATCGAGCCGGATGTACTTGGCGTCCTGGCCGCCGATCTCGAAAATGGTGTCCACGCGCGCGTCGTAGTGAAGGGCGCCTTCGGCGTGAGCCACAATCTCGTTGATGATCAGGACCGCGTCGGAGCCGTAGCATGTCCTGCACAGCGACCCCACCATCTCCCGCCCGCTGCCAGTCACACCCAGCCCGAGGACCGGGAACCGCCCGGCCGGTCCGTCAACGAACGCGCGAATCAAGGCCTGGGCTGCGCCGACCGGATCGCCTCCCGTCCGGCGGTAACAGTCCCAGAGCGCTTCCCCAGCCAGCGCGTCCAACGCCACCAGCTTCGACCCGGTCGATCCGATGTCCAATCCCAGTAGCAGCCGGCGATCGAGCCCTTCGATCCGGGGCGCCGCAGGCGAGATCATGCGCCGCACCAGCGCCAGCGATTGGGCCAGTGGCGGCAATCGCTCGAGGCGGGCCCGGGTCTCCCCGGCGAGGACCTCGGACAGTGTCGGGAGGGGCGCCTGCCGCTCGGCCGCGACCAGGGCGCTCCCCAGGGCCTCGAAGAAGAGGGCGTCCTCGGGAGCCACGGTTCGGGATTGAAATCCGTTCTCGGAAAGGAAGCGCGCCACAGTCCGCTGCACACGCAGCGACCGGCTCACCCCGCCGATCAGGGCCACCGGGCTGGGGCTGAGCCGCGGTTTGAGGAGAGTCAACACGTTCGCCCCCACCGCGTCGAACAATCCGGCCAGAATGCGGCCCCGGCTTTCGCCCTTGTTGGCCAGGTGCGTCATATCCGTCTTCAGGATCACCGGACATCGCCCCGAAAGCGGCGCGGGATCCGAGACATCCGCGCACAGGGCACTGGCGGCCCCGACATCGAGCCCGAAGCGTTCGGTCAATTGGCGCAGGAAGTTGCCGGTCCCCTGCGAACAGCGGCTGTTTTCCCGGAAGATCTCGATGCCCTTGCCTCGCAGTTCGAGCACCGAGAAGCCGTGGCTGCCGATCGAGATGACCGTGGCCGGATCGTTGCCGAACAGGAACCGATAAGCCCTCGCCTGAGCCTGCTTGGTCGGCACACGCGGCAGTCGCACCAGCCGGGCCAGCCGTCCGCTCGAAGCGGCCCCGCTCAGCGTCGGCCAATCGAAGTCCGCCAGCGCCGCAACCAGCCGCGGGCCCGGCTGCTTCGCATGGTCAAAATGCGCGCGACGGGTCCATCGCCATTGCCCGTCGACCCGCGCCAGTTCGACAATCTTGATGGTCTCGCCTCCCAGATCGATGCCCAGGACGCGGGCCGGGGCGCCGCCGGGCTCCCTCGCGGGCTCCGAGCCGCACGGTGACGACACCGAGCCCGCCTGCGGAGGGGCAGGCGGCGCTTCCGGCGGCGGACGTTGTCCGGAGCCGGGCGAAGGGGCGTGCGTTGCACTCATGCGAGCCGCAGATCAGCGTGATAACTGATGACAGCCACTCGGCCCCGATTCAACCCGAAACCGATCGATCCCTCCAACCCCGGGCATCTCGAGATCGAGTCAAATTGGCCCTCCAGTGTATCTGTGGGCTGTCGGCGGGGATGGAGTTTGCGCCGCGTGGGGGCACGCGGCCTACAGCGGGAGTCTCCATCCGTTGTAGGCCCGGTGCCCTCACCGGGCGACAGAATACCGACAACGATCAGATGCACCAATTGGCCCCCACTCCTATCCCTTCGGCTTGCAGCCGGGCGGCAGGCGGGTAGAGTGGCGTCCGGACCGCAGCTTGTCTCGACGATGAACATTCACCACTTGGAGCTCTTCTACTACGTCGCCCGCCACAAGGGCATCAGCGAGGCTGTGCGGAACATCCCTTACGGAATCCAGCAACCGGCCGTCAGCGCCCAGGTGATCCAGCTCGAAGACGACCTCGGGCTGACCCTGTTTCACCGGCGTCCCTTTGCCCTGACCAAGGCGGGCGAGGAGTTGTTCGAGTTCATCAAACCGTTTTTTGACAACCTCGACAGCATTGGCGAGCGCATTCGGGGTGGCATGGCGCAGGCGATTCGGATCGGATCGTCGGAGGTGGTCCAGCGCGATCACCTGCCCGAGGTCGTGCTCAATGTGCGGAAGCAATACCCGCAACTGAAGTTGTTCCTGAGGGAAGGCTACCAGCCGCAGATCGAGTCGTGGCTGCTCCAGCAGGACATCGACCTGGCGATCACAATCTGGGAAGGGCGGCTGCCAGCCGGCATTCATCACGAGGAACTCATCCGGCTGCCTCTCCTGCTCATGGTCTCGAAGGACAATCCACTCAAGAGCGCAGCCGATTTGTGGAAGCGCGACCGGATTGACGAGCCGCTCATCACCCTCCCGGCCAGCGAGGCGATCTGCCGCCATTTCCGGCGGGAACTCGAGAAGCGAGACATCGATTGGTTTCCCAGCCTCGAAGTCGGTTCGTTGGGCCTGGTCGAAACCTATGCAGCCAACGGATTCGGCATCGGCCTGGGCCTCCATATCCCCAAAGCAGCCCACCCGCCCGGTCTGCGCCTGCTCCCGCTCACGGAGTTCCCGCCGATCGTGGTCGGAGCCCTATGGACGGGGAAGCGGACCGCGCTGATGGACTGCTTCATCCAGGAATGCCACCGGCGCGCGGAGTCCCTGAGCGGCTAACCCGCATATTCCTTAGCGCGGCAAAGCCGCAACCAAACGTCGGAGGGCTGATCCCGCAGTCGCGGGAGAGGCCCCGTCTCGAGACAATCACCGTCACCGACCAGGGCCTCGATTCCCACCGACAACCTCCAGATGCACTGTTCGCAGTCTGCGCGCGCCATGACGACCAGCGCCGCGCCTCTCCAGAAGAGAAGATGTGGCGGTATCAAGAACTGACCCGTTTGCCCGTCATGCTTTGTCCCCCGCTTCGACTCGCCACCGCGCCTGACGCAAGACAGCCAGCGGACGTCCCTTCACCACCTCGTACCAGGCGGTCAGAAGCGATCTGTCGTCGAGTTCGACTGTGCTCGGGTAACCGAGGTCGCCGGAGGTTCCGTCGGCTGACACGGACAGCGGCTCGGACCAGGTGCGTCCCTCGTCGGTGCTGAGGCGTGCCTGGTTGCCGTAAGGAGCGCGGCGGTAGCCATAGGTCATCACCAGGTGCCCGGAGCGGAGCCGCAGAAGATGCGATGGCAATCCCCACACGCCGATCGGGTGAGGAACCGTCCAGGTGCGACCGCCGTCGGACGATTCGGTCTGCAACGTCTCGCCCGGATTGGCCCGATTGTGGTTCCGAATCTGGACGACCAGCCGTCCGCTTCCGCACTCGACGGCATGAAGTTCATGGTAGTCCTCGCCACGATCGCCTTCGCGCGCGGGGATCTCGGCGAGCCAGCGCCACGACTGTCCGTCGTCAGTCGACTCGCAGACTCCGACGCGGCTCCGGCCGGTCCAGAGTTCCTTGCCGGCATAGAGCAGCCGGCCATCGGAGAGTTGAATGGGGCCGTGCGGGCTGTTCACGAGGGTCGCCTGCCGCGGCGACCAGGTCCGGCCGCCGTCGGTCGAGCGAATGATCCACTCCCCCAACTCGGCCTTGCGATCTTCATCGTTCAGTCTTTGATGCGCGGAGTCCCATCGGGCCAGACGGTCCGCATCCCAGGCGCCGCTCTTCCGCGCGTTCGCGAGTGCCGGCTCGTAGGCGAGCGACGTGAACGTGGTGACCAGGAGGCTGCCACGCGCCGTCTCGAGCACCCCGGCATCCCGGTCGTCAATGTCCGAGTCGAGCACGGTCCGCGGCCACCCCCACGTTCGCCCCTCATCGTTCGACACCATCAAATCCACTCTGCCAAACGGACACACGTGTCCCTCGCGTCCGCCGGAAAACGCCAGCAGCAACTGGCCGTTTCTCCTCCGCGCCAATGTGGGCCAGCCGTGGTAATTGGCGTGATCGAGGCTGATGATCCGGGTCTCGAGGATCGTCAGTCGGGGTTCGGCCCTCAAGATGCGGGGAGCAAGCAGACCGAGGCCGGCGCCGCCCAGGATCGAGAGCCGCAGAAAACGGCGGCGGGAGTGGGATGGGATCGATGTGTTCATGGTGGCCACTGTCAGACCCAATGAAAGACCCGCCGCCTGCCGAACTCAAGAAGTTGTCGCGGGGGGTGTTGTTGGGGGTGAAGGCGCATCGGCGGCGTAGCCGTGGACCTGGGCGGGCCACACCAACGCGAAGAAGAGCGTGCCCAGACCGACCATGCCCGTCAGGCCAGCCAAGGCGATGTTCCAACCGTGATGTTGGACCAGCGCGCCCAAGCCCCAACCCGAGACCAGGGTGCTGGCGTAGGAGAAGATGCTGGTGAACCCGATCGCGGTCGCGGCGAGCCGTTTCGTGGCCAAATTTGCGACCACGACGCCCACCAGGGCTTGGGGTCCATAGATGAAAAAACCCGCCAGGCCGAGCAGCAGCGTGTTGAGCCACACCGCCTGGCTTGCCAGTTGCCAGAACAGGAGGATTGAGACTCCCGCCAAAACCATCGAGACCACGCACAGCCGCGCGCCTCGCCCGCCGAAGACCCGGTCGGTCAGCCATCCGCTGATCAGCATGCCTGCCACGCCCGCCACCTCGAACGCGGCGACCATCCACCCCGAGTGTTCGAGTTTGACGTGCTTCATTTCCGTGAGAAAGGTGGGCCCCCAATCGAGCACGACATATCGGATGCTGTAGACACAGAAGCTCGCCATCCCCAGCAGCCAGATGTACTTGTTGCCGAACACCTGTCTGAGAAGCGCCGATGAAAAACCCGCGTCGCTCGCCTTCAGCCTGGTGCCCTCCACCTCCGGCAGACCCAGGGAAGGGGGCGTGTCCCGGAGCGAGACGAGCAGGAAGAGGGCGCCGAGAATGGCCAGCCCGGCCGGGACGAAGAAGCAGAGCCGCCAGTGATAGGCAGCCAGGTATCCGCAGAGCACGACAACCAGGCCCGCGCCGATCGAATGGGACGTGTTCCAGATTGAGAAATGCGTCGCCAGCTCTTTTGGGGGGAACCAGTGAGTCATGAGGCGGGCGCACGGGGGGAATCCCATGCCCTGAATCCACCCGTTGAGCATCCATAACACCCCGAGCGTGAGGAGGGCCGAGGAGAACCCAAAGAACACGTTGACGATCGCGGACAGCAGCAACCCCGCGGCCATGAACGTGCGCGCGTTGGACCGATCCCCGAGGATGCCGTTGGCGAACTTCGAGACGCCGTAGAGCAGCCCGTGCAGGGTCAGGAACAGGCCCAGATCGGCCTTGCTGATGCCCAACTCCTTCCCCATTCCGGGCATCGCGATGCTGAAATTCTTGCGCACGAAATAGTACAGGGCGTACCCGACGATCGTGGAGATCAGGATCCGGCGCTGCCAATAGGCATAGCGCGCCTTGATCTCGACCGGGTCTTCGAGGACCACCTCCGCCGCCGGCGCGGGCGCGAAGAGACTCAGAAGACCCCGCAGGGGAGAGCCTTGTCTGGCGAATCTCGAAGCCGGGGCCGGCATCAGCGCAGATCGTCCGTGAAGAGACGGTCAAACTCGACCTCCACCGGGTCCCCGCCCGCAATCACACGGCACAGGCAGCGCGTCAGCGGGAGTTCGTCGCGCCCCAGCAGACCGCGCGCCTCGAGGCCGGGCAGCGCCTCGGCGATTTGCGCCACCACAAACGCGCTTTCGAGTGTCTCCTCCGCCAGTTCCGCGCGGGCTTGCTCGTACGTGAGGCCCTTCCCCAAGAGACGGCCCAGGCGCACTGTGCGCCCGCCCATGCACGTGACATATTCATCCGCCACGCCGGGCAGCGACGCCACCATGTCCGGATTGCCTCCCAAGATGCCGACCAACCGGGCCATCTCCTTCGCGCTGGCGCCGAAGAGAGCCGCGGCCGGATTGTGGTTTCGCGCCCCCGCTTCGTCTGGCCCACCGAGCCGTTCGAGCATGCCTTCGGCCAGGCCGACCGCCAGCGTGTAGGCGTTCTTGAGCGCCACGCAGACCTCGACACCGACGATGTCCGTCGAAAGAGAGATGTGGTAATACGATGTCCTGAACATCTGCCGCAGGACGGGAAGAACCGCCGGATCGCGCGACGTGAAATACACGCACGTGTGGCGCCGCCCGGCCAGTTCGCCGGCAATGCATGGCCCGCCGATCGCCGCCACGCTCACCTTGTCTCGAAGGCCCGCCGGAAACTCATCGGCCAGCACGTCGGGCAGGATGCGCAGATCACCACCCGCCGTCGCTTCGAGCCCCTTGGTGACGGCGATCAACCTCATGCCCGGTTCGAGGTGGGGCCCCAGGGCGCGTCCAATCCAGTGCACGCCGGGAGAACTGACGCCGCTGACGATGACGTCGGCGCCCCGCACCGCCTCTTCGAGTCGGTCGACGTGAAACGGCTGTACGGCGTCAGGCAACCGCCGCCGCAGGCGGGGATGAAAGCCCTGGGCGAGACAGGAGTCGATGATCTCCCTGTCGAGGTGAGTGCCCACCAGGCGAACCTGATGGCCGTTGTCACTGAGCGGCCAGGCCATGGCCGTGCCCATCATTCCCGCGCCGACGATTGTGACTTGAGACATGTTTGATCCTGTGATGTGCCCGCCGGCCAACGCCAGCCTGCCTCGAGATGAACCGACTCACCCGCGACAAGGAGGTGGCGCGGATGAGACAACAGGGAGGCCCGCCGCGCGATCCCGAACAGCCCGCGCGGCGAGCCCTCGTCCTGCAAAGGGGAAGAGAACTTACTTGTTCGCGGGCGCATTCGCCGCGGGCAGCGGGACAACGGCCGACATCATGCCTGCCTTGGCGCAAATCCAATAAACCACGGCGCCGACGATAAACGCGGCGACGGGCGCAGCCGGCACGTTGTACCCGAGGTTCGGCAGGATGCCGACGATGAAACCCAGCGCCCATGCGATCCAGCCGGCCGGATTGAAGCCCGCGCGGGGACCGCTCCACTTCTGACCTGCCAGCAGGTAATCCACCATCATCGCGCCGCAGATCGGGCCAAACGAGGCGCCGATGATCACGAAGACAGGAACGACCTTGCCCGCCCAG
>JAXGQW010000048.1:0-39423 GCA_040766265.1 Verrucomicrobiota bacterium
TCGGAGGGCTGACAGTTCTCGAAATTCAGCGAGAGTTTGGCGCTCTCGCCAACACGGATCGTCGAGCGATCGAGGGTGGCGGTCAGTTGGGCTGCATGCAGCGGGAAGAGCGCCGACAGCATCGCCACAAGGCAGAGGATCGAGCGAACAGGGGACGGGCCGAGACGCGCCATCGGCGCCGTGTCCGGCTGGCGGGCCTTGTTCAGACGTTCTGTGAATCTCTCCCGTTCCATTGCCTCAATTCGACATGGTCATGTGAATCGGAATCCGACGCCCGACCGTCGTGTCACCAGTCCCGCCGCAGTCCCGACGGCGCGCGCTGGGCTTCGGGAGGCACGAAGATCATCGGGCGCTCCTCGGATCTCGCCGCTTCCAACAACTGCCGGGCCTGCTCGGGCGTCATCTGTCCCGGGATGACGCGGCCCATGGCTGCATTGGTCTCCTGCGAGGCCGGTGGCAGTTGATTGCGCGGCTTGGGTTGGGCTTCTTCGCGTTCATTGGGTTCGCGCCTTTCCTCCGGCTTGGCCTCTTTCTCCTCCTGGGCCGCAGGCTGCGGTTGCTTGTCCTGCCGGGATGGATCCTGGGACTGCGGTTGCGGCTGGCCGGATTCCTTCTCGTTTTTCTGCTGCTGTTGGTTCTTTTGGTTCTGTTGTTGTTCTTGGTCTTGTTCGCTTTGGCTCTGGTGTTGTTCGTCCTGCTGTTGTTGTTGCTGACGCTCCTGTTGTTGCTTCTGTCTGTCGGTTTTGTCCTGATTAGGCTGCGATTGGTCCTTCTGATCCTGGGACTGCTCCTGGTCCTGGTTCTTGTCCTGGTGCTGCTGCTGCTGCTGCTGTTGCTGCTTGCGGAGTTCCTCGATCTTTCTGGCGACCAGGTCGCGATTGAACTGGGCATCGGCGTCCTTGGGATCGAGTTTCAGGCTGCTGTCGTAGTGGCGCAGGGCGTCTTCCCAATGAGCCAGCGTGTTGGTGGCGGCTGGGGCGCGTTCGCCCAGGCGGTACTGGGTGTTGGCCAGGTTGTAGTAGGCGCGTGCGAGGAGTTGCGGATCGGAAGAAAGGACGGCTGCGCTCAGGGCTGTGGCTGCTTCGCCAAGCCGTCCGGCGCGATAGGCGGCCGTGCCGGCGTTGTAGTGGAGGCGCGGATCTTCTGGCTTCTTTTCGAGCAGACGACGGTATTCCTGCTCGGCATTGGAGAAGTTGCCGGACTCGAAATCCTGGAAGGCTTTGTGGGCGGAGGCGTGGGCGCCCCAAGGGAACAGCAGGAGGGCGAGCAGGGTGACCATTCTGCGCAACGCGGCGTTCGCGGCATTCACAGTCGCCTCCGTGCGCCGGACGCGCTGGCGTTCGTTGACGAACATCTCAGCGAGCAGCAGGAGGATCGCCAGGCCGAGCGGCCATTGAAAGCGCTCGTAGTATTGGCGGAAACGGCGGGCGGCGTGCTCGCTGCGGGGCAGAGGGGCCAGCCGGACCTCGTAGAGCAGCTTCAACGGATCCGGACCGCTGAGGCGCAGCATATCGCCTTTGGTTTTGGCGGCGATTTGTTCGAGCAACTGCATGTTGAGTTTTGAGACGACCGTCTGGCCGTCAAAGTCTGACAGGTAAGTGGTTTTGCCTTGCTCGTCAACCACGCGCAGACGGTCACCTTCAAGCGTGCCGATGCCGACGGGGAAGACCAGGATCCCGGCATCGGCCGCCCGTGCGGCGGCTTCGAGCACGCCGGCCTCGTGATCCTCGCCATCGGTGAAGAGAACGAGAATCTTATGGTTGTCTTCGCTCTCCTTGAAGGCGCGGATGGCGGTGTCGATGGCTTCGGCGATGGCCGTGCCGCCCTGGGGGATGGTGTCGACATCGAGGTAATTGACGCTTTCGGCGAAAGCGTTGTCATCGAGCGTGAGGGGGCATTGGAGGAACGCGGTGCCCGCGAACGCAATCAGCCCGAGGCGATCCGAGCGGGCGGCGCGCATCAGATCCAGAGCGGCGAGTTTGGCCCGGGCGAGCCGGCTGGGCGCCACGTCGGTGGCCAGCATGCTGCGGGAGGTGTCGACGGCCACCAGGATGTCCAATCCGCGCTGATGGACTTCTTCCCAGGCGAATCCCAGTTGGGGGCGCGCCAGGGCGAACAGGATCAAGGCCACGGCGGCGCCGAGAAAGACGAGGCGCAGCTTCTGTCGACGGGCCGACACGCCGACTGTCAACTGGGCGAGCAGTCGGGATTGGACGAACTGGGCGATCATCGCCTGTTTCTTGCGCCAGGCCCAAACCAGGAACCAGGCGAGCAGGGGCAGGACGGCCGCCAGCAGCCAGAGCATTTGGGGATGGGCGAAGGTCATTGTTCAGGGCAATTTGCGCCAGACGGTCTGGCTGAGGATGATTTCGAGCATGAGGAGGAGGAAGGCGGGCAGCGCCAGCCAGGGGAAGAGTTCCTTGAACCGCTGGTATTTCTTGGCCTCGACCTCCGTCTTTTCCAGCCGGTCGATCTCGTCGTAGATCTCGCGCAGTTTGGCGGTGTCGGTGGCCCGGTAGTAGGCGCCGCCGGTGCGCTGGGCGATCTGCCGCAGCGTCTCTTCGTCGATATCGACATCGACCTGCTGGTAGCGTTTGTAGCCGAAGGGGTCGATGTAGGGCATGGGCGCCTTGCCGCGGGTGCCGACGCCGATGGTGTAGACTTTGACACCGAGGGCCTGGGCCGCTTCGGCGGCGGTGGCTGGCGGCACTTTGCCCGCGTTGTTTTGGCCGTCGGTCATGAGGATCACGATCCTGCTCTTGGCCTGGAGGTCGCGCAGGCGATTGAGGGCTGCGCTGAGGGCGGAGCCGATGGCCGTGCCGTCCTCGATGGTGCCCAGGTTCAACCGTTCGATTGTTTCGAGGAGGAACTCGTGGTCGAGCGTGGGCGGCGCCGCGATGTAGGGGCGTCCGGCGAAGGCGACCAGGCCGATCCGGTCGTTCTTGCGTTTGTGAACGAAAGTGCGGAGCACTTCCTTGGCCACCTGGAGGCGATTGGCCGGCTTGTCGCGGAGTTGGAAGTCCTCCGACTTCATGCTGCCCGAGAGGTCGAGTGCCACCACGATGTCGACGCCGCTGGCTTTCACTTTGGCTTCGCCCAGGCCGATCTGGGGACGTGCCAGGGCGATGATCAACAGGGCCAGCGCAAGCCACCGCATGCGGCGCAGGATGGCGCCGACGTGGGATTGGGTGAGGCCGGAGATGCCTTTGACCAGGGCCACCGAGGAGTAGAGGAAGGCGGGTTGACCGCCGAGCCGGCCTTTCAACCAGGCAGCCATGGGCAGAAGCACCAGGCCAAGCAGAAGCCATGGATGGGCGAAGTGCATATCAGCCGTGACGGGATGGGTTGAATGCGGCGGCGGCCGGGGCTTCGCCTTGCTGAAGGCGATCGGGTTCGAGGTCCTCGAGACGGCTCCCGCCGCGGGCGGAAGGCGGGGTCTCCGGGCTCGGCGGGGCGGCATCGGAGTCGAGCGGATGGGGCTCCGTCTCGTCCACCAACCGGAGGGCGGCGGCGTGCAATTCGAGAAGCTCGACCTCGGTTGGTTCGTAGCGGGCGAACTTGACGAGGTCGCAGCGGGAGAGGAAATCGCCCAGGCGCTCCTTCTGGTCGGCGCCGAGCCGTTCGCTGGTCTGGAGTTCGAGGAGAAACTCCTCGGTTGTGCGCTCGGGGGCATGCAGGTCGAACCGCTCCTCGAGATAGGCGCGCAGGGCGTTCGAGACGGCGACGCAGAACGGTTCGGGCTGGCTGAGGAGCTTGAGGGCGGCCTGGAGCTTCTCGCGAGCGCGGACGTGGGCTGGCACGGAGGGCACGCTTGGGGGCCGGGTTCGAGCGCGGCGCCACCTGGTCCAGGCGGCCCAGGCGCCGAGGAGGAGCGCGAGGAGCACCAGGGCCCACGCCGCCCAGATCCAGGGGTTGGGGATCTCGACGGGCGGCTTGACCTCGCGAATGTCGAGTTCGGCCGCGGTGTTGGTGGCGGGCGCCGACTGGGGCGGAGTGAGGATCTTGAGTGGAGCGCGCGTGGCCATGTCAACCGTGACGGCGGCGCTTTTCGCGCATCTCGAAGAAGCGCCCCAAAGCCGCCGCGTAGGGGCGATCGGTTCGCAGTTGGATGGAATCGACCTTGGCGGCGCGAAAGATTTTCAGGAGGTCGCGTTGGAACCGTTCCTGTCGCTGGACGAATGCCTTTCGCTTGCGGTCGTCGCCGGTGTTGACTTCCACCACCTCGCCGGTCTCGGCGTCCTTGAGCACGAGGTAGCCGAGGTTGGGCAGGGCGAGTTCGAAACGGTCGATGATCTGGGCGGCGACGACGTCGTGGCGGCGGTTGGCTTGGCGCAGGCAGGCGAGCGAGGCCTGGGCGAGGGTTTCGGAAAGGACAACGCGGCGGCGGAGGTGCGCGGCCATTTCCCTGCGGGTTGGAGTTGTCTGGCCCAGGAAATCGGAGAGGACGACCACGATGGCGCGGTGAGGCACGACGCGGCTCAGGAACTCGAGCGCGTTGTTCAAATCCGTGCCGGCGCGGCGCGGCTCGCAATAGAGGATGTCGCGAATGACGCGCAGCACGTGGCGCCGTCCCTTGCGCGGGGGGGTGTACTTCTCGACCGTGTCGGTGAAGAGAATCAGGCCGACCTTGTCGTTGTTGCGGATGGCCGAGAAGGCGAGGACGGAGGCGACCTCGGCGGCCAGTTCGCGCTTGGATTGTTCTCCGGAGCCGAACAGCCCGGACCCGCTCAAGTCGACGACGAGCACGACTGTCAGTTCGCGTTCCTCGACGAACTTCTTCACGAACGGATGGTTCATCCGCGCCGTGACGTTCCAGTCGATGAATCGGATTTCGTCGCCGGGCTGGTACTCGCGCACCTCGTCGAAGTTCATTCCCTGGCCTTTGAAGACGCTGTGGTAGCGTCCGGCCAGCGCCTCGCTCACGAGCCGGTTGGTGCGCAGCTCGATGAGGCGGATCTTTTTAATGATGTCTTTGGGAATCATCGGCGGATCCGCAACAACGCGGGCCCGGTTGCTCGCGAAGCCCTCCGGCGGCCCTCATGGCACCGGCAGCTCGTCGAAGATGCGTTGGATGATGGTCTCGGAGGTCTTGTCCTCCGCCTCGGCCTCGTAGGTGACTGTGACCCGGTGACGGAGGACATCCATGCCGATGGTCTTGACGTCCTGGGGGGTGACGTAGCCGCGCCCGCGCAGGAAGGCATGCGCTTTCGCGCAGAGCGTGAGCCCGATCGTCGCGCGCGGCGAGGCCCCGAGTTCGATGAACTCGCGCACGGGAATCTTGTATTTGTCCGGCTCGCGGGTGCAGCAGACGAGATCGACGATGTAGTCCTTGACCTTGTCGTCGATGTAGATCTCGTTGATCACCTCGCGTGCCTGGAGAATCTGTTCGGGCATGACCACTGGGTTGGTGTGGGGTTGGCCGCTGGTGCGGGCCATCAAATCGAGGATCTGACGCTCCTCGTCGCGGGACGGGTACCCGATTTTGAGCTTGAGCATGAAGCGGTCGACCTGCGCCTCGGGCAGGGGATAGGTGCCTTCCTGTTCGATCGGGTTTTGCGTGGCGAGAACCAGGAACGGCTCATCGAGCGGGAATGTCTCGTCGCCGATGGTCACCTGCCGTTCCTGCATGGCCTCGAGCAGGGCGCTCTGGACCTTGGCGGGCGCGCGGTTGATTTCGTCGGCCAGGATGAAGTTTGCGAAAATGGGGCCCTGGCGGACCGTGAACTCGCGCTGTGTGGGCGCGTAGATCTGGGTGCCGATCACGTCGGCAGGCAGCATGTCGGGTGTGAACTGGATGCGGCTGAACCGGGTGGCGACGGCCGCGGCGAGGGACTTGACCGAGAGGGTCTTGGCCAGGCCGGGGACGCCTTCGAGCAGCACATGGCCGTTGGCGAGCAGACCCACCAGCAGCCGCTCGACAAGATAGTGTTGACCGACCACGACCCGCCCGATTTCCTGGATCAGGGGTCCGGTGAAGGCACTCGCGCGCTGCACCCTCTCGCTGATCGCGTTGATA
Source organism: Verrucomicrobiota bacterium (assembly GCA_040766265.1). Lineage (GTDB taxonomy): Bacteria > Verrucomicrobiota > Verrucomicrobiia > Limisphaerales > J093 > MWFF01. Next base: position 6,017 of record JAXGQW010000048.1, read on the forward strand.
TCCATGCTCATCGGCTCAAATCCTATGGAACCATTGACATCAAAACCAGCAAATGTGTTCGGCGGAGCCCAATGCGAAACGCGAAGCCGCCCCGCACACAGGCAAACTTCGTCCCTGGGCCTGCATCTGGGTTCTCACAGCGCAAGGGGCCGCTCAGTCGGCCCGCGCCGCGGCACTGGCGACGCGCGTGCGGGTAAACACCAACGTCGATCAAGCGCCGCTCGGGGCGCCTTGGTCCATGGCACGCACTTCCGTCCGCTCGAGTGTCGGTGCTGTGACGCCGAAGGACGGGGCATCCGCCCGGCTGCACGCCGGCGCGTTAGCTCGACTTCTCTGCCTTGCTCTTGCGCTTCAGATCGGCCCGATGCGCGCGTTCGTAGGTCTGGATGTCCTTGAATCGGCCCTTGGCATCCCTGACGGCGTAGAGTTTCTTGCCCGCGCTGCTGCGGTGCGTTGTGCGTTTTGCTTTGCCTGCCATATCGTGACCTTTTTGCTGTTTGGTTGTCTCTTCACCGTCCCGAAAAGCCTTTCCGGCTCGCGCAAGCCAGTCCGGTGACCCACGTTGCGCAATCGCGCCGAACAGTGGGATGAAAGCAATCGCCCGCGCGCTGTCAAGACTGCTTGCAGGCGCGTCGGACGTTCCAGTGTCTCAGGTTTTTCGACGTTGCCTTGGACGCAGCGCGGATTCTCAATCTGCCGCATCGCCGGTTTGGAACCGGCAAGGGCCTGGTCTGGCGCACGGGCCTCCGAGCTCATCGCGGCCCCGCAGATTCCAAACCTGCAATCCAGCGATCCGTGACTCGAGTCTTGAACCGGCGCGTCGGCGCGGATTTACTGCCCGCACGCGTTCGCGCGGCGGGTCCGGGTCTGGGGCGCGGACGGGATTGATCACATGAAACTGCAAATCATCGATTGGTGCATCGTTGCGGCCTCGCTGTTCGTCTGCTTCATTCCCGCCCTTTTCTTCGGAAAACGCGCCGGCAAGAACACCTCCGAGTTTTTTGTCTCGGGGCGTTCGGTGCCCTGGTGGCTGGCCGGATTGTCGATGGTGGCGACGACTTTCAGCAGCGACACCCCGAATCTGGTGACAGACATTGTGCGGCGCAACGGGGTTGCGGGCAATTGGGTCTGGTGGGCGTTTGTGCTGACCGGTGTGGCGACCGTTTTTTTCTATGCGCGCATGTGGCGGCGGTCGGAGGTGATGACGGATCTCGAGTATTACGAGCGGCGGTATTCGGGCAAGGCGGCGAGCGTGGTGCGGGGCTTTCGGTCGGTGTACCTCGGGCTCTTTTTCAACTGCGTCATCATGGCGACAGTGAACCTGGCCGCGTGCAAGATCGCGAACGTGCTGTTCGGGCTGCCGCGGTGGCAGACGCTGGTGGTGTGCGGGATTTTGAATGTGATCTTCGCGGCGCATTCGGGGCTATGGGGGGTGCTGGTGATCGACATGATCCAGTTTGTTCTGATGATGACGGCGGTGGTGGCGGCGGCGTTTTTTGCGGTGCAGCACGTTGGCGGCTTGAGCGTGATGGTCGAGCGCCTCTCCGGGCCCCTGCCTGGTCCCGACGGTCAGACCATGCTGCATTACTTGAATCTCCTGCCCGACTTCACCAACAACTGGGACATCGCGGTTGCGGTATTCATCATGCCGCTGGCCGTGCAGTGGTGGGCGACCTGGTACCCGGGGGCCGAGCCGGGGGGCGGCAGCTACATTGCGCAGCGGATGCTGGCCTCGAAATCGGAGAAGGACTCGCTGGGCGCGGTGCTCTTCTTCAACGTTGCCCACTATGTGTTGCGTCCCTGGCCCTGGATTCTCGTCGGCTTGTGCTCGTTGATCGTGTATCCGCAGTTGTCGGACATTCAGAAGGCCTTTCCCAATCTCGATCCGAAGTTGCTCGGGCACGACATCGCCTACCCGGCCATGCTCAAGTTCCTGCCGGTCGGCTTCATCGGGCTGATGGTGGGCGGGCTGATTGCGGCAAATTCCTCGACCATTCTGACGCATCTGAACTGGGGTTCGTCGTATCTGGTGCACGATTTCTACCGCCGTTTCATCCGCAGGGACGCGGGTGAAAAGCATTACGTGGCAGTCGGGCGGCTCACCACGGTCGGCCTGTTCCTCGCGTCGAGCGGCATGGTGTATCTGTTGGACACCGCCAAGGACAGCTTCGACATCATTCTCCAGATCGGCGCGGGCACGGGCTTGCTCTACCTCTTGCGATGGTTTTGGTGGCGCATCACAGCCTGGTGCGAAGTGGTGGCCATGGTCAGTTCGTTCGGCGTTTCCCTGGCTTTTCTCGTTCTCAAGAAACATGCCGGTTACGAGATCTCGACCCACCATGCGCTGGTGATCACGGTGGCGGTGACGACCGTGTGCTGGGTCCTGACGGCGTTCCTCGGCCCGCAGACCGACCGCCAGACGTTGATCGAGTTCTATCGCAAAGTCCGTCCTTTCGGCCCCGGATGGCGGCGCATTCGGGAGGAAGCGGGTTTGGCCGAGCACGAGGCGGCTGCCACGCGCGAGAACATCCCGCTCGCACTGATGGGGTGGACGTCCGGGTGCGCGCTGATCTGGTCGTCCCTGTTCACTGTGGGCACGTTGCTGTACGGGCGCTGGGTGCAGGCCGGTCTGCTCCTGGCCGTGTGTGTGGTCAGTGGCCTCGTGTTGGTGCGTGTCGTGAACGTGCTGTGGCAGGATCCGCGGAAACCGGACCGCTCGGTTTGAGTGGTGAACGGCTGACCCGATGACGGCGCGGGTTGATCCGCGTGGCATTCTTTCCGCGAAGTCTGACCGTCCTGTGTGCCGACCGGGCGCGAAAACTGCGGGTCAGGCTGCTGTGCCAGCCAACTCGGGCCAGAGCGCGGCGCCCAGGCGCATTCCGGCGGCGTAGTTGTCGAGATCGAACTTTTCGTTCGGCGAGTGCGCGTTGTCGTCGGGGAGGGCCAGGCCCAGGAGCAGTGTGTCGGCGCCGAGGATGCGCTTGAAGTCGGTGACGATCGGGATGGATCCCCCTTCGCGCAGCAAAACCGGCTCGCGTCCAAACGCGGTCTTCAGCGCGCGCAGGCCGGCCTGGGCGGCGGTGCTGGTGGGCGAGAAGAGGTAAGGCTGGCCGCCATGACCGGTCTTGATTTCGGCGCGCACGGTGGGCGGGCAAAGGTGTTCGAGGTGTTTGCGGACGAGCCGGAGGATGCGCGCCGGCTGCTGGTTGGGGACCAACCGCACGGTGATCTTGGCGCTGGCCCAGGACGGGACGATGGTCTTGCTGCCCTCGCCCTGGTAGCCGCTGGTGAGTCCGTTGATCTCGAATGTGGGGCGGGCGCTGCGTTGTTCCCAACTCGTGTGGCCGCGCTCGCCGTACAACTGCGGCACGCCGAGAAAACGCGCATAGCTCTTTGCATTGAACGGGAGTCGGGCCAGTTGCTTGCGCTCGTAGGACGTGAGCGGCAGCACGTCGTCGTAGAAGCCCGGAACGGTGACGCGTCCGCGCCGATCGCGCATTTGGGCCAGCAGTTGGCAGAGGGCCATCGCCGGGTTGTCGACCGAGCCGCCGAAGATGCCGGAGTGCAGATCGCGGTTCGGCCCGACGAGTTTGATCTCGAGGGCTGCGACGCCGCGGAGGGCGTAGGTGAGCGCTGGCAAGCCTGGCGCCGGCATGCCGGTGTCCGAAACGACCACCGCCTCGCAGCGCAGATCCTGGCGGCGCTCCTTCAGGAATCCCCCCAGACTGCGGCTTCCCACTTCTTCCTCGCCCTCGATGACGAAGGTGAGATCGCAGGGCAATTCCGTCCCTGTCCGGAGATACGCTTCGACTGCATTAAGATGGGCCAGGTGTTGTCCCTTGTTGTCGCTGGCGCCGCGTCCGTACAGGGATCGTCCTTCGATCCGGGGCTCGAAGGGGGCCGATTTCCAAAGCTCGAATGGTTCCGGGGGTTGGACGTCATAGTGGCCGTAGACCACGTAATGCGGTTTGTTGCGTCCGCGCGAGCGCGGCGTGCGGGCGAGGACGATCGGGTGGCCCGGGGTTGGGCACAAATCGGCCTCGAGGCCGATGGCCTGGCAGTGCTGGCGCAGCCAATCGGCGCATGCCTGAAGATCGGCGCGGTGATTCGGTTGGGCGGAGACGCTGGGAAACCGCACGTAGGCGCACAGTTCGTCAACGAAACGGGCTTCGTTTGCCGCGAGATAATCGAGTATGGAGTTCATTTTGGTGCTGTCGAGTCGAGGGGGGCGTTGGTGAGAACCGTTGGATTGGACTGGGTTGGCGGAACAGCGGCGCCCAAATTGGCGGCAGTCCCGACCAGGGCTCGGCCATCGATCTTTGGTCTGGGTTCTTTCAGGGTGCCTTCGAAGGTTACGAAGTCAGGCAGCTTGACGAGGGGCTCATCGGTGGTTGCGCCGGGCTGCACGAGGCCCGCCTTGGCGGCCAGGGGCCGGCTCAAGAAGACCTGCACCGGGATTTCGAGCGGAGAATCGCCCAGCACTGGAGCGAGCGTGATCGCGCCCTGCCCCTCGGCCAGGAACGCCGCGCTTTGGAGGCGTCCCGATTCCAGTTCAACACGGCCACTGGTGGCGCGTCCGCGCGCGGCGATGAGTTGGATGGGTGCTTTGGCGATCTCGGCTGCCCAGCCACCGTCTCCCTCTCGACTCGGAACGGTCGACGAGTTGGTCGAGGCGGCGAGCGCCGTGTTTGGGTCGCGCGTCAACTCGGGGATGCGTTCGATGACATGGATCAGGGATTTGAGCAAGGGGGTGCGAAGGTCGGTGGTGGCGAGGTTGAGGTTGCCGCAGCCCAGATCGAAGATGCCGGCCAGACTCTGCCGCAGACTGGCGCGGTCACTCCCGGTTCCCGCGAATTGCAGGTGCGCGTCGAGATCGCCCGTGATCTGTCCTTTGCGGTCCGGCGCAAACGCATCCACCCAAGGTCCGACCGGCAGTTTGCTCGACTGCACTCTGACGTTGTAGGACGCGGCGGGAGTGCTGGCATCGATCGTGGCGACGGCGGCAAGCGGGGCGCCATTGGCGGTGAGTTGGAATGGATCGATGACCAGGATGTTGTCGGCGAGCTTCGCGCGGGCCGTCCAGTTGGAGAGGACGGCGTCCTTGGCGTGAAGCCGTCCGATCTGCCAGTCGACGATGCATTCGCGGATGGGGAGCTTGATGCTGCCCGACGGCGGCGGGGGGGCATCGGCGGGCGGCGTCGAGGCCTGTGCGGGACGGGCTGGGGCGGGGGTTGGGGCCTGATTGGTGGCATGCGCATCCAGGATGTCGGACCAATCGAGCGCTTCGGCGGACACCCGCACCTGCCCCACCCACCCGCTGGGGGGGGCCAGGTCGATTCGTCCTCGCACGACCATCTGGTTGGTCGCACGCGGGGTCGGAGGCAGCCTGAGGGCCAGTTCCGTCAGATCCACAAGATTCGAGGAGAGGCTGCCATTGAGAGAGAACTCGATGTCCAGAGGTGTATTGGGCATCAGGCCTGCGGGATCGGAGACCCGAAGCCCCGTGAGGCGGGTCTGCAATTGCACCGAAGTTCCCGTCACCGGATCGCGCTGGACGATCCCGTCTCCGGTGAATCGGGCTGAGAGAAGCCGAACGGGCGAGAGGTAGGGGGCGAGGAGAGGCTGCAGGATGGCTTCGGACAGGCCGTTGATGTTGATCTTGTACTCTCCCCGATCGGTGCGCAGGTTGTAGTTGCCGGCGAAGTCGACTCCGCCGAAGGGGCCGATCCCCTGTCGGGACGCGAGTTGGAGGCGGCGCAGGGTGAGTTCCTGGCCCGTGCTCTCGACTCCGATTTCAATGCGCGCGTCATGATTGTCAAAGCGGTACAGGTCATAAGCGCCGCTGAACCCGCGGAGGTTCACGTTGAGTGTGGCCGCGCGCTGGCCGCGATTCTGGGCGAACAGGCCATCGGCCGTGACGCGACCGCTCGAGGCGCTCAGGCGCGGCACGGGGAACTGGGACAGGAATTGAGGCACGCCTGACTCCGAGACGAACTGCACGTTCGAATCGCGGGTGGTGAGATCGTAACCCGCGGAACCCGTGACGACGGCGAGGGGGACATCCTCCTCGCTCAGGTGCGCGGTGAACCGCTCGAACAGGAACGAGCGGTAATCCGAGAAGTTGCCCAAAGCGGTAAACCTGAGGCTTCCCCGATCAAAGCGCCGGCCGGCCAGTTCCCATTCCGCGTCCCTGAGATGCCCGGCCAGATCGGTGGTGAATCGGCGTCCGCTCAATTGACACGTCACGGCGCCGGTTGCGCTGAGAATGCCGGCCGGCGCGTTGGTTCCGAGAAAGAGCGCCCAATCGCGCAGGCGCAGGTCGTGGATGGCGATTCGGACAGTCGACTGATTGACGCCCTGGGGGAGGCGTCCCCAGGCCAGGTACATGGGGTTGTCCAGGGTGGCGCTGAGCAGTTCGCGCTGGGCCTGTCGGCCCGTGAGGGCGAACCGATGGAGGATCGCGGACTGCTCGTTCTCGGTGATCGTCAGGTGGCTGTCCAGGTCAAGGTCGACCGGCGCGCTGGCGGTTGCTCCGTGGCGCACGCTGAATTGTTCGAGAACCCAACGCCCGGTCAGAGCGACCAGGTCCCCGCCGCGGGAGACATCGAGCGTCGTTTTCACATTGATCTTGGTGTCGAGGAAATCGAGGCCGAAGGGCGCTCCCACCAAGTCGAGCACGTTGCGGTCGATCGAGGTGACATCGAGCGAAAGCCTGGCTTCCGACCGGGCGAGGTCCATCGGACCGCGGGCGCGGATGACGCCCAGCGACTGACCGTCGCGCTCGAATCGCGCGGAGAGATCCCGGATTTCATTGGCCGAGAAGTCGCAGGCGAGGGTTGCGACGAGTCCGGCCAGGTCGCTCAAGGTGCCTGTGCTTTGGGCAACGGTCAGGCGGGCGTCCCCTCGGGCCGATGTCGCGCGAAGCCTTTTGTCCAATGTGGCCGTGAAGGCCCCTGCAAGGGTGGCCTGCAATCGGCCCTGGACATTTGTGAGGCCCGAGGCGGGCGTTGCCGTGTGAGCCGCCGTTGCACGGAACGCGAGTCTCGCCTCCTTTTCGTTGCCCAACTCTTCAAGATCCAGTTCCAGCGCGCTGATCTCGCTCAACTGGCTGCCGCCGTCGGGTGCCAGGCGCAGGAGACGCAGAACGCCGTTTGTGACAGTGATCCTCCCGATGTCCATTTCCGGACGGGCGCCCCGGTGCGCGGCCCGTGGCCGTTTTTCCCAAGCGTCCCTCAGGGGATCGAGATTGGTCTTGCCATCCGGTTGGCGCACCCAGATGCCCCGGGGCGCTTCGACCACGATTTCCGGGAACTCGAGACGCCCCATCAGCAGGCCCCAAGGACGGTACCGCAGGAGCACGCGTTGGGCCTCGAACAGCGGTTCCGGCCCCTCGGTTTCGAGGCGGAATTGGCGCAACTCGACCGAGGACAGGGGGTCGACAGAGAGGTCGGCGGCGGTGATCTGGGCGTTCCAGGTCTCGCTCAGGCGCGTGAGCACCACGCGTTTGAGGAACGACGTGTTTGTGAAGGCGAAGTAGAGGGCGGTCAGGAGGAGCGCCGCGATGATCAGCAGGGCGAGGAGAATGCGCAGCACTCGCCACCACAGCGGGCGGGGCTTCCATTCCATCGCATCGAGTGAGTCAGAAGCAGGCATGGATTTGTCCAACAGCGGCAGGGTATCTGGTTTGCGCTTCGAGTCAATGGTGCGGGGTCGAGTCGGGCATGCGGCAGACGACCGTGTCTCTTTGGGCCCAATCCTTAGCTGGGTGGGGGTAATCGGTATTGAAGTGCAACCCGCGGCTTTCGGGGCGGTGCATGGCGCACCGGACGATCAGTTCGGCCACAAGCGCGATGTTGCGCAGTTCGAGGAGGTCGGATGTCACCACGTAATCCCAGTAATCCTGTTGAATCTCGCTTTGGAGGTTGCGAATCCTCGACTCGGCGCGCTGGAGCCGCTTGTTCGTGCGCACGATGCCGACGTAGTCCCACATCAGGCGGCGGATCTCGTTCCACAGATGCGACACCACGACCAGTTCGTCCGGGTTGTGCGCCTGGCCCGACTGCCACGGCGGGATGTTGCGGAAGTCGCCGTACGAGGGCAGGGCGGCGGCGGATTGGGCTGCGCGCTGGGCGCAGACCACCGCTTCGAGCAGTGAATTGCTGGCCAGACGGTTCGCCCCGTGGAGTCCCGTGCATGCGGCCTCACCCACGACGAACAGGCCGGGGATGTCGGTTTCCCCGTTGACCGTGGCCGCCACGCCGCCGCACTGGTAGTGAGCGGCCGGAACGACCGGGATCGGTTCCTTGGTCATGTCGATTCCATACTCGAGGCAGGTGCGGTAGATGTTGGGGAAGCGCTGCATGATGAACGGCGCCGATTTGTGCGTGATGTCCAGGTACACATGCTCGCTGCCGCTCTTCTTCATCTCGCTGTCGATAGCCCGGGCAACCACGTCCCGCGGCGCCAACGATTGGAGGGGGTGATACTGGGCCATGAACTCCGCGCCCGAGAAAGTGCGGAGCACCGCCCCTTCGCCCCGCACCGCCTCGCTGATCAGGAAGGACTTGGCCTTGGGGTGATAGAGACAGGTCGGGTGGAACTGGATGAATTCCATGTTCGCGATCCGAGCCCCGGCGCGGTACGCGATCGCGACTCCGTCGCCAGTCGCGATGTCCGGGTTGGTCGTGTAGAGATACACCTTTCCGCATCCTCCGGTTGCCAGCACGGTGACAGGGGCTGCGAAGACCCGGACCTCGCCTGTCCCCTTGCAGAGGACATAGGCGCCAAGGCATCGCGGGCTCTCCGAGCGCCCGAGTTTTTGCGTCGTGATCAGGTCGATGGCGAAGTGGTCTTCGAAGAACCGGATGTTGGCGTTTTGGCCGGCGGCGTTGAGCAGCGCACGTTCCAACTCCCGGCCCGTCACGTCCGCGGCGTGCAGAATCCGCCGTTTCGAGTGCCCGCCTTCGCGTCCCAGATCGAGTTCCTTTTCGCCGGGGTGCTCGGGGTTCTCACGCTCGGAGAAGCGCATGCCCAAGTCCATCAACTCGCGCACGCGCGCGGGGCCTTCCTGGACGATGGTGCGGACCACGTCTTCGCGGCAGAGGCCCGCCCCCGCGGTGAGGGTGTCGCGCACATGCAGATCAAACGAGTCCTCCTGGCTTGTGACCGAGGCGATGCCTCCCTGGGCGTGGTTCGTGTTGGAATCGGCGCTCGATTTCTTGGTGACAATCGCCACGCGGCCCCGCTCGGCGGCCTTGAGGGCGAAGAAGAGTCCCGCGATCCCGCTCCCGATCACAAGATAGTCGAACCGCTGCATGGTGTCGTTCATGAGATCGAGTCTAGCGCCGACCCGCCCCCGGAAACCATGAAATACAACGGCCGGGAGTGCTGCGGGACGCCTGCAAGCGGTTACGACGCCCGGGGCAGGGCGCGCGCCTGTTCGATCGTGTGGACCATGCTCTCGAGGATCAGGCGTCCGTCCGTGCTTCCGAGGATCTCTTCGCAGGCGCGGTCGGGATGGGGCATCAGGCCGGCGACGTTCCGGCTTTCGTTGCAGATGCCGGCGATGTTCAGGAGCGAGCCGTTGGGATTGGCCTGATCGGTCAACTCGCCGTTGAGGTCGCAGTACTGCCAGAGAATCTGGCCGCCGGCCTCGAGGCGGGCCAGCGTCGGTTCGTCGGCAAAGTAGCAGCCTTCGCCATGGGCGATGGGGATCCTGAGGAGTTTGCCGGGCGGCACCTGGCAGGTGAAGGGCGTGTTGCGGTTGCCGACCTTGAGGAGCACCTGTTCGCAATGGAACTGCAGATCCCGATTGCGCACCAAGGCCCCCGGGAGCAGCCCGGACTCGCAGAGGATCTGGAATCCGTTGCAGATGCCGATCACCAGGCCGCCGTTTTCGGCGAACTGCCGCACGGCCTGCATGACCGGGCTGAACCGGGCGATGGCGCCGCAGCGCAGGTAATCGCCGTAGCTGAAGCCGCCGGGGATGATCACGGCGTCGGGGTTGTTCAGCGCGGTCTCTTTGTGCCAGACGCATTCGGCATGATGGCCGAGGACGCGCGCGGCGTGAACGCAGTCCTGATCGCAGTTCGACGCGGGGAACTGGATGATGGCGAAGCGCATGGAGCGGGAGGCTACTCGAGAGCGATGGTGTAATCCTCGATGATCGGGTTGCTCAGGAACCGGTGGCAGGCCTGTTCGAGGGCCTGGCGGGCCTGCGCGCGGTCGGCGTCGGGCGCCAGTTCGATTTCGATGTACTTGCCCACGTGCACGGCGGCGACGCCCTGGCAGCCCATGTGATCGAGGGCGTTCTGGACAGTCTTGCCCTGGGGATCGAGCACCGCCTTCTTGGGCGTGATGATGATCTTGGCCTTCATGTCACTTGGCCAGGCTGCGCGCGAAACGTTCCATGCGGTCGAGCCCTTTCTGGATATTGACCATGCTGGTTGCGTAACTGATTCGCACGTAATCGTCCGCGCCGAACGCGATGCCGGGGACTGCGGCGACCTTCTCCTGTTCGAGCAGGCGGGCGCAGAATTCGGTCGATTTGAGGCCCAGCCGGCTGATGTTGGGGAACAGGTAGAAGGCGCCTTTGGCGTTGACGCATGTGATGCCGGGCATGCTGCTCAGGCGCTGATGGGCGTAACCGCGGCGTTTGCTGTATTCGGCGAGCCAACTGTTCAGGTGATCCTGGGGGCCGTTGAGGGCGGCGACCGCGCCTTTCTGGGCGAAGGAAGTGGGGTTGCTGGTGCTGTGGCTCTGGATGGCGTCGACCGCCTTGGCCACGGGCTCCGGGGCGGCCATGAAGCCCAGGCGCCATCCGGTCATCGAGTAGGCCTTGGCGAATCCGTGTGTCACGATGGTGTGGGCGTAATGGGCTGGCGAGAACGATGCGACGCTTGCGTGCTGGGCGCCGTCGTACACCAGTTTCTCGTAGATCTCGTCGCTGAGGATGAGCACATCGCGCTCGACGCAGATGTCCCCGAGCGCCTTGAGTTCATCCGGGGCGTAGAGCGAGCCGGTCGGGTTGCTGGGGGAGTTGAGAACGAAGAGTCGGGTGCGCGGCGTGATGGCGGCGCGCAATTGGTCGGGCGTGATCTTGAACTCGGTCGCATCGGTCGTTGGCACAATCACCGGCTTGGCGCCGGCCAGTTTCACCATTTCCGGGTAGCTCAGCCAGTAAGGCGAGGGAATGATGACCTCGTCACCGGCCTGGCAGGTGGCCATGACGGTGTTGAAGCACGAGTGCTTGCCGCCGCACGACACGATGATTTGGGATGGCTTGTACGTGAGGCCGTTGTCCCGCTTGAATTTGTCCGCAATCGCTTGCCGCAGTTCGAGGATGCCACTGCTGGGCGTGTACTTGGTGAAGCCGTCGGCAAGGGCCTTGACGGCGGCATCTTTGATGTGCTGGGGCGTGTCGAAATCGGGTTCGCCCGCGCCGAACCCCACCACGTCCAGTCCATCGGCCTTCATCTGTTTGGCCTTGGCATCGATGGCCAATGTCAGCGACGGGGAGAGCGCGGCGGCTTGTTGAGAAATGCGGTAATTCATAACTGGCGGCGGGAGCGTAGGGCCCGAGCCCGCGATTTCAAGCCTGGAATGCGCGCAGCCCGGAATGCAGCGCGTCTGGCTATGCGCCGTTCCTCAGTCGGTCTGTTTCTTCGATCCGGGCTTGGGCTTGTTGCCGAGCTTGACAGCGACGTTGTTGAGTCCCCGGACGATGCGTTCGGCTTCCTCGCGCGTGGCGTCCGGGGTGAACGCGAGGACGCCGTCGGTGATGCGGGTTGACATGCGCGGCGCGGCCAGCCAGCGCCGTTCCGGGAACTGGGCGTGCACGGCGATCCGATTGCCCTTGTAGGCGGTGCTCACATGTTCGAGGGCGAGCTTCCCGTGGAAATCGAACTTCAAGACGATCGAGAAACCGCCCACCGTGTCCACGACTGAGGCGTCGATCAGCGATCCGCTGTCCAGGAACGGCGCCTTGAAGATGCGGATTGGCACCGGGGCTGAGCGATAGATGGGCACAACCTCGGTCTTGTCCCCCGTGTCGAACTCAGCCTCGAGGAACAGTTGCACGACGGCCTGGGCCCTGCGCTGGCTCGAACTGTCCGTGGAAGCGCATCCGGCCAGGATGGCGAGCAGCAGTGCCGAGGCCAAATAGTTATTGATGCCGCGCCAGGGCGATTTCATACTCCGCCGAACAGAAACGAACTGATATCGGATGTAAAGAAGGTTATGGGCAGACAATACAACAAGAACGAAAAGCGCCGCCGCCGGGTGCGGTACCTGAAACGCAAGCGCTCGAACACGCGGCAGGCCCCCAAGAAGGCCGTTGCCGTTTCAAACGCCCCGGCCCCCGAGTCTCCCGCGACCTGAAGGCCGGCGTTCAGAGAGGGGGGAACGAAGTTGGGGCGGACCGGACGGGCAGGTGAATGTTTATGTTAAAGTGTCACGAGTTACTGGGCTTTGTCACGCCAGCGCTGGCGCAGGAGGTCATCGAGTACGCCTTCGCGTCGGACAAGCCCCTCTACCGCGCGGTCCTGGCGGCCGTGGCGGATGCCAACCGTGTCCGGCCGGTCTTCCTCGAGAGGAAACCGCGGACTCAGCGTCATTCCGAGATGGCCAGCGTTCTGAGCCGCCCCCGGTTGGAAGAGGCGGCGGCGAATCTCCTGCGCGGCTGGCTGCTGAAGGCGCAGACAAGCATCCTCACCGACTTCCTCGATGCGCTGGGCATCCCGCACGAAAAGGGAGTCGTCGAGGATTTCCCGGAGACTGTGGACGACGCGAAGCTCAAAAGCGCGGTGGATCTCTTGCTGAGCAAGCATCCGGCCGAGAAAGTGATCGTCTATCTGAACACGGTCCAGAGCACTGGCGGGGTCAATTGGGAAAACCTCGAACAGATGCTCCAGAACGACCCGCGACTCCAGCTCGGTTGAGCGCGCATTCGGCACGGGGATTGCTGCCAGGGGAGTCGTGAACGATGCGACGAACAAATCCCAGACGAAGCTCAAACTGCTTCAGGCCCTGGCCCGCCGCCATATGAACCGCCCGGGCCTCGCCCTCAAGGCCAGGCTCGAGGCATGCCCCGAGTTGTCGGTCAAGGCGAGTTCGAAAGTCCTCCCCACACCGGCTTAAGGTTCGCCACACACACCACCCCCGGGCAGGAAAGGCTGTCCGGGGACCGTTGCGTCTCCCCGCATCGAGTCGTTGCCGTCCTCCTCGTGCCGAAGGTTCCAGGGGAGCTGTAAGCCGAATTCTGTCTGCGCCGGCCCGAGGGCCGGCGGAGAGGCTCATTTATCTGAGCGGTCTTACCCGGGACCTGTCTCGTCGAGACGAGACGCGGCGCGGGCCGCGCCTTCGATCCCCTATTTGACCTTGCTCCCGATGGGGTTTTCCGTGCCTCCGCGCTTACGCTTGGAGCGGTGGGCTCTTACCCCACCTTTTCACCCTTGCCATCGCGCGCCGGGCGGCCTTGCGGCCGTCGTCGCACAATGGCGGTTTGTTTTCTGTGGCACTGTCCGTCGGGACACCTCGCGGTGTCGCCTCCCGCGTGTATCTCCCCCACTGGCGGAGTTACGCGGCATCGCGCCCTGAGGAGTTCGGACTTTCCTCCGCGGGCTTGCGCCCGCAGCGAGCCTCCGCTCCCCTGGAACCGGGGCAAACACTACGACTCGCCGTGGGGCAACGCAAGCGGACGCAGCGGATCCGCGAGTTTTCCGTGGGAGCGCGGTTCTGCACACAGCGCCAGTCACTGCACAGGGGCTGTTCGGACACGCCGCGCTTCGGTGAGGGACGGTCGGACGTGGGCTGCGCCCCCGTTCTTGACACAGATGAACGAGCCGGCAATTGTCCGGGCCGTCAACCCAAGGTCAAGCGCGACACTCGCCTGGCCCGCGGTTGTCGATCGAACCCCGCACCCAATATGACAGCCATCAAACGACTCATTCGAGTAACTCCACTCCGGGCCGGGATCGTCAGCGGCATTCTTTACGGCATCGCCGGTCTCATCGCCGTGCCCTTCCTGTTGGTGGCCGCGATATTCGGTCAAGATGCGGGGGGAGCCTTGGCTTTCGCCATCCTGGCCCCGGTTTTCTATGCGGTGGCCGGGTTCATCGGCGGCCTGATCGCCGCCGCCCTTTACAACCTGGTCGCCAAGTGGACTGGAGGGCTGGAATTCGAGGTCAGTGACGATACGACGGGTGTTGAGCCGGCATGACAGAGGGGGGAGGACGTGCGACCCCTGACGGCGTTGCCCGTTATTCGGCGACGGCCATGTCCATCTCGCGGGTGTAGTAGAGGATGCGTCCGCAATTCGGGCAGGTGACAATGTTCTGGTTGCCGCGGCATTCGAGCACGACCTGGGCGGGGAGTTTCATGTGGCAACCGCCGCATGCCCCGTGCTCGACGCCGACGACGACGCGTTCGCCCTTGTTCTTGCGCAGCCGCTCGTAGATCGCCAGGCCGGCCTCGCCCGCGGCTCCGGCCAGAGTCGAGCGTCCCTCGATGGCCTCGGCCAGGTGTTGCTTCAGAGCGTCCTCCCGCGTGGCAAGGTCGGCCAATTGACGCGCCGACTCCTCCTTCACCGTTGCCGCGTTCGCGGCGAGGTCGGAGATCGCCCGGTGCGCCGCCTCGGCCTGTTCCATAATGTCAAGTTCCTGGTCCTCGAGCTTGACGATCTCGGCCTTGCAGGTGTCGATCTCGTGGGTCAAGGCGCGGTATTCCTCGTTCTTCTTGGTCTGGAATTGCTGCAGGGAGTAGCGCTCGATTCTTTCCTGGCGCGAGCTGACTTCGAGTTCGAGCTTCTTGCGCTCGCCCTCGAGGTGTCGTGTGTTCTGCCGCGCGCTCTCGAGAGCCGCCTCGGCTTTCTCAGCCTTTGTCAACACAGCTCGGCGTTGGGGATCAACGGATTCGAGTTCCCGCTGGAGGTGGAGAATTCTCCGATCGCGCTCCTGGAGGATCAGCAGTTTTTCGATGACTTCGAGCATGGGTTCCCTGTGTTCAGTCCGAAGACCGTATCGGCGGATGAGCAGCCCGTCAACACGCGGGATCGCGGTTTGGCCGATGGCGGTTCGGTTCTGCCCCGCGCCAAGCAGCCGGGCGTCGTCACGCCTGGGGGCCTGATTGAACGTTTGGCCCCGATTCTCGCTCCAAACTGCCGGATCTGATGGAAGTGATCGACGGGGGCGCCCCGACGAATCGTGAGGTCCTCGCTTAAGCGGCGGAACGCGCCAAGCGGACCCAGGCAGCACCCGTCAACCACACGCGGAAAGGCGCGCGTTTGCTTGTGTTTCTCAAGGACGCGGGCGATCAGCCTCCCCGCCTGTCCACGAGAGTGCGCCAGTCGTTTTCGTTCGTGTTGCGACTGGCGCACGTCTCTTTTCAAGGACCCCGCCCCTGCCCAAATTCGCCCTCTCCTCCCGGTTTTTCGGGATGGGCGGAAAGCCCGTATCCTCCATAATGCCCCGATTCATGCGGTGTCTTTGGGAACTTCAAGCAGGATTCTGCCGAGCGAACAGGCCGCTCGAGGGCAACCGCCTCATCGGACGCCGATTCCGCATGGACTGCGTGCCGAAGTTCCGACACGACAAGCCGGCGGACAGTGGCTGCGTCAGGAGGTTGTCGGGACCACCGACGTTGCAGCCCGCTCGGATCGCCCCCCACCTCATCACCAAGCTATGCAACTGAGACTCACGATCTCGCCGCTGTTGAACCTCCTTCGCGTCCCGTTGTGCGCACTGGCCCTCGCGCTGGTCATTCCCCCAGGGGCGCCCTGGGCCGCCACACTCGAATGGACGGGCACTGTGGACACCGACTGGCAGAACGCAGCCAACTGGAGTCCACCCCAAGTCCCCACCGTCGAGGACACCGTCAGCATCCCGACAGGCACGGTCAGCGCTCCCGCGAACTCGCGTTTTGGCACTCTTCTGCTGAGCGGCGCTGCGAAGCTGCAGACGTCCAACACGGTGACGGGAACGCTGGTGATGACGAACACGGCGTCGGTGATAGGGTCGCTTGTGGTGGCCAACGGCGCCCGGCTGGTGATGGGAGGCGGCTCGGTCAACAGTTGGGTTCGGGTCGAGCCCGGCGGCACGCTCGAATCGGTGGGCAGCGTGTATCCCAAGTACTTCTATGGCGGGTTGACCAACGCCGGCACCATTCGGCAAAGCGGTTGGGGGCTGCAGTTGGCGACTTCCTCCTCGGGGCTGAATCAGGCCGGGGCGGTGTGGGAGATCCAGGATGACAGCCATGTGCATGGGCACACTATGTACGAGGCCCTGCGGAACGAGGGCTTGCTGGTGAAAAGCGGCGGAACCGGGACGAGCCTCTGCTCGGTGATCTTCACGAACACGGGGCGCATCGAGGCCCGGAGCGGGACGCTGCAGTTCAGTTCAGCAGCTCTTGCATTCGATGGGGATGCTTATCTGCACGGAGAACTGGGCGCCGCACTCCGATTCGCAGGCAGCCTCCGGGGAACCACCCGAAACTCGGTCGCTTTCAACGCCGGTTGCGAGGTGCTCATCGAGGGGGGGACGAGCGAACAACCGAGGGTCCTGGAGGCGATGAGCCTAGATGACGGCCCCCAGGAAAGAGGGTTCGAACGGAACTTCGCCTTCAAGCGGCTGACGCTGGCGCCCGGGGCCTTCGTCCGCTTGACGGATGACGCAGACAATACGCCCGGCAATCTGCATGAGGCCGTTTACGTCGAGACTTTGATCGTGCCGCAGGGGAGTTGTCTGGATCTCAACGGTCTCAACCTTCACGCCCGCGCCGTGTTGATCGCCGGCCAGGTCGGTCCCGGGACGATTCACCAAATTCCCGAACGCCGGACACTCCAGGTCGGTGAATCGCTCCCCGCCAGCCTCTCGCTGCCCGGCGAACTCGACGAGTGGACCTTCTTCGGCCGTCAGGGCCGCTCGGTTACGGTGCTCGTCAACCCCGGTGCCACCAACGTTCCCGCACCGGTGCCGCCCCTGCTCGACTGGGTCGAGGTGAAGGTGCTCGACTCGGCCGGCACGGTCCTCCAGACGGTCATCAACACCGCCGCCGGCGCCCGGCTGGAGCTGCTGGATGTCCCCCTCTCCGTGGACGGCGAATACCGGGTCCGGGTGCGGGCTCATCCGGAACAACCGCAGGCCACCGGCAACTACCATCTGGCGGTCTATGACGTAACGCCCAGGACGGCAGCCTTGGTGTTGAACCAGACCCTAGGGGGCCGCATCGAGGTCCCCTACAGTGTGGATCGCTGGCGGTTCAGCGGTCTGGCGGGCCAGCAGGTGCGCTTCGAACTGGTCAACCGCTCAAGCGACGGCGTGGCGTTCAGCTTCCGCGGACCCAACGACTGGGGTGGTTTCACCAATGCCACCGAGTCCTCGGGGCTTCTGACGCTGCCATATTCGGGCGAGTACGCCCTCTCCGTGAGCGGACGCAACGGCCAGTACGGCGTGGACTACGCCTTTCGTCTGGTCGAGACCGTTCAGACCGAGCTGGCGCTGGGGGAGGAGTTTACCGGCCAGTTCGTCGGCCACGCCCAGGCGCAGTTGTTCAAGATTAACAACCCCCAAAACCGACCTCTGCGGCTGGTGCTCGAGGGCAGCGGCGAGGGCAACCGGGCCGAGTTGTACGCCGGGTTCAGCCTGCCGCCGACCCGCGGCAGCTACTCGCACGCGGCCGCGGAGGGCACCGGGGCGCAGCGCGAGATTCTGGTGGGGAACGCTTTCGCCGGCACCTGGTATGCCTTGGTCTATGGCGACACCGTGGCCACGCCCGGTCCGTTTACCGTCCGCGTCGAAAGCGCCGACCTGTTCCTCTCCCGACTCGATCCCGGTCGCACCGGCAACGGCGGCCGGGCGGTCATCGAGATGCATGGCGCCGGCTTCCAGCCGGACGCGGAGGTGTCGGTCCAGGGACCGGGCCTGACGCTGGCCGCCGCCAGCTTCACCTGGGTCTCCCCGGAACGCGCCGTGGTCGAATTCAACCTCGCCGGCGTGCCAGCCGGTTCCTACCAGGTGGCTGTAAAGCAGGGCGACGCCACCGCCACCGTCCCCCTCGAGGTTGCGGGAGCGGTGGGTCCGAAGTTCGAGGCCGACATCATTGTGCCCAACGGACTCGGGCTCAACACCGTGAATACTCTGTACGTGGAGTACAAGAACACGGGTGACATGCCCATGGTGGCCCCCTTGCTGCAAGTGACCGGACACGGCTTCGGCATCCCGGTGTTCTCGCTCGAGCCGAAATCCCTGGGCGGCAGCTTCTGGGCCGCGAGCCGTCCGGAGAACCTGCCATCGGACCCGACGTTCTACGCGTCCGGGCGCATTCCGGGGATTCTCCTGCCCGGTGAATCGGGCCGGCAAACGGTGTACTTCCTGGGGATGAGGCGGGCGTTCCCCTGGCTCGAGTACGAGCGGCAGCGAATGGAAAAGGAGTGTTTTCAGTATGTGGAAATCCCACCTCCGGGGGCGGTCATCATCGGCTGGCGGCTGATTGAGGTGCCCGCCGGGAGCTGTCCCGGACTGGACCTGCTGAGCGGGACGCCGTCCATCGGCTTTCAACTGCTCAAGTTCCTGCCTCCCTCGGCTCGCAGCGGCTTTGAAGGCCAGACCATCCCCAACCGGGCCCTGACCTGGCAGGAACTGCGCACCAACGTGCCCCCCACCATTGACGCCGGGGCATGGGAAGCCATCTGGCACAACTACACGAACAGCGCCGGCAACTCGCTGTACTCCTACTTCGCCATGCTCGAACAGAACATGGATCACCTCCACCGCCTCGGCCTCCTCGGCTCGGCGATCAACCAGATTGACGATCTCGCCGGATTCGAACTCGCCCAGGCCGATGGCATTCATGTTGTCCGCTCCGTGGCCTCGGCCACCGACGCAGCAGTCCCCACCACCGGCCTGTCGCTTGGCTTGGCCCGCAGTTTCCCCAACACCATCTCGACGCGCTACCGTCTAGGCGCCTTCGGACGCGGTTGGATGCACAGTTGGGAAGCCCGGCTCGGCCGCGAAACCGACGACGTCATCGTCATCACCGGACCGGGCGGAGCGCGGAGACGCTTCCGGCCCGACTCGCGCAGCAATGCCTACCTCCCCGACCCGGGCGATTACGGACGCCTGCTGAGCTGGGGCGGCAACGTCTTCTCGGTGCGCGAGAAGAACGGCGTCGTGCAGATGTTCAACGCCGATGGCACCCTCCACTACGTCGAGGATCCGAACGGAAACCGCATCACCTGCACCCACCAGGACGGAAGGCTCGCATCCCTCGCCCACTCTGGCGGCCAGCGGCTCGACCTCAGCTACACCCCGCAGGGCCGGATCGCGGCCATCACCGATACACTCGGCCGCGAAACCCGCTTCGGCTACGACCCCGCCGGCGAACACCTGCTCTCGGCCACGTACTACGACGGCCTGACCGTCAACTACCAGTACTGCGCCGGCGACGGCCCGGCCCGCGAACACGCGCTCAAAGAGATCGGCTATCCGGATGGTAGCCACCGCTTCTACAGCTATGACGACCGCGGCCGGCTGCAGCGCAGCAGCCTCGACGGCGATGCCGAGGCGATGACCTATGCCTTTAACGACACCGCCGTGGTGCTGGCCACCGACGCCGCCGGGAACACCTCGCGGTTCGCCTTCGACAACCGCGGCCTGCTCGTCCAGCTCGAGAACCCGCTGGGCGACCAGGTGCGACTGCAGTTCGACGAGCAGTACAACCTCGCCAGCGTGGCCGACCCCGCCGGACGCTCGTACCAGTACACCTACGACAAACTCGGCAACCTCCAGGAAATGCAGAACCCCCTGGGCCACCGCACGCAGTTCCAGCACGAACCCCTGCTCTCGCGGCTGAGCCAGCTGACGGATTCCCGGGGCAACCGCACCCGCTACCACCATGACACGGCGGGCAACCTGCAGGGCATCACCTACCCGAACGGCACCTCCGAACGCTGGGAAGCCGACGGCGCTGGCAACCCGGTCGCCTGGACCAACCGGCGTTCGGACACCATCCGCTACGCCTACAATCCCACCAACGGCTTCGTCACCGCCAAGACTTACCCGGACGGCTCCCAGGCCACCTACGAGTACGATGCCCGCGGCAACCTGATCGCGGCCTCCAACCACACCGGGCTCATCACCATGGAGTACTACCCGGGCAACGACTGGCTCAAGCGCGTCACGTACCCCGGCGAGCGCTGGCTCGAGTACACCTACGACCCGGCCGGCCGCCGCCAGACCATGACCGACCAACTGGGCTACACGTTGTCCTACGGCTACGATGCGCTGGGCCGGCTCCACAGCATCACCAACTCCGACCATACCCGCCTCGTGCTCTACGAGTACGACCCGGCCGGGCGGCTGGCCAGAAAGACCCTCGGCAACGGCGTTTACAGCACGTTCCACTACGACCGGGCGGGACGCCTCCTCTCCCTCACCAACGCGCAGCCCAACCACGCCGTGCTGTCGTTCTTCCGCTACACCTACGACACCCGCGGACGGCGCACCCGGATGGCCACCCACTACGGGACTTGGGACTACGGCTACGACGACCTGGGCCAACTCAGTAACGCGGTGCTGAGCGCCACCCAACCCGGAGTCTCGGACCAAGACCTCGTCTACTTCTACGACTCGGAGGGAAACCGGGTGCGGACTGTTGAAAACGGCGTCGTGCGCGACTACATCGCCAACACGATGAACGAATACACCTCCGTGGGCGGTTTGCCAATGGCCTACGATGCCGATGGGAACCTGGTGCGCGACGAATCCTTGGAAGAGGTCCGCCAGATGGTGTTCACTCCGGACAATCGGTTGAGCTCGTTCACTTCACCGTTCGGAACCCACACTTATGGCTACGATGCTTTGGGCCAGCGATCCAGGCTGGATGAGGGTGAGGGCGCGGTCAGCCATGTGTTCGATTTCAGCGGTCTCAGTTGCCCCATAGCCGAGTTCGATGACTCTGGCGATTTGCGGCGCAGGCGCGATTACGGTCTGGGTTTGGTTGCGGAGACGGATGAAGCCGGGGCCTTGCGGTACTTCACCTTCGATCCCATGGGCAATGCGTGCGAGGTGCTCGGTGGGAATGGCCAAGTCATCGAGTCCGCGCGTTACGAACCGTTCGGCACGCCGCTTCCCGCAGGCGCCCTCCACACCACCGCCTTCGGCTTCAGCGGCGCCTGGGGCGTTCCCACCGACCGGTCGGGATTGGTGCACATGCGGGCCAGGCAGTACTTCGCGTCCGTGGGGAGATTCGTGTCGCCGGATCCGATTGGGCTGGTGGGGGGTGATGTCAACTTGTTGCGCTACTGTCGGAGCAACCCGGTCAGTCTTATCGATCCATCTGGCCGCGAGGATGTTGCTGATGCGGCCGGAAGTGTGTGGGAAGAGGCCATCAAGTGGACCGGACTGACGCTGGGCTGGGCAAGTAATACGGCGAACAACAGCAAGAATCGTCGGAATATGACGAACAATTTGGACGAGGCAGAGCGCAAAGATATCAACGATGATCTGGATCCATACGGCGACAAGGCGCTTGAGAGGAAAATCGGCAACGATACGGCCGCTGTCAAAGCTGCGAACTTGTGGAGTACTTTGAAGAACCACCCAGTTCGCGACGAAGCAGCCGAGGGCTGGATTGAGACGAAGCTCTGGATAAGGCTCAGAGCACAAGAAATCAGCTGGACGGCGCATAGAGCAGTGAAGTGGACTCAGGCTAAGATCAAAGTCTGGGTCCCCATTTTCGCCTCGCGCGATCCGAATCAGAAAGTCGCGTTGGCGGGGGTTGGTGCCGAGGGGTATATCGCGGCCGGGAGCCTGGTGCCGTACCGGATTGATTTCGAGAACGACAAGGACGCGACGGCGCCGGCGCAGCAGGTCTCGGTGCGCGATCCGCTGGCGGCGACGCTGGACTGGACGACGTTCGAGTTGACGGAGATCGCGTTCGGGGATGTGTTCCTCGCGGTACCGCCCAAGACGCAGCATTACGAGACGAACGTGGTGCTCACAATGGGCGGGACCGATTTCGAGGTGCGTATCGAGGCGGGCATCCGGTTGGCCACCGGCGAGGTGTACGCCGAACTGCGCTCGATTGATCCCGCGACCGAACTGCCGCCGCCGGTGTCGGTCGGTTTCCTCCAACCCGAGGATGGCACCGGCCGCGGACAGGGTCATGTGTCGTATGTGATCCGGCCCCGGGCGGACCTACCGGACGGCACGGCGATCCGGAATGTGGCGTTGATCACATTTGACCAGCGCGAAACGATTGCGACCGACCAGGTGGAGCCGCACGACCCGGGCAAGGGTGTGGATCCGGCCAAGCAGGCCCTCGTGACGCTGGACACCCTCGCACCCGGCAGTGCGATGATCGGCCTGCCGGAGAAGACCGAGACCGAGGAGTTCGAGGTGGCGTGGCAGGGCGGAGACGCGGCGGGCGGTTCCGGGATCGGTTCCTACACGATCTTCGTATCCACCAACGGCGCGCCATTCGGCGCGTGGCTGACGCAGACCACGAATACCTCGGCCCTCTTCACGGGCGTCAATGGCGCCACCTACGGGTTCTGTTGTCTCGCGACGGACCGGGTCGGGAACGGCGAGACGAAGCTTGTGGCGGTGGAGGCGGAGACCACGGTCGAGCTGCCGGGCCAGGTGGCCCCCTGGCTCGCGGCGGAACCGGTGGACATCCAAGTCCGGTTGGGCGGGACGGCGGAGTTCGGCGTCGCGGCGGGAGGGATTCCCGAGCCAGCCTATGCATGGCTCCGAGATGGCGTTGGCTTGGCCGAGGACGCGCGGATAACCGGCATCCATCAGCCGATGCTCACCATCAGCGGCGTGACCCTCGCGGACGAGGGCCTCTATTCGGTGCTGGTCACGAACGCAGTCGGGGCGGTCGAGAGCCGGGCGGCGGCCCTCAACGTAGTGACCGCCACCCTGGAGGCCTACACCGTCCGGGCCGACGGAGCCTTCACGATGGCGATGGATGACCTGTTACCCGGCCGCGTGTATCGCATCTACCTCTCCACCGACCTCGAGCACTGGACGTTGATGCTTGAAGTGCGGAACACCGCCGGGGCGTTTGTCTTCGCGGACGGCCTCGCCGCCGGCGTGCCCCATCGCTTCTACACGGTCCGGGAAGCCTCGGCCGCAGGCGGGCCGTAACGAACGGCGATTGCCACGCAGACCCACACGGCGCCGGGAGCCGTCAGCGAGCGTGACTTCGGACGCTCGATCGGGTTAGATGGCGCGGTGGCGCGAGTGGGAATGACGCGACTTTTCGTGCTGTGGCTGGTTGCGGGCTCGGTCCTGTCGGGGACGGGACGCGCCGACAGTTCCGTCCATCTCCGGACCACGCGCACGGCGGAGTACCTGGTTTCGCACTGGACCAGCGAACAAGGTCTGCCCCAGAACACCGTGACCTGCCTGCTGCAGTCGCGGGATGGCTACTTGTGGCTCGGAACTCGGTACGGGCTTGCCCGATTCGATGGCCTCCGTCTCACCGCCTACGTCGAGGCTCTGGGTGCTCTCGACCTGGGGTGTCTGGATGTTCAGGGATTGGCCGAGGACTCGTCCGGGGTGATCTGGCTTAGCACGGCGGCGGGCCTGGTCCGCTTCGAGCAGGGCCGATTTGCCCTGCAACCCCTGGGAGATTCGCCGGTTCCGGCCCCGGTGAACGGTGTTAGGGCGAGCCGGGATGGGGGCGTATGGGTGGCTCAGCCAACCCGGCTGATCGAACTGCGCGGCGGCCAGACGATGCGAACGTTCGACATGGAGATCGACTTGGGGCGTTCCTCGGAAGGTGGCGCCTGGAGCCTGGACGAGGTCCGGGAAGACGCTCGAGGACGGGTCTGGGTCTCGATCACCAACGAGCGCCAGGTCGAGTGGCTGCGATTCGAGCCGGGAACGCGTCGGGTCGAGACACTGACTGCTGTCATGGGCGACGGTGCCCGGGGTGCGTGGAACCTGATGGAGGATCGGCGGGGGCGTCTCTGGGCCGCCCAGACGAACGCGCTCCTCCGCTGGGAGAATGGGACCGTGACCTGCCATGATGCCGCTCGGGCGTGGGGCAACCAGTGGGTGCACCATTGGGTCGAGGATCACAAGGGCCACATCTGGGCACTCGCGCACGGGAGTCGCCAGATCTACCGCTTCGCCAACGGGCAGTTCAAGGGGTTCGGCGTGGCGGATGGGCTGACCGTCCAGGACGATTTCCGCTCTCTGCTGGCGGACCGCGAAGGGAACCTCTGGGTGGGGACGGGCGCCGGTGGCGTCAACCGGCTTCAACCCCGCGCTCTTCTGTCCATGCTGGGCGGCAGCAAGACCATGATGGATGAGGTGTACTCGGTCTCCCCGGCGCCGGACGGCACTGTGTGGATGGCGACGAGCCTCGGCTTGGTGAGCATGCGGGAGGGCGAATCCCGGGCGGTTCCGAGCACGGTGGACCAGCCTGATGAAGGCTGGATCCTCAAGACGCGTCCCGTGCTGGCGGGCCGCGGCGGGCAGATCTGGATGGGGCTCGACGGCGTGGGCTTGGGGATTCTGCAGGATGGGGAATTCCGGCGTGTCGACACGCCGAACCTGCGAACCGAAGGCGTCAAGCGCCAGGTCAACTCCATCCTCGAGGCGCGCTCGGGTGACCTTTGGGCGGGCACCTCCGTCGGGCTCCTGCACGGCCAAGCCGGCCACTTCCGACTCTGGACGACGAACGACGGGTTAGCCGACAACCGGGTGTTTGGCTTGGCCGAGGGTGCCGATGGAAGCCTCTGGGTAGGGACACAGGGTGCCGGGATCGCCCGCTTTCGGGACGGGCAGTTCCTTCACTTCACGACGAACCACGGCCTGCTCAGCCAGCGCGCCTGGCCGCTGCGGGCGGAGCCGGACGGAACCGTCTGGGTGGGAACACCCGTGGGGCTGAATCGAATCCGCGGCGACGAGGTCCGCGCCGTCACCATGAAGGATGGCTTGTACGACAATCTGGCGTACTGCCTCCTCGACGATCAGCGGGGCCACTACTGGACCTTTGGCAACCGGGGCATCTGGCGCGTGCGCAAAGCCGATCTGCACGCTGTCGCCGACGGCACGGGGAGCAGTCCCAGTTGCATCAACTACGGAGAGGCCGACGGCATGGTGAGTGTCGAGGGCAACGGCGACCAGCAGCCCAACGCCGCGCAACTGCCGAACGGCGAGCTGTGGTTCCCCACAACGCGCGGGGTGGTCGTCGTCCATCCCAGCGCGTTGCGCGACAACCAAGTCCCACCCGGAGTGATCATCGAAGAGATCCGGGCGGACGAAGAGACCATATTCCGGGATGGCGAGGTCGTGGGAGCAGCAGTCCCAATCGCGGGAATCGAGTCCGCAAGCACCCCTGGACTGCGCTTGGGACCGGGTCGGGCGCGGATTCTCGAGATCAGGTTTACGGCGACAACGTTCATCGACCCGGAGATGGCCCAGTTCCGTTACCGGCTGGTCGGGCACGATGTCGGGTGGCGGCAGGGCGGGGCCGAGCGGGTGGTCTTCTACACGCACCTTGCCCCCGGGCGCTATCGTTTCGAGGTGATGGCCCGCAATCATCACGGGTACTGGAGCCTCACCCCGGCAGCCTTTGCTTTCCGGCTGGATCCCCGGTTTCACCAGACGCGGCTGTTCTGGGTGGGATGCTGTTTCGCGGCAGCGACGGTCTTGGTCGGATGGCACCGACGCCGCCGTCGTGTGCGGCGGGATCGTCAGCACGAGCATCATCTTCGCCTGCTGCAGAAGGAGCGCGGTCGAATCGCCCGGGATCTCCACGACGAACTGGGAGCCAGCATGACCGGCATCGCGATGCAGATGGAGGTGGGCGCCGGGTCGTCGGACCCGACGGCACTGAGCGCTCACCTTCGGCAGTCGGCGGGTGCGCTGCGCGCCTCAGTGGGACGGATGCGTGAGCTGGTCTGGACGATCAATTCCGACTGCGACACGATCGAGAGTTTGTGCGCCTTCCTGGGACAGTACGCGGAGCAATTCCTTCAGACCGCCGGCTTGCGTTGTCGACTCGACCTCCCATTCGATGTGCCGGTTTGTGAGGTTTCCGCCGCCGCGCGTCATCAGTTGCTCATGATCCTGAAAGAGGCCCTGACCAACGTCGTCAAACACGCCCGCGCCTCGGAGGTTCATTTCGGCGTCCAAGCCGAGGAATCGGCTCTGCAAATCACGGTGGCCGATAATGGGCGCGGGGTTGTGTTGGACGCCGTCCAACCGCCCGGTGAAGACGCGCCTTCGGGGGCCGACCCCACCAACGGCAGCCGTGACGCATTGCGGCCGGGGCACGGGTTGGCCAACATGCGGCAACGGGCCGGGTCCCTGGGAGGGACCTTTGGGCTGACACGCGGTGCGAAAGGCGGCACGCTGGTGACCGTGCGCGTGCCCTTAGCCCGCATTTCTCACCAACTGTTGATGTCATCTGACCGGTCACCGTCACATTTCACCTGAAATGCGGGCTCTCCGAGTTAAGCGAGATCGCCACCTCGAGTTTCTATGGCTCAAATTAAGGTCGCTATCGTCGAGGACAACCCCGCCGCCCGGGAGGGATTGGAGATGTTGCTGGGCAACGCGGAAGGCTTTTGCTGCCTCTGGGCGGTCGCCAGCGCGGAGGAAGCCCTGCGCCGCGCTGCGATCGAACCGCCCGAGGTCGTTCTGATGGACATCAACCTGCCCGGGCAATCCGGCATCGACTGTGTCTGGCGGCTCAGGCAGAGACTGCCCCAGACGCAGGTCATCATGCTGACCATCGAGGAGAACGGCCGCCGGGTCTTCGAGTCGCTCGAAGCCGGCGCGTGCGGCTACCTGGTCAAGGATCTCGCTCCGGCGCAGATCCTGGAAGCGATCAGGGAGGTGCAACGCGGCGGCGCCCCGATGTCCAGCCAGATCGCACGCCTCCTGGTCCAGTCCTTCCATCGCCGAGGTCTCGCCTCACGCGCAGAGGACAACCTGACTCCGCGCGAACAGGAAGTCCTCGTCCTGGTGGCCAAGGGCTTTCGCACCAAGGAGGTCGCCGAACAACTCGGCATAGGCGCCCAGACCGTCGAAACCCATCTGCGCAATACCTACGAGAAACTCCATGTCCGCTCCCGGGCTGCCGCCGTAGCCAGATTCATGAGGTCCGGGCATCGCCTCGATCCGCAGCTCGAGGTGCCGCCCCGATGGTTGCAGGACTCCTCTGCTTGAGATTCGATCGGTTCACCGACACGCGTTGCCCATGGCTTGACCCATCGCGTTGCCAAGTGTCAGACCTGCGCCAGCGCCCGATCGATGCGTTCGATGGCCTCGTCGATCTCGGATGTGCTCTTGAAACCGATCACGACCGCGTCGCACAGGCCGGACCCCATGACGTATCCGATCGACTTCTCCCGCTCCTCGGGTGTTTGAAAGGCGCCGTCGCCGATCAGCTTCATGCCGATGACGCCGTGGCCCCGCCGGCGCATCTCCTTGATTTCGCTCACGACGGCCGGCACGTGGCTCGCATCGCTCCGAGCGTTCCAGGTCTCTTCCGGCGTATCCATGGCCGCGCCCTGCGGATTCAACCGCACGAGATGCACGTCGGTCCAATCGCTGGCCGTCGCCGTCCGCAGCGCGGGCAGGCTGTGGCACGAGACGCCGCGGGCCCGAATCCACTTCTTCTCCCTGGCCTGGTCAAAACCCTCCATCACGCGCTTGAAGGGATCGGTCCACCCCGGCTTGACCATGCAGTGAATCAGCATGCTGTCGATGTAATCCGTGTCGAAGGCCTTTCGGTGCTTGTCGATCGCGTCGAGCACATCTTCGGGCTGGCCCGGAATCTTGGACTGGATGAAGAGCCGCTCGCGCGGCAGGCCCTTGATCGCCCCGCCGATCCATTCGAACGTTTGATAGGATTGGGCGGCATCGATGTACGTGATGCCTTTGTCATACGCGTAACGGATCAGGCGCTCGAAGGTCTGCTGGCCGAGATCGCGTTGGACCTTGCCGCTGTTGCTGCCTGTGCCGAACCCCAGACGGCTCAGCGTGATCCCGGTTCGGCCCAGGGCCACCTGGTCCGCTGCCGTGCGCTTGATAGCGGCGGCGTGCGCCCTCGAACCGGGAGCGGCGAGGGGCAGCAAGACCGCGCCGCCCGCCAAGGCTGCGCTCTGCTTGAAAAACGTGCGGCGATTCAGTGATTCAGATCTCATAGGGGCATGGGCTTGGGGCGAACGGACCGAGTTGGCAGCGTCTTTCGTTGGCGGCTGATTGCATCATGTCTGCTAACACGCCGAATCAGAGCACAACTTGCCGCTCCGCGCAACGGCGATTTCCGACTCGGGGTGGCCGCGCGGCCGCCGGTGCATCTGGTTGGCGTCGGTGTTCTGTCGCCCCGTGAGGGCGCCTGGCCTAAGCCGGATACTTCGCAGCGCGGCAAAGCCGCAACCAAACGTCGGAGGGCCGATCCCGCAGTCGCGCATACGCGTCAACCCAGGCGAAGCTCCTGAGTGGCTTCTCGGAGCAGCGCCGCCTTTGTTGTCTAAGTCATTGGTTCGGTGTATTTTGTGGCATTCGCCCATGCTCAGGTCGGCGTCGAGGTCGCGGAGCGTGTGGAGTGCGGCGGTTTACCGCCGCTTTTCGAGGCGGTTCTCTGTGCATTGCCATACACCATTCCAAAGGGGACAGACATGCATCAAAGATGAAGATGTGATCATGCGATCGGCGGTGACGCTGGCCGAAGAACGGGGATTCTGTCATGCTGGTTGAGGTCCAACGATGAAAAGAACCATATCTGTGCTCGGGGGTTGTCTCTGCGCGCTCATTGCCGCAGCGGCCGGCCCGTGGTGTCAGGCGCCGTTTGATGTTGTCGATCCCAAGGTGCCGGACCGGCTCTGTCCGGCGCCAATGAACGGGCGGGAACTGGGCGGCGAGATAGATCGGCGTCTTCGGAACCTGATTCGCAGCAACTACATGGTTGTGGATCTGGACGGCAAGTGGCTCGATCACTTTCGGAACCGGACGAGTCGGGGCTCGCGCTCGCACGTCTACTACGGCATCGGCAAGGTCCTCGATGCCGGCAGTCTTTTCGCGGCGTACACGGGTGATCCGGAAGTCGCCGCGCGCACGCAGTACCTCGTCGATGAACTGGTCAAGTCGCGTGATCCGGACGGCTACCTGGGCTTCTGGAGTGTCGAGCCGGAGAATCGGCAGAACCACATCAACTGGATTCTGCACGAGCAGGAGTACATCAATCTGGCGTTTGTGCGGCACTATCGTTGCACGGGCGATCCGCGGTCGCTGGCGCACGCGAGAAGCATGGGCGACTACATCCTGCGCACCTTTCCGACGCCGCGGAATCCGTGTTACGACGCGCGGGAGATCTGCACGGCCGGGCTGCCCGAGGGGATGCTCGAACTCTACCGTGTGACGGGCGACAGGCGCTATTTCGATTTCGCGGCCGACGTGCCGCATGGGAACAATCGCGGCGAGGTGCAGTTCGCGTCGTTGCGCGCGTGGGACCAGGATTTCAGCCGCCCTCCACGCCATGTGTACGTCATGCTGGCGCGCTGCTATGCCCAGACCGAGTTATACCGACTGAGCGGTGAAACCAACCTTCTGCGGATGAGCCGCTACATGCGCAACGAACTGCTCAAGCAAGGCGAGGGCGGTCTGCTGGTCACGGGCTCATGCTCTGACGGCGAGCAATTCACGTACAACCAGAACGGACGAGGGGCGATCGGCGAATCGTGCGTCACGGCCTACCTGCTGCGGTGGTTCGACAGCCTGATGCGTCTCGAGGGCGATCTGCGCTATGGCGATGTGCTCGAACGCACGATGTATAACGCCCTGTTCGCGGCCAACTCGCCCGACGGCCGCTGGATTCGCTACTTCACCCCGTTTTCCGGCGAGCGCCTGTACGACACGCGCGACTCGTTCTGTTGCTGCGGCAACTACCGAAGGGCGGTGGCCGAGCTTTCGCGCAAAGTCTATTACCGCACGCCGGAGGGCGGCATTGCGTTGAATCTGTTCACCAACTCGAAGAAATCGTTCGATGTCAACGGGCAGAGCGTCACGATTTCGCAGGAAACCGCCTACCCGAATGACGGGGAGGTCGCGCTGACATTCTCGACCGGGAACGCGGTGCCCTTCGCGTTTCGGTTCCGGACACCGCGTTGGTGCGAACGGATGACCGTCCGGGTCAATGACGAACCGCCAATGATCGTTCGCCCCGTCGACCAGGCAGACGGGTGCTGCGTTTTGGACCGGACCTGGGGTGACGGCGACACGGTGAGAATCTCGATGTCGATGACCTGGCGGTTTCTCCGGGGTCGAGCGATGCAGGACGGCCGGGTGGCGCTGTTGCGCGGCCCGGTCGTGTACTGTCTGGGCAAGGATCAGAATCCCGATCTGTTCGCCAAATGCGCCGAGCCGCGAGATCTTGTGATCGATCCGGCCTCGATTGGGGAACCCGAGAAAGACGAAACGATTCGCCCGGGCGGCCGGAAAGTTGCGGCCAAGGCGTGGCTGGCTCGGGACGGCACCCGCGAGGAGGTCGACATCACGCTGACTGAGTTCATCGATCCCAGCGGCCTCGAGGTTTACTTCCGGGCGCCAAACCTGGCGGACACATTGCCCGTGCGACTGGCCGAGGACGAGATTGTGTCGTGCCCAAGCGAGTTTGTGAATGTCCACATCCTGCGGGCCCTCTATGGGCCGAAGGCGTCGGGCGATCTTGAAGCGATGTTCGAGGTCCGGGGACCTGTCGCCGCGGATCTGGCGGCCGACTACGTTCCCCCAGGCGGCCGGATGGGGGTGAAGGCGGAATTCCCTGACAGCACGGGGGGGAGTTGGGCGTGCTCTAACAGCAAGAACGGCGGTCTGCTGTCGACGGCGGCCCCCGGTGATGTGAAGATGTTGAACTCACAATTCAAGGCCTTCGGCACGCCGCTGGGCTACGCCTACGGACTCGAAAACCAGGGGGATCAACTCGGCTTCGTCTCCAACTACGCCCCCAGCGATCGGCAGGAGGAGGTCTGGCGCAACCACTACTCGGAGAAGATGTTCGATTGGGTGATTCCCGTGGGCGAGCGGAACGCGTTCCTGTACACGCACCCTGTAGCCGACGTCGGTTGCTCGACGGTCTTTCGGTGGACGCCTTCAGCCAGTGTGAGGGCGCAGAGCATCACAGTGTGTGGACGGTTGTTCTCCAATCTGGGCAATGGCGTCGAACTGCGCGTCATCCGCTGGAACGACGACACGCGGCACGATGTCCTGGGCACCTTCAACACCAGAAACCTTGCGGCAGGCCAATGCGGCTTCGCCGAATTCACCCTGCCGTTGAGATCCGGCGCGGCTGGCAGGCATCTCGACTTTGTTTTGCACAATGCCGGCACCCATGTCTGCGACGCGAGCGCCTTGAGAATCCAAGTCTTCACGGACATTTTGCAGTCCCCAGCCCAGGCCGATGTGACCAAGTTGGTGCAGGCGGTATTCCGGAACCAGTCGGTTACGCCGCTGGGTTCTTACGACACGCTGTTCGGCGAGGCGAAATCGGGCTCGGAGAACACATTGAAGGTGAAGGTCCGCGACTGGCGCGACGGCCACCTGCGGTATCTTGAGTTCCCGCAAGACGCCGTCTTGGACCTGACCCGGAAATAGGCGCACTGGGGACGGGGTCGACGTTGCATGGCGGCCGGTCACTCATGGACTTCGAAGACCGTGCCGCCCAGGACGAACTTCACCTTCGGGCCCAGGGCGAGCCAGGGGAGCGCCTCGGGGTGCCTGGCAACCAACTCGAAATACTCCGGCGTGCCAAACGCCACGCGCCTGACCGCGGGATTCGCCAGGCGCTGCACCTCCGCGTCGATCCATTGATCTCCATTCTGGTAGAAGCTCCGCCCGCCAACAAAGCGGCTCTGCTCCGTGTAAGCGACCACCTGGGCCGCGGCGTCCGCGATCCCGCCGGGAATCGTACCGCCCGCAACTCCCTGTCCCGTCACCCCGATCGGGTTTGCGAGTGCCGGGGCAGCCCCTGGCGCGGCGGCGCTCAAGGCCCGCGCAGCCTCCGCTCTGGCCCGGTGCAGCGATTCCCCCACCTGGTTGGCGGATTTCTGAGCCAAACCGTACCTCGCCCCGGCGACCGCGGCAGCGCCGGACGTGTCTTGGCGGAAGGATTGGAAGGCCAGTTCGGTGGCGCGCCAAGCCGTGCCATCGAGTTGCAGTTGCGGCAAGGATTGGTGGACCAGAGGGACCTGCCGGCGTTGCTCGTCCTCATGGATGAGAAAGGCGGTGTATGGGGTGACGATTCCATATTTCCGCGCGAGTTCCGCGGCTTCGTCGCGCAACTCGGCGCTTTCGCCGCGCAGCCGGATCTCATCGAGCAGGTAGCCGATGCGCCGGGTCGCCCAGAGCCGCGGAATGAACGCGTGGTTGGTGGCGGGGCCGCCGAACTTGACTGGAAAGACGAACTTCTGCGAGACGCCGTTGACCGATCCATCGAGAACCATGTCGCCCTCTGCCGTCCCGGAGAACCGGCCGGCCAGCACGAGCTGCTCGCCGCGAAAGAGATCGGGCAGTGGCGAGGGATAGAGTTTGGTGACGCGCACGCCCTCGGGGAACGCCAGTTTCAGATCAGCCAGCACGGGATCTTTGATCTTCGAGAAGAAGTTCGAGAGCTTCACCTCAAGATCTTCGTCAGGCAGCACGTAAGCGCTGGTGGCGCGCGTGGTCTCGGTGATGCGATCGAGCAGGTGGGTATTCACATCATTGCCAATTCCAAAGCAGAAGACCCGGGTCTGCGCCCCGTTTGCGGTCCGTGCCATCGAGACAATCGTGTCGTTGTCGACCGGGCCGACTGTTGGAAGGCCGTCCGTGAGGAAGATCACGAAGTAGGGGCGGGCGCTGCCGCCGGGTCGGGCGGACAGCGCGCGAAGGAGCGCATCGTGTATCGCGGTGCCCCCGATGGGCTTGAGTTCCTGGATAAACGCGCCCGCCTTGGCCCGGTTTGCCGCCTTGGCGTCGACCAGGGCCCCAAAGAGCGGCTCGACCTCTGTCGAGAATCGCACAATCTCGAAACGGTCGGGATCGTTGAGGTTCTCGACGCAAAACAGCAGCGCCTTTTTCGCCTGATCGAGCTTCTTGCCGGCCATCGATCCCGAGGTGTCCAGGACGAAGATCACGTCTTTGGGGAGAATCTTCCGGTCTTTGTCATGGGTGCCGAACGCGGGGGCGGCCAGCAAGAGGAAATGGCCGTCATCCGCGCCTGCGCGATATGTCATGAGGTTCACTCCGACGTCGTCCTTCTCTGTGGCGAAGAAGAGCTGGAAGTCCGTATCGGGCTTCACGTCCCGGCTCTCGAATCCAACGACCGCCCGGTTTTCGCCCTGTCGGTTGATCTCGACACTGTGGCTGGGCGAATAGATCGAGGTCAGGGGGCGCCCGGACTCGATCTCG
>JAXGQW010000049.1:0-38685 GCA_040766265.1 Verrucomicrobiota bacterium
GCTGAATCGTCACACCGGGACGGTGATTTGGCGGACGCCGGGAGCTGAGGCGGCTTACGCCTCGTTCATCGTTGGCGAGTTCGGCGGGCGGCGGCAAATCGTGGGTTACGATGCCCAGTCTCTGGGCGGCTGGGACGCGCGCACGGGACGGCGGCTCTGGACACTCGTTCCGCCCCGGAGCGGCGACTTCAACGTGCCGACACCATTGGCTGTGGATGGACAGCTCCTCGTGGCCACGGAAAACAACGGCACGCGCCTTTATGGTTTCCGCGCGAATGGCCGCATCGACCCGCGCCCGCGTGCATCCAGCGACGCATTGTCGCCGGAGACCACCACCCCCGTCGTGGCGGCGGGCCGGGTCATCGGCTTGGGCAGCGGGCTGGCATGCCTGGGCCTTGCCGACGGGCTCGCTCAGAAATGGGCGGTGGAAGACGAAGGGTTGGCAATGCATGCCTCGATCATCGCGGCGGACAGCCGGTTGCTGGTGCTAACCTACGGCGGCGAGCTCCTGCTTCTTGACCCGACCGCGCCGGGGGGCGAGGTGCTCTCGCGCTGCCGCGTGGCCGCGTCCCCGGCGGAATTGTATGCTCACCCGGCCTGGGTGGCTGGACGCCTGTTCCTGCGCGACGCCCAGAGCGTGGCCTGTCTGACGTTCGACTGAGCGCTGTTGCGGGAGAGGCCCTGGATTGCTGACTGCGCGATTCCCGGACAGGGCCTCGTGGAACTCGGCCCTCCGAGATTCGTCGGCGTACCGTGAGGTCGTGCATGTTGCTCAAGACGGAGACCACCGGCCGGGCGGCATCATGCTCGGGAGACAGCCACCGATCGAAGCAGAGGCGCCCGCTTGGTGCAACCAGGTCGGCATTCTCATTTCGAGCCTTGTTCCGAACCGGCCCCTGCCTGATGATGCGCCCGAAACACGGCTATGAACACTCCCATTCATGGGATTCCGCCCTCGAAAGGCGCGCCGGTGCGACGGGCTCCGCTCGGCCTGAGGGCAAACGCATGGTTTCGCTGGTGTGCCGTTTTCGCTCTCCTGCGCTGGTTCGCGGCCCCGATGACGGGCGCCGATAGCGTCGTGGTCTTCAACGAAATCAACTACCACCCGCGCCTCGGGGACACGGCCGGCGAGTGGATCGAGCTCCACAATCAGATGACAGTGGACGTCGACCTCTCGGCGTGGCGCGTCGCCGGCGAAGTCGAGTTTGCGTTCGTCGAGGGAACGCTCATTCCGGGCCGGGGCTACCTGGTCGTGGCGCGTGACGCGACCGCCGTGCGTGCTTCGACTGGGGCGATGAATGTCGTTGGCCCGTGGCGGGGCCGGCTCAACGGAGCCGAGGGCCGGCTCGAACTGCGCGACCGCAACGACCGGCTTATGGACCAGATTCGCTACCGCGACACCGGGCGTTGGCCGATCGCCCCGCGCGGCTCCGGCGCGACGCTGGCCAAGCGCGCCCCACAGCACGCCAGCGCAACGCCGGAACTGTGGACTTCGAGCGTGCTGCTCGGCGGCACGCCCGGACGCAGCAATTTCCCGGACACATTCGCCGCGCGGCGCGATCTGCTTGTCCCCCTGGACGGACTGTGGCGCTTCGAGGCGTCCGGCCGGGACCTCGGCGACGCGTGGCGAGCCGCCGAATTTGACGACGGCGGCTGGGCCGGCCAGAACCAGGCGCGGCTTCTTGCCTATTGGCCTTTCGACGGCAACGCCGTCGCGGCGCGCGGTTCCGATGGCACGATGCACGGGACGAGCTCCGCAACGGATCGCAACGGTGGACCCGGTGGAGCGCTGGCGTTTGATGGCGCGGCACAGCAATGGGTCCAGGTGGACGGTGGCGGCGGTTTGGACGGCGCCACAGAGGGGACCATCAGCCTTTGGGTGCGCTGGATTGGTCCGCAGCAGGCCGACTGCTGCGGAACCTTTGGCGCCGTCCTGGCGCGACAAGGCAACGGGCTCTTCTCCGACAACATCGTGGCCCTGGACGGCCCGGATCCTGAAGCCGCCCGCGTGGTGTGGCGGCAATCGGGCGGACCAGCTCCGCCGCTTGTCGTCGGCAGGGGCGTCGTGGGCTCCCGTTGGCATCATGTCGCAGTGACCTTCTCCGCCGCATCGAGCGCGCTCTATCTGGACGGTGTGCTCGAAGGCAGCGCGCCCGGAGATCCGCTGCACACGAATAGCGGTGTCCCGTTGTCGCTGGGAGCCTGGATCGGCGACGGCACGGGATACGCGAGCGCCAGCTTGGACGACGTGGCGGTGTGGGACCAACCGCTGGCTTCCGACCAGGTCGCCGAGCTGGCCGCGCAGACCAGGACCCCGCTCGATTTCGCGGGCCCGGAGACTGCCCTGTATTTCGCCGGTGACGGACGGCTGGAGACCCAGAACGAAATCCTCCGCACGGAACTTCCCCTCGGGCCGATGACCTACTACTTCCGCCGCGCGTTCGCTTTCGAAGACGCGCCTGCCCAAGCGCGACTCGAGCTCGATTTCGCCGTGGCAGATGGCGCCGTTTTCTACATCAACGGAACGGAAGTGTACCGGCATAACATGCCGGATGGCGCCGTGACCTCTGCCACCCGCGCGATCGTCGGTGTCTCGGAGGCGCCGCTGGTGCGGGAGGTGGAATTGCCCGCGGCGGCGGTCGGACCGGGCGTCAACGTTCTGGCGGTCGAAGTGCACCAGGCGGACACGCACACGACCGGCATGGTCTTCGGAGCCGCTCTCGGTGCAATCATCAGCACCGAGACGAACCAGCCCTCGGACTTCCTCGAGGGCGATCTTGTCTTCAACGAAATCCGAGGCGCCGGTGGGATGATCGACATCGAGCTTTACAACCGCGGGGTTCAGCCGGTGGACTCGAAAGGCTACCTGGTGAGGGGCCCCAGTGCGGGGCCCGACGCCGAGGTCGCCTTGCCGGAGGGGACGGTTGCTCCAGGCGGCTTTCTCGTCCTGCCCCGTGCCGTGTTCGGATTCACCGCTGCGCCCGGTGATCCCTGGTTCCTGATCAAGCCCGGCGGGCGGGCGATTGCCGATGCCGTTGCGACGCCGGAAGGCGCGCGCGGCCGTTTGCCCGATGGGGCAGGGGAGTGGCTGGTTTCGGACCGGCCCACGCTCGGCGCGAGCAACACGTGCACACTGCGTCGGGACATTGTCATCAATGAGATCATGTACCACGCGCCACCGACACTCGAAACGCCGTCCACGCCGTTTGCCGAGAACCCTGAGCAATGGATCGAGATCTGCAACTGCGGGTCTGCAGCGGTGGATCTGGCGGGCTGGCGACTGGAGGAAGGCGTCGAGTTCCAATTCGGGCCGGAGACGATTCTCGCTCCGGGCGCGCACATCGTTGTGGCGAACGCCCCGGCGGCCTTGCAGGCGCGCTGGCCCGGGATTCGGATCATTGGCCCCTTCGCGGGGCGGCTCTCGCACCGGGACGATCTTCTAATGTTGCGAGACGCGGCGGGCAATCCCGCGGACCGCGTGCATTACTTCGACGATGGCCGGTGGCCGCGAGACGCTGACGGCGGGGGCGCCAGTCTCGAACTGCGCAACCCTGAGGCCGACAACGCCGTCGGCGAGGCTTGGGCTGCGAGTCTCGAGGGGGATCGTTCGAGTTGGCGGGCCTATTCCTACCGGGCAATCGCGCAAGCAAGCGCGGTGGGACCGGATGGACAGTGGCGCGAGCTTGTCGTGGGCCTGCTCGACCGGGGCGAGGTTCTTCTGGACGACATGAGTGTGGTCGAGTCGCCCGACGGCGCGGCGGTCCAATTGCTGCAGAACGGCTCCTTCGAAACGGGCGCCGCCTCGTGGCGGATCCTCGGCAATCATTGCGGCGAGGTGGTTGCCGATCCGGACCAACCGGGCAACCGTGTCCTGCGTCTGACCGCATCCGGTCCGACGGAGCACATGAGCAATCACGCCGAAACGACGCTCAAGAACAACCGCGACATCGTCAATGGCCGGGAGTATCTCGTCTCGTTTCGTGCGAAGTGGATTCGCGGCTCGCGGCAGCTTCACACCCGCCTCTATTTCAATCGCCTCGCCCGCACCACGCTGATCGAGTCGCCCTCGCGCCCGGGGACGCCCGGGGCGCCGAACTCGACGCCGGTTGCCAACCTCGGTCCGACGTTTCGCGGCCTGCGTCATGAGCCGGCTGTGCCGGCGCCGGGCGAGCCGGTGACCGTTTCGGTTGCGGTCGAGGACCCGGACGGCCTCGGGGCGGTGTCGCTGCATTGGCGTTTCGACGGGGGCCCATGGGAAACGGCGACGATGCTGCCGGGCGCTGCCGGGCGCGGCCACTCGGCCATTCTCCCCGGCGCCGCCGCCGGCCGTGTGCTCCAGTTCTACGTGGAAGCCGCCGACCGCC
This sequence comes from Verrucomicrobiota bacterium, assembly GCA_040766265.1. Classification (GTDB taxonomy): domain Bacteria; phylum Verrucomicrobiota; class Verrucomicrobiia; order Limisphaerales; family J093; genus MWFF01. The sequence continues at coordinate 4,365 of JAXGQW010000049.1, forward strand.
ACGGCGCGACGGCCACATGTCCCGCCGCGGGCGCCCAATCGCGCGCGCTCTGCCAGGTCGACGACGGACATGCAGCCACAAACGGGTTGCAGAACGTGCGCCTGATCGCCCTGGGCGAGGACGTCGATGTGCTGCACGATCCGCTCAACGTGATGAGCAATGAGCATGTGCCGGCCACTCTGATTAGCAACGAGGACGAGGTGTACTACGACGTCGGGTTGCGGTTGAAAGGCAGCGAGCACAGCCGCACCGCCGCCCCGCGGCTGGGCTTCAACGTCAGATTCAGCGCCGAGCAGCTCTTCCGTGGCATTCACCGGACGGTGGCCATCGACCGCTCGGAAAGCACCGGCTACGGTCAGCGCGAGATGCTGCTTCACCAGGCGCTGAACCGCTGCGGCGATCTGCCGACCAAATACCATGACCTCATCCACCTCATCTCCCCGCGGTCGGCGTACACGGGTGCGGCGGAGTTGCAGTTGGCGCGCTACAGCGACGTGTTCCTCGATGATCAATACGAGAACGGCGGCGGGGGAACCGTGTTCGAGTACGAGCTCGTCTACCAACTGATGTCCACCCACAACGGGTCCCCGGAAGGCATCAAGGTCCCAGCACCCGATTCGGTCGTGGGCGCGCCGATTCGAGCGCTGGGCAAAGAGAAGGAGGCTTACCGGTGGCATTTCCTGATCAAGAACAACGAGGAGCGCGACGATTACCGCCCGATCATCGCGCTTTGCCAGGCGATGAGCCTCGGCGGCCCCGCTTTCCAGGCCGCGCTTCCCAACGTGATCGATGTCGATCAGTGGCTCCGCGGCAGCGCCTTCAACGCGCTCACGGGTGTGGGGGACAGCTACGGCGGCGATGGCTCGCAGCACAACGTCCAATTCTATGCCCGGCCGGACGACGGTCGGATACTGTACTTCCCGCACGACCTCGACGCCTTCTTCGACGCGCACCGACCGATCGTGCCCAACGAGGACCTGGGGCGCATGCTCGCGATTCCCTCCTGGGCCCGGGCTTACTACGGTCATCTGCTCGAGATCATCGAGCGCAGCTACAACGAAGAGTACCTCGGACATTGGGCGGACCAATTCGGACGACTGCTGCCCGCCCAGAATTTCGCGGGCCACCTCGCCTTCGTGGGGCAACGCGCGCGCTTTGTCTCGGACCAGGTGAAGGCGCAGGTGCCCGCCGTGCCCTTCGCCATCGCCACGAACGGGGGAAACGGCTTCGCCGTGAACACGAACTCACTGACCCTGACCGGCACGGCCCCGCTCGGCGTAACGGCCATCACGGTCAATGGCGTTGCCCGCCCTTTGACGTGGATCAGTACGACAGGCTGGACGCTGGGGATCCCATTGCAGGCGGGGCCGAACTCTCGTCGTGCAAGGCCTGGACTGTCACGGCTTCGTCGGGGGTGCCCTCGATACACTGGCCGTGACCACCGCCTGGCGCGCTGCAGCCGGTCGTGGTGATCAACGAAATGGCTCGCTGCCCGCCGACGCCGGCCGGCACACCTGAACCTGACCGACGGCCTTCGTTCCACCACGATCCACTGGTCTGAACCTTCAACCCGAATACGAACGGCGTGCGACTGGACGACTACTACCTGACGGACGACTTGAGCCAGCCAACGAAATGGCGGATCCCGGAGAACACGCGGCTCGGCCCGCGCGCCTTCCTTCTTGTCTGGGCCGATGGGCAAACCGACCAAAACGGCCTGAGTCCGACGGGAGATCTGCACGCGCCATTTCAACTGGATGCGTCGGGCGAGGAGATCGGGCTCTTTGCGCCGGACGGCACGCCGCAGTCCCATGTCCGTTGGGCCGCAGTTCGAGAATCTGAGCCAGGGGTGTTATCCGGATGGCGACAGCAGCCGCGTCGTTTTCATGCCTGCGCTGACGCCCGGCGCTCCCAATTCCATGGCGGAACCGCTGCGGCTGATCGGCCTGGCGGTCAACAGCACGGAAGTCACAGTGACGTGGAGCACGGTCCCGGGGCGCGCTTACCGTCTCGAAAGTTGCCTCCGGCTGGAATCGCCCGACTGGAGTCCCGTCGGCCCCGATCTGACTGCCGATGGCCTCTCGCTCGAAGCCAGCCAGCCCGTCGGCCCGGCGCCCCAACGCTTCTATCGCGTCGCACGCGTGGACTGAAAGCGTCTTGAAACCGTCGGTTGCACGGATGCACATCCCCGCCTGGGAACTCCGGGTTGTCCAGCCATCGAGTTGTCCGGTTTCAAACCCGCCATTCTCGATTGCGGTGAGTCCGATGTTGACAAGTGGCGCCGGGCCTCCATAGTGATCGCAGTAAACAAAAGCCTCATCTGGTTATGAATCGCACCCTTTGTGCCTCGATGGTTTCGTTCGCCGGCCTGGTCACCCTTCAGTCCGCCCTAGCGCAGTATCAACTCCAACCGCTCTGGAGTCTCGCTCCCGGTGACCGGCCCTACCTGACGACAGGCAACACCGAGCGCGGGATGGCTTACAACCCGTTGACCGGGCATGTCCTCCTGGTCAGCCGCGCGACCACCACGCCAACCATCGCCATCCTCGACGGCCTGACGGGCGCCGACCTCGGCACGCTGCCATACGACGCGGTTTTGATCACCGGTGGCACATTCCCGATCAACCTGATCGGTGTGGCCGACGACGGCGCCATCTACGGTGGGAACCTGACGATCAACCAGACGACTGCGAGTTTTAAACTTTACCGCTGGGCCGATGAGACAGCCAATCCGACGCTCGTCTTCGATGGCGCCCCGGCTCCTGGCGGGACCGACGGCGCCAACAACGCGCTCCGATTCGGCGACACGATGGACGTGCGGGGTGCGGGCGCCTCGACGCAGATCCTTCTCGGGGCGCGCGGGAACGGCACAGCCTCGATCCTGACGACGGCCGAAGGCGCAGCGTTCACCGCCACGCTGGTCACAAGCGACGCCGCGGGCGCGTCCGCCAACAACGGGCCGTTTGGGCTGGGTATCGCGTTCGGTGAAGGGAACACATTCTGGGGGAAGTCGTCCGGAGGCACTCCGCTGCGCGAGCTGAGTTTCGACCTCGCGACGAGCAGCGCCGTGACCATCAAGAGCGCGGGCGATCCGGACGTGTCGAATCTCATCTTCAACATCGGCTATGACCCTGCAACCGGCCTTCTGGCCGGGATCGTCAATGACGGTACCACCAGCCAGGCGGTTTCCCTGTTCGATGTGTCCGGCCCCACGCCCATCCCGCTCGATACGAAGACCTTGCCCACCGCCAACGCAAATGTGAATGGCACGGGTGCAATTGACTTCGGCGGCGGCAAAGTCTTTGCGTTGGACAGCAACAACGGCATTGTCGCTTACGAGATCATTCCCGAACCGAGCGAGTTCGCGCTGCTGAGCCTCGGCCTCGGTGCGCTGTGGTTCTGCCGCCGCCGAAACGGGTAACCCGCATCTTTCACACCCCGTCGGTGCCCAGGGCGGTCAGACCTCGCAGCATGACTGCTATGCGGGTTAGAAAAGCAAAACCGCGCCAACCCTGAGGCATGGAGGAATGCAACACACTGGTCCCATGACAGAACGCCCTCAGGACCGACAAAGCGCTTCCGGTTCCCTTTCTGCGCGCGGTTTTGCCAGAGCCCGGATATGAGACCCCGCGCAGCCTTGTGAAATATCCGGGCTGAGGGAATCGAAAGCCGCTTTCCGAAGTGGGCGGAATGCGCCCGGCCAGTCGAACGCATTCGGGTGGCAATGTCCACATGATTGCCCCAAGGGCGGCTGTGAGGCCGTGACTTCGTCTGCCCCACGAAACGGTCGCTGATTTCCAGCCAAAGCCCCGGCAATCTCGTGCCTGGCTGAGGCGACAGGTTTCCGGGCTAGCGCGCATGTCTCACCCACTTCTGAAGAACGCGGAGGCGATGTCATCGAAAGGTGCACTCATGCGCCCTAGCCAAGCCCGTCGAGTTCCCGGGCTGACGATATGGATACATCGAGGTCTTGAAGAAGCCCGTCTGAAATCCGATAGATCCAGCCGTGGACAGTGAGGGAGGCTCCGCAGTTGAATCACGGACAAGCAGTTGATGTCCGAGTGGACGACCAGGTTCGCGACATTGCGATGCACGAAGAGTTCACCCGGGAGCAGCCCGACGATTTCATTCGCGGGCACTCGGCTGTCCGAACAGCCGATCCACAAGAACTCAGGCGCCTGCTGTCGTGAGAGTTTCTTGAATAAATCCGGGTCTGCGGCACAGACCTGATTCGCCCACTTTCTGTTGTTCTCAAATAATCTCGGAAGGGTCTTCGTAACGCGGCTTCGGAGACGGCCCCCCAATCAGCACTAGAATCCTTGACCGGTGAAACTTGTTGTAAACAAGTCAAGTTTTTGTGCTGCGTTTGAGGGGTCAAGGATTCTAAGGAGCGAGGCGCGGGAGAGATGGGTCGGGAAACACGGGGACTCTCCATGAAGACGAGGACTGGATCTGGTCTGAGGCGCGCCTCGCTAGCAGAATCAGAATTTCAAGCTTCGCTCGTTGGCTCGCTCGTCGGTTCGCGGGAGATTCGGATTTGGCTTTCCTCGGGCAGCGCTCCGTGTCAAAGAGAGCCCGTGAATACGCACCAAACTCGTCGTCAGTTCCTCGGCACCGCCCTGGGCGGCGCCATGGCGGCCAGTACTGTCAATCTGTTGCCGTTGTGCGCCTCAGCCGCCGATCCTGCCTTCGTGATGCCGATGCGTCGTTTCGGCAAGACGGGGGTCGAGGTCTCGCAACTTGGCCTGGGTGGATGGCACATCGGCATCCAGAAAGAGCGGGCCGAGAGCATTCGTCTCATCCACCTGGCCATGGATCACGGCGTCAACTTCCTCGACAATTCCATCGATTACAACGAAGGCCAAAGCGAGCTGCGCATGGGCGAGGCCCTGAAAGGTCGGCGCGACAAGGCCTTCGTGATGACCAAACACAACTTCCGCGACAAGAAGAGCGCCCTGCGCGACCTCGAGATCAGTCTCAAACGCCTCCAGACCGATTACCTGGATCTCTGGCAATTCCATTCGATCGAGCGGGTCGAGGATCCAGACTGGATCTTCGAGAAACACGGCGCGATCGAGGCGGCTGAATTGGCCAGGAAACAGGGCAAGGTCCGGTTCATTGGGTTCACTGGCCACAAGAACCCGGAGTATCACTTGGCGATGCTCGCCAAGCCCTACGCCTGGGACGCCCTGCAAATGCCGCTCAATGCGCTGGATCCGCACTTCCGCAGCTTCGAGCGTCTGGTCCTGCCCGAAGCCGTCAAACGCAATCTCGGCATCGTGGGGATGAAACCGATGGCATTCCAGAACGCGCCCAAGACCGGTGTCGTCACATCGATCGAATGCCTCCACTACGCCATGAGCCTGCCGGTGTCGGTCACCATCACCGGATGCGAGACCGAGGAGCGGCTCCGAACCGCGCTGGAAGCCGTCCGCGCGTTCAAGCAGTTGAGCAGTGCCGAAATGCAGGCGCTCCGCGACCGTCTGCTGCCTTTCGTAAAAGGGGGCGAGAGCGAGCCCTACAAGACCACGACAAACTTCGACAACAAACCGGCCGCCTTCGCCCCGCCGTACGAGGCGTGACGGCGCGCAGGCTGAACCATGAGCTTAAGACCCGGACGCAACGATCCTTGCTATTGCGGGAGCGGAAAGAAATACAAGCGCTGCCATCTGCCGATTGACGAGCGGGAGGACTCGATTCGAGGGCCTTCGGTCGGGCGCGGCCGAGTCGCTTCGTCCGGGGCAGACGACTCCAGGGCCTGACGGAGCGGTGCCCATGGCGGACGATACTCCCGGAGGCGCTTCCGGATTGCAGCGAGGCCCCCTGGGGTGATGAAGGAGTTCGCGCAGACTTTCAAGACGGCGAGCAGGTTGGGACTGTTCAAGGCGCGATCCAGAGCTGCGTCGCGCGTTCGAGGAAAACAAGACTCTGCTCAATTATCTGGCTCACCAAGAAGAGATCGAAGCCGCATCGAAGAAGCTGGAGCCGTACCACGACGAGTTCGACAGGCTCTGCCACGACCCGGCGGCGTATCAGCGCCAACTGAGGCGGTTTTCGCCGATGCCGCGTTCGCCCCTTTCCGGTTCACGGCTGCGAACCAGTAGGGCGTTCGCCGAGGTGGGGGTTCCGACACTCGACGGCGCCTCGAAAAAGACGGGCAAGCTGCTGCGCAAAGCGCTGCTGTTCCTGGCCACCAAGGAGCGCCGCAACGAGATCGCCATGAGCCTGCTCTTGCTCCTGCCAAGATACGTCCAGCAGGGCCGCCACGTGGATGCGCTCATGATCGAGGCCTGCGCCCAGATGACCGCCGAGGAAACGGATGACGCAAACCCGTTTCTGGGCCGCATGTTCCTCTACGGTTTGGAAGCATGGGCTGCCGAGCAAGAGGCGGCCAGGAGCGCCCTGCTCAAAGAAGCAGGTTTCAACCTTGGCCCGGAGGCGGACCCGGAAGAGGTCGAGCGGTGGCTGGACAAGGCGATGGCGGATCCCGAGAGCGCCGCGCGCTGGCAACGCCTGCTCGATGCCCATCCGGAGTTGCAGGCGGCTTCTGCGGACACTTCTCAGCTCATGGTCCGCAGGGCGGTTGATCTTCTTGACCGCGAGGATTCGGCCCGCCTCCTCCTGGGCGCCGAAGAGATTCGTCCCTGGGTAGCGCTCCTTCTCGACAGGCTCCAACCCATGGTGGAGGAAACCGGGGTCCTGCGGCCCGGAGTCAAGGCCTCGAAGGCCCAGAAGAACAGGGCCTTCGACCAGTACTATCTGCCCGCCATGCGGGAGATGACCAAAGGCATCTTCACGCCCGAGCGGATTTTGCGACTGGTTGCCGAGTTAAAGGCGTATCGCAGGGAACTTGCCGCCGCGGGGGACAAGACCGCCATCCTGTGCGCGACCTCGGCCATTCATTACATCGAGTGCGAGGCGGAGCCGGAGATGAACTCGTTTCTGGTCAACCTCTGCGCCCGGTCCGTCATGAAATGCGGTGACGCCGCGGACCAGGAGGCCGGTGGGGTCGCTGACGATGACTAATGAGGCGCGCCTCAGACCAAATCCAGTCCTCCTTTCCGTGACCAGTCCCCGTGTTTCCCAGTGCATTTCTCCCTCGCCTCATTCCTTAGAATCCTTGACCCCTTTAGCGCAGCACTGAAACTTGACTTGTCTACAACATGTTTCGCCGGTCAAGGATTCCAGACGACGCCAGCTGCAGGCCCGTGATTGTTCAGGCTGCAATCGGGGCGGGGGTATGCCCGCCCCCCGCTTGCAGATTCGGATTTGGCTTTCCTCGGGCGGCGATCCGTGTCAAAGGACACCTGTGTCTGGATCCCTGGCAGTTCCATTGTATGAAATCACCCATCCGTTACGTCTTGGCTGTTCTGTGTCTGCTCGGCTCCTTCGGCAGTTGGGCCGATGACGCTCTCGAAACTGGTTTTCGCAACCCGCCTCCGTCGGCCCGGCCATGCAGATTGGTTCCCCCTCGATGGCAACCTGAGCCGCGAGGGGATCACACTCGATCTCGAAGCGATGCAGCGGGTCGGGATCGGGGGAGTGCTCTACATGGAGACCGATCGGCGCGCCCACGGGTCCAGCGGGCTTTCGCCGGACCACTGTGGCGCGAACCGTTCAAGCACATCAACGCGGAGGCCGCGCGGCTCGGCTTGCAGGTCAATGTCAATAACGACGCCGGCTGGTGCGGCAGCGGCGGGCCCTGGATCACGCCGGAGCTTTGATGCAGGTGCTGGTCTGGACGCAGACCAATGTCGTGGGCCCGCAACGGCTCGAGACACAGTTGACCCAGCCCCGAACCGTGAGGGACTTCTACCAGGACATCGCAGTGTTCGCGTTCCCGACCCCGCCCAAGCCCTACACCATCCCGAACCTGGCCGGCAAATCCACCGCAACCATCCAGGAGATCCCGCCGCGCTCGGAGTTCCCGACCCTCAGCCCCGACGCAATGGTGCCGCGCGACCGGATCGTGGCCCTTGGCGAGCCGCACTGCAAAGCGGGGCGGGTGAGCTGGGACGTGCCGCCTGGGACGTGGACCCTCCTGCGCCTGGGCCACACCACCACGGGCAAGGACAACCATCCCGCCCCGCTGTCGGGACGCGGACTCGAGTGCGACAAGCTCAGCAAGGAAGCGGCCGAGGCGGCCTTCGCGGGCCTGATGTCCAAGATTATCGCGGATTCCCCCGGCCTGATCGGTCAGGACAAAACCGTGGTCTCGACGCATATCGACAGTTGGGAGGTGGGTTCCCAGAACTGGACGCCGAAGTTCCGCGAAGAGTTCCAGCGCCTTCGCGGTTACGATCCGTTTCCTCTTCTGCCGGTGCTGGCCGGCCATGTCGTGGACAGTCTCGAGGTTTCAGAACGGTTTCTTTGGGACGTGCGGATGACTGTGAGCGATTTGTTGGTCGAGAACTATGCCGGGCATTTCCAGGAGTTGGCCCGCCACAACGGGATCCGGCTCTCGATCGAGGCGTATGGCGAACCTGCCGACAACCTCACCTATGCCGGACGGGCCGACGAACCGATGGCCGAGTTCTGGGCATGGGCCAAATTCGGAGCGGCCTCAACGTGCACCGAGATGTCTTCGGCGGCGCATGTGTACGGCAAGCGCATTCTCGGAGCCGAGGCGTTCACGGCCACCGACGCCGAGCGATGGCAATGGCATCCGGGTTTGCTCAAAGATCTCGGGGATTGGGCCTTTTGCGAGGGCATCAACCGCTTCGTCTTTCATCGCTATGCCATGCAACCGTGGACTGATGTGCGCCCGGGCATGTCGATGGGCCCCTGGGGCCTGCACTACGAGCGGACCCAGACCTGGTGGGAGCAGTCGAGGGCCTGGCACGAATACCTGGCCCGCTGCCAGTTCCTGCTTCAGCAAGGCCTGTTCGTGGCCGATCTTTGCTTCCTCGCGCCCGAGATGGCGCCCCAGTCGTTCAAATCCCCTGTCAAATCCGGGTACGACCGCCCCGGCTACAATTTCGACGGCTGCCCTCCGCAAGTCGTGCTTGAACGTATGAAGGTCAAGAACGGGCGGCTGGTCCTGCCTGATGGAATGAGTTACCAGATGCTCGTTTTGCCCCAGACGGAGACCATGACGCCCAGGCTCCTGCGCAAGATCAAGGAACTCGTTGCTGACGGCGCCACGGTGGTCGGCGCGCCGCCCCGCAAGTCCCCCAGCCTCAGTGGCTATCCGGCGTGCGATGACGAGGTCCGGGCCCTCGCCCTCGAGTTGTGGGGGCAGGGTGATGCCCCGCGCGACCTCGAGCCCCGCAGCTACGGTCAAGGGCGCATCTTCTGGGGCGGCGAGTTCACACCGAAGACGCCAGTGAATCCCGAATCCGAGAGCCTGCTCGCCCGCGCGAAGTGGATTTGGTTCAAGGAAGGCAATCCTGCCTCGAGCGCGCCCCCCGGACGGCGGTTTTTCCGCCGCGCTTTCGATGTCGAGGCGGGGGGGCTGGTGTCGGCCCGGCTCGTGATGACCGCGGACAACGCATTCGAGTGCGAGGTCAATGGGCACGCGGCCGGCTCGGGCGACAACTGGTCTCGCACCTATGAACTGGACCTCAAACCCTGGCTCGAACCGGGCCGCAATCTCCTGTCGGTGTCGGTGCTCAACGCCACAGCCTCGCCCAGCCCAGCCGGTTTGATTGGCGCGCTCAGACTCGAATACGACGGCAACCGCACGGTTGACGTGCTCACCGATGGCCAATGGCTGGCCTCGGAGAAACCGCCGCAGATTCCTGAATCGGACACTTCATGGTCCCCCGCCCTCGAATTGGGATCCTTGGGCATGGGCCCCTGGGGCGACGTCCAGGCGGGCACAGGCACTGTCGATCCCATCCCCGATATCGAAATCCTCTGCCGACTGCTCGAAAGGCTGGGCGCGCCCCCCGATTTCCAGGCCCAGACAACGCGTGGCGACCAGAGCCTGCGATTCATCCATCGCCGCATTGGCGATACCGAGGTCTACTTCGTTGCGAACAAGAACGCCTATCCCGAGGACGCCCTTTGTTCGTTCCGCGTCAGCGGACGGCGTCCCGAGTTCTGGTGGCCAGACACGGGGCGTGTCGAATCCGCCGTCGCGTACGACGAGTCGGACGGTCTTACGCGCATCCCCATCCGGTTCGACCCCCACGGATCGGTGTTTGTCATGTTCCGCGCGGGGGCCGATTTCGAGCCTGACCGAGTGACGGCCGTCAGCCGCAATGGCGTGCCGATTCTCACCACGACCTCGAGCGCCCCGGACCAGACCAGGTCGATTCTGGCGGCGCCGGCGGGTGTTCCGCCCGTCGCGCTGGCCCGAACCTCGGGCGGAGGCATCGCGGCGCTCGTCTCCGAGCCGGGCGCCTACAGGTTCGAGCGGGCGCGCGGGTCCGCCTGGCGAATCGAGGTCGGTTCGGTCCCCGAGCCGGTGGCGATTCTCGGGCCTTGGGAGGTGCGCTTCGCGGCGAATTGGGGCGCCCCCGACCGGGTGGTCTTCGACCGGCTGATTTCCTGGAGCGATCATCCCGAGTCTGGCGTGAAGTACTTCTCGGGGGCCGCGGTCTATTCGACGACCTTCGCCGTGCCGTCCGAACTCATCGCATCTGACCATCGTCTTTGGCTCGATCTGGGCCGGGTGGCGGTGATTGCCGAGGTCAAACTCAACGGAAAGCTGCTTGGCATTCTGTGGAAGGCGCCCTTCACCGTCGAGGCGACGGACGCCGTCCAACCGGGCGACAATGCTCTCGAAGTCAAAGTCGTGAACCTGTGGATCAACCGGCAGATCGGCGACGAGTTTCTTCCGGAGGACAGCGAGCGCAACCCGGACGGCACACTCAAAGCCTGGCCACAGTGGATCGAGGAGGGAGGCCGCAGTCCGACCGGCCGATACACCTTCACGAGCTGGCGATTGTGGAAGAAGAACGAGCCTCTGGCCGAGTCCGGGCTGCTGGGCCCGGTCAGACTGCGAGCCCTCAAGAGCGTCAGCCCTGACCCGCATCGCTGACAAGGGGGGGGCGCATCGATACAGTTGATTCACGTATTGCGTCGGATTCATCGTGGACAAGCGGTGCGTCTGCTCGTTGTCGGTGTGATGCCGCCCGGTGAGGGCACCGGGCCGACACCGGATCGAGACTCCCGGTGAAGGTCGCGTGCCCCCGCGCGGCGCAGACTCGATTCCCACCGACAACCTCCAGATACACGGCTTTGATTCCTTGATTCGGGTGCGTGACGAGATTCTGAGGTCTGATGAAAAAGGCTTGAATTCTCTGCGTGATGTACCTAGGATGATAGGTACGTCTATGAATACAACCAATGCCGCTGACCTTCTGGCTCAAATCGCCCGCATTCAACTCATGGAACGGGGCAAGCTCTGCGCCTACCACCTCAAGGACCGCCCGGCCGATGCCGGCCCCTATTACAAACTCCAAGGTTGGGAACAGGGTAAGAACCACACGCGCCACGTGCGCCCGGAGCAGGTCCCCCTCCTGGAGGAGGCGCTGGCTGGCTATGCCCAGTTCCGCGAGTTGACCGAGCAATACGCGCAGCTGGTCATCGAGCAGACCCGCCAGCAACTGGCGGGCGTGGGCGTAAAAAAAAAGCCGGGACCTCGCCCCAACTCCTCTTGGCGCAGGAGGAAGAGATCGGGCAATTGATGGCCCGGTTTGCGGCGCAGGAACCCACGGGGACGTTGGTCCAGGAACTCGAGGTCCTGGTGCGTACGGCGGTCTTCGAGCCGGCCAACGCCCTGGTTGGCCACCTGCTCCAAGGGGCCGCCGATCGTCTCGACGCCGCCTACCAACCCAAGCCAGGGCAGGTGCGCCAGGGGCGAGTCGCTTGCCAGGTGAAAGGCCTCTTTGGCTGCTTCCCACTGGTGCGTGACTATTACTATCACGCGGGGAAGAAACAGGGCCACTATCCGGCCGATGCGGCGCTGGGCTTAGAGGTCGGCTACACGCCCGCGTTGGCGCGGATTCTCTGTTTGGAAGGCGCGGATGAAAGCAGCTACCAGAAGGCGGAACTGCACTTGGCCGAGATCGGCGGGATCAGCGTCTCGGCACGGCAGATTCAGCGGGTGGTGCAGCGGATCGGCTCCGCGGCCCAGGCCTGGCAGGAACGCGAGGTGCGGCCCGAGCAGTGCGAGCGCACCGACGCGCCGGTGTTTTACGTGAGTGCCGATGGCACCGGCGCTCCGATGCGCCCGGAGGAGCTGGAGGGACGCCAGGGTAAACAAGCCGATGGCAAGGCCAAGACGCGGCAGGTGTATCTGGGGTGCGTCTTCACGCAACACGAACTTGATGACGAAGGCCAGCCGGTGCGCGACTGGGAATCCACCACCTACGTGTCGAGCCTGGACGGGATCGATGAGTTCGGTCCAATGTTGCGTCGCGAGGCGCTGCGCCGTGGGATGGGAACGGCCCTGAAGGTCGTGCTCCTGATCGACGGGGCCGAAGGGTTGGCCCACATGGGCACGCTCTGTTTCAAGAACGCCGTGCAAATCGTGGACTTCTTTCACGCGCTGGAGCACGCCGGCGAGGTCCTCCGAGCGCTGTTGGGGAGCAAGGAACATCCTGCGTATGAGCTGCGCCTGCGCCGCTGGGCCGATCGGTTGCTGGAAGACGAGGTCCAGTTGCTCATCGCCGAGGCCCGACAAGAGGCGAGGACGCTGGGGCGTGCGCAGGCGGTGGAGGAGGAGTTGGGATACTTCGTGAGCAATGTCGCCCGCATGCAGTACGGTACCTTCCGCCAGCAGGGCTTCTTCATTGGGTCGGGGGTGATTGAGGCCGGCTGCAAAACGGTCATTGGCGCTCGCTGTAAACAGTCAGGCATGTTCTGGAGTGTTCCCGGCGCCGAGAACGTCCTGGCGTTCCGATGCATCCAGGCCAGTCGCCGCATCGGCCAGTTCTGGAAGTACCGGCTCAACCAGCACGCCCTCCGCAACGACAGTCTCCCGTTGGCAGCCTGAACTCAGAATCCTGTCGTGCGCCCCCTTGATTCTACAGTGCTCGATTGATCTTGACTTTCAGGCTCCTTGCTGATCCAGAGTCTTTCACCATCTGGCTGCAGCGCCGTGAATTGTCGCGGCCGCCGGATCGGGAAGGAGGCTCTATGAGAGCGTTCATGCGGGCGTTGGTGACGGTGTCGGTGATGGCAACAGTCGCCGGTGGCGATATACCGTGCGGGGGGGAATACCAGTGGGCGGCGGAGAACCTGTTCCACCCGCCAGCCCAGGCGGTGGACATCACGACGCGAGAAGCGATCGAGTGGGGCAAGTCGGTGTCGATGACCGCTGCGCGGCGACTTCCCGCCTTGGGCGACAAATGGTGGCTGGGCTACCTCTATACGTGCTGGGATGAGGGGAACCCATGGATGAGCCAGGAGGTCGGGGCTCGCTTTCATATCGACCAGGATCCCGCCAATCCGGACGGCACGCGCGTGTTCGAGGTCGCCGCGCTCGTCCGCTACGCCAACCCCGGCGGCACGCTGGTCGCCAAGATCCGCCGAGCCCCCATCGACACCACGGGTTATATCCAGCTCGATATGCCGGAATTACCCGCCCCAGGCGCGTTCTTCGTCTTCGACGATCAACCCAAAGGGGAGGATTTTGTCTGGGTGAGGAAGCAGATCGACCTTGGCGAAGGGAACGAGTTGAGCACGGGGGATTATTACTTCTGCATCGCGACGCAAGAGCCGGTCCCACAGTCCTCGTGTTGGTACTTCGAATACGCTGTCGAAGTCGATCGACCTCGCGGCGGCCTGAGAACCCCCGCCACCTGGATGGTGGGCGACTCCTCGTATTCCACTGACGACGCCGATCCGCTCATCGTCATCCGCCCCTGTGATCGGACCCCGGCGAACCATCCGCCGGTGGTCGAGCCCATCGCAGGCCCACATGCGGTACAGACCCTCGCTGCCGCGCAATTCGACGGCTCCGCTGCAGACGCCGACGGCGACGATCTGACCTATACGTGGAATCTCGGGGATGGTTCGTCCTTCACGGGCCAACACCCGCCGGAGCACAAGTTCCAGAAGGCCGGGACGTATGACGTGACGCTGACCGTCAGTGACGGCTGGTACAACATCACAGTGTCTTTGACCGTCAAGGTGACAGACCCGCCCCCACCCCAAATCACGGAGGTTTGGGTCGAGCGGCGGACCAACTCTGACGAGGGGGTGATGATCACCGCGATCCATGCCGGCGACGACCAGACCGTTCTCCGGTTCAGGGCAAGCGTGAAAGCCAGCGACGGCGGCGACTGCGAGAACTGCACCTACGAATGGACGGTCAATGACAAGCTGATCTCAACGAACCGCTTGCCGCAAGGGACAGCCGCCGACTTTGGCATTCCCGTGGACAAACCCGCAACGTTGTCCGTCAGCCTCGCTGTGACCGACAACGAACCTGCCATGCCCAGTTGGGCCAGGCTGTCTTGCCCTCTCAGGGTCAGCCCCCGCCCAATCCTCAAGCTCGCCCTCGGTGTCGGCGCCTGGGGAGGTCGGGACGTAGACGACTTTGACTACCACGTGGAGGTTCAGCCGACGATCTGGACGCAGTTGGTTGGCCTGACGAATGTCGGGCGCCTGGAGTTGACCACGATGAATGGACAGCCGCTCTCCCAGGAGAAGGACTCGCAAATCCACCTCGATTCCTTTCCGGAGTACAGCTCCGGATTGCCGGCAGGCGGGCACTACACCATCCCCGGCTTGGTGCGCCGCGGGCACTACGAATGGGACCCCGACACCTGCCGATCGCCGATTTCCAGCCTCGATCCCTACGTGCGGGAGAATTTCAACGTCCAGGCCGTCGGCCTGATCGACGACAACCGGTTCCGTCTGACGAACATTCTCTCGATCACTCCTATCGTCGATCTGCGCATCGACATCGGAACCGAAAAGCGGGATCACTACGACGAGGCTTACGGCTGTTGGCTTGCGTTCCTGGCGGCTCAAGCGGAAGCCATCCGTCTCGGGGTCGCTGCCGCCGTTGCAGCAGCCACAGGCTTGGGCACGGTTGTCGCCGGCATTCTCTCCGTCGGCGCCATCGCGGAGCAGGCGATTGCGGCGGCCGCCTTGATCGAGCACGGCGCCGAATGCGCGTTCGCTCATGATCCGATCGTGGCCGATCCGGCATACCAGTTTCCGATCACGCTCGCCCCGCCGGAGCTGGCGGTCCGTCTGCCCTGTGCGTCGGACGCCGGCGTCAGCAATCTGGTCTGGTTGGGTGAAGCCCTTGAGTTGGCCCGTCGCGCCCAGAACGCCTATGGCGCATCGCTCAACAAACTGGCGGGTGTGTACGACGCCCTCCCGCCCGTCGATCCCGCCTGGCGCAGTTTTGCCATGCTGCAGGGCACGGAAGTCATCCGCTGCGCCGCCATCCTCTCGAATGCCCTTGACCAAGCCAGCCGCGCCTGGACCCAAGCGGCCCGATCGACTCCCTTGACCAACGAGTCTTTTCAAGCTGTGCAACAACAGGTGGCCAAGCAAGGGCTCCCCCCACTGCTGGTGCGACAGCTTGAAGCCATGGGGACGGACGTTTCCACCGCGACCAGCCTGTTCCTCTCGGCGGATCCTGCGCTCGTTGTCCCCGAGTGGAATTCAGGTCCGCCCAGTGCGTACCGCGAGCGCGGCGAGAGAGTGCTCAGCCAATCGCTGCTGGCCGCGCCCTCGGGTGTGGTGCTTGTCGGCATCACGCAGCCGCTCCCCGGATCCAGCGTCAAAGGGACCATCACCATCGACGCGCGTGTCGTGCACAAAAAGGAGTTCTATGGGCACTGCGCCTGCGGCGACACGGTCGTCACCGAAGTCCGAGTGGACGGCAACATCGTCGCCCAGGCGCCATTGCCGGCGCCAGACTGTCCGGTGCCGGTCCCGTCTCCTTCAGCCGTGCCTTTGCTCTTCGATACGGATGCCGCCAAGCTTCCGGAGGGTCCGCACACAATCACAGTGACCGCGCAGGACGGTTGTCCTCCCATCGCGCCGAATGAAGTGCTCCACATGAACCGCGACACGATCACCATCCTCGTAGACCGCACGGCGCCCAGGATCACTGCGGACCTCCCTGGACGCCGATCCTGTCCAGCCCACCAAGTCACGGGGGGCGACGACATCACCTGGCAGGCTGCCGACCCGGGCGGAGTTCTGGCTGGGCCCCCGGAAGGGATGATGGCGACTGTGCCCGGTCGCTACCGCCAGCCCATCTGTGTCGCCGACCAGGCTGGAAATACCGCAACCGTCGAAGTCGAAGTCATTCCCGGGCCTAATGCCGACCTGAACGGGAATGGCATACCGGACGCCTGGGATGCGGCAAACCTCGGCGGCGTGGACCTCGCCGGCGACGCGGACCCGGACAGCGACGGGTCGTCGAACCGCGCCGAGTACGTCGCGGGCACCGATCCGAAAGACCCGGAGAGCGTCTTGCGAATCGTTTGGGGGATGGTTGAAGGGCGTCCGGTGATCAGCTTCTACTCCCGCAAGATCAGCGGCGAGGGCTACACGGGCCTGCAGCGCTTTTACAGCGTCGAGTATGCAAGCAGGCTGGCTGCCCCTCAGTGGCAGGAACTCATCGAGTACAACCGCATCCCCGGCGTCGATCGGATGATCCCGATTGGAACGTTCATGGGGAGCGGCGACACATTCTTGCGGATCAGGACACACCTCGAACCGTGAAGTCTGCCTTGCTGGACGATCACCCTGGAATAGTAAGACAATGGGGAATAGAGTAAGACAATGGGGTCGCATCTAAATAGTTGACAAATGGGTGTTTGCCGAAGTGTTGGGGGCTATCGCGAGGCCGTCGCGGATGGAGGGGGCCGTTCGCCGCGGAAGGGTGCGTCGGCTCTGGGTGCCGTGGCCCGTGGCCCTGACGTGCCAGGGGCGGCGGGCAGGCGATCCGGATTTGACCACTCGATCACTGGAAAGGGGCTGCCCCGGTGAATTCTGCCGAGAATACGCTATGCCAGCAGACTCGATTCGAAGTCTTCGCCCCCATGTCCCCCCCACGGCGCGCATGCCCTAAGCATATGTCAATATCAAGAACTGACCCGTCTGCAGGGAGCTCCGAACCCCAGTGTCCGTGCGACCTCTGCTCGGCGCGCCAATCGCAGGCGTCTACTTCGTCGCGAGGATCGCTTGGAGTTTCCGCAGGTCGGGGTTGTTGGGAGTTGAGACGGTGTTGATGACCTTGAGTTGGAGCGTGCGCCCGTCCCGCCATTTCAGGGCGTCCGCGTGACCGTCGGCGAAGGAGAAATTGCAGGCGCTGTTGTGCCACATCGCCGAGCGCCCCAGGTCGGCGGGGCAGCGGTAGATGCCGACCGAATCGTTGTAGCGGTAGAGCGTGCCTTGCTTGAGGAAACGCCGCCGGTTCCGGGCGATGGCGAGTTCATCGAGATCTACACCGAGTATGGAGGCGGACAGGACAAACGGGACTGACTGCTGGAGTCCGTCCGGTTGTTCGTGTCCTTCGGGTTTGTGCCGTTCTTCATGGGGCTTGGTGGCGTTGGCGGGCGCGGGCGACGTTGGTCAACTTGATCTCGGTTTCCCGGGATGTGCTGCTGGCTCGACTGCCTTCGACGATGTTCTGTTTGCCTGATCGCGCGGCCTGGATCATCTGGTCCCGAGTGCGGTCGTGTCGGTCGACAAACCGGTCGCAGAAGCGCACTGTGGCGTCGAAGACGATCCGGGCCTTTTGGAAGGAAAGCAGGCTCTGGTAACCCCCGTGGGGTGGGAGAATGCGCTCTGGCGAGGACGGACGGGACGGAGGGGACGTACCTAAGGAGTCCGTCCTGTCAGTCGGGTGCGTCTTGTCTGGTCGGTCCTTCATTGTGGCAATCCCTCCAACCATTCGACTATGAATCAACCATTGTCAGCCTTCGCATCGACCTCTGACGGAAGACACTATCTCATGGTGGCGACCTACTCGACGACAAACCAGGTGACGCCGCGGGCCGGCACTTGAACCGGCAGGGCGATCGCGTATTGACGGTCCAAGGCGAATGTTCGGGCAGGGTTGTCCTGCTCACGCACGGCGGCCCGATCCGTGAGGCCGGTGTAGTAAAGCGGGATGGTGAGCGTCCTAGCCACGACCCGGTCGAGGGGGTTGTACACCATCAGGAGCCCCTTCTCCTTCAAAGCCGGGTTGACATGCAGGATGTAATCGAGATCCCGTCCATCGGCCCGGCGAAGATGAATGATATCCGAGTTCAGGATCGGGCGATGGCGTTTGTAGAAATCGACCCACCGTTTCACCACCGCCTTGGTTTCGTCGGTGTCATAGAGCCGCGGGCCGCGGTAGCAGGCGATGACGCCGGCGCCGAAGAGGTTGGCCAGGCGCTGCTCGTAATGTTCGAGGTGATCTTTGAGCGGCTCGATTGTGGCCGCGGCGCCACCGCCGTGATACTCCGTGAGCGGCACGAACATCCAGCCCATGCTCGGGGTCTTGTCCCAGGTGCCGTCGAAGATGTTCTGTCGCTCGATGATTTCCTGGTAGGCGCGGGGCAGCGACCAGTTGACTTCGCGATAGCCCATGCCGGTCTTCGATCCGCCATTGAGGAAGTACCAGTCCGGGATGTTCAGGTAGACGCCCTGCGAACGGCACCATTGGTAAAGGCCGGTGATCGCCTTCCACTGCACCCATTGCGAATCGGCCAGCCCGCGGTGGAAGGGATGATTCGTGCTGGCGCACTGGTCGCCCGGATAGGAACCGTCGTGTTCGAGGACGCCCAGACCGGCAAACCGCATGAAGTGCTGCAACTGCGCCAGGTAATTGCTGCCCCAGGTCGCGCCCAGACAGGGCATCACGCCGTATCGCGCCGGGACGCCCTGCGTGTTGTCGGCGTTCGTCCCCGCGCCCCGGCTGGCCAGCAGCGAGTAGCCGCCCAGCGCAACGCCCCTGGCCCGCCCGTAATCGACGAGTTCCTTGATCTGGGCCTGGTAATTCGGGTCGCGACTCTCGAAGTTGAAACCGCTTCCGAATGTGAGCACCGCCAGCTCGAACCCGACCTCGGCGCACTGGTCGATGGCCAGCTTGACGGCGTCGGGCTGCGCGCTGCGGATGTGCATGAGCACCGGGTTCTCGGTCACCCACGGCGCGACGGTGCGGTACATGCGGCGCACCGCGAGTGTTTTGCGCTCGCGCTCGGTGGCGTCCTGCGCCAGTTCGAACGCGCGGAAGCTCTCGAAGCTCGAGCCCGGCGCGATCACCTGGTCCGGCCCCAGCGGGGGACGGCATTCGAGAAGACAGGGCGTCAGCCGATTGTAATTCACCTGCGAACTGTAGAGCGGGTCCGGCACCCAGAACACGCCGGCGCTGTGGTTCGGCCCGGACATGCCGCCAAACGTGTAGTCCGTTTCGACCATCAGATGGGGCAACTGCCAGGTCGGCGAATCGTCCACAATCGACTCGGGCTCGACCGCTGCGAGGATTTCGCTGATGAACCGGTTCAGGCGGACGGGTTTGTCCGAGGCATTCCGGACGACGATCCATTTGCTCAGGAGGGGGAGACCGTCGAACAGCTCGTAATGCACATCGATCGCCAAGGCGGAATTGTTTGGCGCGGTGAATTCGAGCGTCAGAGAGACGCCGGGGGCGGGCCAGGGCAGATCCTGGGGCATCCATTCGAGCCGCTTTTTCCACGGAAAACGTTCCTTGGTTTGCCCGGTCGTGAAGCGGGTGAAGCGGAACGCCTCTGGCTGCGCTTCGAGTTTTTCGACCCAGGCGGCGTCCAGGTAGTTGTGCACCGGCTGGCCGGTGAGGCCGCCGACGTCGTAAGCCGCCCCGTCGATCTCGACCTGCGCCTCGGGGCGCACCGACCGAATCATGCTCTGGCCTGTGATCAGATTGTCGTAGGTGATGGTTGCCGCATTAGGTTCGAGCCGAATGATGCGCCGCAGCAGGCCATTCTCGAGTGTGACATCGCGTCCGTCCGCGCTGACCGTGACCCGCGCCTTGAACGGAGATGGGTCGATAAGCCAGTCCGGAGCCGCCGCGCCGATGCTCGACACGGCAAGCAGGGCCAGGAGTCCGAGGGAGAGTCCGAGGATGCGAGACTGCTGAGATCGATGGTTCATTGCGTTGTATCTTCGCGGGTTTCGCGGTCGTTGTTGCGGCTTCGTTGCACGGCGCCCGCCATCCTTCCACAGCCGTCGGACTCTGGCCAGTCCCGCGTGGTTGATGGTTGGGAGTTTTGATGGTTAAGAGGTGAGAGTTGAAAGTCGAGCGTCGGGCGTTACTGGTTCACGGGTCTCGATGCGCATGAAGCCGTTGAATGTCAGCGCTCCCAAAGCCGCCCAGTATGCGGTCATGCTCTATTCGGAGCCAAGATGGACGAAGGACTTGGACCTTTGGATCGCGCTGGATCTACCCAATGCTAACCCGCATATTTCACACCCCATCGGTGCCCAGGGCGGTCAGACCTCGCAGGATGATTGCTATGCGGGTTAGAGAAGCAAAACCGCGCCCGAGTGGAGGGAGGGAACCGGGCAACAGAGTGTCGCTGGACCCGCGAGATTTCGAAACGCTCCCAACTTCGTTTTACCATGTGCGGGCGCGGTTTTGCCAGAGCCCGGATATGAGACCCCGCAAAGCCTTATGAAATATCCGGGCTAGGGCGATCTTCGGCGCTTTGCGGGAGTTCGGGGCTCCCCTTGCCGGCCTGACGGAGCAGGATTTCTCGGCCCCGGGCTGCTTCTGCCAGAATCGCACGAATCACACGAATGGTCGAGACGGGCTCTGGCGTCTCCGTTGACCATCGGACATCATGGGCCCGGCGTGCCTGAGCCGGCTCCATCGGCGTTGGTGCCAATCTGTGTTCCGCCCTGAATCGGTGTGGGGCTCCACACAGAATCAGCGACGACTCATCCCGCAGGGCGGTTCTGAGCTGGGAGGGGGTGATTGGAGAATAGGGACTTAACGAATTTGCGGGACATTCCTCGGCCCATCTGTTTTGCTGGGCCGGATGACGAAGACACGCTTGGTACTGACGGACCCCGTGGAGGCGGCGGTGGTCAATGAAATCGTGGTGCGCCTGGTTCGGCCCGAGGAGGTCGGGGAGTGGGACCGACTGATGATCCAACACCATTATCTGAAGAGCGCGACGATGGTGGGCGAGCAATTACGGTACGTGGCCGAGTACCGGGGGCAATGGAGGGCGCTGATCGGGTGGTCGGCGGGGGCCTATCACTTGAAAGGGCGGGACGGGTGGATTGGGTGGGACGACAATCAGCGGCGGGCGCGACTGCATCTGGTCGCCAATAACGCGCGGTTCTGCCGGCTGGGACCCAAGGGGCAGTATCCGAACCTGGCCAGCCGGGCGTTGGCGCTGAACCTGGAGCGGTTGTCGGCCGACTGGCAGGCGCAGTACGGGCATCCGATTGTGGCGGTGGAGAGTTTCGTGGATGAGCAATTGTTTCGGGGGACGGCGTACAAGGCGACGGGGTGGCGGGCGTTGGGAACGACGGCCCAGTACCGGCGGGTGCGGGAGGACTTCTACCAGGCGCATGATCGGCCCAAGCAGTTATACGTGCGGGAACTGGTGAAGGGAGCGGCACGGGGGTTGCGTGGGCGGCGGATGCCGGCGGGGTGGGGCGCGCAGGAGCGGCAGATAGCGCGGCAGTGTCTGTTGGCGGGGGAGGAGTTGACGAGTTTATGGATGGTGCTGCACCGGGAGGTGCCGGAGAGCCGGGACGTGCACGGGTTGCGGCATCGGCAGGCGACGGTGTTGGCGATCACGTTTGCGTATTTGTTGAGCGGGGGTCAGGGAGGTCACCGTGGGGTAGCGCTCTTTGCGCAGGACTTGAGCCCGCGGCAGCGGGCGGAGCTGCGGTGTTGGTTCAATCGGCGCACGCGCCAGTACGACGTGCCGACGGAGAACTGTGTGTACCGGGTGCTCAAGGCCGTGCCGGTGCGGGCGTTTCAAGCGGCGCTCTGGGCGTGGCAGAAGGCGCGGCACGGGGCGGCCGACGGGGGGGTGGTGGTGTTGGATGGCAAGGCGCTGCGGGGCAGCGGGAAGACGCAGTTGGTCGGAGCGATCAACGCGCAGAGCGGCCGGACCTTGGGGGTGGAACCGGTGGCCGACAAGAGCAACGAGATTCCGGCTGGGCAGACGCTCTTGGAGCGGTTGGACCTGGACGGAACCATCGCGCTGATGGACGCGCTGCACACCCAGGTGGAAACGGCTCGATCGGTGGTGCAGGAGGGTGGGGGTGATTACGTGCTCTTCGTCAAGGGCAACCAAGACGGCCTTCTCAAACAAGCCTGCCACTTCCTCCCGGAAGATTTTTCCCCCTCAACTCCTGAGGGTGGAGCGGGGTCACGGGCGGATCGAGTGGCGGGGCATTGCAGTTAAAGATCTCAGTCCGGCGCAGATGGGTTTTCCGCATGCGGCGCAGGTGGCGCGGTTGGACCGAATTCGGGAACTCAAGGGCGGGCGGCAGGAAGTGCAGACCGTGTGGATCGTGACGAGCCTGACGGCGGAGCAGGCCGGTCTGGAGCGTCTGCTGGAGTTGGCGCGCCAGTACTGGAGCATCGAGAATGGCACGCACTATCCGTTGGATGTGAGCGCGGGTGAAGATCGGTGCCGGGTGAGTCATCCAGTGGCCGCGACGACGCTGGGCATCCTCCGTCGCGCGGTGCAGGGTGAAGCGCGGGCCTGGGCGCGTCGTCAACCCCGCAAGCGAGATCGAACCTGTCCGACCTTCCTGGCGAAGATGAGTCGCCGCCCGGGACAGGTCATTCGCCTACTCACCCGCCCGGTTCGACTTTAGAGCAGCCCTGCTCATCCCGCGGTCGCGCAAAATGGGAATTGATTCCCGCGCGGGCCCTAAGCGAGACTGTTCGGGTTCTGGTTAATCTGTTCGAGCCGTGTCATCGGGCGCATGCATGCGCCGATGCCGGTTCTGAGGCCGGACGGGCGTCCGGTTCATGCGGTCGAATCGGGAGAATGCACTATGAAACGACGCGATTTCCTGACGGCTTCGGCGTTCGCCGGAGTGGCCACAGTGTGCGGCGCGCAGCGTGTGGCGGCACAGGGACAAACGGTTCGAGACAGTTGGATGCCCAAGCTGGCCCCACCGGAAAAACCGGCCGAGTTGAATCTCTGCCTCCAGTGGTGGGCGATTCCCGGGAACGAGATGAACGAGAAGCTCGATTTCCTCGAGGCGAACGGGTTCGCGTCTGTCGAGATCCCGTCCGGCGACTGGCCGATCAAGAATGGCGACGCGATGATCGAGGCGCTCAAAGGGCGCAAGCTGTTCCTGTCGACGGCGTGCGGCCCGAGCGATTTCTCCTACGCGGAGCCGGAGAAGAGGGAGGCCGAGGTGCAGAAGTTCCTGCCGGTGATCGAGGCGTTGGGCAAGATGAAGTCGGTCGGCCTGATCATCTGTCCCGCGCGCGACAAGCTCAGCGAGCCGGGGCGTCTGAGCGCCAAAGAACTGCGGAAGGATTTCGTCGAGAACACCGGGAAACGCCTCGCCCAACATGCGGCCAAGCACGGCACCTCGATCGTCCTCGAACCGCTCCGCCGCCACGAGACGCCTTTTCTGCGGCAGGTGGCGGACGGCGCGCGGATCGCGGCCGACATCGGCCCCGGCGCGACCGTGATGGGCGACTTCTGGCACATGGCACTCGAGGAGACGAGTTTCATGGGGGCGTTCATCTGCGCGGGAAGTCTGCTGACGCATGTCCATATCGCCGGCCTCAAGGAGCGCATCATCCCCGGCGTTCATCCCGAGGCGGATCAGTACGTGGACGGCTTCAAGGGGCTCAAGCTGCTTGGCTACCGCGGCGCTGTCAGTTTCGAGGGCGGCTGGCCCAAGAATCCGGCGGATCCCAAGAAGGAAATCCCGCAGGAGGAAAAGATCAGGCTGATTCGCAACATGGTGAAGCTCCTGCGCGAGCAGTGGGCGATGGCCTGAGCCAAAGTGCTGTCCAACGCTTCGCGGGGTCGGGTGTCCGGGCATGGTTGTGTCATGAGATTCCTTCACACCGCAGATTGGCAGATGGGCATGCGTGCCGAGTCGGTGGGCAAGGTGGCGGACCGTGTGCGGGAGGCGCGGTTGGCTGCGGCCCAGCGGGTGGTTGAGGCCGGGCGCGACCAGAAGGCCGAGATGCTGTTGGTGACCGGCGATGTCTTCGAGGACAACGCGGTGGACCGGTTGTTGGTGCGCAAGGTCGGCGAGATCCTGCGCTGTTTCCCGGGACCGGTTTACATCATTCCCGGAAACCATGATCCCCTGTGCCCGGGCGCGGTGTGGGAACATCCGGTCTGGAAGGAAGCGGACAACATCACAGTCTGCACGAGCAGCGAACCGATCGAGTTGGACACTTGCGTGCTGTTTCCGTGTCCCCTGCGCGAGAAATACTCGAGCAAGGATCCGACCTCCTGGATCAAGGCTCACAACGCGTCCAAACCGGCCATCGGGTTGGCGCATGGCAATGTCGAGGGCATTCCGAGCGGCGAGCCCGATTACCCGATTCCCCGCGATGCGGCGGCGCGATCGGGTCTGGACTATCTCGCGCTGGGGCACTGGCATTCATTCGCTCGCTACGACGATTCGCGGGGCGAGTGCCGGATGGCGTATTCCGGCACCCACGAGACAACCAAGTTCGGCGAACGCGACAGCGGCAGCGCGCTCGTGGTCGAGATTCAGCGTCGGGGCGCGCCGCCCACGCTGATCCCGATCCGGACCGGCGGACTCGATTGGCGCACCATCGAGCATTCGGTGGCCCAGCCCTCCTCGATCGAGTCGCTGGTCCAGCAATTGACCGGGATCGCCGAGCCGGGATCGACGTTGGTCCGGATGCGTCTGGATGGACTGCTTTTTCCCGAAGATCGGGATGCGCTGAAACGGCTCGATGAAATCGTGAGATCCCGCTTTCTCTTTGGCGTTCTGGATGCCACGGGGTTGACTCCGGCGCCCGACGGGGAGGGGTGGATCGAGTCGTTGCCGGCGG
This sequence comes from Verrucomicrobiota bacterium, assembly GCA_040766265.1. GTDB lineage: Bacteria > Verrucomicrobiota > Verrucomicrobiia > Limisphaerales > J093 > MWFF01. The sequence goes on from JAXGQW010000049.1 coordinate 29,293, forward strand.
GCCCGTTCCGAGACGCCGCGCGGAGGCTGCGCGCGCTGGCATCGAACGCTTCCGATCCGGGTCAGCGGGCGGTGGCATCCCAGGCGCTCCTGCAACTATTCGACCTCTTCGAAAGGAGCCGCTCGTGATCCTCCACAGCCTGCGCGCCGCGCATTGGCGGAACCTGATCGAACCGGTCGAGATCGGCCCCTTCGCCGAGGGCCTCAATGTCATCCATGCCCCGAATGGAACCGGCAAATCGTCCCTGTTCGAGGCGATGCGATGCGCTCTGTTCGACTCGCACATCGTCACGGGCAAGGACATCGAAGCCGTCCGCCCGTGGGGCCGTTCCCTGGCGCCCCAGGCCGCAGTCGAGTTCTCGCAAACAGGAGTTCGGTACCGTATCGAAAAGACCTTCCTGGACGGCGCCTCGGCTCGGCTGCTCCGATTCGAGGAGGGCGGGTTTGTGCCGATTGCCGACGGACGGAATGCGGACTCGATGTTGCGCGAGATTCTCGATGCCACGGATGCGCCGGGTCGCGGCCTGTCGAAGCAGGAGCACTGGGGCCTGGCCCAAGTGCTTTGGGCCCCGCAAGGCACCCTGAGGCTCGAGTCCCTGTCGTCGAGCGTCTCCGAGAGCCTCCGCGCGGCTCTGGGTGTCCAGTTGACCGGTGAAAAGGGGACGCGCCTCGAGGTGCTGCTTGAGGACGAGTACCTGTCCTTCTTCACCAGGGGCGGCAAGCTGCGCACGGGCAAGGACGCCGCGCCGATTCTGGCTTTGGAACTCGAGTGCGCCGAAGTGAATCGAGAGCGGCAGCGGCTTCTCGAACAGAAGCAGAGTTTCGAGGAGGCCGCGCGTGCTGTCGAGGACGCCCGTCAGAGGCGGGCCCAGGCCAGGAGGGACGCCGAGGCCCTTAAGGAACCGTTGGCCCAGACACGCCAACTGGCGGAGTCCTTTCAGCGCCTCCAGAGCGAGCTACAGAGCAGGCGCCAGGCGGAACAAACCGCCAAGGAACGGTACGAGTCCATTGGCCGGACGATCGAGTTGATCGCCAACGCGCGGCAGGAGATCGCCCGGATCAAGGCGCAAATCGAGCGGGACGAGCCCTTGCTCAGGGATGTGGCCGTCGAGTTGAAGGCGGCCGCCGAGCGTGCCGACGAGTGTCGCCGCAGGCGCGATGACGCGCGCGCCGGACGCGCCTCCCTCAAAGCGCTTGCCGCCCAAATCGAAGACGCCCGCGAGTTTTTGTCCGACAGCAAGGCCCGGCAGATCCTGGCAACCAGGCTGGACAAACTGCGACATCTCGAGACTGCTCTGGCGGCGTTGAGGCAGTCGCGCGCCCGGTTGGTGGCGCCAGACGAGAAGACAATTCGCGAGGTTAGAAAACACCTTGCCGCCCGGGAAAAGGCTGAAACCAAGCTCCAGGCGTCGCTCATTCGTCTGACGATTCGCCCGCTGCGCGACGCCATCGCGACCACGAAATCACCCAAGGAGACAAAGACCGTTTGCGCGGGTGAGGATGCGACCTTCGCCGGCTCGCCCGAGGTCAGTCTCGAGGTGGACGGCTTCGGGCGGATCATCGCGGCCGGGCCCGAGATGGACGTCGAGGCACTGCGTGAGGAAGTGGCCGTTGCCGAGAACAGGGTGGCGAAGCTGACGCAAGCGTATGGCACCCAGGACGCCGACCGTCTCCAACTTCTCCGCGACCAGGCCAAGGATCTCGACCAGAGGATCGCCGCCCTCAACGGTCAAATCGAGGAACTCGTCGGGGACCAGACCCCGGAGAATCTGCAGCGTCAGTTGGCCGAACTCGATGCCCGCATTCTCGAACGAACAGGACGTTTCCCCGCCTGGCAGACCCAGCCGCCTGCGCTGAGCGGATTGCAGTCGGCTCTTGATGAGCGGAGCAGGGAGATCGAGGCCGCCGTGGTGCAGGCTGAAGATGCCTTCGAACGCGCTCGAGCCGGGACTGGAGCGGTCGAAAAACGCCATGCCGAAACCGAAGCCGGGCTCAACAACGCGCGCGTCAATCTCGAAGCCGCCAACGGGCGGCTCGACGATCTGAGCAAGGACGCCTTGTCAGACACGGCGCGCCAGGAGGACCGGAAGGAGGCGCTGATGGCTTGGGAGGTTGCTCGGACGCAAGCCGGCGAGTGCGAAGCGAAGCTGGCGGAGATCGGCGACGACCCTGGCAAGTCCGTCGAAAAACTCGAGCGTCAGTTTCAGACGCATCAGGTTGCCGAAGCCGCCGCTCGAGACGAAGAGAACAAGGCCGAAGGGCGGCTGCAGACCCTGGCCGCCGAGGGCGCCTACTCCAAGCTGGCGGCTTGCGACGAGAAACGGGCCGATCTCGAGGCCGGGATTCGACGGGAGAAGCTCCGCATGGACGCTCTGCGACTGCTGCACGACACTGTGGCGTCGTGCAAGGCCGCTGCCGTCGCCGCCGTGGCGGCTCCCGTCGAGCGCGCTGCCAGCCGAATGCTCGCGCGTGTGGCCGGACCGCGCCTGGGGACGGTGCGTCTGACCGACCAGTTTGTCCCGGCCGGCGTTCAACCTGAATCTCTGACTGAGTCGGTTGGACTCGAGAACCTCTCGGGCGGCGAGGAGGAGCAACTCTTTCTGGTCACTCGACTTGCGCTTGGCGAAGTGCTTGCCAGGCATGAGCGCCAGTTGGTCGCTCTCGATGACGTGTTGAATGCCACCGATACCGGGCGTTTTGCGCGTCTGCTGGTCTTGCTCGAAGAAGCCTCGAGCAGGCTCCAGATCGTCATTCTGACCTGTCACCCGGAGCGCTACAGGGCCCTTGAGCAGGCCGCGTTCTTTGACCTCGTTCGAGCAACCCGGCCCTCAGACTGATCGCAATCCAGCCCGGATAGCCGTCCTCTTGCGAAGTCTGACCGCCCTGTGCACTGTCGGGGTGTAGTGTTGTTGTTCACAATCTGCGCAACCGGCCACGAATTGTGGAGGGCCGATCCCGCGGTGGCGCATACGCGTCAACCTAAGGCCGGCTAAGATGCGGACCTCGCACGGAAGCAGCCTTGGCCCCAGCGCGCTGGATGGCGCGAAGCGTGTGGAGTGCGTGTGCTTCAGCACCGCTTTGCCTGGGACGATACCGACCACCGTGTTCGAAAAGCGGCGGTAAACCGCGCGCACTCCAAACGCTTCGCGACTTCGCTGCCGATTCGACCAAGGCGGCACCCTCGGCAATGCCTGCCGCTCCAGCAGCCGGGATCAAGGAGCCCCAGTGTTCTTGACCCGGATTGTGAAGCCTCGCTCAGGTTGACGCGTATGCGCGGTGGCGGGAGAGGCCCTGTTGGGGAACCGCACCGGTCTCGGATCAGGGCACCTCGGAGCTCGGCCCTCCGAGCCTTGGTTGCGGCTCTGCCGCGCTAAGAAACATGCGGGCTGGCCCGGATCGGGTTGAACGCGGAGTTTGTGACCGATCCGGGCTGCCGGCTCAACGGCTGAGCCGGTCGAACGGTTTGCCGAGGCCGTTGTTGCGGAGGAACGGAGGCGCCACGGCGGGGTCGCTCAGCGCCTCGTACCGATGCGGGCGGCGAAAGGAATTGCCGTAGATCGTCCGGGCGCGACGCCTTCGGAGCTTCTCAAGGTCGAAAGAGACCACAAAGAGACCCTCCTCTGTGCCGGCGAGCAGGAGCTCGTCGCCATTGGCGTCGTAGGCGCAGGAATGGCCGTTGAGAAATGGCTGCGCATAATTGGCCATCGCCACGCCGAGGGCATTCTCGATCGGCTGAATCGCGGGTTGTCGCGCGTCTTCGGTCTGCGTAGCATCGAGCCATGAATCTGCGACTGGCCGCTTGCGGGGCATTGATGTGTGTCCTGGGGATGACTGACGCCGGCCTTGGGCCCGCTCAGGCCGCCGATGCGGTGCCGGGAGCACCGCACCGTGAATCCCTGCGCAATGTGTTCGGCACGTACAACGCCGCGCCCCGTCGTGCGGATGGGCGGGTGGACCTGGCGTTTCTGCTCGAAGACCTGAGTGCGATCAGCGCGAACACCTACAACTGGCTGATCTGGCACGCGGCCACGGATTGGGACGATCTGAAGGCGTTCCTGCCTCAGGCGCGCGAGCGCAGGATCCGGGTCTGGGTGACGCTTGTTCCGCCGTCGGAATCTCCGCCGCACGCGAAGAACTACTCGGAGCCCTTCCGGCTCGACTACGAGCGGTGGGGCACCGAGATCGCCACGCTGAGCGTTCAGCATCCGAACCTGGTTGCGTGGAGCGTGGATGACTTCGTCCAGAATCCAAAAACACTGAGTCCGGATCGGGTCAGGCGGATTGTGTCCGATGCCCGGGCCATCAATCCCAGGCTGGCGTTCATTCCCTGTTGCTATTATCGCCAGCTCACGTCCGCTTATGCCGAACAACACCGCGGCCTCTTTGACGGCATCCTGTTTCCCTACCGGAACGAATCGGTCCAGGCGAACCTGACGGATGCAGGCGCCGTCGGCTCGGAGGTGGCTCGAATCCGGCAGCTTTTTGGGGGCAGCGTGCCTGTCTATGTCGATGTGTACGCCACGGCGCATTCGAGGCTCGGGGACTCGACGCCCGAGTATGTGCGGGACGTGATGGCGCGAGCGCGCGAATGCGCCGACGGGGTGCTGATCTACTGCCACCAGAACGAATCGAAGAACCCCGAGAAGTATCGAGTCATCAAGGAGCTGTTTGGTCGGTGGTCGGATTCGGGCGCGCCTTGACTGAACAAGGCGGTGAAACGGGGCGCGAAGCGCGACGCCCTGCTCTCGGGTTCGGTGGAGGCCACGTTCTCGCTGCTGGACTGCTCCGGAGTTCTGAGCCTGCAAGATCCCACCACAAAGATCACAAAGATCTTGAAGGCAGCGCAGCGCGAACTCTTGCTGGTGAGTTTCCCCCCGCCCGTGGGATTCCCGGTTTGTTTTCTAAGAGCGCGGTTTGATTCAGGTCAAAGCGTTTGGCTCGCAGCAGACCGACTGGCTGAACGAGCAAAGTCCCTCGGCCGGTGCGCCGCCGCAGCCCAGAGACGCTTGTCTCCGGCACCGGGGGCGTAGACGGGGGACACCTCCGTCCGATCGATCTCAAGCGCCCTCTGTTACACCAAAGTCGTACAACCTAGGTCTCATAGCCGCGTTCTGAGCAGGGGATTAAGGTATTGGCGGTTGCTATGAAGTGCGAATGCTCAGCATAAGGCGAAATGTGTCCGTTCGTGTCCCGTGTCTCCGAAGTTACCCATCTCTTATGAAAAAATGCCCGCTCCTCCCTCTCGTCGTGCTCCTCTGCGGCGTTACCCAAGCCGCGGTCTTCGACTATTACGCCGACCTGGACGGACTGTCCGAGTCACCGCCCAACGCGTCGCTCGGCACGGGGACCGCCAATGTCAGCTATGATGACATCGCGCACACGCTCTTGATCGATGTCGACTTCAGCGGGTTGACGGGCCTGACCACCGTTTCTCACATCCACGCGCCGACAGCCTCATCCGGCGCAGGGACCGTCGGCGTCGCTGTCACGCCTGGGACGTTGCCCGGTTTTCCGGTCGGAGTGACGGCGGGCTCCTATCAGGCAATCATCGACCTTACTCTCGCGGAGAGCTACACCGCCACGTTTCTGAACAACTTCGGCGCTGGAACCGCCATCGGCGCCGAGACCGCTTTGGCTGCCGCTTTGGCTGCCGGAACAGCCTACTTCAACATCCACAGCAGCTTCGCTGGGGGCGGCGAGATCCGCGGGTTCCTCGCGGTGCCCGAACCGGCTGCGGCCCCGGTTTTCGCCCTGGGACTGCTCGGGTTTCTGGCGACCCACCGCTCTCGCCCGCTTGCCTGAAGCAAAGCGCGGTCGAACCAGCCCACCTAACCCGGGAATCTCACCAGTGGGCCGATCGCGGCATTCCGGACGGTCTGCGGGTGAGATTTCCGGGTCTGTGAAACCCGCGCCCAGCAAGGAGAATCGGCTCATCGGTTCATCAAAGCCGGGATGCGCCCCAGCCGCTTGGGCGACCCGGCCACGCCGACACAGTGTGGTCGAGATTGGGTCCAACTGTTTTGGGCGCGGGTTTCTGAGAGCCCGCATTTCAGGTGAACTGTGACGGTGACCGGTCAGATGACATCAACAGTTGGTGAGAAATCCAGGCTAGACGTTTGTGCTGTCTTCGATCGGCCGAATCAGTTTGGCCGGAACGCCGCCCACGATTGTGCGGGGCGCGACATCCTGGGTGACGACGGCGCCGGCGGCGACGACCGCGCCGCGCCCGATGGTGATTCCCTGGGTGACGATGACGCCGGCGCCGATCCAGACCTCATCTTCGATCACGATGGGTTTGGTGCCTCCGCCCCGGCCTTTTCCCGGGACGTACGTCAGCCCATGATTGACGGTCTCGAACATGACGCGCGGGCCAACCTGGACCCGCTCCCCAATGACGACCTTGTCCTTGGGCACGCCGAATCGGGTCTCGGTGTTCATGAAGGTGCCGGCGCCGATTTCGATGTTCCGTGCACCTCCAATGGGCCGGATTGTGAGCGGTCCCCAGATGGTGCATCGTCCTCTGATTTTTACGCCTGCGAGGCGATAAACGAAGAAGCGAATCCGATCGCACACCTTCATGCGCGGAAGATGGTTCGCGAGCGTCAAGAAGATGAGTTCTCTCACGGGTCGAAGCGTGTGCCCGATGCCAGCCGCAGTCGAGCGTCTGTCGAGCGTCCTACGGTTGAGATGCCAGGGCCCGTCAATCCGCGTCCTCGCGCCAGCATGAGATTTGCTGACTCAGGCGAATCGGTCAGGGGAATCGGCTCAGGCGAATGGGCTTGCCGTCGGGGCCAAACCGGTGATAATGCTGCCTTCTGCTGAATCATCTCAGCATCGAGTGAACGGTGGCCGGCGTGGCGGAATCGGCAGACGCGCTAGACTCAAAATCTGGTACTCGAAAGAGTGTGTGGGTTCGACCCCCTCCGCCGGCACCAATCTGCAAAAAACCCCATTCCATTTTGCCTATGCAGCCGCCGGGGCGTTCTCGGCGTTAGCGGGGGCGGACTCGGTTTCCTGATCGCGCACGACCAGGACGGGGCAGGGGGCGTGGCGGACGACTCGTTCCGCGGTGCTGCCCAGGAGGACATGGGTCAGGCCGGCGTAGCCGTGGGTGGTGATCACGACCAGATCGACCTGGTGCTCGCGGGCCGCGGCGGCGATTTCATGGTAGGGTTTGCCCAGGCGCAGGGCGACCTCGCAGGTCACACCGGCCTTGGCTTGGTCGGCAGCCACGGCCTCGAGACGATCCCGCGCATCGCGCTGGAAGTTCTCTTCGAGCGTGTTCGGGGGAAGCGGGACGTAACCGAAGTCGGACGGATAGACGATCGGTTCGGTGACGTGCAGCAGAATGAGTTTGGCGCCGAAAAGCCGGGCAAAACCGGTTGCGTAACGGAGGGCTTTCATCGCGTGCGCCGAGAAATCCAGCGGCACGAGGATTTGCCGGAGTTCGAGGGCCAGTTCCGCGGTGGCGGGACCGGGTGCGGCAGTTGCGTCGACGGGTGGCGCACCGGCAGGGGACGTCGGGTTTGAGCTCATATGCAGTGATCGGTTGTGTGGTCTGATTTCCGGCTGACTGTACGCGATCGGGGGCGCGAACTCAACCCGCAGTGAGCGGCATGCAGCGGTTCCGCGGCGCCACCTCATGAAGTGGCCCTGTTTATTGCGTGCCTGCGCTCCAGGCCCGGCCGGAGTGTTGTCCAGGGCGAGAGAGCTTCAGCCGTAGCCACGGATCGACACGGATGAGCACGGACAAAGACAAGCAGCCACGGATGGACACAGATAAACACGGACAAAGACAAGCAGCCACGGATGGACACAGATAAACACGGATAAAGGCAGGTGGCCACGGATGTGGCAAAACCGCGCCGGGATAGGGAGAAATCAGGGTCTGGTCGCGCAGGAAAACGCAGTCGCAAGCCGACACTCTGTTGCCTTCGTGGCTCGCTTGCACGCACATTGGTGGTTCATTGGTGGTTCATCTCCTCGGATCCTCTGAGCGCTGCGCAGCAGCGCCGGCGCAGCGCGGCGATCTGCGCATTCGTCGGCACCAGAGACGCACGAGTCTTCCGTCGCTTTGGTTGCGGCTCTGCCGCGCTGCGGGAAATGCGGGCTAAGGAGCGGGCGTGGCGTCCGGACTGTCGGCGATCGGGGCGATGATGGTGAACTGGCTGCCGCGTCCGGCCTCTGAAGTGACGATGAGGCCGTGTCCCATTTCCTTGGCGAACTCGTAGACCATGTAGAGACCCAGGCCGGTGCCACGGCGGGACGAGAAGGCCTTGGTGGTGTAAAACGGCTCGAAGATCCGGGGCAAGACGTCCGCTGGAATCCCCTGGCCATTATCCTCTACGCTGATCGCCACGTAGCCGGAGGCGGGTTGGGGTGGCAGAATGGGATTGTGTGGGAGCGTGTCGAGGCGTCGGGCCCGGATCCGGATTTCGCCGCCGGGCTGAAGGGCGTCTGAAGCGTTGAGGATCAGGTTGACGAGGATCTGTTGCGTCAGATCGCGCGCGGCGCGAACGGCGGGCAGGTCGGAGGCGATGGAGCATTCGATGTGGACGGTGCGGCGGAGGCGGTCGCTGAGAAGGCGGATGGTTTGGTCGATGACTTCGGCGGGTTTGCAGGCGTGGAGGCCGGTATCGCCGACGCGTCCGAATCCGAGCATGGCGCGGACGATGCCGGTGGCCTGGTCGACCATGGTCTTGATGCGGGCGATGCGGGTGAGGACCTTGTCGCGGTCGTCGAGGTTGACCTCGATGATTTGGGCCGAGCCGCGAATGATCGAGAGGATGTTGTTGAAGTCGTGGGCGATCCCGGCGGCGAGAGTGCCCAGGGCATTCATTTTCTGGCTATGGACCAGGGCTTGGGTGGCCTGCTCGAGTTCGCGCGTTCGTTCCGCGACCTTCAATTCCACCTCGGCATAGCTGCGGCGGAGCTGGAGGTGGCGGTTGACGGCGAGCGCGGCGAAGAACAGTGCCACGACGGTCCCGACGCCCACGGCGAAGAGGATCCGCCCTTCCCGGTACCAGGGCACGACGACCTGGAACTCGGCGAGAAAAGGCTTGGGCTCAAAATTCCAGTTCCGGTCGAGGGTTCGCACTTCGAGTCGGTGTTTGCCGGGCGGCACGTTGCGCAGGGCGATCATGGGTCCGGATGCGAACGGCGACCAGTTGCCCCCATTGAGCCTGTGGGAGAAGAGGAGGCGCCGGTCGGGCGTTTGCTGCCATCGGTCGCGTCCCCGGATCTGGACCTCGATGGTGCTGTCGGGCCGTCCAATGCCCGATTGTTCGATGACAACGGAGAGAGTGCGAGGCGGGTCGATGTCGGCGCGCGGGGAGTAGTGGACAATGCCGCGCGAGGTTCCGACCCAGAGTCGGTTCGAGCGATCTTCGAACAG
>JAXGQW010000005.1:0-119365 GCA_040766265.1 Verrucomicrobiota bacterium
GACGCCGGGTGCCCTCACCCGGCGGCATGGCCGTGCACCCGGAATGCGAACTACTGGGGAGCCCCAATTGCCGTTTGCGTGGCCCGTATCGTGCTGTTAAGGTGGCGTCCGCCAGGCGCCGTTCGGGGCACATCGAGCGCGCGCCGGGCGTGTTTTTGGGCGGTTCCCATGTCGCAAGCGATCATCGATCCCGTTGAAGTTCGGCGCTTCGCCGAGGAGTTGAAGCGTTTCAATCAGGACACCCAGGACCGGCTGATGTCGTTGCAGGCGCGCTTCAAGGCCCTGGGCGACACCTGGCAGGACCAGGAACATGTCCGGTTCAGCGAGGAGTTTCAGCGCACGCTGCGGGCGATGGCCAAGTTCATCGAGATCTCGCATCAGCATGTCCCGTTCCTGCTGCGCAAGGCCCGGCGGATCGAGGATTACCTGGCGCAGCGCTAGAGAGGCGGTCTCGACTGGCCCATGAGTTCCGGAGCCAAAGTCAGCTCGATCGACGCGCTCGAATCGTTTCGGAGCAGCCTGCTGCTCTACTTGACCCGGAGCCGGTCGGTTCTCGACGAGGTGGCGCAGGACATCGTCCGGACCCGCATCTGGCTCGAGACGGATCGGCGGGTCCATTGGAAGCGCGAGATCCGCCTCTCGAGTGCCGCGGCCGCCCAGGCAGAGCAGGAATTGATGACCGCCCGGTTGTCCGGTGACTCCGTCGCAATCCTCGACCGGAGGAGGGCCGTGGCCAAAGCCCGCGACGCCTTGCGCCGCGCCGAGGAGGGCCGCGACCGGGTTCGGCGTTGGCTCCTGCGATACGCCACCGACGTCGAGGCTCGAGCGGCCTTGCCGCGCCGGCTTCAGCACATGCTGTCAAACGAAGGAAACCGCGCTGTGCATTTCCTCGAAACATCGGCCGCCATCCTGCGCGACTACGCCGGCCGGGAAATCGCGCCGGGGCCCGCGGCATCGCAGCCTGACGTGCCTTCTTCGATCGGGACCGATGCCGACCCCGCCCCCGTGCCCGGCGCCGGAGAGCAGCCAGGGCCAGGAGAATCCATATGAGCCCCGGCGGTCATGCCCCTCGTCTGGCCAGTCTCACGCGGGACCTGCTGCAGCGATGGCACCAGACGCGCGACAGTTGGGCGGATGCGAAGGCCCGCGAGTTCGAGGAGCGGTTCATCCGGGAGATCGAGTCGGAAGTCAACTCGACACTGCCGGCCATCGAACAGTTGGAATCGGTGCTCCAACGCGTGAGACAAGACTGTGAGTAGCCTCCTCAGTCTCGAACAGACCCTCGATCACCTGGCCCGGCTCAGGCAGGGCGTCGCGCGCTGCCGGGATGCGGCGGGCCGAGTCGAAGGGGAGTTCAAAGAGCGCATCGCCAAACTGAACCGCCAGACGGAGGTGGCGTTGCGCGAGACCAACACGCGGCTCGCAGACGACAGGGCCGCCGAGGAGGAAACCGCCCGCCAGGCCGCCGCGGCCAGCCAGGCCCGACACGACCGGCGCAAGGAGCGGATTCTCGAGGCCCGTCAGGCCGCCGAATCGGAACAGCTCAAGCGCATTGGAGACGAGGAGGCGCGCGAGGTGTTCCACGTCCAGCGCGAGATGCTCCAGATCTCCCGCGATCACCAGGCGGGGCAGCAGCTTGCGGACGCCACATACGCCTCCCTCAAGGAGCACTGGGCCGAGGAGCGGGATCGTGTCGAGAAGCTCGAACGCGCGGTGAGCCGGGCCTTTCTCGGGTTCCGTTCCTACCGAAACATGCTGAGGTCGGCCTGCGCGTCGCCATCGCCGGCGCCCGCGGGGCGGTCGAAAGACATGCTCGAATTGTGCCGCGATCGGCAGAACGAAGCGCAAGCCCAGCTTCGCCGCCTGCGCCGGTCGCCGCTTCCGGGCCTCTTCACGGTGGTGTCGCCCTGGCTCTGCGCCGTTCTGCTGGTGGCAGCCCACGCGCTGCTCGCCATTCTCCCGCTCCTGCGCGATGCCACGTTCACGCCCGGCCACGTGCAGTCGCTGGCCCTCTCCCTCGCCGTCTCGCTCGCCGCCCTCTTCGCTTTGCACGCGCTGGCCCGCAAGCTGGGACGCCCGACCGCCACGGCCCTGGTAGCCGCTTCGAGCCAGGCGCTCCACTTGGTCGAGGCCGGTGAGCAGGCGGTGTGGAACGAGCACGCCCAGGAACAACAACGCCTCGAGGAAGAGGCCCGTTCGAAAAACTCAGTCCTCGAAGACCGCTGGCATCGGGCCGTCGAGGCCGCGGCCGCGCAGCGGACCGAGCTCAACGCCAATCTCGGCAGCAAACTTCACCGGGCACTGGGTCGCAGCGACCGGCTCCGGCTGCGCGCCTCGGACCGGCTTCAAGCCGGACACGCCGCGCGCATGGCAGCCCTGAACCAGGCCGCCGCCGACCAACGGACGGCCCTTGAACAGGAGCGCGCGCGGCGGGAGAACGAATTGCGGACGGCGCTTCAAACCTCGTCGCAAGCGCTGGTGCAGGATTGGGCGCAGGTCACCGGGACGGCCTATGCGGCATTCGATGGGTTGCGCAATGCCGCTGCGGAGAGCTTCCCGGACTGGGCAAGCCGATCCTGGAATGACTGGTCGCCGCCTTCGGTGTCGGTCCCGGCGGCGCCGTTCGCCTCGGTGATCCTGGACGTCGCGGCGTATGTCGGCGGTCTGCCGACGGATCCGCGCCTGGTGCTGCCGGGGCCCGCGCAGCTCGATCTGCGGCTGCTGCTCAAGCATCCCGAGCAGGGCTCGATCGTCATCGAGACGCAGGCCTGGGGGCGGTCCAGGGCTTTGGCGGCGTTGAACGCGCTGGTCCTGCGGCTGTTGATGAGCGCGCCTCCGGGGCGGGTGTTGTTCACCATCCTGGACCCGGTCGGCCTGGGTGAGACCTTTGCGGGGCTGATGCACCTCAGCGATCACGAGGATCGCCTGATCAACCGCCGCATCTGGACCCAGCCCGACCAGATCGAGCAGCGCCTGGCCGACCTCAACGAGCACATCGAGAAAGTGACGCAACTCTATTTGCGCAACGAGTACGCCACGATCGCCGATTACAACGCCCAGGCCGGGCGCATCGCCGAGCCGTATCATTTCCTGGTCGCCGCGGATTTCCCCGTCAACTTCAGCGAGTCCGCCGCCAAGCGCCTGCTCAGCATCGCATCGAGCGGACCGCGTTGCGGCGTGTTCCTGCTGCTCCACTGGGACCGGCGCAAGCCGCTCCCGTCCGAGGCGGCGCCGGAGGACTTGCGCAAAGCCGGGGTTCGAATCACCGCGGTGAACCAGGCGTTCGAACTGGCGGACCCGCGCCTCGAAGGGATGCCCTTGCGCCTCGAAGAGCCGCCCCCGCCCGAGACGGTCACCACCATCCTCACAAACCTCGGACAGGCGAGCGTGGACTCGAACCGCGTCGAGATGCCGTTCGCCGAGATCGCTCCACGGAAGGAAAACCTCTGGACACTCGACACCACCCAGGAGTTGCGCGTCGCGGTCGGCGTCACCGGGGCGACGAAGCTCCAGTACCTGGCCCTTGGCAAAGGGACCCGACAGCACGCGCTCGTCGCCGGAAAGACGGGCTCGGGCAAGTCCACCCTCTTCCACGTCCTTGTCACCAATCTGGCCCTCTGGTGCAGCCCGCACGCGATCGAGTTCTACCTGGTCGACTTCAAGAAAGGTGTCGAGTTCAAGTGCTACGGCGAGCACCAGCTCCCCCACGCCCGCGTGGTCGCCATCGAAAGCGACCGCGAGTTCGGGCTCAGCGTCCTCCAGCGCCTCGACCAGGAACTGCAGCGCCGCGGCGACCTGTTCCGGCAGGCCGGCGTCCAGGACCTGCCGGCCTACCACCGGGCCTCCCCGGACAACCGCCTCCCGCGCGCCCTCCTGATCATCGACGAGTTCCAGGAGTTCTTCACCGAAGACGATCGCGTGGCCCAAAACGCCGCCCTCCTCCTCGACCGCCTGGTGCGGCAAGGCCGCGCCTTCGGCATCCACGTCATGCTCGGTTCGCAAACCCTGGGCGGAGCGTACACGCTCACACGCACCACTCTCGGCCAAATGGTCGTCCGCATCGCTCTCCAGTGCAACCAGGCCGACGCCATGTTGATCATGGACGAAGACAACGCCGCGCCGCGCCTCCTGTCGCGTCCGGGCGAGGCGATCTACAACGACGCCGCCGGAGCGATCGAGGGCAACAGCCCCTTCCAGATCGTCTGGCTCCCCGAAGCCGAACGAGACGCCTGTCTCGAGACAATCCAACGCCGCGCGGAGCGGGTTACGGGATTGCCGGCCCCGCCAGTCGTTTTCGAGGGCAACGCCCCCGCCGACGTGCGCGAGAATCGGTTGCTCGAAGAACTGCTGCGCGCCCGGCCACAGGAGCGCCCCGTCGCGCCCCGCATCTACCTGGGCGCGCCCAACTCGATCAAAGGCCCCACCGAAATCGCGCTCCATCGCCAGAGCGGCAACCACGCCCTGATTGTCGGCCAATACGACGAGCCCGCCCTGGCGATGCTCGGGCTTGCCCTGATCGCCCTGGCCGCCCAGCACCCGCCCGGCACGGCCCGGTTCCTCCTCCTCGATGCCACCCCCGCGGGCGCGCCGCATCGGGCCTTCCTCGAGCATGTGACGCCTTCAATCCCCCACGAGGTGCGTTGGGTGGGGAACGCCCAGCTCGACGACGCCCTGGGCATGGTCGGTGCCGAGCTGGCCGCGCGCAGCGATCCTGAAGCCGCCGCCGCCTCGCCGTCCGTCTATCTCTGCATCCATCATCTCGAGCGCTTCAAGCGGCTGCGGTTCGAGGAGGATTTCAGCCTGGCGCTCGACAGCGAGGAGAAGACGATCGATCCGGGGCGCGAACTCAACCGGCTCCTGTGCGAAGGGGCGCATGTCGGGCTGCACGCGCTCTGCCTCTGCGACACCTACAACAACGTGAGCCGGTTCTTCAGCAGGCGCGCGTTGACCGAATTCGAACTCCGCATCCTCTTCCAGATGAGCCCCAGCGACTCGGCCAGCCTCATCGACAGCCCCAAGGCCAGCACGCTCGGCCTGCACCGCGCCGTCCTGCACAACGCCCAGGCCGGAACGCTTGAAACCTTCCGCCCCTATGCCCTGCCCGATCCGGCCTGGCTCGACCGCGCCAAAACCCTCCTCTCGGACCGCACCGCCTAACCCGCACAGCAGTCCTCTTGCGAAGGCCGAGTGCCCTGTGCACTGACGGGGGTTGTAAATATGCGGGTTAGCCCGGTTATTTCACACGCTTCGCGAGGACCCCTAACCGGGCTAGTTGGCAAAACCGCGCCCGGAAAGGGAACCGGGAGCATTCCGTCGGTCCTGCGGGTGGTCTGCCATGAAAGCAGTGTGTTGCAGTTCTCTATCTTTCGAACCGGGCGCGGTTTTGCTTTTCTAGCCCGCACAGCAGTCCTCTTGCGAAGTCCCAGTCCCCTGTGCACCACCGGGGTGTGAAATATGCGGCACGGTCTTTTCATTTGCAGCGGTGCTTGAACGGTGGTTGGAGGGCGATGTGTGTGAGAGGGGTGCTGGCAGCGCCGGTGCACATCGGGCCAGGAAGACCTGGAGAAGTTAGACTTCCATCCGACGCTGCTCGAAGCTGCCCGCTGCGCCTTCCTGGTTCCTCCTTCCCCACACCGTCATGTGCGCGCTGTGCAGATTCCTTGTCACGATCGCGACACGATTTAGGTGCATTTTGATGCAATCCTGTGCAATTCAATCGGTTGTGGCGTGTCGGGTGGCCGGTACATTTCTGCCCTCTGTGCTTGCGCAGGAGTCGTTGGCCGGCCCGCTGGTATTCGTGCGGTCCAGAGCCTGCACCTTTAGACTCTTCAGAAAAGAAACGGGCTGATCGGCACTGAAAACTTCGTGGTTTGTCGAGATCATCCCACGCCTACTACGCCCCAAACCACGCCAATTGGCAGGCCCTATTTCCAACCTCAACAACAGCAACCCTTCAGAAATCCAAACAAAACAACCGTGAAATATGCGGGTTAGGCGGAGGACTGCGCTTGTCTTATGAGGCGCGCCTCGCCAGACTGTCCGCCCTATGCGCGGCAGCATGGAAGATGCCGCACTGGCTGCTCTGCGGTGGACGCGGTTGCGGGGCAGTGTGCGCAACCTCCACGCAGCGGGAGCTCGAGAGCATCCGCTTTGGATTCTGCACAGCCTGCTGATGTTCTGCGTGCCCGAGGCGGCCAAGAACGGTCAAAGCCGCTTCCTCTTCCGCCCCCTGGCGGAGCCGGGCGACGTCATCGAGCGGGACCGTCTCTACCCCTTTGCGGTGTTCTTTCCTGGGGACGACCTTGCGCTGGCCCGTGCATGCGCGGCAGGACTCGATCGTCATCTGAGGGACAAACGCCACCACTTCGCCCTCGTGGAACTCGAGTCCCCGCAGGTCCGGTCGTTGGCCGACCTCGAGGACGCTGCGTCGCGGTGGCCTGAGCGCGCCACCGAAGTCTGTCTCGAGTTCGAAACTCCATTTGCTTATACCCCGGCGGATGGCCGACGCCCGTGGTGGCTGGCAGCGTCGGACCTGGACCGGCTGCTGGCGCACCGGTTCCAGCATTTCTTCGTCTGCCCCGCCCCGCCGCCTCGGGCCGATTGGGCGACTCTGACCACGCTTTGCCACTTTTGGAGGTTCGTCGAGCACCCGCATCGGGCCAGGAGCGGTCGGGGGACCAAGACGATCGCCGGCAACGTCGGTCCACTCTTTCTGCGCGGCACGGCCCAAGCGCTGGCGAGCGTGCGCCGCTGGCTCCTGCTGGGGACCGAGGTCGGAGCGGGACTGAAACTGGGTCCTCGAGGCCACTACCGGCTGCGTTTCGATCGGCCCTGGTTCGATCCGATTTTTTGCGACCCGGCCACGTACACGCGAGCGCTGGACGAGTTGCAGAGGCGAGTTGACCTGCCGGACTCGTTTCCGAAGGAACTGGGCCCGGAAGACCAGGCGGTTTCGGAAGTGGCGAACGCCGTGGCCTCGGGCCGCTGGGAACCCGCTGTGGCGACCGGTTTTCGGGCGGCCAAGAGGGGTGGTGTGGGCGAACGGTTGGTGGTCCAGTTCCCTGCGCGCGATCGGCTCGTGCACCAAGCGCTGCAAATCCACCTGACCCCGGTGCTGGACCAACTCTTCGAGCCGCAGAGCTTCGGCTTCCGCCCCGGCGTGGGTGTCGGCAACGTCCGGCGCGTCGTCCAGGAAGCCTGGCGCCAAGGCTACACCGTCGCGCTCGAATCGGACATCGAGGCCTTCTTCGATTCCGTGGACTGGGAACGGCTCGACGCGCAACTCGATGCGGTCCTGCCGCGCGCAGATGTCCGCACCCGGGCGATCTTGTACCGGCTCGTGCGCACGCCTGTCAGGCTCAACCGACGCCCGGTCCGCCGCGTCCGCGGCCTCCTTCAAGGCAGTCCGATCAGCCCGCTCCTCGCCAACCTTCACCTCGACCCGTTCGACGAGGAAATGACGCGGCGCGGTTTTCGTTTGGTGCGGTACGCCGACGATTTCATCGTGCTGGCACGGGGCGAGGACGAAGCCGGCGCCGCACTCGAAACCGCCCGCGAGGTCCTCGGCGGTCTCGGCCTCACGCTCAAGGACTCGAAGACCGCAATCGTCCCGTTTGCCACCGGCTTCACCTTCCTGGGCATCCGCTTCGGCGGGGGAATCGAACCCGAACTGCTCGAGGACACGGCGCTCGAAAAGACTCTTTATGTCCGCCACGCCCACGCCTGGATCGGCCTCGACCAGGACGCGATCGCGGTGAGGGATGCCGGGCGGTTGGTGGCGCGGTTGCCCTTGCGGCGGGTGCGCGAGGTGGTCCTGCTGGGCGCGGGTGGCATCAGCGCGCGCCTCGTCCAACGCTGTGCCCAGCGCGGCATTGCGATCTCTTTCTGCACGCCGGGGGGAAGGCTGCAGAACGTGTTGTGGCCTCACGACCGCGCATCCTACCAAATGGCGCTGGCCCACGCCCGCGCCCACGCCGCGCTCGCCACGTCCGAGCGGTTGGCCTGCGCGAGTGCGTTGGTTTCCGCCAAACTCCACAACTACCTGACCTGGTTCCGCGAACGCCCCGCTGCCGAACTGCGACCCGCGATCGATTCGGTCGAGGCCGGCCTGCGTCTCCTGAGCGACGCCCAAACACTCGATGCCATCCGCGGGGTCGAGGGCATGGTCGCGCGCGACGTCTTCCGCACCCTCAACGACCGCGCCATGGACAGTTTTCGCAGCGATCGGCGCGTTCCCGGCGAACAGCCCGACCGCTGGAACCTCCTCCTCGATTTCGCCTACTCGCTCCTCTTTCAGCGCCTCAACACCCTCCTCCGCCTCCGCGGCTTGGACCCCTACCTCGGCGTGCTGCACAGCCCGGAAGCCCGTTACGAATCCCTCGTGTGCGATCTCCAGGAACCGTTTCGCGCCCGGTGCGACCGCTTCGTGCTCAAGCTTGTCAATCGCAGCCAAATTCAACCTGCCGACTTCACCGTCGATCCGCTCACGGGCCCCGACCTTCAACCGGTCGCCGCCGCCCGGTTCCTCGAACTGTTCGCCCAGGAACTCGATACTCGCCTCGCCGCCGATGCCGTCAACTGGGGCAAAGCCATCGAAGCCCAGGTGCTGGCCGTCGAACGCTGGGTCGTCAGCGGTGAACCGCTCCGCATCTTCTTCGCCGGCCCCCCGCCCGACGCGGCAGTCCCGGCTGAGGGAGGCGCAGGAGGGTAATGCGAAATGGGGCATCGAGAATGGAAAGTTGCATAGGCGGCGCACCCGGCAGACCAGCTGATCCGGTTTTCCGTTCTCGTTTTTTAGCTTCTCGGTTTCCTCCATTTTCCTGAGGAAATGAAAACCTCGGCGGTTTCTGTGAAACCAGGGGTCGCAACAACGTGGGGTTTTCAGAAATTGCCCTTGAAGTCCTTCATCCACAATGGCAAATAAATGCCAGGGGGCATGGACCCCCCGTCCATGCCCATCTCCGCTTGCTACGTCCTTCCTCGCCTCTTGGGGGCATGGACCCCCGTCCGGTGCACCGGGTTGTGACTTCTTGAGGCATCTTCGGCGTGGACTACGATGGGGCATGGACCCCCGTTCGGTGCACCGGGTTGTGACTTCCAGGCTTCCATCTCGGCGATGGTGTCAAGCGGCGTTGCCCCCCGTCCGGTGCACCGGGTTGGGGGGCGGTAAGTGCAGAGTGCGAAGTGCAGAGTGAAGAGTGACAGCACCGTGGGTTGTCACGGAGCAGACGGTATTCGGAGACTTACAGCCGCTTTCGTCCATCGTGACTATTGGGCACCGCGAACGCGTGCGAATGGATGCGTATTTGGGTGTCGGACATGGGGACCAATCCGCGCCAGCGTTGCTTCATTCGCGTGCATCCGCGTTTAGCCTGCGGACCTGTCCACCGAAGGCTTGGCGAAGGCGCAAGCCTCGGCGCAGGCAGGTCTATTCGCGGTTCCATGCCCTCCAGGTAGCGAGCGACGATGGCAAGTTACAACCCTCCGTTTTCCTGAGGAAATGAAAAACCTCGGCGGTTTTTAGAAAACAGGTGTCGCAAAATGGGGTGGGGTTTTCAGACATTGCCCTTGAACTCATTCAGGCGCAGCGCTAAACAAACCCCCAGGGCTTCGCGCTCTGTCCGGTGTGCACCGCTGTGACCGTGGATGAGGGCGGCGTTCGTGATCTGTTCGTGCTTCGCGCCCTGTCCGGTGTGCACCGGGTTGTGACAGTGTCAACGGCGGCGGAGCACCAACTGAGCTTCGCGCCCCGTCCGGTGTGCACCGGGTTGTGACCCGTCACTTTCACATGGGGGTCACGTTCGGCTTCGCGCCCTGTCCGGTGTGCACCGGGCTGTGACTCAGCAGCCGTTTCAAACAGGGCATCCTGCGTCGGGGCGTTGCCCCCGTCCGGTGCACCGGGTTGGGGGAAGGTGCAGAGTGCAAAGTGCAGAGTGAAGAGTGACAGCACCGTGGGTTGTCGAGGCAGAACGGGTTCTGAAAGGCAGGTCAGGCGTGTTCATTCGTCCGGCCAAGGAAGCGACTGCGGCTCAGAGCGCTTGAAGCGCCAAACCAGGATGCCGTCGGCATGAACGCGGGCCACAACCCCGAGGCGCTTGGCCGTCGTGTTGAAACGGAAGTTCCATTAAGATCTGATGCCGGAATCGTGGTTTCGGCCTTATTTTTCAAGGGGTTTACGCACGTGGTTGATTTTCTTGCGCGTGCCTACGGTGACTTGGGCTTCGGGCACCGTCGCGGGGAGAACCAACTTCAGTGCCTGGAGCAGTTGCTGCTGGCGGGCACTGGGTTCGGGCACCTGGCGCGCCACGACCTTGCCGCTGCCCGAGTGAACCAGTTCCATAACGCAGATCTGTTCGAGTTGGCGCAAGCCTTCTTCCACCGTGACTTCCAGCGACCACCAGGCTTGCTCCAAATGACGGCGCACTTTTAAGGCCAGCATCGCTGTCAAGGCGTGGGCTTGGGTGTTGTCTTCAGTGCAGACAAACCAGGGTCGGATCTCCAGGTGGCCGGTCTTGAGGGTGCGGAAATCCCGCTCCACCAGGGCCAGGTCTTTGTACCGGTCATGGATCGTTTGCGCGTCGGCCGCCGCCGTTTTGAGATCCGTCTCGACCACATAGCAACCATCCAACTGCGCGGCGGCTTGCAGCGCCGCAGCGTCGAGGGTCATGACCAACTGCTGTTGGCTGACGCTCAGTTTGAGCCAGTCCTGCACCTTGAAACTCGCCAGCCGGGCGGCCATGTCGGTGCTGGGTGGCGACCTTGGCGCGCGGGTGCTATCCAGATAGGGTGTTGGCTTTCTTGAGGGCGGCTTCCAGCGCCTGTTGCTTCTCTTCGCGAGCCTCGTTGACTTCGGCTTGCGCCGGGGACGGGGTTGCGACGCAACACAAAAACGCGTTGCCCGTCTTCGCCGAGCACCTCGTGGACTTTCTCCTCGAACAACTCCAGTTGGAGCACCTTCTCCGCCAGAAGCTTCTGGATCTGCGGCTTGGTCAGGGCGGTGAGGAAATGAAACTGCGCCTCTGCGCGGCCGCTTTCTGGTCGGTGCGAATATGCCCCGGTCGCCCACCAGGGTGACGCCCGTGCAGCCCAGCTCCTTGATCTTATGGACTTGTTGGCCGAAGGTTTTGAGATCGCTGGTGTTGCCGCGATAAACCTGGATCGAGACGGGCTCCCTTGGCTGTCGGTCAAGAGGCCGACGACGACCTGTTTCTTGCCCTCCTTGTGGTCCCGATTATAGCCCCAAGCCGCCAAGGCGTTGGAGTCGCCCTCCAAATAGCTGCTGGTCACATCGTAGAGAAAGAGTTGGTCCCTTGGGAGGCGCGGGCCGAGCAGCCACAGGCGCCGTTCGATCACGGCGTGACGGCCTTCGAGCCAGGCGCCGTTGGCATAGAGATCGTCTTCGGTGAAAGCGCTTCCAGCCCAAGAGCGCGGCGGCCGCACAGTGGGTGGCCAAACGGACCATGGCCAGCAAGGAGGGGCCGGGGCGCAGCACGCGGGCCACAACCTGCCAATAGCTCAACTGGGCCTGGCGCGTGACCCCGAGGGCTTCTTAATCCCCAGGCGCTGGGCCACTTGGTCGATGGTCGAGAGCGCACCGACAAGCGGCCTTGACGCAGTCGCAACGAGCCCTCGGAGGTGTCGGCCAGTTTGGCCAGTGAGTCAGCGGGTTGGGCGAGGGCGCGGGCGGACGGCGTCCAGGACATGGGCTGGCAGGTGGGTCAAGACGGCGAGGGTCTTGGACTTGACGGAGGAGCCGACGCGAAAAGACTCGCGCAAGAGGATCGATGTGTAGGCCTTGCCCTGCTTGCCTTTGGAGACGACTTCGGCAATGAACATGCCTACACCATATACCTCTATTGATCATTGTCAATATAATTATTCTAGAAGTATGTGAATAATAACATGCCTACATTTGGCACAAAGTTGAAGGTGCATGAAACCCGCGTCAGATCGAGGCCCAATGATGGTTTAGGGCCAAAAACTCACTGGAAGCTCCGTTGAAACTCGGATGCGCGAGGAACCGTTGGATGGTGGCGCCCGCTCGATCGTCCGGCACATCGAGCCACACAAGCCCGTAACGAGGATGAGCCCAGGCAGGTCGATAGAAATTGCGGTCCAGGCTGAAGAAGGTCGGCTGCGCTAATCGGTGCAACAACGGGATGAGAATGTCGTCGGCTGCGCCTGCCGCAGCGAGGTCCACGCCAATGACGCGAAAGCGAACGCGCCTTTCACGCAACAACTGCCTCTGGTGCGCTGGCAGGTTCTCGTCGAGCAGCAGCATGGAATCCCCGGAAAGGCTCGTGCTTTTCCACTAACGGCGCGATACTGATGGCCTCGGCGATGGCCGCCTCCGACACCTTGCCGTCCCACTCACCGACGATCTCCGCCCACGTCATGCCCCGTTCAAGCTGCTCCAAGACAATCCACACCATGATGCGGGTGCCCGTGAAGGTCGGTTGCCCGCCACAAATCCTCGGGTCGGCGACGATGTGTCGCCCCAGTTCGATCCGCGGCGCTGGTGTCTGCGCATTCGACTTCATACTGATGATGAGAACGATGCCCCGGCAGAGTCTCTTTGGCAAGCGGGGCCTGCCGCTCACTTGCAGGAAACCACCCGCCCTTTTCAACGCAAGCGGTGAAGGTCGTGGTTCTCCCCTCATCGCACGGCGCGCAGCAGCCGCAGCGCGATGTCGTCTTCGAACGCCGGGCTCTGGAGCCGGCACGGACCACCCCGGTGCGCCACGGCCTCGGCGTGCAAGACTCGCCCTGTGCGCGTCTCGACCCAGTCGGCCCGATACGGACCCGGAGGCAATTCGAGTTCGATGACGCACGGGGACCGGCCCCTCGCATAGAGGGAGTAGGCGACGCCGGGCTGGCTCAGGACTCGTGTGACAACGCCCGGCGACTTCCGGACAACCTGGGAATCAGGGCGCAACGCGACGAAGTTGAAACTCCGGATGAACTCGCCCAGCACGTTGAACTGGCGTCGGAGCGCCGGGCTGCCGCCCCCCGGACCGTTCAGCGCGGTGTCTGTCCCGTCTTCCGCGCCGGCGGTGAACGAGTAGTCGAGGTGGTTGAACAAGGCGCCTCCGGCCATCACGAACGCCCACGCCTCCCGCCGATACGTGTCGTCGGCACTGCCGGCAAAGCCCGTTTCGTCGTAGCCGATCGGCCGGGCGAGTCCGTAGTTCCAGGCGACTGCCTCCGGATAGGCGTGGTGGAAATTGAGGATTCCAACCCCGGGCGCGATGTCCGTCTCGCGCACCGGCAGCCGGAAGTTGGCGATGTTCTGGGCGATCAGATGCCGCTGGGGCAGAGCGCTCTCTTCGCGGGTGATCCACGACGCCACCGTCGCCTGCCACTCGAGGGACGGCGCGGTCGTGATCTCGACCGCATTCGGGAACTCGGGCGCATCCGGCAGGTAGGGATTGATGAGGTCGCCCATCGTGTGATGATCGGACCACGGTTCGTTCTGGAGTTCGAAGAAGACGTTGTCGTGGCTGTTCAGGGCCCGGACGATCTGGCGCACATAGGCCTCCTGCACCACCAACAGACCGTCGTTGGTCCGCGTGTGCAGCCGCCGCCAGTCGCTCAGCCGCGTCCCGTTCACGTTGTTCGTCGGGTTGAATGGGCTGAACGACCACTGCTCGTTGTTGTAGATCGACGAGAAGAGAGTCACCTCGACCACGATTCCCCGCTGCCCCGCCTCCTGCACAAAATCGGTCAGACGCTTGAAGTAGTCCGGATTCCACCGTGCCAGATCGAACTTGTTGCCCCCTCCGGCGTAGCCGGCCACGGGACTCCGCGCCCAGGGCGCCAGGAACTTTCCCGGGCCGGGCGCGAGGTTGTTGCGCGCGATGCCGAAGGCGCCCGGTTTCTCGACGTAGGCCCCGGCGAAGACGCGCGTGTAATTGAGGCCGTCGGCCCTCAGGGTCTCGAGATACCGTCGGTAATCCAGGTCCGGGTTGATGACCATCCCGTAGTGCTCACCTGACGTGATCAGGACTGTCGGCTTGCCGCGCCAGAAGAAGTAATGCGGGTTGGCCGGGTGCAGTTGAATCGGCTGGGCCAGACAGTGCGCGAAAGAACATAACCCGAGCGCCAGAGCCAGAATCCGACCCGCGGTGGGCGGGAGTGAACCGAGCTTGATCATTGCGATGCTCACGCTAAAGCGCGGATGCCATCGAGGCAAGTCTGCGCCTGGCCGGGAGCGGCTTGACAACGGCCCGGAATTGCCCATTCTCCCGCCGCCTTAGCCCGACAGCGTTGAACCGATCCTGGATCGCCGGGTGCCGTTGCCCCGCGGCGAACCCGGATTGAGGGCGATGATGGGCGGAGGCTGCACAAGTACCCATAACCTAAATCGGAAGAAACAACCCGATGCTCGTCCTCGAGCATCTGTCCCCAATCACGTTATGAACTCCATACCCGATCGATTCAAAGAGCCGAGGTTGCTGTCCCGGGGCCTGGTCATTGCTGGCTTGGCGCTGCTGGCCGGAGGCGCCATCAGCCAGGCCGGCACATTCGAGACAGACTTCAACGGCGGCATCCCGTTTGGCGTCAATCTGCTGGGAACGGCGCTGAATTACGATCACTCGACCGGCGGTGTCGGCGGCACAGGCGTCCTCAAGCTCACCGACGCGACCGGCAGCCAGCAGGGCGGGGCGATCATCGATGATTTCGACAATGGCGAGATCATCGGGGGATTCGAGGTCACCTTCGATCTCTACATTGGCAGCGGCAACGGGGCGGACGGGATGTCGTTCTTCTTCGGCGATTTCGCCGATGCCGCCCACGCTGAGGAAGGGCCGGGCACCATCAACGGCCTGACGATCGCGTTCGACGTTTACAACAGCGGCGGCACACCGGCCGAAGCGCCGGCCATCGACCTCAAGTGGAACAACGTCATCCAACTCCACCGCCTGGTGGGAGCCGCCTCGACCACGACGGGCGCTCAGCCGATCGGCTCCGCCACAACCATCCGCACCCAGACCACGGCCGGCGGCGCCCCGGTCTACTGGCCGGTGAAGATCCGGGTCGATACGGATGGCACGCTCGACCTCGCATACAACGGCCAAATCGTGTACACCAATGTCCCGATCTTCCGCGCCATCACCGACTTCCCGATCAGCGGGATCGGCGCGCGGTTCGGCTTCGGCGCGCGCACTGGCGGTTCCTACGACAACCACTGGGTCGACAACCTCAAGATCACCACCTTCCCGCTCGACGCCAATTCGGGCCAGCCGCATATGGTGTCGTGTCTGCCCCTGGCGTTGCAGAACGCCACCACAGGCGCCCCGAGCAGCCCCGTGGCGGGCGTCATGATCGACATGAAGGACTATGACTACACGATCGCCGAGGGGTCGCTCACAATGACCGTCAACGGCACGACGGTCACTCCCACCCTGAGCAAGGTGGATGACATCTCCCGAATCATCTACCGGCCGGCCTCGGGCTATCTGGCGGGCGGCGTGAACACGATCGTTGTCGGATACAGGACCACCAGCACGCCGGCGCTGAACAACTCCTTCACCTACAGCGCCCTGGTTGGAACGGCCACGGCTCTCGACCCCATCTACGCCCTGCCGGGCGTCGACACGACCAAGCCGGGTTTCAAGATCAAGGTCCACCAGATGGATCCGAACCGCAATCCGGCCACCGGCCAGTATCTCAATGCCGAGCGCCAGATCGCGAATGGCTACATCGACCCCTCCGCCGGCCAACCCTTCCCCAACACCGCGCTCACCGATTGGCTCGACAACGTCGGCACTGTCCTGGCGTCGGCCGATGCCGACGGTTTCTTCACGGCCGAAGGCGTGATCAATTGGAACCAGGACGCCCCCACCGCGGTCGGAAACTTCACATCGGCGAATGGGTTCGCCGACCAAAGCATCCCGGGCCTCACAGGCAATACCGGCGTGAATACGACCGATCGCTTCGTCTCCTCGATCGAGACCATCCTCGAACTCAAGGCGGGCGGCTACCGCTTTGGAGTCAACAGCGACGACGGTTTCCGCTTGTCCATCGGACGCGGGCCCGGCGATGTCGTCGGTGTCCAGCTCGGAACCGCAGGCGACCGGGGCCCGACCGATTCGCTCATGGACGTCGTTATCCCCGCGGACGGCTTCTACCCCGTCCGGCTGATGTACTTCGAAACGGGCGGTGGCGCCAGTTGCGAGTTCTTCTTCGTCGATTCCAACGGTGTCCGGTGGCTGGTGAACGATCTGACGGCGCCGCAGCCCATCAAGGCTTACCGCGAAAGCGCTGCCACGCCGCCCTACATCTCGCGCGCATTGCCGCCGGTCGGATACCTCTGGTCGTTTGCCGATCAGGATTTGGTCCTCGATGTGACCGATGGCGCTTCCCCGCTCAAGGCCGGGTCGGCGGTGTTGACCTTGAACGGCACGCCCCAGACAATCACCGAAAGCAAGGATGGCAAGGTCACCACGCTCGTGCGCGCGAGTTCGATGGCGAATCTCCTCCCCTCGGGCAGCGTGACCGCAGTTCTCACCTACGAACACACGCCGGTCGGTGGCGCCCCCCAAACGGTCACAAACACCTGGACCTTCAGCGTGCCCCCCTACACCCGCCCCATCCCGGTCGCGAACAAGGTGTCGTCTTCGGATCTCAGCGGCATGGGATTCCACGTGCGGGCCCATCAGATCGATCGCTCCCGTGACGCAAATCAGGGCAACGGGGGACGTTACACGGGTCAAAGCGGCGGAACGGCGAATATGCCGCGTCCGGAAATCCAATTTGCCAACGGCTACATCAATCGCACCAACAACACGCCCTATCCCAACCTGGCCGTTGCCGGCCCGGAAGCGGACGGCGGCTACGAGTTGGGCGACGTGCTGAACTGGAATTCCGGAGCGGGCGGCGCGGCCGTGAATGCCGGCATCTTCAATGCCGACATCGCCGTGCCTGGCGTGCCCGGCGGCGGCAGTTCCGGTTCGACGGCGATCGGGCTGGACAACACCGTGCACGAGATCACCACCTACCTGGACCTCAAGGCCGGCGCGCACATCCTCGGTGTCAATGTCGATGACGGCTGGCTCTGCCTCTCGGCGCCCAACCCGAAAGACACGCTCGGCACCCTGCTGGGGTGGCGTAATGCCCCGGGCGGCCAGAACGGCAACCCCCTCAACAACCCGAACGGCGCCTTCACCGTGCTCGTCCTCGAAGAGGGCATCTACCCGTTCCGCATCCTGTTCTGGCAGGGCGGCGGCGGCATCAACCTCGAGTTCCTGAGCATCGACCGCAACTTCGGGACCCAGATCCTCGTCAACGATGTGACGGGGCTCTATCCGTCGACGACGGCAAATCCGAACTCCGTCGCCCCGCTCGAATCGCCGATTCAGGCCTATAGCACCTACACAGGCCCGGTCCGGCCTTGGACCAAGTTCTCCGTCTACCCGATGCCGACCCACGCGACGCTCTGGCAGAACACCCACCAGCAAAGCGGGCCTGGTCCGATCCTCGTCAAAGTCGGCGCGGGCAATCCGGCGGACATCGCCAATGACGAGCCGCGATTCAATCAGGCCCTGGTCAACTGGCCGTTCGGCGACGCCATCGGCGCCATCGTGGCCGACCTCGGCGCCGGAAGCGTCGGCATGGTGCTGGACGACGTCAGCGTCACCCCCACCGTCACCCCGATCAGCGGGTCGACGGATGTGCTGGTGATGTATGTGCCCAACCCGCCGCTGGCACCCAGGTCCACCCACACCGCCGGCCTGGTCTATGCCAACACGACCAATTACTGGACGTTCACAGTGAGCGATTACGTGAATGTCCCCGCCAGCGCCGCTGTCCCGGCCTCCGCCGTCGATATGAACGCCCCGGGCTTCCGCGTCAAGGTCACCCAGGCCGCCGCCGCGCGCCCGGGCGGCAACACCGTCGCCGCCGCCGAGGCGCAACTGGCCGGCACCCCGGCCAGCGTCGCCGTGCCCGGACCGGAAGCGGACGGCAGCTACATCGACGCCGACATCGTCAACTGGAACGTGACCATGAATCCCGGCGGCACGCCCGCCCAGATCGGGAACTTCCAGACGCTCATGACAAGCCAGGCCGACGAGCCTGTCCCGGGCATCCCCGGCACCGGCCTCTCCGGCAATCCGCGGTTCGAGAACATCACCGCTGAAATCTGCGCGTACCTCGAACTGCCCGCCGGCTACCAGAAGTTCGGTGTCAACGGCGACGATGGCTGGAAAGTTCAGATCGGCATGCCCGGCCAGACCGACGGCCTCGTCCTGTTCTCCCGCGACCGCGGCGCCGGAGCGCGCGACATCCCGTTCGCCTTCATCACGCCCGAGGCCGGCTTCTACCCGGTCCGACTGGTCTGGTACCAGGGCGGCGGCGGTGGGAACGTCGAGTTCTTCACCTACGGCCCGGATAACACCAAGATCCTCGTCAACGACCGCAGCAATCCGCACGCAGTCAAGGCGTACGTTCCTTCAGCGGTCCAACCGACTGTGTCCATCGCGCTGCTGGCCGACGGCAAGGTGCAAGTGACCTTCACAGGCAAGCTGCAGCAATCGTCGTCGGTCAGCCCGACGAACTGGCAGGACGTGACCGGCGCCGTCAGCCCGTACGAGGTCAGCCCGACCGGAACCGAGCTGTACTTCCGCGCCACGCGCTAACCCGCATATTCCACACCCCGTCTGTGCACATGGCAGTCAGACTAGCCCGGTTACGGTTCCTCGCGAAGGGTGTGAATAACCGGGCTAACCGCGCTCAAACCCGGAACTGCGCGCAGCCATATCAAGCCATGCCTCGCCCCGAGTCTCTCGAGTTCGCAGGAACGCGATCGCGCCAGACGCTCGGGTGCGAGGCTGGCGGCACACCCCCCTTTTCGACTCGCCAAGCCCGAGCCACCCCGAATACTCGAACCCATGCAGCAGGACCGCTCGGGTATTCGCGCTGAAACCACACTGCTCGGAATCGAGTGCGGCGGCACTCATACCGTGGCCATCGCCGCCGATGCGGCCGGGCACCAACTCCATCGACTCGAAGCCGGCCCGGCCAACCAGCGCCTGCTGACGCCGACCCAGTTGGCCTCCCACTTCCGCGCGCTCGCCAGCCGGCTGCCCGCTCCGTCCGCATTGGGCATCGGCATGGCCGGCGTGCGCGAGTCGACTGACCGCCGCCTGGTTCAGGCCGCGGCCGCGGCCGCCTGGCCGGGTGTCCCGTGCTGGGCGGGCAACGACCTCGAAACCGCTCTGGCCGCCGCCGACACGGGCTCGTCCGCTCCCGACGTGACGCGCGTCATCGTCATCAGCGGAACGGGTTCGTGCTGCTACGGACGCAACCTGCGCGGCCAGACGGCGAGAGTCGGCGGCTGGGGGCATCTGCTGAGCGACAAAGGCAGCGGATACGACATCGCGCTCGAGGCCATGCAGCAGGCCATTCGCCGATTCGATCTCACGGGGCGCTGGCCCGGCCTCGGCGCGCGGCTCCTTCTCACGCTTCAACTCAACGAGCCCAACGACATCATCACCTGGATCCATCAGGCGCCCAAGGACGAGATCGCCGCCCTCGCGGTCCAGGTCTTCGCCGCCGCCGCGCGGGGCGATGCCATCGCCCGAAGCGCCATCCAATCCGCGGTCCGGCACCTGGCGGCGGACGCGGTGGCGTGCGCCCGGCGATTGACGCGGCCCGGCCGCCCGGTCGAGTTCGTCTTTGTGGGGGGCGTTCTTCACCGCCAGAAGACGTTCGCTCGATCGGTGAGCCTCGAACTCCGACGCCTCTGGCCCGAAAGCGCAAGCCGACTCCTGAAACGCGAAGGAGCCTGGGGCGCCGTCGCCCACGCCCGCGCCCTCGCCCTCACCCTGCCGCATCCGGCTCGGCGTCCCCGCACCCGGCCGGCTGCGTCCCCCGACGGCACCGCCCCCTCTTGCCCCATCCCCCAGGCTACGGGCCAGTCGCCGACCGAACAACGCAATCCGCGGTCCCTCGACCTGGACCGGCGCTCTCTCTCGTCCGCAATCGAGTTGATGATCTCGGAAGAGACCAGGCTGCCGGGCGCCTTGCGGGCAGAAGCGGCACAGATCGAGAGGGCGATCGGGCTCATCGTGCGGGCCTTCCGGCACGGCGGGCGTTTATTCTATTTGGGCGCCGGTACCAGCGGGCGTGTGGGGGTGCTGGATGCGAGCGAATGTCCGCCCACATTCCGCGCCCCGCCCGAGCAGGTGCAGGGCATCATGGCCGGCGGCCACCGCGCGCTGTGGGCGGCCGACGAGGACGTCGAAGACGATGCGGAGGCCGGGGCCAAGGCGATCCTGTTCCGCGGCGTGACACGCCGCGACGTGGTTGTGGGCATTGCGGCCAGCGGGCGCACCCCGTTCGTGTGGGGCGCTCTGCACCGCGCCAGGGACCGCGGCGCGGCGACGGTGCTGATCTGCTTCAATCCGTTCCTGAGATTCGAGCGCGGCGGACGGCCGGATGTCGTGATTGCGCCCAATGTGGGCCCCGAGGTGTTGACGGGCTCGACGCGGCTGAAGGCGGGCACGGCCACCAAGCTCATTCTCAACATGCTGACCACCCTCGCGATGGCGCGCACCGGAAAGGTGATCGGCAATCTGATGGTGGATCTGAATCCGTCGAACGAGAAACTGCGCGAGCGGGCGGTGCGCATCGTGTGCGAACTGACCGGCGCCGCGCCGTCGGTGGCGCGGACGCGCCTCGAACAGAACGGATGGCAGGTGAAGGCCGCCCTGGCCCATCGCGCTCTTGGCAAAGGGCGGCGCTTGTGCCATGAGAAGCGCAGCCAATCATGAACGCCACCCCGCCCCCGTCCACTTCCCGGAAGATCGAAGACCTGCTGAGCGGTTTCTCCCCCAACCCCGGCTCGCCCCATCCCGTCGTGGTGCAGCAGGCGCTGTTCGTCGCCCGCCGCCTGCAGCAGCGCGCCACGGAGTTGCAGACGCCCGCGGAACGGCGGCAGCAGGCCGAACTCGATCGCATGCTGCAAACGCCCTCCGACAAGTCGACCCTCGCGCAGATGACCGACCAGGCTTTTCGCGCTCGGACCCCGTCCCGGGCCGTCGGGCACCTGGTCCATATCCTCGATGTGCAGGGCGTGCCCCGGTTCTTCAGCCCGCTCGACCGCACGCTGCTGCGCGGATTCCAGTCCTTCGGCGGTTATGCGCCCGGCGTGGCGTTGCCCCTGGTGAAGGAACACATGCAGAAAGAGACGGCCAACGTCATCCTGCCCGGCGAAAAGCCGATACTCACCCATCACCTGAGCGAGCGGACCCGCGAGGGGTTGCGGATGAACGTCAATTGCCTGGGCGAAGCCATCCTGGGCGAACGCGAGGCCGAACGCCGGCTCCACGAGTATCTCCA
This sequence comes from Verrucomicrobiota bacterium, assembly GCA_040766265.1. Taxonomy (GTDB): domain Bacteria; phylum Verrucomicrobiota; class Verrucomicrobiia; order Limisphaerales; family J093; genus MWFF01. The sequence continues at coordinate 21,343 of JAXGQW010000005.1, forward strand.
GATTCTTCAGTGGCCCGAGATCGAGGTGGTGTCCGTCAAGATCTCGACGCTCTTCTCCCAAATCTCCGCCCTCGCGCGCGAACACACCGTCGGCATCCTGTGCGACCGGATCGAGCGGCTTTTGCGCACCGCGGCCCGCGCCGCCTTCCGGCGGCCAAACGGCGAGGTCGTCCCCAAGTTCGTCTACCTCGATATGGAGGAATACCGCGACAAGGAACTGACGGCGGAAGCCTTCATGCGCACGCTCGACCGGCCGGGGCTTGAACAGGTGCGCGCCGGAATCGCCCTCCAGTCCTATGTTCCGGACACCTGCGGCACGCTTGTCCGCATCCAGGAGTGGGCCCGGCGGCGCGTCGCCGCCGGCGGCGGGCGAATCACCATTCGCCTCGTCAAGGGTGCCAACATGGAAATGGAACGGGTCGAGGCGTCGCTCCGGGGCTGGCCGCAGGCGCCCTATAAGACCAAGACCGAGACCGACGCCAACTATCGGCGCATGGTCCATGAGGTCATGAAGGCCGAGAACCTCGCCGCCATGGACGTCGGCATCGCCTCCCACAACCTCTTCGAACTGGCCTACGGGCTGGTCCTTGCCCACGAGCGGCAGGCGCTGGACCGCGTCCAGTTCGAGATGCTTGAAGGCATGGCCAACCACCAGCGCCGCGCCCTCTTCGAGTTCTCGCGCAATGTCCTTCTCTACGCCCCCGCCTGCCGCAAAGAGCATTTCATCAATGCCATCGGCTACCTGATCCGCCGTCTCGACGAAAACACCGGGCCCGAGAACTTCCTGCGCCACGCCTTCAAGATCCGGGTCGACAGCCCGGAATGGGAGGCGCTCGAACGCGGATTCCTGGCCGCGTTCGAGGCGATCCCCCGAGTCGGCGACGCCCCTCGCCGCACGCAAAATCGTCAACTGCCCCCCGCACCCGCGCCCGAGCCCGCGCCCGTCGCGCGCGGCTGGCAGCACCTGATCAATGAGCCGGACACGGACTTCTCCCTTCCGCATAACGGGGTGTGGGGCCAGCAGATTGTCGAACAGTGGCGGCCGCGCTGCAATCGCATGGCGCCGGATCTCGCCCTGGTGATCGCGGGCGAAGACCTCGTCGACAACCGCCAGGTCCGCCCCTGCCTCGACCCGTCCCGCCCGGGGATCATCGTCGGTCGCTACCGCCCCGCCAGCGAAGCCGAACTCGAACGCGCCGTGGCCTGCGCGGCCGCCGATCCCGATGGCTGGGGCGCCCTGCCGGCCCGAGAACGAGCCGAGATCCTCGGACGCGTCGCGCAGGAGGTCCGAAATGCCCGGGCCGATCTGATGGGCGCCGCCCTCGCCAATGGCGGCAAAATCCTGACCGAATCGGATCCCGAAGTCTCCGAGGCAGTCGATTTCCTCGAGTTCTACCGCGACACCGCATTCTGGTGGAACGAACAGTCCGGGATCGAGGCCCGCCGCCTCGGCGCGGTCCTGGTCATTTCCCCCTGGAACTTCCCCATCGCAATCCCGTGCGGAGGGATCGCCGCCGCTCTGGCCGCCGGCAACACCGTCCTGCTCAAGCCGGCTTCGGATGCCGTTCTGGTCGCGTGGGAACTTTGCCAGTGCTTCTGGCGAGCCGGCGTCTCGAAACGCACGCTCCAGTTCATTCCCTGCTCCGGAGGGACGGAGGGACGCGCCTTGCTCCGCCATCCTCGAGTCCAGGCTGTCATCCTCACCGGCGGAACCTCGACCGCCCAGGCCATCCTGCGCGATAATCCGCGCCTCAGCCTCTTCGCCGAGACGGGCGGCAAGAACGCCACCATCGTGACCGCGCTCGCCGATCGCGACCAGGCGATCAAGCACGTCCTCCATTCCGCCTTCAGCCACAGCGGACAGAAGTGCTCGGCGACCTCGATTCTGCTGCTCGAAGCCGAGGTCTACGACGACCCGAAATTCCGCGCCACGCTCACCGACGCCGTCGAGAGCCTGCGCGTCGGCTCCGCCTGGGACCTCGAGACGCGCATCGGCCCCCTGATCCGCCCCCCGTCCGGCGATCTCGAGACTGCGTTGAAAGTCCTCGAGCCGGGCGAGGAGTGGGCGCTGATGCCCCGCCAGTTCGACGGTAATCCGAATCTCTGGTCCCCGGGCGTCAAGTACGGCGTGCGCCCCGGCAGCACCACGCACCTCACCGAGTTCTTCGGCCCCGTGCTCGGAGTGATGCGCTTCGAGCGGCTCCGCGACGCCGTGGCCCTCGTCAATCAGACGGGCTACGGGCTGACCTCCGGACTCGAAAGCCTCGATGAACGGGAATGGGACTACTGGATCGACAACCTCGAAGCCGGCAACCTCTACCTCAACCGCGTCACCACCGGCGCTGTCGTTCTCCGGCAGCCCTTCGGCGGCTTCGGCAAGTCCGCGTTCGGTCCCGGTCTCAAAGCCGGCGGCCCCAACTACGTCGCCCAGTTGCTGTCGTTCACCGACGCCGCTCCGCCGCGGCCCGACGGTCTCCCGACCCGGGCCACCTTGGCGTCCCTCGCCGGCGGATTACAGGCCCGCGCCGCCGAACTCGGCGCGGATGCCGAACGGCAGAGCGCGCGCATCCAGGCGGCTCTCCTCAGCTACGAACGCAATCAGGCCCAGGAATTCGGGAAACAGCACGACCACTTCCAACTCGTCGGCCAGGACAATGTCCGCCGCTACCTCCCCGCGGGCGAAGTCCGGATTCGCGTGCATCCCGAGGACAGCCCATTCGACCTCTTCGCGCGCGTGGGCGCCGCTCACACCGCCGGCAACCACGTCACCGTCAGTACCCCGCCCGGCCACGCGGACACCGCCTTGAAACTCCTCGAAGAACTCACCGAGTCCTGGGCGGGCGCCATCGAATTCGTCGATGAAGACGACGCACAACTCGCCCAGGCGATCGTCGCGCGCCAGGCGGATGTCGTCCGCTATGCTGCCCCCGATCGCGCGCCCCTGGCCGTCCTGCAGGCCTCGGCGGAGACCGCCATCCCGGTGGTCAGCCGTCCGGTCCTGGGCGAGGGGCGGGTCGAATTGCTCTGGTACCTGCGCGAACAAAGCCTGAGCATCGATTACCACCGCTACGGCAACCTGGGTCCCCGCGCTCGGGAGTCCCGCGCCGAACCGGTGTAGCTCGACACTTCCACACAGCCGCCGAGGACGTCCGCCCCGAGGAGTCGCATCAGGACTGTCTCCACCTCATCTTTGCCTCGAGCGCGTGGGCCTGCGGCGGCACCGGGCCAGAGACCTTCGACGCGGACCTCGATAGTCAGTTGGTTTTCGCCTCTTGTCTTTGTAGTCCTACAATGCCGATGTGGTGGGGCAGCGTGCCGCGATGGAAGCTGCCGCCTCCGTAGAGGTTTGTCCCGAATGGCTGATACCCGGCAGCTTCGATCTGATAGTGAATCTGGTTGGCGGCGTAATCCACCATGAGCAGCCACCCCAGGTCCTTGTCCTTCCCGAACGTAAAACCGCCCTCCTCGTCAGTGAATGTCACTCGGCTCCGATCCAATCGCTCAATCCGGCGTGTCACCTTTGCATGCACAACAGGCTCCCGGGTCTCCAAATCCAGAACCGTTCCCTGGGCCGAGGGTGCCACGAGTTCGCCATGTGGGAAGATGACGCAGCCGGTCAGAAGCACCGGCAGCAGGCCAAGCGCGGCCATTGGAAACGATGCTCTCATGGAATCGAAGATCACGCACCGAACGATTCATCTCACCCACTGCCACAGCGCGGGAATCTGTGTCGTCGTCCCAACACCAGATTCCCGGGGCAGGCGCCGTCAGTCGATCCGATGTCCGAATCTCCGAGGCCGTCTCAGAGCCAATCGAGCGGCTCTGCCCGCCCGGCGGGCGACAACTCCATCGCCCTCTCCTGAACCTCTGCCAGCGTCATGTCGAAACCATCCAACGGCCCCCGCGCACCGTCAAGCGCCAGGGAATCGGCCGAATCGGCCTCCAAGCGCGGCCACGCCGGACATACCGCGCACGATTGAAACTGAGACACTCTCCCGGCGTGGGTTGGCGCGTCTGATTCGCCGATTCCCCATGACCGCGCTGCCTGGGTCCGGCCCTGGCATTCGTGTCATTCGTGCGATTCGTGGTTCTCCTCTCCCCCCAGGGGCTGGACCACGAATCACACGAATCACACGAATCCAAGGCAAATCGCAAATCCGTTATGAATGTCTGCGCCGCGGTCGGATGTGGGCGGATCCTGATCATGGGTGCGTGACGACGTGTTGCGGCGAACAGGTATTGGGCTTGGTGCGCTGTTGGGGAGATGGGCTGGCATGTCAAGGTTGGTGGTGCCGGTGCCAACCGCCAGCCGCGGCGGGGCAGCGTGAGCAGACATCGGCGCTTTGATGTGGCATTCGGTGGACGGTCGCAAGTTGAATCGGGAGCCGAGGACGAGCAAGCATGAATATGGGTTCACCGGGGATTGTGGGTCCGAGGCGGGAGCCATGCGGGGGCGGGAGGATCGGTTTTGGGAGCGGTGTGAGGCGGTGGAGTTGGCCGAGGGGGTCGCGGCGGGGTGCGCATGGTGCCAGCGACGACACGTTGGGCAGCTCATTCGCTTTCCACGATCGCGTCGGTTCCTGGAAGCGGAACCGCGGGACACGTCGACCGGACACCGCAGGCCTTTTCTCTGTGCGGCTCCGCGCCTTTGCGAGAACCACACCTTCAGTTCCCTCCGTCGATTTCGCCCTGGACCAAAGGACATTGGCCGCAAAGAACGCAAGGAACAGAAAGAGAAAGGAGTTCCTGATGAATTCGGGGCGGACCATGAATGACGGGTGACTGTCCGCGTTTCCCTTCATGTTCCATCTCGAACTCATGAGGATTGCGACTGCATCAGCAACGGTCTGCAGCCCATCACCATCCAGATCGGGAGCAGGGGTCGAACCAATGTTATGGGATGCCTCTGACTCGCTCCGTCTTCCTGGTTCCTCCATCCCATCCCAACAGCGCCCCCCTGCGCACTGTGCAAGTTCCTTGTCGCGATCGCGACACGATTTTGGTATGTTGTGGATGCAATGCATTGCAATGCAATCATTTGTGGCGCGTCAAATGACGGATGTGTTTCCGTCAACTGTGCTTCCGCAGGAGTCGTTGGCCGGCCCATTCGCATTTGTGCGGTTGCAGAGCTCGGACCCTCATGGTCTTTGCAGAAATCACTTCCGGTCTTGGCGGGATTCGGTGAGCGCATGGTCGACGCTCAATTCGATCTGTACTCGGACGCCCGGTCAACTCGGCGCGCCATCTCACTCGTATAGCGGCGTCCCAGGGTATCCCGGTGATGGTCGATCCACTCCGTCAGTTTGGTCGTGCCAAGGCGGGGCGCGTCCACACAAAGCCTGCCTTCCATGAGGCCGCGGATCTCCTCACGAGTGATGACGACATCGCCGACAAACAGGCCGACCATCCGGCAAGCCCAGCAACCAAGCCCGGGTGACACTGAAATGATCGGGCGCTTCACGCCGATCCCACAGCCGAATCCTTGACCGGTGAAACATGTTGCAGACAAGTCAAGTTTCTGTGCTGCGTTCAAGGGGTCAAGGATTCTAATGAGCGAGGCGCGGGAGAGAAGGGCGGGAAAACACGGGGACTTCTCATGGGAAGGAAGACTGGATTTGGTCTGAGGCGCGCCTCGCCAGTTGATCAGGGTTTGCACTTCGCGCAAAGAGACTCGCAGCTTATCACGCTCATCGAAGTGGAATGGGAAAGCCCTCACCTGCTCGCCGAAAGGTTCGAACCGTGGGGCGAGTTCGTCAGCGTGATCACCTCGTGACCCGCCTCGATCAACCGTTTCGTGATGTAGCGTCCCGAGTATCCGAACGCCCCTGTGACCGCGATGCGCATCCTGGTGATGTCGGTCGGAACCTAGCGCGCATTTCTCACCAACTTCTGAAGAACGCGGAGCCGATGTCATCGAAAGGTGCACTCATGCGCGCTAGCCAAGCAAAACCGCGCCGGGATCGAGGGAGGGACGACGGCAACGGAGTGTTGGTTCGCAACGGCGTTTCCCTCCACGACCAGACCCTCATTCCCCACTGTCCCGGCGCGGTTTTGCCACAACCCGGATTTTAGATGACTCCTTCGAGTGGTGAGAAATCCGGGCTAGATCGGGAGCCAAGGACGAGCGAGCATGACCACCGGCTCCGTTGGGGATCCGGGCGCCAATTCATGAAGACGAAACGGCCCGTCGCTTTTGATTGTCGCGAGCACCCCGTCCTTTCCAGCACGCTCCATTGGGCTTGCCCCCCGGCGTCCCTTGAGGCCATATGTTTGCCGCGACGCCTGCGCCAGGACCGAGAGTCAGCCAGTTCCGACGTATACTCAACCGTCGACTGTGCGCCCAGGGGCTTCGCTACTCGCTCCAGGAGGCGCAGTCGGCTTCTGCCGGCGCAATCGACCCGGAGCGGGTCCGGGCGCGCGCACGAAAGCCCTGAATCTCGGCGGATCGGCCCGAGTTGCGGGCCAGCCGGTCCCGCACTGCGGCCCGCCACCGCCAGGATGCGGTGCTGATCGGGTCGGCAGGCTTGGCCGTAAAGGATCCTGCGGCGATCCCCATGAATATGGAGTCGCGCAGTCGCCCGTGCTTTCGAAGTTGAATTCTCACGCGTTGCGGCAAAACCTGAACACCGCCGGGAAATATTGTTCATAAAACTGATTATGTCAAAAAGATTTGCTTACGTTTGAATGGCATGATGGAACTTATGGCTTGGCCCGGCTTGAGTGGGTCCGGCGCATGTGACAGATCGTCTGGATGAGGACAGTCATGGAATACAGTCGAAGCATCATCGATATCATTAGGGAGCGGACATCGCGCCGGAGCTATGTGCCGCGGGCGGTCGAGGCGGAGAAGCGCGAGGCGCTCGAGTGCATGTTTGCCGCGGTTCAGGGTCCCTTTGGCGGGAGGGCGCGTTTTGCTATTCTCGACACCTCGGGTTGGGGAGAGGGGAAGATCAACGCCCTCGGGACATACGGGACGATCCAGGGCGCGACGCTTTTCATTGTGGGGATGATCGAGCGGGGCGAGCACGACATGGAAGAGTTCGGGTGCCAGTTCGAGAAGATCATTCTGCGCGCCACGGATCTGGGTCTGGGGACATGCTGGATTGGCGGGATTTTCAATCGCACCCGGTTCGCGTCGAGGGCGGGCGTTCGGGAGAACGAAGTCCTGCCGGCCATTTCGCCCCTTGGCTACGTCACGGAAAGGCGAAGCGTTGCGGACTCGGTGATCCGGTGGTCGGCCGGATCGAGGAGCCGGCGCCCGTGGACCGATCTCTTCTTCGAGCGCGACTTCGATCGGGCGCTCGAAGCGGGTGCAGCGGGGCGCTACGCGGAGCCACTCGAGATGCTGAGGCTGGGGCCTTCGGCATCCAACCGGCAACCCTGGCGTGTGGTCAAGGAGCCGGGGCGGGATGTCTTTCATCTCTTTCTGTGCCGATCGAGAGGATACGACAAGCTGATCAAGGCGGTGGACTTGCAGCGTCTGGACATGGGGATTGCGATGAGCCATTTCGAGCTGGCTGCGAGCGAGTTGGGGCTCGAGGGACGATGGCAAACGAGTCCGCCCCGCATGGGCTTCGTTCCCGAGCGAACCGAGTATGTCCAGAGTTGGATCGGCGGTTGATCCGGGGCCGTTGCCTTGCCTTTTGCGCACCGCGGGGTGACGGGGACGGCTGCCGCGCGAATTCAGAACCGTGCTTGAATTCCGGCGTGTCAGGGCGTATCAAGCATCGCAAATCCACCACTTATTCTATGTACCGAATCATCGGAGCCGACCAACGCGAGTATGGGCCGGTCAGCGCAGATCAAGTCCGCGAGTGGATCGCCGCCCGCCGTGCGGACAAGGACACTCGAATCCGCGCCGAAGGCGCCATCGTCTGGAAACGGCTCGAGGAATTGCCTGAGTTTGCCGACGCGCTGCCCCGGGCCGGCGTGCTGCCGCCTGCTTCCCCTCCGGGTGTGCCGGGACAGCCATGTCCTGCCAAGGAGGGCAAGACCAGCGGGCTCGCCATCGCCTCGCTTGTGCTGGGGATGCTGGGGATTCTCAGTTGCGGGGTCACTGCCCTGATCGGGCTGGTTCTGGGGATTGTCGCCCTGGTGCGGATCAACCGGGGCGGCGGCGCACAGAAGGGGCAGGGGGTGGCGATTGCAGGGATTGCCGTGTCGGCGATCTTCCTCCTGTTGATGCCGGTGATGGCGGGGATCATGCTGCCGGCCTTCGCCAAGGCGCGATCGCAAGCGCAGAGCATCGCGTGCATGAACAACCTGAAGCAACTGGCGCTGGGCGCCTTGCTGTACGCGAACGACTATAACGACCAGCTTCCGCCCGCGGACGCCTGGTGCGATGCGGTTTTGAAGTACACCGGCGGATCGGAGGCGGTCTTCCATTGCCCGAGCGGAGCGCCGGGGCAACGTTGCCATTACGGCTACAATGCGCGGTTGGCGGGCAAGAGCCTGGCGTCGGTGAAGGATCCAGACAAGGTGGTGTTGTTTTTCGAGGCGGACGGCGGCTGGAATGTCAGCGGGGGCCCCGAACTCATGCTTGCGAACCCCCGACACGCTCGGGCCCGGGGTGTTGCCTACCTCGACGGCCATTGCGTGATGATCCGCAACGATTCGCGAGAGATCGAGAATCTCCGATGGGACCCCGGAACGCCTTAGCCCGAATGTTTCACAAAGCTTCGCGGAGTCTGACATCCGGGCTGTGGCAAAACCGCGCCCAGAAAGGGGAGCGGGAGTATTCTGTCGGTCCTGAGAGTGGTCTGCCGTGGGAGCAGTGTGTTGCAGTTCTCTATCTCTCAAGCCGGGCGCGGTTTTGCCTTTCCGACCCCCATAGCAGACATCATGCGAGATCTGACCGCCCTGTGCGCTGACGGGGTGTGAAATATGCGGGTTAAGCCGGCTGCAAGCCGGCGCTCCGCGTTTCGGCCTTCGCAAACGGTTTAAAAAGAACGAGGCATCCGCGGGCGCGGATGCCTCGGTGCGGAACGGCGAATGAGGCTCAGTTGCGCCGGATGCGATAGAACTGCTGGGCGCCATCGAGCGCGCGCACGGCCTTGAAGCTGCCGCCACTGCCCGTGATTGTGGCGGTCACGTCGACGTAAGCGCCATTGACCGTGGCGGCGGACTGGAGCGTGAAGGCCGATGGGGTGTCGGAGCTGTCAGCGGCGAAGTCGATCTCGACATTGCCGCCGGCGAGCCGGATGCCGGTGATATCCGGAGGTGTTGACGGGGCGGCCAGTCGGATGACGCGGAGGTTGTCGTAAACGACGCAGGAGTTGCCGGCCATGATCGAGTCGTAGGCGTCGCAGTACCCGAGCATGATGTTGCCGCTGGTGAACGGCGTGGTGTTGGTGTAGCTGAGGATCGGCGTGCGGTTCAAGGTCAGGGTGACCACATTGCCGACCTGGCTGATTTCGACATCCACCCAGCACGGGGTTTCCGACAATTCACTGTTGCCGGGCGCCCCTGGCAGGCCGCCGCCGAAGGGCGGGTTTTTGAAGATGCCAGTCAAGGTGGACGCGTTGACGCCGGGCGTCAGAGGTGTCGGGTTGCTCCCGGCCGTCGTGGGCGCGCTGTAGATGACATAATCGCCCAAAGCCGCACCGTCCGCCTCGACGCCGAAGAAGAGGCCGTCGAAGGTCGGGCTATTCGGCACGCCGCCCGCCGAATTGCGGAACCAATTGGCTTTGGTGCCGGAGTGATTGATGCCGAAGAGGGCGTACTCGGTGGTCGAGGCGGCGTCGCCGACCATGAGGTACATGTCGAACCGAACGGCGTAATTGCCGCTGAACGTCTTGCCTTTCGGGTAGATATTGACGCCGGCGGCGCCGAGGGCGGTCGGGTCATCCTTGTTCACCGTGAGGTAGAGACCGAGCGTGTCGGACGCCGAGTGCGGCGCCATGGGAATGCCCGGAATGAGCCCGCCGAATTCGTAGTCGTAGCTGAACGTGGTCCAGCCGCTGTAATAGCCGATGCGGTAATCCGGCACGTCGTTGGCCGAGCCGAACTGAACGGTCCAGTTTTCCGGAGCGTCCGTGTTGAAGTTCTCGGACCAGAGCACATCCTCGGGCGGCAACTCGTCATCGAGGATGGTGGCCGTGGCGCTGGGGCTGGTCGTGCCGACGGCGTATCCGTCGCCGTTGACGACCGTGGCGACGATGGTCTGATCGCCGTTGAGCAGGGCGTCGTCGATCGGAGTGATGTCGAAGTTATTAGTGACCGCGCCCGAGTCCACGGTCACGCTTCTCGGGGCGTTGTAGCGTGCGCCGCCGGCCGTGCCCGCGTAGGTCAAGTTCGCGACGAAGCTGGGAGCACTGACGTCGCCCCGGCGCACGACGCGCAGCCGGGCGTAATCGCCGGCCAGACGTTCGTACATCGAAGGATAGACGACTTCGAGGTCGACGGTCGGAGTCTCGTTGTCGGTGATGGTGACTGTGGCGGAGGTGGGCGGGACGACGGAGTAATCCTCGCTGGCCGCCAGGGTCAGGGTCGCGGTCTCGGCCAATTCGGCTTCGGCATCGTCGATGGGTGTCAGGAGCACTTCGACAGAGGCCGCGCCCGCCGGGATCGTGACCGAGCCCGGGAGTGAGCTGTAATCCGGGCCGTTGGCGGCGGTGCCCTCCATCGTGTAGCTGACCGTCAGTGCATCCGACACGTCGCCGGTGCGGGTGACGGTGAATGTCACGGTCTTCGGTCCGGCCTCTCGGGCGTCGGTATCCGCGGCGGTCACGCTGACATCGCTGGCGGGCTTGAAGATGGTGAACGCGCTCTTGGCGCCGTCGAAGCTGGTGGTGGCCACCGTGTAGCCGCCCGGCGACCAGAACCGCGCCCACTCGATGGAGTTGTCCACGGTCACCAGGTTGCCGGCGGCGTCGAAGGCCAGTTCGCGGATTCGGTTGCCGGCGTCGAAACTCTCGACGAATTCGCCCGTGGCCATGTCGAAGAAGAAGACCATGCCGGTATAATAGTCACCATAGGCCACACGACCGGTCAGTTCGTTGATGTCGATCCCATAAGCACCGGTGTACTGGTCCGAAGCTTCCCAGATGACGTCATCGTCCAAAGGGGGCTCGCCCGCGCCGTTGAACTTGGTGATCGCGTAGGCCTGACCGACTGTGGAGCGGTATTGATTCACGTAGAAATCGCCGTTGCTATCGCGGGCGATGTCGAAAGGGTAGTAGGCGGTGTAGTATGCAGGGGTGAGGATCGGCGTTCCCGTGTCATACGTCATAGCCATGGCCTCGGCGCCGAGGTCGTAGCGGATGACCCCCCTGCCGACCGTATCGTTGTAGTTGCCGTTCAGCAGGTAGATCCTGCGGTCGCCTCCGGCCTGCGTGCCTTCCACGCAGATGCCATGCACGTATTGGCCGACACCGCGATTGGTCTCGTCGATCAGTTGCGTGGCCACGCTCAGGTCGTCGTTGAACTCGAAGGCCAAATCCCTCGATAGATCCGCCACATACAGGTGGCCGTCCGGGCCGATCGTGCTCTTGAACGGAGCCGAATTGCCCGCTCCCGCCCAGTCCACGCCGCCGTTGGCCCAACCCGCGTCCGAACCGTCGGCATTCAACATGTAGATGCCGCTGGTCGTGGTGCGGTAGCCGACGGCGACCGCTCCGCCCTGGCCCTCCGAAATAAAGACCTTGCCGAAGTGGGGGCTCGAGGGGTGCTTGTTGATCGACACCCCGAGCGGCACGTAGAAACTGGTGTTTGTGCCGTCGGGCACGTACTGCTTCCAGCCGGGGGCGTCATTGCCGGTGACAATGATCTGAAACGTGGTGAAGCCGGCCATGCTGAAGCTGTGCAGACCGGGTTCGGTGCCGGGAGAGACCGGGTTGGCTCCGTCGCGCAGCACTTCGACGCTGGCGGCGGCATGGTTGAGAATGAAGGTGACCGTGTCGCCCGTCCGCTTCACGCCGGAGGCGTAGGGGATGGCCAGGGCGGTTGAGGCCGCGAACGCAAGGCCCAGCGCCAGGCCTGGTGTGAGGAGGGTGTTCATGAAGGCAGAGGTTTTTATGGGACTCATATCGCTTCGTCTCGGTTTCGATTGCAGGTTCAACTCAACTCGACGCACGCGCTTCGCTTGACTGACTGTCGGGTCTGATCATGCAAGGCCTATGCCTAAACCCGGATGCTGCTGAGGGCAAACCTTTTGTTCCCCTCACAACCTTTAGTTCCCAGCCAGGCCCGATTCCGGTATTGTTCGGGCGTGAGCGCGACTCGATTCTGGTTTGGTCTGGGGATGGCGGTTCTGGCGGCCTTGCCGCTGAGCGCCGCGGGGAGTGTCGCCGAGACCCCGGCGGCGCCGGACTCGTCCGCGACGGCGGCCGCGGATTCTGTCGAGAAGGCATTCCAGGCGCTGATTGCGGACGACGATGCGGCTCAGGCGGAGGTGGACCGGTGGATTCAAGAGACCAAGACCGACGATTCCCAGGGCCCTGACTTGAGCGGTGTCACGCTCAAGGCCCGCATCGAGCAGCGGCTCGAACCGGTGCGCCGGGCCTACGAACGGTTCGTGCAAGGTCATCCAGACCACGTCCGGGCGCGGCTTGCCTTTGGCAGTTTTCTCAACGACATCAGCCTCGATGAGGAAGCCCTTGTGCAGTGGAAGAAGGCACGCGACCTCGATCCCAACAACCCGGCGGCATGGAACAACCTGGCGGACTATTACAGCCGGCACGGCCCCACGCGCCTCGCCTTCGAGTGTTTGGATGAAGCGATTCGGATCAAGCCGTCTGAGGCCGTCTACCACCGCAACCTGGCCACGCTCGTGTTCCTCTACCGCAACGAGGCTCGAGTCCATTACCGGCTCGCGGACGAGCAACAGGTTCTTCGCCGAACGCTCGAACTCTACCAGAAGGCGCGTCGGTTCGATCCGAACAATTTCCCGCTCGCGACCGACCTGGCGCAGGTCTACTACTATCTCAAGCCCGAGAAGGTTGAAGATCCCGCGCGCCTCAAGGCTGCGGGAGACAAGTTGACCGATGAGGCGCTTCGTGCGTGGCTCGAGGCCCGGGCCCTGGCCCGCACCGATCTGGACCGCGAGGGCGTCGCGGTGCACTTGGCGCGCGTCTGTCTGAGGGCGCGGCGTCTGGACCAGGCCCGCCAGTACCTTGGCGAGATCAAGAACAGCAGTCTGGCTGCCGGGAAAGAGGCGCTCGAAGAGACCCTCAAGAAACTCGAGAAAGGCGAACCGGTCCCGCTGTCAGAGATGTGACGTGCCCTTCGAGAGTGGTTCATGGTCCCCGTGCGCATTCAACCGTTGCATGTCGACGTTGGCACGAACCGTGGAACCGTAGTCGCGGACGTCAGTCCGCGCCAACCCGCTCGGTTAAAGGCAGGAATCAGCGCCGACTCACGTCGGCGGCCAAACAGGGTCAGCAACTCTCATCGCCGGGGACGAGGCCGTCCCCACTCCACAACGGATCGAGATTGTCGGAGGGGCGACTCACCTCGGCGGCTACGAATCGGTTCATGGTGCTCGCGCGCATTCGGCCGTTGAATATCAACACTTCCCCTGCCTGCTGTACCCGTCGGGGGGCGCGAAATCAGTCCGCGCCGGCTCGCGCCGGCAGAAACGGAAAGGGCGGGCCGCGAAGGCCCGCCCCGGATCTGTGTTTCAGTGGCTGGCGCGTCGATCTCACCGGAAGGGGAGGTCGGACGCGTCGGTCGGGTTGGTTACGGCTTGCCGCTGTCGTCCGATTGCCGTGCTTCGTCGGCGGCGTCGAACGCGTGCTGGAGGGCGACCAGGTCCTCGCCCGGTTTAAGCGCATCGAGCAGGGCCTGCTCGGCCTTGAGTTGTTCGGGCGAGTAGTTGGCGGCCTTGATGGAGAGGCCGATGCGGCGTTCGCTCTTGTCGATCTTGATGACGCGGGAGGTGACTTCCTGGCCGACGGCGAGCACGTTTTTGATTTTGTCGATGCGCTCCTCGCTGACCTGGGAGATATGGACAAGGCCATCGATGTCGTGTTCGAGGCCGATGAAGGCGCCGAAGCTGGCGAGCTTGGTGACCTTGCCGGTGACGAGGTCGCCGACACGGTAGTACTTGTCGATGTTTTCCCAGGGATCTTCGGCCAGTTGTTTGACGCCGAGCGAAATGCGCTGGTTGACCTTGTCGACTTCGAGCACCACGGCTTCGACTTCCTCTCCCTTCTTGAGCACTTCGGACGGGTGATTGATCTTCCGTGTCCACGAGATGTCGGAGACGTGGATCATGCCGTCGAGGCCTTCTTCGAGTTCGAGGAAGGCGCCGTAGCTGGTCAGGTTGCGGATCTTGCCCTTGACGCGGGTGCCCTTGGGGTATTTCTCGAGGGCCTGCTCCCACGGGTTGGTTTCGAGCTGGCGCACGCCCAGCGAGATCTTCTGCTCCTCGCGGTTGATGCCGAGCACGACAGCCTCGATTTCCTGATCCTGCTTGAGAACGTCGCTCGCCTTTGCGATCCGTTTGGTCCACGACAACTCGGTGACGTGCACGAGGCCTTCGACACCCGGTTCGAGTTCGACAAACGCGCCGTACGGGACCAGGTTGACGACCTTGCCTTTGACTTTGGCGCCGATGGGGAACTTGGACTCGATGGTGTCCCAGGGGTTGGCCATCTTCTGTTTGAGGCCGAGGCTGACGCGCTCCTTTTCGCGGTTGATGTCCAGCACGACCACATCCAGTTCCTGGCCCACCTTGAGCATTTCGCTCGGATGCCCGATCCGGCCCCAGCTCATATCGGTGATGTGGAGCAAGCCGTCGAGCCCGTTCAGGTCGACGAAGGCGCCGAAGTCGGTCAGATTCTTGACCGTGCCCTTGCGAATATCGCCCGGCATCATTTCGGCCAGCAGCTTGGCGCGGCGCTCGCTGCGCTCCTGCTCGATCAATTCCCTGCGGGACAGCACGATGTTCTGCCGTTCCTGGTTGATCTTGACGACCTTGAATCGGTACGTGTTCCCCACGAACCCGGAGAGGTTGCGGGGCGGGATGATGTCGATCTGCGAGGCGGGCAGGAATGCCTCGACGCCGATATTGACCAGCAGGCCGCCTTTGACGATGGACTTGACCTTGCCTTCGATCGTGCCGCCTTCGTTGCAGATCGAGAGGATTCGTTCCCAATTCTTCTTGAACTCGGCCTTCTCGCGGGAGAGGACTACCATGCCCTCGCGGTCTTCGAGCCTTTCGATGAGGACGTCAATCTCCTCCCCGATCCGGGCGGCCTTCGGATCTTCGAATTCGGCGAGCGAGATGACCCCTTCGCTCTTGTAGCCGATGTCGACGAGGACTTCTTTGGGGCGCAGTTCGAGGATGGTGCCTTTGACGATTTGGCCTGCGGCAAAGGTCTTTGGACTTTGCCTCAGGGCTTCTTCCATGGTGAGCATACGGATTCTGTCGTGTAAACGCGACGCGACTGGGGGAGACTTGGTCGGGAACAAATGACCCGGCGAAGACTCCATTGCCTAACGGACCAAACGTTGCGGTGGCAACGGAGGTTGAAGTCAGGTTGTTTCGTTAACAGTTCTTTTCTCAGCCTCATGCGAACACCGCTTCGGCGGCGCTCAGGCGGGGGCAGAGCATAGGAGCGCCCCTTCCGGATGCAAGCGGATTTGCGGAGAATTTGCGCAGAAAAGAACTTGCAGCCGCGGGGCGGTCTGGCTTTATTACCCCAGCGGCGGTTGCGGATATGGTGGAATTGGCAGACACGCTACTTTGAGGTGGTAGTGCCGCAAGGCGTGCAGGTTCAAGTCCTGCTATCCGCACCACTTTTCCCGAGGCTATCGGGGCGTCTGCAGTGTTTCCCGCACGCGTTCACATCCCAACAGTCACTGCCGGACCAGGACATATCCCTGCATCGGTCTGGCGCGGCGCGATCCTCCCCGCTGTGCTCGGGCTCTCGCTCTGGATGCACGCCGCGGATTCGGGGCTTGTCCCACTGGAACGCGACTTCGCGGTGCGGGTCTGGCGCAAGGAGCACGGTCTGCCCGATGACCGGGTGCTGGCGTTGCTGCGGGACGACAACGGGTTCATCTGGGTGGGCACGCGCAGAGGGGTGAGTCGGTTCGATGGCCGGCAGTTCAAGACCTGGTCGCGCTCGACGCACGACGTCTTCGCCAGCGAGGTGTGCCAAGCGCTGGCTCAGGACCTCGATGGAACGATCTGGGTGGCCACCGCCAATAGGGGGGGCACCCCCAATGGCTTGATTCGGCTCGGTCAGGAACCGCGCCGGGTGGACCTGCCCAGCCTCCCGACCCTGCCGGCCCCTGAAACCGTCTCGATAACCTCGCTGGCCTTTTCACCCGCAGGCGACCTGCTTGTCGGGTCGACGCACGGCCTTGCGATCCGCTGCGCCGATGGAGTCTGGCGGGGCGTGGATGACGGCACGCCTTTCAGCACGTCGCGGTACACCGCCTGGGCTGTCGGGTCCGACGGAACCGTGTGGGCGGTGATCGGTCGCACGGTGTTCTATCGACGGCCCGGCCCGGACACCCCGTGGAACAAAGAGACCCTCCCTTCTTCCCTTGCCGACACCCAACACTATGACGCATTGGCGGTGACCAAAGACGGCGTCGTTCACGCGATTGTCAGCGATGCAGGGCACTGGATCAGTCGTCTGGTCCACCGCCACGCCGGCGGCTGGGAAATCGAATCGGCCACCGAACAAGCCCATTTCAAGTATCCGCTGATCCTGATGGCCGACGCGGCCGGGGGCCTCTGGTTTCCCATCGCGAGCAAGGTGCTTGGCTACCGGCTCAACGGTGTCCTGACCCGATATGATCTGGCGCCCCACGATTTCGGCGGCGGTTTCTCATGTCTGACCGAGGACGCCGAAGGCAACCTGTGGGCCGGCACGGCGCGCAGCGGTCTGGTGTGCCTGCTGCCAGGGCGCATTCGGAACCTGGGCATCGAGCAAGGTCTTCCCGATCCCAAGGCCCGCGCGTTGCTCGAGGCCTCGGACGACACGCTGTGGGCGGGCACTGACGGTGGCGTGGTCCAACTCAACCAGCATCAACCCCGGCTCCTCAACAACGCGTCGGGCCTGGCTTCCGACATGATTCGCGCCTTGGCCGAGGATGAGCAGGGCCGAGTCTGGATCGGGACCGGGCGGGGTCTGAGCCTCTGGGATGGGCAGGCTCTGGAAATGGTGTTGTTCCCGGGCGCGGACTTCCGGACGAAGATACGCGCACTCCTGAAGGCGCGCGACGGCGCCATGTGGATCGGCGCCGCCCAGGGGCTGTATCGCCTGGGCGCGGACCGGACCAACGCCTGGCTGGTCACCGACGGCCTGCCACACGAGAATGTATGTGCCCTTCACGAAGATCGTCAGGGGCAAATCTGGATCGGCACCGGCGGTGGCGGCCTGGCGCGGCTCACGGATCAGGGCTTCGAACGGTTCGACGAGTCAAACGGGCTATCGAGTTCTCGCGTCTATGCCATCGAGGGCGACGCGGGTGATGCTCTGTGGATTGGCACGGACCGCGGACTGAATGTGTTGCGCGGCGGACGGGTCGCGGTGTTCACAACGGCTCATGGCCTCCCGGACAATCTGGTCAATAGCATCGTCGAGGACACGCGCGGATGGCTCTGGATTGGCCATGACCGCGGCATCTATCGCGTCAAGCGCCAGGACCTCATCGAGGTCGCGGAGGGCGAGCGGGCGCGGGCGCGCTGCGTGTCGTATGCTGAGGAGGACGGCCTGTTGAATCCTGAGACCAACGGCCAGATCAGCTATCCCCCGGCGATTCGGTTGCGGGACGGGCGCGTCGCCTTCGCCACGATGGGTGGCGTGGCCCTCTTCGATCCGGACACGCCCCCCGATCTGACCAACGGGCCGTGCGTCCATATCGAGACCTTGCGTGCCGGGGAACGCGTGATCTTCACCGGGGGCCTTGGCCCCGAGGCAGCCTCTGTCCTCCATGAGCCCGACCGTCACGCAAGCAGCCTTGCCAGCCGCGCCTCACGGACGCGCCTGGCGTTCGGCGAGGGAAACCGCTCCTGCACCCTGACCCAGAGCGATGGAGCGCGCGCCGCGGGGCAGCGTCTGACCGTCAAGCCGGGGGACCGCGGGTTGCTCAGCATCGATTTCACGGTGGCGGCGTTTCGGGCGCCGGCACGGGTGCGCTGCCAATACCGTCTGCTCGGGCTATCACCCGATTGGACGGATGCGGGCGCGCTGCGCCAGGCGACTTTCAGCGGTCTGAACCCCGGGAGTTACACCTTCGAGGTGAGGGCGCAGAACCATCATGGCTACACCAGCCCGATGCCGGCGCGCCTGAGTTTCAGCATCGAGCCGCGCTGGCACGAGCGCGCCTGGGTGCGGCTGGGCGGTGCGGCCCTGTTGCCGGCTCTGGTCGCTGGCGGCGTGCGCTGGCGGATGCGCGCGTTGCGCCGACTGAGCCGACTCGAGCAACAAGCGGCCCTCGCCAGGGAACGCGCGCGCCTGGCCAAGGACCTCCACGACGGCCTCGGCGCCAGCCTGACCGAGATCACTCTTCTGAGCGGTGTGGGAGAAGCCAAGCCGTTGTCCCCAGAGGCTATCGCCGACCGATTCGACCGTCTCTCGCGCCGGACCCACGATGCTCTCCATTCCTTGCGCGACCTCATCTGGACCACCAATCCCAAGGCCGACAGCCTCGAGTTGCTCGTGTCACGCCTCTGCGCCTCTGCCGAATCGGCGCTCGGTGCGGCGGGACTGCGGGTCCGGCTGGATTTCCCCGCCGACCTGCCCCAGGTCATCCTCGGGCCCGAGGCGCGCAAAGCGCTGCTTCTGGCAACGAATGAAGCGGTCAACAACGCCATCCGCCACGCCCAAGCCACCCAGGTCAGACTCCGGCTCCGGATCGAGGGGGCGCGATTGGTTATCGAGATCGAAGACGACGGCTGCGGCTTCGATGTGGCTGAAGCGGCGCGGCGGGGCGACAGTGCCGACCATGCCCTGGGCCTATCGAGCATGCGCGAGCGGATCACGTCGCTTGGAGGCCAGTTCGACCTTCAGAGCCAGCCGGGCCGGGGAACCAAGGTCATCTTCCGCGTCCCCCTCCCGCGCGAGGCGTCTGCCTGACCCGGATCGGGTGGCTGCTCTGCGACGTCCCATCGGCCTGCGCGTCTGCCAATTCCTTTATTGAACCCGCCGCGGGTCTTGCGTACGCTGCGGCCATGGACGCTGCAGTCGATTCGACGTTGGGATCAGGGCCGCTGGGTTAGATGGGGTATTCCTAACCCGCATGTTTCACACCCCGTCAGTGCAAAGGGCGATCAGATTTCGTATGATGTCTGCTATGCGGGTTAGAAAGGCAAAACCGCGCCAGGTCCGAGAGGCAGAAAAAATGAACACGCTGTTTTTATGGCAGGACGCTTTCAGAACTGACAGGCAGCTCTGGATTCCCTTTCCGGGCGCGGTTTTGCCAGAGCCCGGATATGAGACTCCGCGAAGCCTTACGAAATATCCGGGCTAAGATGCGCCGCAGTCCAGCTTCCGTCCCAGACAGTCCAGTTCGGCCCATCCGGGTGATGGTTCTCGAAGACGACCAGGGCACGCGCCAGGCCCTGGCCGCCTTGGTGGGCAGCTCCGCGGGCTTCACGTGTGTCGGCGCGCACCAGAATGCCGAATCCGCCCTGCGTGCCATCCCGGTTGAGAAGCCCGGCGTGATCCTCGTGGACCTCGAATTGCCCGGCATCAACGGCATCGAGTTCATTCGCGCCAGCCGAGACCGGTTTCCGAGCGTGGAACTGCTGGTGCTGACTGTTCACGCCGAGGCCGAGTGGGTTTTCCCCGCGCTCGAGGCGGGGGCCAGCGGCTATTTGGTGAAGGGCACGGCGCCGGCGAAGCTGCTCGAGGCGGTTGCGGAGGTCCACGCCGGCGGGGCGCTCATGTCCAGCCAGGTCGCTCGGCTCGTCCTCAGGTCGTTTCGCCGCGAGGGACCGACCCGGGAAGGGCGTGAGCGGCTGAGCCCTCGGGAGATCGAAGTGCTCGAGGCGCTGGCCCAGGGGATGTGCTACGAGGAAATCGCCGCTCACCTGGGCATCAGCCCCCGGACGGTCAACACCCACCTCCACCGCATCTACGCGAAACTCCACGTCCGTTCCGCCGCCGGCGCGGTGGGCAAATGGCTTTCGAGGCGCGATTCGAACTCGTCATAAACCGTCTGCGCGACCCGATGCCAGTCAACCGAACTCCCAGAGGGAAGAGCCGTCCAAAGCTCGGAGCTCAACATCCAACGTTCGGCTCGAGCGAGGCGGCAAAACGTATCGTGCTTTGGATTATGAAAACGAAGTCCAGGACCGTGAGTCTCATTTTTGGGCCACTCGTCATCGGCCTTTTCGCGATGCAGGCTGTCGGCCAGTGCGGGGAGCCCTTTCCTTACACGCCTCCTCCCAGGGACGTCGGAATCACTTCCGGCATCGATGGGGAGAGTGTGTCTGTGAGTGTCGAGGTGAGTTTGCCGGACACATGCTTCTCTTTGGGCAACTGGGGCCGTCCTCGGCGCTTCGCGAACAGCTACATTGTCGATGCCCAGTTCTATGAGACCTCGTCGTATTGCCTGTGCATCGTGCTGTCTGTGTCGACGAATTACAGCCTGGGACCGCTTCCACCGGGCAACTACAGCTTCCATTTCCGAGCATGGGGAACGTGCGTGCGCACACAGGAATTCTCGGTGCCCCTGAGTGCAGCCATCCGTGCTCCGCAGGGCGATTCGAAGGTCCATCTCTGCTGGAGCACCGCCCAAAGTGCATGCTACCGGCTCGAGCACTGTTCGACCTTGGACAAGAACGAATGGGAACCTCTCACCGGCTGGATTCCTGGAAACGGGAAGCAGTTTTGCACCAACGATGCCGTCATGGCTGGACAGCCTCAGAAGTTCTACCGGGTCGCCGTCACGAACACGTTGCCAATTCAAATCCCCGACAAGGAATCGCCCGACTGACCAAAGCCAAAAGCCTCGTTTGCCCAGGAGGTCGTGCTCCGCACCCGGTTGCCGGCTCCGGCGCGGTGAGACCTCGAGTCCGACCGCCTGCGCCTCAAGGCCTTCACCTCATTTCTCACGGCGCCTGTGCTGCGACTCCACCGGATGCACCTCAACCTGCGCGTCCCCCTCCCGCCCAAGGCCCCTGCCTGAAAACCCGGCAGGACGTTTACGTCCAGTCAGATCGCCTGGCTCGCCCTCAGGATGTTTCGCCGCGAGGGACCGCCCCAGGAGGGGTTGGAGCGGCTGAGCCCTGGGGAAATCGAAGTGCTCGAGGCGCTGGCACGAGGGATCAAGTGTCGTGAATCCTCTGTGAATCCGCTTGACTCATTGCGGGCAATCTCATAGTTGCGAGAGTTTCAAACCGGTTTTGATGAACCGGATTAATGGTGGTTTGCCCCTGTCGGGCGGACGCCGAACCCTAAACCGAACACTATGTTGAGACGAAGCCAAAGACTGTTCGGGCTGCTGTCCCTGGCCGCCCTGAATCTGAGTGCCCCCGGCGTGCTGGGGGGTGAAGCCGAGCTGAAACTGCCACCGTTGGATACGGTGCACTTCCCGGCTCTTGGAGGGGCCAGTGGCTACACGTTGATGCTGCTGGGGATTGTTGTGTGCGCGCTGGCAGCCGTTTTCGGGATTTGGCAATACAACCACACCAAGGCTCTTCCGGTCCATGACTCGATGCGGAAGGTGTCGAGCCTCATTTGGGAAACCTGCAAGAGCTATCTGTTCCAGCAGGGCAAGTTCCTGGCCATCCTCTGGGTGCTGATCGGGATCTGCATCGCCTACTATTTCGGGTTCCTCACCCAGCATCAGGATGCCGCGGGCACCGTGACCAAAGGCATGCCCTTCGGCAAGGTCGTGGTCATCCTTCTGGCGTCGATCCTCGGCATTCTTGGTTCTTACGGCGTGGCCTGGTTCGGCATGCGCATCAACACCCAGGCCAACAGCCGGTCCGCCTTTGCGGCGCTGACGGGTCTGCCCTGGGGGCCGCTGGCCATCCCGATGCGCTCCGGCATGAGCGTCGGGATGTTGCTCATCACGGTCGAGCTGTTCTTCATGATTTGCATCTTGATCTTCTTGCCCCCCGACCTGACCGGTCCATGCTTCATCGGATTTGCCATCGGCGAATCGCTGGGCGCGGCGGCGCTGCGCATCTGCGGCGGCATCTTCACCAAGATCGCCGATATCGGCTCGGACCTGATGAAGATCGTTTTCAAACTCCCGGAGGACGACCCGAAGAATCCCGGGGTGATTGCCGATTGCACCGGCGACAACGCGGGCGACTCGGTAGGGCCGACGGCTGACGGCTTCGAGACGTATGGCGTGACCGGTGTGGCGTTGATCACCTTCCTGGCGTTGACGCTGGGCCTGACGCCGCTGTGCGCGACCTTGATCACGTGGATCTTCGTCATGCGCATCCTGATGATCATGACGTCGTTCCTGGCCTATGTGATCACGAACAAGGTCTTCACGGCCAAATACAGCCTGGCCAAGGACTTCCATCCCGAACTGCCCTTGACGTGGCTGGTCTGGCTCACCTCGATCATCTCGATTGTGGTCACCTTCGCCATCAGCAACCTCATGCTCAAGGACCTGCAGGTCAACGGCACGGCGGTTCCCGATCTGTGGTGGGTGTTGGCAGTCATCATCTCCTGCGGCACGGCGGCGGGCGCGCTCATCCCCGAGTTCACCAAGATCTTCACCAGCACCGAGGCGCGGCATGTCAAAGAGATCGTGACCGCATCCAAACAGGGCGGCGCCTCGCTGAACATCCTCTCCGGATTCGTGGCCGGCAATTTCTCCGCCTTTTGGCAGGGCCTGCTCATGCTGATTCTGATGCTTGTTGCCTACCTCATGACGCTGCCCGCGATCAGTCCTGCGCTCTCCCAGACCATGCCGGCGGCGATCTCCTTTGCGGCTCCCATTTTCGCCTTCGGCCTGGTGGCATTCGGATTCCTCGGCATGGGGCCGGTGACCATCGCAGTGGACAGCTTCGGACCGGTGTCCGACAACGCGCAATCCGTCTATGAGTTGAGCCAGATCGAGTCCATCCCGGGCATCGAGAAGGACATCGAGAAGAACTTCGGCTTCAAGCCCGACTTCAAGGCCGCGAAACACAACCTCGAGAAGAACGACGGCGCCGGCAACACGTTCAAGGCGACGGCGAAACCCGTGCTGATCGGCACGGCGGTTGTCGGGGCGACCACCATGTTGTTCGCGATCATCCTCCTGCTCGACAAGGAATTCGGCGGCGTGATCACCAAGCTCTCCCTGGTGCAGCCGACCATCCTGCTCGGCTTCCTCATGGGCGGCGCGGTCATCTACTGGTTCACCGGCGCCTCGTGCCAGGCGGTCGTCACCGGCGCCTATCGCGCGGTCGTGTACATCAAGGAGAACATGGACTTGAGCGCCAAGACAGCCTCGATCGAGGACAGCAAGGAAGTCGTGAAGATCTGCACGATCTATGCCCAGAAAGGCATGTTCAACATCTTCGTGGCCATCTTCAGCTTGTCGCTCGCTTTGGCGTTTTTCGATTCGTATTTCTTTATCGGGTACCTGATCTCGATCGCGTTCTTTGGTCTTTACCAAGCCATTTTCATGGCCAACGGCGGCGGGGCCTGGGACAACGCCAAGAAGATTGTCGAGGTGGATCTGCGTCAGAAGGGCACCGAACTCCACGACGCGACGGTGGTGGGAGACACTGTGGGTGATCCTTTCAAGGACACCAGTTCAGTGGCGATGAATCCGATCATCAAGTTCACCACCTTGTTCGGCCTCCTGGCGACCGAGATTGCGGTGGCCATGCAGAAGGCGCAGCAGACTGGACTCAAGACCGGCATCGCCGTCGTGTTGTTCGTCGTGGCCCTGGTGTTCGTCTATCGCTCCTTCTACGGCATGCGCATTCCGGAAGAGAAGTGACCTGCCCGGTGAAATCGAGATCGCGAGACGAGCGAGCCGCCGCAGGGCGGCTCGCTCCGCCTTGGCGAAGACACGGGGACGTTTGATCGCTATGAGGACTGGGATTTGGTCTGAGGCGCGCTGCGCTGGGGATTGCTAATGGCTGCGGGGCGTGCTTTGCGTCGGGTGTGTGGGCCAGCGGGACGGAATGTTGCGTTCCTGGCGATTGCGGCCGTCTTGATCGGGTGCAGCACGAGGCACTACCGCAAATCGGCCGACAAGGATGTTTATCGGATCATCGAGCAGGTCGAGGCGGGGATTTTCAAGCGAACCAACGCCTTCACCATCGACACCCCCTATTCGACGCGGGATCCCAAGACGATTCTGCCGGCGGAGATCGTCGAGGATCGGATGGCCACCAATCGGCGGGTGATCAACCTGCGGGATACGCTGGACCTGGCTGTCCGCAGGAGCCGCGAGTATCAAAACCAGAAAGAGCAGCTTTATTTGCGGGCCCTGGCCTTGACCGGCCAGCGCCACCGGTTCACGCCCAACTTCTTCGCGAGCGTCAACCCCTCGGCAAGCGGCGATGGCAATGGGAACGTCGATTTGGACGCGCTGAAACCGGAGGTGGGGTTCAGTCAGGTGTTCAAGAGCGGGGGGAGCCTGAGCGTCAAGCTCGTCAACGACCTCATGCGTTACTACACCGGGGACCCCGGGACGGCGGCCTTGAGCGTGATGTCCGTCGACATCGCGCAGCCGCTGCTGCGCGGCTTTGGCCGGAACAGCGATGCGGTCGAGGCGTTGACGCAGGCGCAGCGCAGTCTGATCTACAGCATCCGGAGCTTCGATCAGTACCAGCGGCAGTTCGCCGTTGGCATTGTGAATGATTACTTCGGGCTCCTGGGTCAAAAGGACAGCGTGCGCAACAACTACACCAATTACCTGCGCCGCGTCGAAACCAGGCGCTACACGGAGGCGCGCGCCGTCGATCGGGTGCGGCAAAGCGAGGTGGACGATGCGCGCACACAGGAGTTGAACGCGCGGATCATGTACGTCAACTCGCTGGCTCAGTACATGAGCCAACTCGACGCGTTCAAGGTGACCCTGGGCCTCCCGCTGAAGGAGGACCTCTACCTGGACGACGGCGACCTGCGGGAACTGAGCAGCGCCGGGTTGGGCGCCGTCCCGATCGACCGCGACGCGGGTTTTCGCATCGCCATCGCCAAGCACGCCGACATTCTCAATGCGATCGACAGTTTCGAGGATGTGAAGCGCCGGGTCAGGCTGGCGGCTGACAAGCTCAAACCCGGGGTTCGTTTCCAAGGCAGTGCCAGCTATGCCGTTCAGGATTCGACCAACTCCTGGTCGTATCACTACACTCGGTTCAACCCGGATCAGTTTCGCTATAACTTCGGCTTGCAGATCGATCTCCCGTTGGACCGATTGGCCGAACGGAACGATTACCGCGGAACGCTCGTCGATTTCGAGCGGGAGTTGCGTCAGCTCAGCCTGACTCTGGACAACTTCAAGGAGCGGATCGATCGGGGGCTGCGCACCCTCGAACAGCGGCGCCTCAATTACATCAGTCAGCTCGACGCGCTCGAAGTGGCGCGGCGGCGGGTCGAGAATGACACGCTCCTGCTCGAGGCGGGACGCACGGACGTGCAGAGGCTGCGCCAGTCGCAGGACGCCCTCATCCAAGCCCAGAACGACCTTGTCTTCACCATGGTGGACCACCTCCAGGCCCGGTTGCAGGTCCTCTTGGACCTCGGGGTTATCACAACCGACCATCCGTCCTTCTGGCTGCAGGACCCGCTGACCGCGACACTGGACGAGAGCCAGCACGGACCGCCGCCCCTGCAAATGCCCGACGACAACCCGATCCCCCCGGACCAATTCCTCGAACCCTCGTCATGAATGCATCTGCTTCGCCCGGTTCCGCCGCGCCGCCGCGCGCGCGCCGCCGGCTTTTTCAGGTTGGCGCCGTGGGCTTGTTGTTGCTGTTGCTCTACGTTGTGCTGCGACCGTCCAAGAAGGATGGCGGGGGCACCGAGCACTACCTTGTGAAGCGCGGGGACTTCACCGTGTCGGTGATCGAGCCGGGCACGTTGACCGCCATTAGCGAGGTGGTGATCCGGAGCGAGGTCGAGGGCACGGCCCGCATCATCTCGATTGTCCCCGAGGGCGCCTCGGTGAAAAAGGGCGATCTCCTGGTCGAGTTGGACTCCTCGCAGGCGTTGGATCAGGTCAACCAGCAGCTCATCAGTGTCGAGAAGGCGCGCTTCGCGGTGACCAACGCGGAGGCCCAACTCGAAATCCAGCGCAGCGCCACCAACGTGGATTACCTGGCCGCCAAGCTCAAACTCGACCTGGCGATCATCGACCGCGACAAGTACGAGCAAGGCCAGCGGTTGGTCGAGCTGCTCGAAGCCCAGAACAAGGCTCTCCAGGCGTCGAATCAACTCGTGGTGAATCGTGAGACCTACAGCAACTCGGTCAGGCTCGCCGAGAAGGGGTACGAGACCAAACAGAAGGTGGACGGCGACCGGCTGGCCGTGCTGGCGACCGAGAATCAACTGATTGCGGCCACGAACGTGCTTTGGATGCTCGACCAGTTCGATGTCGAGAAACAGATTAAGAAGTTCAATTCGGACGTGCAGCAGGCGGAAGAACAGCTTCAACAGCAGATCAACCTCAACAAACGGAAAATGGCCCAGTATGAGGCCGATCTGCTCTCCCAAATCAACACCCTCAAGCTCAACGAGGACAAGCTGGATCGAGATCGCAAGAACCTCGATGCGACGATGATCTATGCCCCTCAGGACGGCCTGGTCGTGTACCAGGTCAGCGAGAATCGCTTCAGCAGCGAGTCGTTGGTCGAAGGCGGCGCGGTTGTGCGCAACCGACAGGAACTCATCAAACTGCCGGACCTTTCCCGCATGAAGGTGGTGGTCAAGATCCACGAATCCCACATCAACATGATCCGAGCCGGCCTGCCGGCCTTTGTCGTCCTGGATTCCGATCCCGACAAGCGCTATGCGGGCGTGGTTGCCAAAGTGGCGCCCTTGCCCGACACCCAAGCGCGCTGGGGCAATCCGAACCTGAAGGTTTACAACACCGAGGTGTACCTGTCCGAAAACCCGCCCAACGTCAAACCCGGCGTGTCCGCAAAAGCCGAGATTGTCATCACGAACATCGCCGATGTCCTCTCGGTGCCGATCCAGGCGGTCACAACCTTCAAGGGCAAGCAGGTCGCTTACGTGCTCAACCGCGGCAAGCCCGAGCCGCGACCGGTCGAAGTTGGCATGTTCAACACGAAGTTCATCCAGGTTGTCCAGGGACTCGAAGCCGGCGATCGCGTGATGCTCTCTCCGCCCTTTGACAGCCATGAGAAGGATCTCGAAGGCGCCGTGCTCGCCGACGAAGAAAAGGCCAGGATCAGCTTCACCAATGTCCCGCCCATCGAGGCTGCGCCTCCCAACGGACTCGGCAACCAGGCCAATTCCCAGGGCGGAGGCAACGGCAGGCCCGCGTTGACCGCGGCCGGCACTGAAGGCGGCGGACGTGGTCCGACGCCGGGTGCGGGCGCGGGAGCCGGACCTCTTGGGGGCGTCAGCCCCGAAGAAATCCTCAAACAGTACGACAAGAATGGCGATGGAACACTCGACGAAACGGAACGCGAGTCGATGCGCGCGGCCTTCGCCGCCCGCTTCGGCGGCCAGGGCCCGCCAGGCGGAGGGCCGGGCGGAGGGACGCGTCCAGGGCGCGAGGAGATGATGAAGCGTTTCGACAAGGATGGAGACGGCCAGCTCGATGAAGGGGAGCGGGCGGCCATGCGCGAGGCGATGGGCAGTCTCCGACCCAATCGCGGCGAACGCCGCGGCGAAGGGGAAGCCGGCGCCCGCCCTGGCCGAGACGCGGCCCCCAGTCCGCGGCAGCCCTAACCCGCATGCCAGCCGATTCGGCAATCATCAGAATCCGCGGCGTCGAGAAGCGTTACGTCCTCGGGGGCGAAGCCGATGTCCTGGCCCTGCGCGGTGTGGATCTGGATGTCGAAGCCGGATCCTATCTGGCAATCATGGGGCCGTCCGGATCGGGCAAGTCGACGATGCTGAATATCCTCGGTTGCCTCGATCGCCCGACGGCTGGACAGTATTTCCCTGGGCGGCGAAGATGTTTCTCGAATGCCCGATGACCAGCTCTCGGAAGCGCGCGGACTGAAGATCGGTTTCATTTTTCAGTCTTACAATCTGATCGCGCAGCTTACGGTTCTCGAGAACATCCAGGTGCCGTTGCTCTACCAGGGGAAGGATGTCCGCAGCCACTTCGAATCCTGCCTCGAACTGGCCAAGCTCGTCGGGTTGGGCGACCGGCTCCATCACCGCCCCAGCCAATTGTCCGGTGGCCAGCAGCAGCGGGTTGCCGTGGCCCGCTCGCTGGTCAACAACCCCCTGATGATCCTCGCCGACGAACCGACGGGGAACCTCGACTCGAAGACCGGCCAGGAAGTGCTCGACCTCATCGACCGCCTGAACGAGGCCGGCAAGACCATCGTCCTCGTCACGCACGACGACCGGGTGGCCAGCCGGTCCCACCGGGTCATCCATATGAAGGATGGCCTGATCGACCGCGAAGTTGTCAACCGCCCCATGCGGGCCCGCCCGCCCGTTTCGCCGTCCTAACCCCCGGGGCCAGCATGCTCACCTTCCAATTCGTAAGCACCGTGCGCCTGGGCATCAAGAGCCTGATGCTCCACAAACTGCGCTCGGCCCTGACGATGCTCGGCATCATTTTCGGCGTCTGCTCGGTCATCGCCATGCTCGCGATCGGGGAGGGGGCCTCGTACGAAGCCCAGGAGGCCATCAAGAATCTCGGCAGCAACAACATCCTGTTGCGCAGTCTCAAGCCGCCCGACCAGGCCCGCCAGCAGGCAGGCGGCAGCCCGCGCGGCATGCAGTTGGCCTATGGCCTCACCTATGAAGATGGCGCCAGGCTCCAGTCCACCATCCCGGGCGTCAACCGCGTCCTGCCCATGCGCATCATCCGCGAGAATGTGCGCTTCGATCGCAACGAAGTCCCGTGCCAGGTGATCGGCACGCTGCCGTCCTACATGGATGTGACTGGGGCGGGGATCGTCCGCGGACGGTTCCTCGCGCATCTCGACGAACAGCACGCGGAGAATGTTTGCGTGATCACGACCGGCCTGGCGCGCCGTCTCTTCCCGCACCTCGATCCGATGCAGCACGCGGTGAAGATCGACACCTTCTACTACCGAATCATCGGCATCCTGCAAGAGCGCAGCCAACCCGAGCAGCGCAGCCAGGCTGGCGCCATGGAGGGACAACCGCTCGACAACAACGTCTATATTCCGCTGAGCGTTTCCCGAACGCGATTCGGCGAGACGCTCATCCGCAGATCCGCCGGGAGTTTCGAGGCCGAGGAGGTTCAACTCCACCAGATCACCGTCCAGATGCAGGACCTGGCGGCCGTGGAAACCGCCGACCCGCAAATCCGAACCCTCCTCGGTCGATTCCACGACCAGAACGATTACGAGATCATCGTGCCTCTCCAACTCCTCCGCCAGGCCGAGCAGACCAAGCGTATCTTCAACATCGTGCTTGGGTCGATCGCGGCGATTTCACTGCTCGTCGGCGGTATCGGCATCATGAACATCATGCTCGCGACCGTGACCGAACGCACCCGCGAGATCGGCATCCGCCGCGCCCTCGGCGCCAAGCGCCGCGATATCACCACCCAATTCCTGGTCGAGACTGTCGTGCTCTCGGTCGGCGGCGGATTGGTCGGCGTGCTCGTCGGCGTGCTCACGCCCTTGGTTGTCTCGCAGCTCACAACAATGAAGACGATCGTCACCGTCTGGTCGGTCCTGCTCGCGTTCGGAATCTCCGGCGCGGTAGGCATCGTTTTCGGTCTCTATCCCGCGAGCGCCGCCGCAAAGCTCGATCCCATCGAGGCCCTGCGCCACGAGTGACGAGGATCGACTGGATCCCAAACAGCACAAATAACCTCCAATGAAAGCTGAGAAATGGCCCAGAGCTAAGCACTCCTGCGTAGTGCGCCTCAGAGTAGGTAAAGAATTCTTCTATTGTCGCTGCCAGGCATCTTTCCCTAAAAGTGCGGAACCAACATGTGTTCCCGGACAACCTTGACTTATTGTGCTCAGAGAGCGAATAAACCACTTTTACGGAACCACACGCAGAGGCGCTCTGCGTCCCTTCCCAGGGCAGCGTTGAGTGCGCGTCGCGCCGACTCCCCCCCTCGAATCCACAGACCTCCGCGTCCGCTGGAGGTCATGCCCTGGCTCATCTTGGCTTTGGCGTTGTTCTGTGTCGCGGGTCACACCATGCCCTCGTACGACGACGTGCTGGTCGTCGTGAAAGAGGGCGACGCCGAGTCGGCAGCCGTTGCCCAGTACTTCAAAGAGCAGCGTCAGATCCCGGACAACAACGTGGTCACTCTGCCTTTGACGGGTACCATTCCCACCGTCGCGGCCCGGGACGCCTTCATCAACGGGATCAAGACCCACATGGCGCAGTACGGTCTGCAGGACCGCATCAACTACATCGTGTTGAGTTCGAACTTCCCGCGCGAGTGCAAGGACACTGCGACGTCGTCGTACAACGCAATCCTGGATGCCTACCTGATGTGGGCCCTGTCCGACACCTATCCAGCCACGAGTTACTCGGATTGCATCCCCCTGAACAACAACCCCTATTATTACATCCGCAAGTCGAACTACGAGGATCGCACAGCGATAAAGTTCACGAAAACTAAGTATCGTTATTACATTGTCACACGGCTCGACGGAGAGGGATTGGACGTAACAAAGCAGTTGATCTATCAATCCGGACATGTCGCCTACGATAAATACAATAAGGGGATCAATTTCCTTGTCGATGACAATCCCTCGAATTGGGAGGTTTACGGATATCAAGCCGAACGGGCGGAACTGAAGGAACGCGGCATCAACATCATTGATTGGAATCCCGGCGTCTCGGGCTCGATTCACAACCTGCACGATCTGAGTTTCGCCTACTTCAACTGGGTCAACGGCACCTCGGATCCTTTCATCAGCTACCGCAACATCTCGAAACACATGCGATTCGACCCGGGCGCTCTGGTGTTCGCCCACCGTTCGTATCCGGCCCGCCTCTTTAAGCGACCGCTCTGCGGGTTGAGCAAATGCGACGTGAACGCCCGCACCGTAGAGAGTTTGATGAAGAGCGACGCCTCGGACTTGTTGTTGCGGCAGATGTCGGATGTGGCCTGCGCGACCGAAGACAACTCGGTGTGGTGCGCCTTGGGCCAGGACATTCTGAAGATGTACTCGACGGCCAACGCGCGCAGCGCCAACAACTTTCGGGGCAACGGAGTGGCGGTCTACGCGCCCGACGGGACTCTGCTCGATCACTTCACGACGGAGAACACGCGGGGCGGGCTGTTGAGCGACGCCGTCTATCGTGTTGCGTACGACGCCTACAATCACAAGGTGTGGATCGGCACGTTCAAGGGCGTCTGCGCCTACGATCTTGCGACGGGCGCCTGGGAACAGCCGGCTGGACTCAGCAGCGCCGACCCGGCCCCGGTCTACCAGGTCTACGTCGATCCGACCACCGCCGGCCAGTACCTGTACGTCACATTCTCGGCGGGGGCGACGGGTTGCACGCCTGGCATCAGCGATTACCTGTGCGTTCTCGAGTACAATGTGTCGACCGGCGCCATCAAGCGTTACAAGTTCCACGGCGACGCCATGTACAATGCGTCTGTGACCAAGACGGCGCCCAACACGCTTTGGGCGGTCTATTGGCGTTCGTCGACAAGCCAGGCCCTCGTGTCGAAGTACCGCACGGACACCGCGCAACTCCTCAGCAGCGTCGATCTGGGCAACGTCAACAACGTCAGCTACAAGCCAACCGCCACCGGCTCCAAGTTCGCTTACCAAATCGCCTCCGCCAAAGTCAATGGCGTTGACCGCGTGTACGTCACGATTCGCAACGAGGCGGCGCCCTTCAACGGGGTGTTGCGAATTGAAGACATCAGCGCCGGACCCCAGTTGACGGTGTGGGGCCACAACGTCACGGCTTACGGCACGGACAAACGTCCGGCTGCGCTGGCCGTCTCCCCTCAGGCGCCGGGCACCGTCTACTGCATCATGACCGGCCAGTATGACACGGACGCCGCGTCGCGCATCTACCGCTTCGGCGACGCCGAGGCTGTGGCAGGCACACTCATGACCATCGCCGGCACGTCGACGGCGATTTCCGGCTCGATCAACAACGCGACATTTGGTCCGGACGGGACCACGCTCTACTACACGCAGTCTTTCAGCGACCCGTACCACGAACCGGTCGTGGACTTTTTCCCTTTCGGCGCGATTGCCGGGATGGGCGGATACACACACAATTATTACTCTTACGGGGGCTGGATCGACCCGTACTACTTTGGCAATCGCGACAACCTGATCAGCCCTGAAATCTCGCCAGAATATGCGCGCGATGCCGACCTCTACGCCGCCTCGAGCCGGTCAACCAGCGAGATGCCCTTCAGCACGTCCCTGCATTTGATGAATGGTTTCTACCTGGCCGAGGCGAGGCTCGGGACGTTGATCGCCTATCCGGCCGGGGCCAATGGCGGACACACCGGCCACATGTTCGTCTTCGATCCCAAGGCCTGCCCTTATGCCCCGCGTGTGGAGGAGGACGAGACGCTTTACGAGATTGCTGACCGCCGCACGCTGCGCGCGCGCATCTTCTCGCCGGGTTTCCCCTCGGATTGGGCCAATCTGAAGAGCCGCGAGGGCGGGTTCATTGCGTCGACCGTGAACGCGGCTACAGTCGCCCTGACCGATGCCGCGGGGGCTGCGGTCGGCCTCGAGTCGATCGCATACGTCGAACGCGAAGTGGCCGGCAAGTTCGCATGTGAGGTTGTCGTGCGCGCCGCCGCGAACCTCGCTTATGGCGGGACCTATCGCCTCACGCTGGCGTGCGGTGTGAACGGCATCAAGAACAACAAAGGCGCGTCTCTGGTCAACACGCGTCCGGATGAGTTTCGGGACGACATCGGCCTGGTCTATGTCGTGCCTCCCGCGCAGGGGGCGCTGCCGCTTGTCACGCGTCAGCCTGTGGACCAGACGGTTGGCGCAGGCGAGACTGCGACCTTCAGGGTGACGGCCGTGAGCGCCGTCCCCATGACCTATCAATGGAGGAGGAACGGCGTCAACATCAGCGGAGCCACGAGCGCCACCTACGTCACCCCTCCGACGACCGCGGCCGACAACGGAAAGGTCCTGACAGTGCGTGTGAGCAATGCCTATGGGTCCGTGATCAGCGCGGCGGCGAATTTGACCGTCCTCGACACACCCCCGGTGATCACGGCTCAACCCGCTCCCCAAATTGTCGAGTTGGGAGAGGTTGCGACTTTTGGCGTCTCGGCCGTTGGCTCCGCCCCGCTGACATACCAGTGGTTCAGGAACTCGATCGAGATCGACGGCGCCACGAGCGCCAGCTACACCACCCCGCCGGCCGTTGCCGCCGACAACGGGGCGGTCTTCACCGTGGTCGTCAGCAACGAGTCCGGAGCCCTCACGAGCAGCGCGGCGGGCAGGCTGGGAGTGGTTCTGCCGCCCAGCATCACCACCCAGCCGTGCAGCGTCACGGTTGTGGTTGGATCCGCGGTCAGCTTTCAGGTCGTGGCTTCAATGGTCAGCCCGGATGAACAGTTGAGCTATCAATGGCGAAGGAATGGTGTGAACATCGCGGGCGCCAACAACCGCATCTACACCCACTCGCCAGTGTCTTGGGACGACGATGGGGCCGTGTTTTCAGTTGTGGTGAGCAACGCGGCCGGCAGCACCCCGAGCGCCGGCGCGACGCTGACCGTTCGTGTTCCCCCGACGATCATCGAGCAACCGGTCAGCCAGACGGTCAACGAAGGGCAACCGGCGACGTTCAGCGTGGTTGCGACCGGCACAGCGCCCTTGACCTACCAATGGCATCGCATGTATGCGAGTATCGAGGGCGCCACAGCCGCGTCGTACACGACGCCTCCCGTCACGGCCGCCGACGACGGCGCTTACTTCGGTGTCATCGTTGCCAACGCATACTCCTCTGTCTACAGCGCCCTCGCCACGCTGACCGTCAATCTCCGCCCCACAGGCATCACCCTCAGCCCTGTGACGGGTGACGGTGACCTGTTCAGCATGAACTCGATTACCGAGACGGGCGGCTCGGTTGCCGTGGATGAAAACCAACCGCCGGGAACCGTGGTCGGAATCCTGAGCACAACCGACCCGGACTCCGGCGAACCGTTCACTTACTCCCTGGTGCCCGGAGAAGGCTCCGACGGCAATGCGTTCTTCACAATCGTGGGCGATCAGGTGCAAGCCCTCGTCTCATTCGACCGAGAACAGCAGAGCAGTTACGCGATCCGCATCCAGACAACCGATTCCGGTGGCGCCGCACTCGAGCAGTCGTTCATCGTCGAGATCAACAACCTCCCCGATGCCCAGGTCGTCGGGCGGCATATCTTCTATAACCAATCCGCGTGGGACGGCAACAACGCCGCAGCCAGCGTCTCGGACGACAGCGCGATTGCCCCGGACAAGCAGGCGTTGCTCCCGGGCCAGACCGCCACGTTCGCCAATTACACCAGCTACAGCCGCGGCATCAACGGCATCATGATCGACATCGACGGCCTGGCCGGCACCCCGACTGTTGACGATTTTGGGTTCAAGGTCGGCAACAACAATGATCCGACGACTTGGGCCCAGGCCCCCCTGCCGGCCAGTATCACGGTCCGCGAAGGCGCCGGTGTCGACGGCTCGGACCGGATCACGCTGATCTGGCCCAACTGGCCAGACCCGGGTTCCATCGCCAAGAAGTGGCTGCAGATCACAGTCCAGGCGACGCTCACGACCGATCTGACCCATTCAGACGTGTTCTACTTTGGCAATGCGATCGGGGAAACGGGGGATTTCCCCACTTCGGCGCAGGTCACTTTTTTGGATCGGGAACTTGTGTGCGCGAACCGAAATACTGCGATCAGACCTGCACCGATCACGTCTCCATACGATTTTGCCCGAGACAGGGTGGTGAGCATTATTGACTGTGAGATTGTTACGCTCAACTTGACTTCGCCGTTTACCCGATTGCTTCTGATCAACGCGCCCCAGTTCGGGGTGGGGCTCGCTTCGGCTCGAAACGCCCGTGATTCTGATGCGTCGACGGCGCCTGCGGTGGGTGATGCAACAGATCGCTGTTCAGAAACGGGCAGCTTGGGCGAGGGATCAGATCGCGGGCCGACAGTCGTCTTGGACCAGCATGCGATCCTGATCGGCCGTCGAACGGCTTCCGGGCAGCCTTGTCGCCTGCAGTCGGCTCCGATGATCACCGGTCCGTGGCAGGATGTGCCCGGCTCGGACCGCACGGCTAACGCCAGTGGTATTGTTGAAATGGAGATCCCGACGCAAAGGGGCGTCCCGCAGCAGTTCTTCCGCTGGATCGAGGTCAAGTCCGGCTTGGGGTCAATCCGCTGAGCGTCCAACGGAGGCGGGAGGAGAGTGTGCAGTGGTTCGCACAGCTCGGTTGGTTTGAAGAGCCTTCTCGAGTTCAAGTTGCCGAAGTCAGCGATGCGGGCCTTGCGCAGGACAGTGAGACCTGCCGAATGAGGATGCCATTCATGATCCTTTAATGGTGCAATGGTGGAATTTTTCTCTTTTTTGATCTTTCCATCTGGATGAGAACGAGTTAGTTTAACCTTCGGTTTTCAGGGGTGCGGAGATCGTTGCGAGTGCATGGAGCAGTCAAAGGCTGATGAGTTATGAAAAGAACCTTCTCACACATGGTCAGCTTGGTTTTTGGATTCTGGTTTTGGTTTGGCTGCCTGACAGGCCTGCGCGGTGAGATTCTGCTTGAGGAGTACTTCGGTTATCCGGATGGCAGACTTGTCGACGTGTCCGGCGGCATCTGGAAGAATCACAGTGGAACGGAGTCCCTGTTCGTGGCAAATGGCGCCGCGTTGGTTGGCCAGAGCGACGCATTGGGCGGCAGGGAAGATGTCCATCACCTCTTGGCATCGGAGATCGATCCGTACACCGACCAATCCACCAGGCTGTATGCCGGGTTCACAGTCACCTTCACTAGTTTACCGCCTGTTAATGGAACGTACACGGCAGGATCTTACTTTGCGCATTTCAAAGCCAAGCTTGCCAACGAGTTTTACGCACGCGTAGGGGCCAACACAGAAGGTGCTGCCCCGGGATTCTTCCGGCTAGCGATCGCCAACAAGAGCTGGAGTTCGGCCACGACATCGGAGTTTCCTGAAGATCTGCAGCTCGGTGTCACGTACACCGTGGTTGTGCGGCTTGATCTTGCCACAGACCAATCGACGCTGTGGGTGAATCCGACTGACGAGGGCAGCCCCAGCGTAACCGCTACAGATATCCTGCGTTACGGTGCCGGTCCAATCAACTCCTTCGCGTTGAGGCAAGGCGCTGATGGAACACCTTCGGATAATGGTGCTCCGGGGAATTCTCTATTTGACAATCTGGTCGTTGCGACCAGTTTCTCTGAAATCCTCGTGGTGCCGGAACCCACGGTGTTGTCTCTTCTCGGAACGGGTGTGGCTGTGCTCCTCTGGCCAAGAAGGAGGCCCACAAGATCCGTGGTTTTCGGCGAAGACGCTTGTGTCCCTTAGGCGCGAGACAATTAGACAATTGTGGAGTCAGAAAAAGTGCTTGACCAGTGATCCTTTTCTAATAATAATCGCTCCATATCAGAGATGAATGTACATTTGCTGACATCGGGGTTTGCACTTTTGGTTGGCACGTGTGTCGCCGTAGGCCAGTTTGTTCAACCATTGGGCGACCCACCTCCAACAGAGAATCCGCCCGAATTTGAACTGAGTGCTGGGTTTCACGTACTTCCTAATGGATTGAATCAGATTCAGTTGTTTGCTAGGAACCTGACTGGCAATGATCTGAAGGTCGACGGTTCTTTTTTTTACATTCTGATTGGCGATGGAACCAGTTCCCCAGCGCCTAGCTTTGTGCTTAACAGTTGGGATGGTGTCACCGGTACGCCTTTCGAGGGGCCAGTGACCGAGAATAACTACGATTTTACAGACGATTTGCGTGGACTAGCGTGGACTGTGGACACTGATAATTTCGATCCCACTCATTGGGCCACTTTCCGTAGCGGCGTAAATGAGCTGTTGCTGACCGTTACGATAAACCTTAAGGGAGTGCCCAATGGGACATGGCCTCTGCAGTGGAGCAATTCCGGTTCCACCGGACTTGGTGGCGGTTTGACTACCATCGGGGAAAGTTACAACCTGATTCTAACCGACGGGGAACTAACGGTTGTTCCCGAACCCGCAGCCTCCACCCTGCTTGGCGGCCTAGGCCTGCTCGGTTTTGCCGTGTCTCGCCGGTCCCGCAGATAATCTGACTGTTCTTTTTCCTCACGGTCACGGACGACTGCGGCGTTGGGCATCCCCCGACGCCGTTCTTGTTTCCTGCATGTTCTGCCTGCTCAGGGGCTGCCCTGCACAGACGACCGATCGGCATTCTGCTGACCGGATTCGGATTCGAAGCGTGAGATTCGATTTGTAATCGTCATTGAGCGGAGGCTGGCGAGGCTCTAATTTTGAGCGCGTGACGCATTCGACAGCCACGCTCGGTCTCATCGCCGGCAACAGATCATTGCCCTTGGCCTTTGCACGCCAGGTGCGCGCGCAAGGGGGCCAGCGCCTTGTTGCGGTGGCGTTCGAGGGCGAGACCGATCCGGCCCTCGAGACGCTCGTGGACGAAATCGTCTGGCTCCGTGTCGGCCAACTCTCAAAACTGATTTCCGCCTTGGTCGAGCGCGGCGTCACGCGGTGCGTCATGTTGGGCCAGATTGCGCCGCGCAACCTGTTCGATGTGCGTCCCGACCTCAGGGCGCTGACTACCCTGCTTCGGCTCAAGGAAAAGAATGCCCACACCATCTTTGGCGCCCTCGGGGATGAGTTGCGCAAGGACGGCATCGAGTTGATCGAGCCGTTGCCGTGGCTGGAGCCGCTCATGCCCAAGTCCGG
The DNA here is from genome assembly GCA_040766265.1 of Verrucomicrobiota bacterium. Taxonomy (GTDB): domain Bacteria; phylum Verrucomicrobiota; class Verrucomicrobiia; order Limisphaerales; family J093; genus MWFF01. The sequence continues at coordinate 59,278 of JAXGQW010000005.1, forward strand.
ATTTCGTCTCGGGTCAAAACCGTCGCCGGAGCAGCAGGCCGACATCGAGTTCGGGTTGCGTTTGGCCAAGGAGGTCTCGCGTCTCGAGATCGGCCAGACTGTGGTCGTCAAGGGCGGCACGGTGCTGGCGGTCGAGGGATTCGAGGGCACCGATCAGTGCCTGGCGCGTGGAGGGAAGCTGGCTGGGCGTTCGGGCGGGGCGGTGGCGATCAAAGTCGCCAAGGAGAATCACGACATGCGCTTCGACATCCCCTGCATCGGGCTCCAGACGATGCAAACGTGCGCCACGGCGGGCATCGCCGTGCTGACGTTCGAGGGTGGGCGCACCCTTCTGCTCGAGGCCGATGAAGTCGAGAAACTGGTCCGGGCGCACAAGCTAACTGTTTTGGCGCTGTGAACCGGGTCTCATCGGTGTTCCGTCCGTGTTCCGACCTGGATCTGCGATGATCGCGCCGTGGATTACGACCACCTCGCGATCGAGGCGCGGGCGCGGGCTGAGGCCCTGGCGGCGGAAACGGCCCTGCTCCAGGGGACCAGCAGACCCTCCTCCTTGGCGGTTCACTCCTCTCCGTGTTCATCGCCAAGGAACCGGCGAACACCCTCGCCACGTTGACCGTGACCAACTGCGTGTGCGGCGACCAGCACCTGGTCCTGAGCAAGACGAACCCAAGCGATTCCTGCTGGAATTCGGAGTTCCTGTTCACTGGTCCATCGGAGGGGGTAAAGACATTCACGGTGCCGATCACGCTGCCGATGAAGTTCTTCGAAGCCGTCGAACTCGCCAACACGAACGCGATTGTGTCGATACAGCGAGTGGCCGACGCCGTCGAGCCTCCCGGGCAGGGCAACCAAGCCGGCTGCTTCCAAGTTAGCGGGTCCGTTCCGGAGCCCGCCCTTTAAATGTCGAGCAGATCGAATTCCTTCTCGCTCCGGGGAATCTCTTCTGGCAGGGTCGAGCCCATCACTATGAGCGCAAGCCAAAGAATCAATGTTGCCGTCGTGGGTCTCGGTTTTGGCGCCGAGTTCATTCCGATCTGGCAGAACCATCCCTTGACCTCCTGCCACGCGATCTGTCAGCGCACGCGGGCGAAGCTCGATGCCGTCGGGGATTACTTCGGGGTCGAGAGGCGCTACACCGACTACGCGGCCCTGCTGCGCGATCCGGACATCCAGGCGGTCCACATCAACACGCCGATTCCCGATCATGCGGGGATGGCGGTCGCGGCGCTGAAGGCGGGCAAGCACGTGGCCTGCACGGTGCCGATGGCCACGCGGATCGAGGATTGCAGGCGGATCGTCGAACTGACCCGCCGGACGGGCCTGAAATACATGATGATGGAGACGGTCGTGTACTCGCGCGAGTTCCTCTTCGTCAAGGATCTCTATGAGAAGGGCGACCTGGGGAAAATCCAGTTCCTGCAGGCCAGCCACCAACAGGACATGGACGGGTGGCCGAATTATTGGCCGGGGCTGCCCCCCATGTGGTACGCCACACATTGCGTCGGGCCGGTTGCCGGACTGCTCCGGCTGGACGCAGAGTACGTGTCGTGTTTCGGGTCGGGCACCATACGCAAGGAGTTGATCCGGTGCTACGACTCGCCGTTCGCGGTCGAGACGACGCATATCAAGTTCCGCGCATCGGACTTGAGCGCGCGCATCTACCGGTCGTTGTTCGATGTTGCCCGGCAATACCGCGAGAGCTTCGATGTCTACGGCAGCAAGAAGACTGTCGAGTGGCCTCTGATCGAGCATGAGCCGCTGATCGTCCACACGGCCAAGCTCCCCGAACCCAAGATTCCCAAGCCCGTCCGCTGCCCGGATTTCGCCAGCCGCCTGCCGAAAACGATCGCCCGCTACACGACCCGAGGCGTCTACGACGCGCGCAAGAAGACGCACCTGAGCTTCACCCAGGGGGCCGGACACGGCGGCAGTCACCCCCACTTGGCGCACGAGTTCGCCACCGCGCTCGCCGAAAACCGGGATCCGTTCCCCAACGCCCGACAGTCGGCCAACTGGACCTGCGTCGGTCTCTGCGCCCATCAGTCAGCCCTGCGCGGAGGGGCGATCGTCAAGCTGCCGGCGTTCACGCTCGGATCGTGAACGGCTCAGCCGGTCGTGCGTCCAGACCCGGCCCGGACATTCCGCGCCGGGCAAGGTGCCAGGTCTCAGGGCCTGGGCGCCCCCGGCGGGCCGGCTCATCCTCCCGCCACGATCCGGATGATCTCGAGACGGTCCCCGTCGCGCACGGGGCGGTGCGGGAATTCGGACGGAGCGACAGCTTCGCCGTTCTGCTCGATTACGACGGTGCGCGGCGGGAGGTCACGGGCGATCAGGAATTGTTCGATCGTGCAGGGCAGCGCCACGGTCACGGGCTGGCCGTTTGCAGACACAACACCGCTGTTCATGCCATCTCCTTCGTCCGCGATTCCTCGCCCGTCCCGCACTCCTCTTCACTTCCCGCCTCTCCCTCTCCCTCCCCGTTCCTCGAAGGAGTGAGCGCCGAATCCCAGTCCTTCCAGACCGGTTCATAGCCCAAGTCGCGCAGTCGGGCCGAGACTTCCGAAGCCGACCGTTGATCGGCGATGGCGAATTGGACATCGGCGTCGGTGATTCCGGGGGGCGTCGCGGCCCATTGACTCGAATCATGAACCGACTCGAGCATCCGCCCCCCTCGCGTCACATGCGTTTTCTCGCGGCCGGCTCCCGTGTACCCGCCCGGTTCGGTATGACTGCCCGCGCTGATCAGCGTGATGCCAAGCGGGACCAGGCCGTCGCGCAGCCAGGCCGGTTCGCGCGTGGACAGCACCAGACCGACGTCGGGCAGGAGCAGGCGGAAGGCGCAGACCAGTTGTGCCAGGTCTCTGTCGCCCAGATGGGTCAAGGGCTGGAAGGCTCCGGCGCAGGGGCGCAACCGCGGCAGCGAGATGGTCAGATAGGCTTTCCAGCAATGGCGCAGCAGGTAGAGCGCATGCGCGGCCAGACTCAACGCTTCCGCCCGCCAATCCGCCAGCCCGTAGAGGGCGCCGATCCCGATGCGGCGAAATCCGGCGGCATACGCGCGCTCCGGGGTCTCGAGGCGCCGGTCGAAATTGCGCTTTGGGCCCGAGGGATGGAGCGAAGCGTACAGAGCGCGGTCGTAGGTCTCCTGATAGACGACCAGACCATCGGCCCCAGCCTCGACCAGGAGACGGTAGGCGTCGGCATCGAGCGGGCCGATCTCGAGTGAGACGCTGGGCACTTCGGCGTGCACGGCGGCCACGCAGTCGCGCACGTAGCGGTTCGAAACAAACTTGGGATGTTCGCCTGCAACCAGAAGGATGTTTCGGAATCCCTCCGCTTTCAAGGCGCGCGCCTCGCGGATGACCTCATCGACCGAAAGCGTCACGCGGCGAATGGTGTTCTTGCGCGAGAAGCCGCAGTAGACGCAGTTATTGATGCACTCGTTCGACAGGTAGAGGGGAGCGAACAGGCGGATCACCTGGCCAAAACGCTGAACGGTCAGCGCATGGGACCGGCGCCCCAGCGATTCGAGATGCCTGCTCGCAGCCGGCGAAATGAGGTTGGCGAAGTCGCCCAGAGACAACGTGGTCCGGGCGAGGCTCGATCGCACCGCGCTCTCCGGCGCGGTGCGCGCCCGGTCGACCAGGCTCGCCAGGGGCAGCGTGTCCAATGCGGAAACGAAACTCACGCTCTCACCCTATCAGAGTCGCGGGCGAAGTCGAGCCGGAGCTTGGGATCAGAGGCTCAGCTCGGTCTTGACTTCGGCGAAGGCCTTCAGGGCAAACGCCAGGTCGTCCTCGGTGTGCGCCGCCGAGACCTGCGTGCGGATGCGGGCCTTGCCCTTGGGCACGACCGGGTAGGAAAACCCGATCACATAGACGCCCTTCCGCAGCATCGCGTCCGCGAAACGTCCGGCCAACGCGGCGTCGCCAAGCATGATGGGCGTGATGGGATGGGTGCCCGGAAGCACCGTGAGCCCCGCCCGAGCCAGCCCATCGCGGAAGAATCGGGTGTTGCATTCGAGCCGGTCGCGCAGGGCGGTCGAGCCCGTGAGCAGCTCGAGGACTTTGATCGACGCGGCCACGATGGGCGGGGCGACGGAGTTCGAGAAGAGGTACGGACGCGAGCGCTGGCGCAACAGTTCCACCAGAACGCGGCGTCCGCTCACATAGCCGCCACTGGCGCCGCCGAGGGCCTTGCCCAGGGTGCCGCTGAGGAGATCGACCCGGCCCATCACCCGGTGGTGCTCGTGGGTGCCGCGCCCGGTGCGCCCCATGAACCCAACCGCGTGCGAGTCGTCGACCATCACCAGCGCGCTGTGCTTCTCCGCCAGATCGCACAGGCCGCGCAAATCGGCCACGGAACCGTCCATCGAGAAGACGCCGTCCGTCACAATCAGCCGGAAGCGGGCCTGGGCAGCCTCGACCAACCTGGCCTCGAGATCGGCCAGGTCATTGTTGCGGTATCGGTACCGTTGGGCTTTGCAGAGACGGATGCCATCGATGATGCTCGCGTGATTCAACTCGTCGGAAAGCACCGCGTCCTCGGGACCCAGCAAGGTCTCGAACACGCCTCCATTGGCGTCCCAACACGAGGAATAGAGAATCGTGTCTTCCGTTCCGAGAAAGGCGCTCAGGCGCGCTTCGAGTTCCTTGTGGATCGCCTGCGTGCCGCAGATGAAACGAACCGAGGACAGGCCGAATCCCCAACGATCGAGCGCCTCCCGCGCGGCGGCGACAACCTCGGGGTGATTGGCCAGGCCAAGGTAATTGTTGGCGCAGAGGTTCAGGACCGGACGTCCTTCGGCGACGGCGACTCTCGCCCCTTGAGGCGTGGTGATCACCCGCTCGCCCTTGTAAGTGCCGGCGTCGTGGATAAACCGCAACTCGGCTTCGATATGGGATTGGATGGAACTGTGCATGGCAGACTGACCGCAGTGGTTATCTCGGGGCGGCGTCACTTCCAGTGCAGGATCACCTTGCCCGAACGGCCGGAAAGCATCGTCTCGAAGCCCTTCTGGAACTCGGCGCACGGGAAGCGATGGGTGATGACGGGGGCGAGATTCAGCCCGCTCTGGAGCATGACGGTCATTTTGTACCAGGTCTCGTACATCTCGCGTCCGTAAATCCCCTTGATCGTCAGCATGTTGAATACGACCTTGTTCCAGTCGATCGCCATTTCTTCCGGCGGGATCCCCAGCATCGCAATCCGCCCGCCGTGACACAGATTGCCGATCATGTCGCGGAACGCCGACGGATTGCCCGACATTTCGAGGCCGATGTCAAAGCCCTCTTTCATCCCGAGTTCGCGCTGCACCTCGGCCAAATTGCCCTTCCGGATGTCCAACGCAACCGTCGCCCCCATCCGCTTCGCCAAATCCAGTCGATACTCGTTCAGATCGGTCACCACGACAAACCGCGCGCCCGCATGACGGGCCACCGCCGTCGCCATGACGCCAATCGGGCCCGCCCCCGTCACCAGCACGTCCTCGCCCAGGACCGGGAACGACAGTGCCGTGTGCACCGCGTTGCCAAACGGATCGAAAATCGCCGCGATGTCGAGGTCGATGCCCCGCTGGTGGTGCCAGACGTTGGTCATCGGAACCGAGATGTACTCGGCAAACGCGCCGGGCCGGTTCACCCCGATGCCCTGCGTCTCGCGACAGAGATGCCGACGCCCCGCCAGGCAGTTGCGACAGCGTCCGCAGACGACATGCCCCTCCGCGCTCACAATGTCGCCGGGATAGAAATCGGCGACGTTGGCGCCCACCGACACCACCTCGCCGACGAACTCGTGTCCGACCACCATCGGGACGGGAATTGTCTTCTGCGCCCAGGCGTCCCATTTGTAAATGTGCAAATCCGTGCCGCAGATGCCTGTCCGATCCACCCGGATTAGCACGTCGTTCACCCCAACCGCGGGCATCGGAACCTCCTCGAGCCACAGACCCGGCTCCGCCTTGCTCTTCACCAGCGCTTTCATATGTGTGATTTGCAGAATCGAATCGCAAGAACTCTCCCGCCGAGCGTCAGGGCGGGCCCTGCCTCACCCTCGCTTCGGGCACGGAAGAGAGAATGACGCTAATTGCGGCAGCCGCCAAACGCAACTCCGTTCCCGACACTGTCAGCGGCTGCCCATGAACCTCGTAGCCGTCCCGCAGCGCGGGATCAGTCCGCGCCATCTCGCTCCGCCGAAGACAAGGAACAGCGCCGACTCACGTCGGCGGCTACGAACCGGTTCGAGGGCGCAACGCGCGCTTGAAAATCGGGGGAGTCTCATTTTGGCCACGAGCCGCCTGAAGGCGGCACACCGAACACCCCGCCGAAGCGTCAGACGTGGTTGGGTGTCCCGGCTTCAGCCGGTTCTCGCCGGAGGTCCAGGCCAAAATGAGAACTGCTGCTGTCCGGGCCTGCCCCCTTGAAAAGTGCGGCGCGGCGAGTAGACTGCATCAACACAACCCTGGAGCGCGCGACGACTGAACCACGCAGCCTTTCCGGGGCGTCGCTGAGACGCGTCGACGCCCCGGCGCCGGACTGCGGAGTGGGCGCCGTGGCGCGGCAGGAGGGAGCTATTATGGCACACCCCGTTTTCATTGGCGAGCGGCGCTACCTGGCGCGGCTCACGGCAGCCGGCCTCAAACCCCTGAGCCGCTGGGAGGGCCCAGCCGACTCGCGGATCCACGCCGCCCTCGAACGGTGCGGTCTGCGCTGGCGCACGATCCGTCGCACAACCCGTTCCGGACGCTCGGTTGCAGAACTTGTGTTCAGCACCGAGTCGCGATGTCTCGACCTGTATTCCGCCCGTTTTGAAGGCCGGTCTCTCGATCGCACTCTGAACGATCGCCGCTTCGAAGGATGGCTGTTCGGTTATCCCTCATGCTGTATCGAGAGTTACCTTGCCCACGGGTACCGTCCCAACGCGCTCGAGCGCGGAGACCAGCGTCTCCTCTTCCATTGGGCCTGTCCGCGATGTCAGGTGACGCCCATCTTGCTGCCCCATTACCGGCGCCTGCACCGCGCCTGTCTCACCGGCGGGCGCAACGACCTGCGCCTCGGCAAACCGTTCGTCCGATCCGGTTCGAGAATCCGTCGCGGCTTGCGCCAGAGCCTGGCCATGGCGGCGTCGCTCGTCGCTCTCGGCGCGTCCCCCCCCTCGGCATGGGCCGGGTCCTCGCCGGATCCGCACCAGATCCCGCTCGATGTCTGGACGGATGCCGATCGCGACGGTCTTTATGACGCTCAGGAGTTGCTGCTGGGATTGGATCCGAATCGGGCGGATCAGGACGGCAACGGCGTATCGGACGGCGTGGATTGGGCGTTGAAACTGTCCGCGGCGATCGACGCGCTCCCGGGGGAGGTGTCACCGACCAAGCCGTATCGTCTCGTCCACATGGCGTTCGGATTGGAGACGTGCAGCATCTGTGGGGAAGCCGTGAACATGGGGTTCTACGAAATCGTCAGCCCGCTCGAGAATCTCAGCGCCGCGGTTCCCTGCATTGCCAAGCACTACCTCGAACACGGCAGTCTGGCCTACGCGGGCAGCGAGCACCAGGGCGTCTTGAACGTGCCTCTGCTGCGAACGGCCCTGGAGAGCGCCGGCCAGGCGCACCTCCTGCTCGAAGGGCCCTCGCTGGACAAAGACCGCGATGGGCTGCGCGATGGCGAGGAGCGCCTCTTCGACACATCGCCGGACAACCCGGACAGCAACGCCGATGGGTTGCTGGACGGCATCGAGGCCGCGCGCAAGCTGCGGGCGCAACTCGAAGCCCTGCCCCAGTTCGGTCGTCCCGAGGACGGCCCCGCCAACCGCCCATTTGTGGTCCCGCACCCCATGAACGGCATCGAGACCTGTCCCCGCTGCGGCGAGACGGTGGTCATGGACATCTGGCACGTCTACAACCTCGGCAATCAGGGGTTCATCGAGGTGCCGTCCATGGCGCTGCACTCTCTCAAACACGGCGCGTTCGGCTGGGAAGGGGGCCAACTGGCGGGCGGCCAGGGCCGGGTCGATCCACGCCAACTCCTGGCGGTCCTGACCGGGCAGGGAGACGGGCATCAATCGCCTGTTTCGCCCGATCAAGACGAGGATCTCCTCACCGATCGCGAAGAACTCGATCTCGAGACCGATCCTGCCAATGGCGATGAGAACGCCAATCACCTGCCCGACGGCGCCGACCTCGCCGCCGCATGCGCCACGCGCATTGCCGGGCTTCCCGTGAAACCCTCGGCCGACCACCCCTACCGCTTGGATTTCGAACTCAAAGGACTGGAACGATGCGCGGTGTGCGGGACCAATGTGAACATGGGGCACCTGACCGTGTGCAATGCCCGCGCCGGCCTCTACGCCGCCCTCCCGTACATCGCGCTCCATCATTTGGAGCATGGCAGCTTTTCGCATGCAGGCAGCGTCCACGGCTCCGGTCGGCTGGACCCGGTGCTTCTCCGCGCCGCGCTCGATGAAACCGCCCCCAGCCACTTTGTCACGGCGCGCGAGGATGGAGACGAAGACGGGCTCACGGGCGCCGAGGAGAAACGCCTCGGCACCGACCCCGCGGTGGCAGACACGGACGGCGACGGTGTTCCCGACGGATTTGCCGTGGCGCGGCGCCTTTGGGAATCGATTGTCCAGTTGACCCGCGTCACGACCGCGCCCGTGCATGCCGTGGATCACCTGATGCGCGGCCTGGTCACGTGTCCCGTCTGCGGAAAACAGGAGAACATGGGTTACATCGAGATCGTCAACGTGGCCGAGCAGATGCGGGTCGAGGTCTCCTACCTCGCCCTCCACTTTCTCCGCCACGGGAGCCTGGGCAACGGCGATGGCGGGCGGCTTAACCCGCGCCTGATCCATCTTGCGCTCGAAGGGGATGGCGGATCGCATGCGGTGATCGTTGCCGGCGACAGCGACCGGGACGGGCTGCTCGATTCCGAGGAACGGGCTTTGGGAACAGATCCGAAACGCCCGGACACAAACGGCGACGGCATCGTGGACGGGGCGGACGCCGCGCGCAGCGCGTTCCGGCGCATCGGGGAACTGCCTCGCGAGGCGACAGCCCGCGAGCCGTACGCACTGCATGCCGAGGCCGATTGTTATGTCCCGTGCGAGATCTGCGGGGTGGATGTGAATTGCGGGTTCGTCGAACTGGTCCAGCCCTGGGCCGAGTTGAGGATCACCCTCTCCTATCGCCTCCTCCACTTCATGGAACATGGCAGCTTCGCCGCCTCGCTCGAGGAGCGAGCCGATCCGCTGCAGCTCGAAGCCTTCCTCCGCCCCTCGCTACTCATGGTCGGCGACGGCCAGCGGCCGACGCTGCGCTGGTATGGGGCGTTGGGGCGGCGCTACCAGGTTCAGACCGGGGACACACCGTCCGGACCGTGGCGGTCAGGCCCCGAGTTCGATGGAGCCAATGCGCCGTTGACGTTCACCGTCGACTCCACCGATCCCGCGCCAGGGCGCTTCTTCCGCTTGTTGGTTTGGTAGCTGTTTAGCCCGGTTATTTCACACGCTTCGCGAAGAACCGTAACCGGGCTAGTTGGCAAAACCGCGCCCGGAAAGGGAACCAGACGCACTCTGTCGGTCGTGAAGGCGTTCTTCCGTAGGAACAGTGTTCTGCATTTCTCTGTCTCTCAAGCCTGGCGCGGTTTTGCTTTTCTAACCCGCATAGCAATCATCCTGCGAGGTCTGACCGCCCTGGGCAGCGATGGGGTGTGAAATATGCGTGTTAGGCCCGTTCGAGGTACTTGCCGGTGCGGGTGTCGATTCGGAGTTTCTCGCCTGTCTTGATAAAAAGCGGCACCTGGACGGTGATCCCCGTTTCGAGTGTGACCGTCTTCTGCACGTTGTTGGCGGAATCGCCTCGAATGCCCTCGGGGGCGTCGGCCACGGTCAGAACCACGGCTGCCGGCAGTTCGATCTGCACTGCCTTTTCCTGGACGAAAGTCACCGTGACCGTTGTGTTCTCCACCAGGAAGCTCTTGGCGTCGCCGACGATTTCAGGCGGCAGGGTGATGGTTTCGAACGTCTCGGGATCTGAGAACACGAAGTCCTCGCCGTCCTTGTAGCTGAACTCCATCTTCCGCGTCACCATCGGCACCACGTCCACCCGCTCGGTGGAACTGAATCGGATGTCCGAGGATTTGCCGGTCCGAACGCTGCGCAGAGTGGCCTGCACGAACGCGCGCAAGTTTCCAGGCGTGCGGTGTTGCATGTCCAGAACCACGCAGACGTCGCCGTTGTGCATGATCGCCATGCCCTTTCTCAAGTCGTTTGCAGATGCCATATGATGCTCGATCGCGCCCTGCCGCACCACGGCGGCCCAGGCAAAGACCGTGGAGCCTAATCAGGCAGGCCTCGATTGCAAGCGCCGAAAACGACTGTGTCGAAACCCGAGAACGACCGGTTTCTGGAGCGGCCTGTTCCTCGCGGCACTGCTCAGTGAAAATGAACCTCAAGCGGCAGAAACCGCCGCACTCCAGACGCTTCGCACAGACGCTTCGCAACCTTGCCACCCGCAGTCGAGAACGCGAAGCGTCTGGAGTGCGGGTGCTTCAGCCGCCGCTTTGCGTGTCGAGATTCATGGAAGCGTTGACATTCAACAGCTTAATCCGCACGAGGACATAAACCGGCTTGTAGCCGCCGACGTGAGTCGGCGCTGATTCCTGCCTTTGACAGAGCGAGATGGCGCGGACTCATGCCGCGTCGCGCGACGGCTACGGAACCACGGTTCATGGAAAGCGCCAGCCCTTAGGCGCCGCGCACCAGGCGGTTCAGAGCCTGCTCGAGATCGGCAAACCGGAATGCAAACCCTGCATCCAGCAGACGCGCCGGGCGGACTCGAGCGCTGGCCAGCAGAACGTGCTCTCCCATCTCGCCTAGGACCGTTCTGACCACCAACGCGGGCGCGGCCAGGAAGGCCGGGCGGCGGAGCACGCGTGCCAGGGTTGCGGTGAAGCGGGCGTTGGTGGCGGCTTCGGGCGCCACGGTGTTGACCGGGCCGCTGAGCCGGTCGTCATGCAGCGCCAGCTCGATGACGCGGAGCAGGTCTTCGAGCACAATCCAGCTCCAATACTGCCGTCCGCTGCCCAAACGCCCGGCCAAGCCGAGTCGGAATGCGGGAAGCATCCGGGCCAACGCGCCTCCCTGGCGGGCCAGCACGAGGCCGAACCGCAGGTGCACAACGCGCACGCCGTGCTCGAGCGCGGATGCCGTCGCCGCTTCCCACGCCTGGCATATCTCCGCGAGAAAACCGGCGCCGGCAGGGCTTTGCTCATCGAGGACTTCGTCGCCGCGATCGCCGTAGTACCCCGTGGCCGATGCGCACACCATCAGCCGCGGAGGACCCGGAGCGCGCATCAGGGCGTCGCACAGGAGACGCGTCGCATCCACCCGACTCGCCCGAATGCGCGCCTTGGCCGCCGGGGTCCACCGTTGGGCGATGGTCTCCCCGGCCAAGTGCACGACCGCATCGGGCGGCGGGGCTGTGTCGAGACGGATCTGACCGCTTTCGGGGTTCCAGGTCGGCCCGGAATCCGCGCTCACGGCTCCGCGGCGCAAGGGCGTCACCCGATGTCCGCTGCCGCTCAACCGCGCGGCCAGTGCGGCGCCGATCAGACCGCTTGCCCCGGTGACGAGAATATTCATGCGCGCGTTCGGTTCAGTTCGATCCTCAGAGTCGGGGCTGGTTCCTGAGGCCCGGGGGGGCGGAGCAGGTCAACCCCGCGATTTGATTCATGAGGAAGCCATGGACGCGCTCAAGGTAGTCGTTGCCGTGTGTCGGGGAAAGCGCGTAGTTTTTCGCAGTGTTCATTCGCTTTGGATTCGAGTACTGATGTGCGGACACGGTGTGCGAAAGGCCAGGCATGAATCGACGCAGTTTCTTCACGCTCGCCGGCGGGATGGCCGGTTACACGGTCGCCGTGCGGGTCAATGGGCTGGGCGCCGAGCCTGAGCCGCGCGAGCGCATCACCCGGCAGTTCGAGTCGATTGCCCCGTCCCAACCGCCGGGCGCGATCGCGCCGGGCGATCCGCACCTGACGCCTGTCGGTCTCGAAGCCGACGTTCTTGTTGCCGGCGGCGGCATGGCCGGGGTCTGTGCGGCGCTGGCGGCGGCTCGTCACGGCGCAACGGTCATCCTGGTGCAGGACCGTTCCCGTCTCGGCGGCAATTCGAGCAGCGAGGTCAAGATGCACATCGTCGGCGCCAACGCCCACGGCGGGCGGCCCGGTTGGCGGGAAGGCGGCCTGATCGAGGAACTCCGGCTCGAGGATGCCGTCCGGAACCCGCAGCGCAGTTTTGAACTCTGGGATCTTCTTCTTTACGACAAGATCAAGAGCGAACCGAATATCACGCTGCTCCTGGACACCGTGGTCTTCGCCGCCGAGACGCGCGACGGCCTGATCCGGCGTGTTCTGGCGCGTTGCGACAAGACCGAGCACCTCTATCGGATCGAGGCCAGGCTCTTCCTCGACTGCACGGGGGATTGCCGGCTCGGCCTCGAAAGCGGGGCAGAGATGCGGATGGGGCGGGAAGCGAAGAGCGAGTTTGCCGAGTCGTTGGCCTATGAGACCGCCGACGGCCAGACCCAGGGCAGCAGCATCCTCTTCACCGCCCGCGATTACGGGCGTCCGATGCCCTTCGTTGCGCCCCGATGGGCCCGGAAGGTGACCAAGGAGATGCTCAAGTTCCGGGGTGTTTCCTCGTGGGATTACGGCTACTGGTGGATCGAGTGGGGCGGCCAGTTGCATTCCATCCGCGACAACGAGCGGATCCGGTTCGAGCTGCTCTCGATCGTGCTTGGGGTCTGGGATTACATCAAGAACTCCGGCAATCACCCGACCAGCGCAAACTGGGCGCTCGACTGGGTCGGCATGGTGCCGGGCAAGCGTGAAAGCCGGCGGCTGGTCGGCGATCATGTGCTCACCCAGCACGATCTCGAAGGAAAGAACGACGAACCCGACGACGCCGTGGCCATCGGCGGCTGGCCGATGGACGACCATCCGCCCAGCGGCTTCGATGCCTTCGACCAGCCGCCTTTCAGATCGATCAAGCTGGCGGACGTTTACAGCATCCCGCTGCGTTGCCTTTACAGCAAGACGGTCGGCAACCTTTTCATGGCCGGTCGCAACATCAGCGCCAGTCATGTCGCCTTCAGCTCGACGCGCGTCATGGCCACATGCGCGGCGATGGGCCAGGCCGCCGGGACCGCCGCCGCCCTCTGCGTGCGGCACGGCTCGAATCCGCGACAGCTCTGCGCCGACAGGTCCCGCCTGCTCGAACTCCAGCAGATCCTGCTGCGGGACGACCAGACGTTGAAGGACCGGCGCAATGCCGATCCAAACGACCTGGCGCGGCAGGCGACGGTCACGGCGTCGGAAAGCCACGATCTGTCCAGGCCCGAGCATGTGATCAACGGCTGGGTGCGCGACATGCCCACCGAGTGGCGCAATCGCTGGGGCGCCAAGCTCGGGCCCGAGGGGGCCTGGCTCGAGTTGGCGTGGGCCAAGCCCCAGCGAATCCGCGAACTCCAGATCGCCTTCGACACCGGCTTCCATCGCGAGCTGACGCTGTCCGCCTCGGCCCATGTCAGCCGGCAGATCGTGCGCGGCCCGCAGCCGGAGACCGTGCGGGATTACGCGGTCCTCTGCGCGCCTCCGGACGGTCCCGACGGCGCTCCGCTGCGCGAAGTCCTCAAGGTCACGGGCAATTACCAGCGTCTGAATCGGCACACACTCGAGCCTTTCGAGACCAAACGGTTGCGTCTGCACTTCACCGCGACCAATGGCGATCCCATTGTGCGCGTGTACGAGGTGCGAGTCTACGGGTGATCCGGCCCGCTCATGGACGCGACTCGGCGCAATCGAATCGACGCATGCTGACCTCGGCGCGCCAGCTCGGGTGGGTCAGCGCCACGGCGCTCGTCGTGGCGAACATGATCGGCACTGGCGTCTTCACCACCAGCGGTTTTCTGCTGAAAGACCTTGGATCGCCGTGGGCCGTCCTGGCGGTCTGGGCGGGCGGCGGTTTCCTGGCCGCCCTCGGCGCGCTTTGTTACGGCGCCCTGGCCCGCCGCATCCCCGAGTCGGGCGGCGAATACCTGTTCCTCTCGAAGACGCTGCACCCTGCGGCTGGCTATGTGGCCGGGTGGATCTCGCTCTTTGTGGGTTTCTCGGCCCCGCTCGCCGCGGTCGCTTACGGCTTCGGCCAATACGCGAAGCCGTGGCTCGGGGGCATCGACGCGAAACTGAGCGGCTCGATCCTCCTGGTCCTGTTCGCCCTCATCCATGCGGCGCATGTGCGCCGGGGCGCGTGGCTGCAGAACTGGATCGTGGCGCTGAAGCTGGTTCTGCTGCTTGGTTTTGTGGGCCTCGCCGTCGACCGGATCGACGCGTTGCCGGCGGTGACTCGAGGCTCGGCCACGGTTCCGGCGCTTGCCGTCTCGCTCGTCTGGGTGTCGTTCAGCTACTCCGGATGGAACGCCGCGGTCTACCTGGGGGGCGAAGTGCGGGATGCCGAGCGCACCCTGCCGCTGGCCATGCTCCTCGGCACGGCCATCGTCACGGCGCTCTACCTGGCCCTCAACGCGGTGTTCGTCTTCTCGACCGCTCCCGAGAATCTGGCGGGGCAACTCGATGTTGGGCGCATCGCCGCCGAGGCGCTGGGTGGAGTGCGGCTGGCCAACGTGGTGACCGCGATCGTCTTGCTCGCCCTCGCCACATCCGCGTCCTCGCTGATCATCGCCGGGCCGCGGGTGTACGCCTGCATGGGCGCGGACGGTTATCTTCCGCGGTTCCTTGCGCCGGCGGCGGGTCCGCCGCGCGCGGCCATTGGACTGCAAGTCCTGCTGGCCTTGCTGCTCTTGTGGAGTTCGACCTACGAGACGTTGCTGACCTACATCGGTTTCACTCTGAGTCTGAGCACGGCCGCAACCGTCCTCGGGCTCGTCCGGCTCAGGATGCGGGAGGGAGTCGCCGTGCGAGTCGCCGGCTGGCCGTGGCTGCCGGGTCTGTTCATCGCCGCCGTGCTGGCGATCGCTGGGTTCACCATTGTCCGTCAGCCGATCGCCAGCGGGCTGGGCCTGTTGAGTCTGGCGGCCGGTTGGCTCGCCTGGTGGTTCTCGGCGCGGCGCATCAGGCACCCGTAACGGCTGTCAGACCCGGAGATGGAGATGGGTTCAACCCGGTTTGAGGACGATCTTGCCCGCCAACGTGCCGGCTCTGCCGATGGTGTTCTGTTCCTGGAGTCGGTGAGCGGCACCGGTCTCGGCGAGCGGCATGACACGGTCGATCCGCGGATTCAGCCGCCCGGCAACCATCCAATCGTTGAGATCGTCCGCGCACTCGCGCTGTTCGTCGGGGTGGGCGCTGAACATCACGAAGCCGTGCAGCGAACAGCCGCGGACATAAAAGGGCCCCACAGGGAACTGGGGGCGGGCCTCGCGCCCGGCCATCAGAATCATCCGTCCCCGCGAGGCGAGCGCGGTGACCACCCGGTCGAAGTTCGGTTCGCGGGCCGTCTCCCACCAGACATTCACGCCGCCCGGGGCGATCTTCTTCACGGCGGAGTCGACTTCGACCGTTTTGTAGTCGATGACGTGGTCGGCCCCCAGCTTGAGAGCGGCCTCGACCCGCTCGTGTCCGCCCACAGTGGCAATGACGCGGGCCCCGAGCAGTTTGGCGATCTGGACGACAGTCGAGCCGACGCCCCCACTGGCGCCGTTGACCAGGACCGTCTCGCCGCGCTGGAGTCTGGCGTCCCGCACCAGACCGAGATGGGCGGTGATGCCCACCATGGCGATGGCCGCCGCCTGCTCATCGGAGACCGTGGGGGGCGTGGCATAAAGCCAGTTCTCATCGACCGAGACAAACTCGGCGAAGGTGCCCTGCCGTCCAAGAAGCCCCTGGTTGCTCCCCCAGACGCGGTCCCCCGGCTCGAGGCCGTTCACGTCCGGACCGACCGCTTCGACCACGCCCGCCAAATCGCATCCGACAATGAACGGCGTGGGCAAATCCATTTGGACCAACCCGCTGCGTATGTACGTGTCGATCGGGTTGACCGCCACGGCGCGAACGCGCACCAGGGCGCGATTGCCCGCGGGTTGCGGCTCGGGCAAGTCACCGTATCGGATCGATTCGGGCGGACCGGTCTGAGTGATGTAGGCGGCTTTCATGGTTTGCCGATGCAGTTGAGCTGGCTGCTACAGACTTCAAACAAGCGCAATTCTAGATCCATTGCCTGGATTTGCAACCCGCCGCTCGTCCGTGTCGGCCGCTCCGCTGCATCTCATCGTTGTCGCTGTTCTGTCGCCCGGTGAGGGCACCGGGCCTACACCGGAGGAGCAATCCGGCGTATTGAAACAGGGGCCATCCGCGGCTATGTTCGGACATGCCATCGACCGGAACACCGGTGGTGATGCCGGATCTCGAGCAGGATCAAGCGGTCAAGTCGAAAGGCGCGCTTGATCCGGGCTACCTGGTGATTTGCTGGAACGATCCGGTGAACCTGATGACGTACGTGACACACGTGTTCCAGATGGTGTTCGGCTGGCCGCGCCAGAAGGCGGAGCAGCACATGCTGCAGGTGCACCGCCAGGGGAAGAGCGTGTTAGCCCGCGAAACCCTTGAACGCGCCGAGTTCTACGTGCATCAACTCCACAAGTACAGCCTCCACGCCACCGTCGAACGCGACAAGGGATGAAACTGGCACGCACAGACGGCAACCTCTGCGTCTTCCGTTTGGGCCAGCGCGAGAGAGATCTGTTCACCCAAGTCCTGCGCCGTCACCCGCTGGTTCCCACCGGCTACCATCGCTACACGCGCGCAGGGGCGACCGCGGACGATCCGGCCAACCAGGCGCTGTTGGACGAGGCCATGGCGGGGCACCGGGCCGAGCACCGAGAGCGGGTGGAAGGTCTGCTGAACGATCCGTCACGCCTGGGTTCCGATGAAAAGGGCTGTCGGTTGACCCTCAGCCGTGAGGACATCGAATGGCTGCTGCAGGTGCTCAATGACGTGCGGGTCGGAAGCTGGCTCAAGGCCGGCTGCCCGGATCCGGATGGGAAGACCCCTCCGAAGATCACGGCGGCCAATGCCACGTTTTTCGCCCTGATCGAAGCGGCTGGGCACTTCGAAACCGCACTTCTCGATGTGCTGTGACTGGCGGGAGGCGCCTGGCCTCCCACCGGCGGCCAGGTGCCCGGTCAGGCAGGGATCTTGTCCTGTTTCCGGTAAACCATGCCTTGGAAGATGGCGATGAGTTCGCCCTGGTCGTTCTTGACCTCGACCAGGTAGGTGCCGGTCTTGTAGTTCCGGGCCAGTTCGCGCGCCTCGGCAGTCAGGGTGCCCGTGCTCGAGGCCTTGAGGAACGAGATGCTGGCGTTGATCGCGACCGCCACGGTGCCATGGGAATTGGACGCCGCCGCAAAAACAAAGTCGGCCAGCGTGAAAATCGCGCCGCCGTGCGTCATATCGAGCCCGTTCCAATGCGTGGGGCGCAGAGGCATCCGGGCCGTGGCGTGCCCGGGCTCGATCGCGAGCAGTTCGATCCCGGCGAGTTTTGCGTACTGGTCCCGTTCGAAGAATCGTCTGACTGTTTCCATGGTCGGTCGCAACGCCGGCGCCTCGGGCGCGCGGCGCACACCTGTCTGTAGTCCGATCCTGCCTCCGAGTCGAGTCTGAAGGCGATTCCCACCGACAACCTGCAGATACACCGCCCGGATCACGTCAGGCGCGGAGCCTGTGATCGATCCGGGCTCGAGCCGCACGGAGGTCATGGGGACTCGGGTGGAGTCAACAGCGCGCGGTAGTTGAACCGGTCGTTTGGCGCAACGTCCCCATTGAGAGTCAAATCGCTCCAGTCGCCGCTCTGGCGGATGCCGTCCGCCCACTTGAAATCGAGCCGGGCCGGCGGCTTGCGCATGCCGAGCGCCGACCACGAAACAGCCAACTCGAGGTCGGCGCCCGCCGCGCGGAATGGCGCCGTGCCGGCCGGGCTCCATGCGTAGCGCCCCTCGACATTGCGTTCGAGTGAGGCCTCGTTTGGATTCTGCCGTGAACGGTTCACGACGAAGTCATACCCCAGCCAGCCGGTCGCCGCGTCGGCGTCCGCATCGATGAACAGCAGCATCCAATCGGCGTCGCGCGCGGGCGTGATCGGCTCGCGGGCGCGGACGTGGAAATAGGCGCGGTCGGGATCGAAGCTGATCCGGGCGGCGATCAGGTCGTTGCGTCCGGTGCGGTTGGTGTAGGTGACGCTCGGATCCCAGCCGCGGTGTTCCCGCCGCGCGGGATCGCCGACGGTGTCCCGGAACTCGGGCACCACGCCGGCCCAATCGGCGAACTCGCCGTCGATGCGAATCGGCTGCGAGCGGACCGGCGTGAGGGCGCGGGCGCCCTTGTAACGGCGGACGCACGCCGCCATCTGGTAGTAGTAATCGTCTCCGTGACCACCCCGCATCGGCTCGATATCGCGACTGTGTTCCTGATCGAACTGATCGACGAACATGACCGGCAGCCGGACACCGTTGAATTCATTGAAGCGCCCCGCAATCCACTCGTTCCAGCCCGTGATGAAGACGAATCGCGGGTCCTCTTTCAGGGCGCGTTCCCACTGCTCGGTCACGTTGAAGCCCCAGCGCGCCGCGTCCCGCCGTGTGTCGGCAGCGCCCTGATGGTAGCTCCGCCCGCGCGCCCCCGGCTCGCTCATGGTGGCCAGCCGATTGCCGACGGCATTCTGACCGACGCCAACGGACATCTGTTCTTTCTCGCCGCGGGCGTTGACGAACACATGCTGCGGGGAGACCTCGAGCCAGCTCCACATGTCCGGCCGGGTCGGCCCCTGGAAGTAGTCCGGCTGCGGCTTGCGAAAGGTGAAGAATTCGCGGATCCGGGCCGCCTCGCCATCGGCGTGCACGAAACGGAGCGTGCGGTCTCCGGGCGCCGGTTTTCCGTCCGCGAACGCCTCGCCGGCCGCAAAGGTGTCGTCGGTGTGGCTCCACCACCCAATGCGTCCTTCGGGTTCGGAGGCCTCGATCCAGTAGGATCCCGGCGGGTGGGGCGAGGGGAGCGGGAGCACCAGCCAGGCATTGTCCGCCACACGTTCGAATCGGCGGCTGGCAACGCGATCGCCCAGCGGCCCATCGCGCCGCAGCGTCAGCGTCACCGCGCTGTTGGTGGCGCCCCACGTGGGGAAACGCGCGCTCACGGCCTGGATGGGGCGCTCGACCCGGAGCGATTGCGCGAGCGTGTGGCCGGGATCGAGCGGCGCTGGCGTGTTCTGCTTGGCGTTCTCGCCCCGGTCGAAAATCAGGTCCGGATCCGCCAGGATGAGCGGCTTGCCGTCCCAGTGGAACCAGAGTTCGCGCTCGAGTCCGGGAGCGTAGAGATCACGCCAGAGTTCGCGCACCACTTTGGGCGGATCCCAAAAGGGGGTCAGGAAGGCGACCTGCGGGGTGCGGTTGCCGAGGGCGCGCATCTCCGACCACACCCGCAGCAGTGCGCGGTACCAATCGCGGTAGGTGATCTGGTTGGTGACGTCGAAGATCGCGACATCGATTCCGGTATCGGCGAGCATTTGGGCGTGTTTGCGCAGGACACCTTCATCGTCGGTCAGGTAATAGCCAAAGATCGATTCCCCCCAGTGATGCGGGGCGTGCAGCGGGCCCCAGAGCGGGCTGTCCGGCTTGAGCATCGCGCCGGGATCCCGTTCGAGGATGCGCGTGACATCGTATGGCCCGCCCTGGATGTGCTGGCCGTGCCAGAGAAAGTAGAAGATGCCCACCGTGCGACCGGCCCGCGGCGGGCCGACCTCGGCATGGGCGGGCACGGCGCGTCCCAGGGCATCGGTGGCCACCCAGGTGTCGCTAAACAGATCGCGAAAAGGCTCCTCCTTCTCGCGCGCGGAAGCCGCATCCCGCGGCAAGTCCGCCGCGACGCGCGCGGTGTCAGCCGGGCCGCCTGTGCAGGAAACGCCGCCCAACAAGCAGCCCGTCAGAACCATCGAGAGAAATCGTGTCTGGACCATGCGCGCAAGGTAGGTGCCAGCGCGGCCCGCTCAAGGCTAAACTCGAAGAAACGGCGCCACGGTCAGGGTCGTGTAGCGGGCGCCCGCAGGATTGAGTTCGCTGCGGATGAGATGAACGGCCGCCGCGGTCCAGGAACCAAAGAGGTCGTTCTCGATCCGGTCCCAGCGCGCGTTCGCAGGCGGTGCTGTTTGCCGTTCCCGGTCGTCCGCAATGCGTCCGAGAGTCAGGTGCGGTTGAAATGGGCGGGTTTCCCGGTGGTCGCCAAACGCTGCTGTGGCGGATTGGATCCGCTGTTCGAGGCGCTCCAGCGGTTCGAGATCGCCCGTGACGCCGGCCCACAGGACTCGAGGCCGGCGCGGATTTGGAAATGCGCCCAAGCCGGCGAGCGCGAGCGACAGCGGACGGGTTTCGGCGCACGCGGCACGCAGGGCCTCAGTCAGGGCAGGGGCCTGTTCGGGCGGCACGTTGCCGTAAAAACGCAGGGTCAGATGGAGCTGTTCGCGTCGCACCCAGCGGACCGAACGGGCGGGCCAGCGGTCATCGAGAATGCGCTGAACAGAAACCAGGCGGTCAACAAGCGCTTCGGGGAGCGTCAGCGCGGCGAACAGGCGCAGCGCATTCCCCGTGGCCGGTCCGCGTCGGAGGCTCGATCCTCCTCGAAGGGCCGATCCCGCCGCTGCGGGAGAGGCCCTAATTGATGACAGTGATTGTCTCAAGGCAGAATCTCGCGGAGCTTGCAGGTCCGCGATTCATCGCGGGCTGGCCAGATTTCGGGGCATCGGTGCACAGGCTTCGTGGGGAACCGCAGCGGGACTCACGGCCACAGCCCGGAAATCTGTGTCCTCGTCCCGGCATGAGATTTCCGGGCTACGGCAGCCTCTGTCCATAGGCGGCCTCGAACAGCCGATACCATTCCTCGCGGGTCAGTTCGATGTCGTCCGCATTGGCCGCGAGCGCGATCCGCTCCGGATTCGTCGTGCCGACGATCGGGACAATCCCGGAGGGATGGCGGAGCAGCCAGGCGATGGCGATCTGGCTGCGATCGGCCCCCCGTTCGCGTGCCAGCAGATCCATGGCGTCATGCACCTTCTGCCTGTGCGCGTGGTCGTTGTCCTGCATGCTCACGCGGGCTCCTGTGCCCAAGCGTCCTCCCGCCAGCGGGCTCCAGGCGATGGGCGTCATGCCTGTCAGGAGGCAGTGATCGAGCGTGCCATCGAGGAACGGGGCGATCTGGGCGAGGCTGATTTCGATCTGGTTGGCGACCAGAGGCATGGGGCAGGCCGATTGCAGGGCCGTGACCTGCGAAGGGCGGAAATTGCTCACGCCGAACTCGCGGACCTTGCCTTGCTCCTTCAACTGAGTGAAGGCCGAGGCGACCTCCGCGGGGTCGCACAGGAAGTCGGGGCGGTGGAGCTGATACAGATCGATTGTGTCGATTCCCATGCGTTCGAGCGATTCGTCGCACGAACGCAGGATGTGCTCCTTCGAGAAATCGTAGCGATGCGGCGCATTGGGCTCGGGCTGGCCCGCCTTGCGAATGCCGCACTTGGTGGCGACCAACACCTTGTCCCGCATGCCGGCCACGTCCTTGAGCGCCGAACCGAAGATGCGTTCGGATGCGCCGTCGCTGTAGATGTCGGCCAGATCGAACAGGGTGAAACCGGCCTCGAATGCGGCGATCACCGCCGCCTTGCCGCGCTCCTCCCGCTCGGGGGTGACCTGGACGGTCTCGCTCGGGCTTGCCAGGCGCCAGCCGCCGTAGGCCAGCCGCGAAGATTGCAGGGCGCTCTTTCCAAGAGGAACAGTCTTCATAGATGTATGCGATGCAGTGTAGCGAGCCCGGCCCTGCCATAGGAAGCGTTTTCGGGCTCGGCCGCCTGTTGACACCCACCCTCTCCTCATCTAAACAGTCCCCGTGTGGTCCTTCCCGCCCCAGTTGGCTCCGCGTGATGAAGCTCCGATGACACCGCCCGACGCGCCGGTTGTCCGCCAGAACGCGCGCCTCTCATGAACCGCGCGCGGAACTATCGATTGCTGCTGGCCAGCCAGTTCATCGGCGCGTTTGGCGACAACGCGATCCTGGCTGTCATCCTGGGCCAACTCACGTTTCAGGAGCAGGCCGGCACGATCACCGAGAACCAGCTCGGCGCCGCCAACGCCCTCTACACCAGTCTGCTCTTCATCCCATACGTTCTCCTGGCGCCCCTGGCCGGCTTCGTCAACGACCGGCACGCCAAGACGCGCTGGCTGCTCGGCGGGAATGGCCTCAAGGTGGCGGGCACCCTGGTGGCCATGCTCAGTGTCTGGCACGGCGCGTTCTGGCAGGGGTTCGGCTACCTCATCGTGGGCATCGGCGCCTGCTTCTACTCCCCCGCCAAGTACGGCATTCTGCCCGAGATCGTTCCCCACGGACACCTGGTCAAGGCCAACGGCACAATCGAGTTCCTCACCCTCGTCGCGATCCTGACCGGCTATATCGGGGGCGCCACGATGATCGATGTCCTGCCCGTGGCGACGTGCTACATCATCCTGCTGGCCCTCTTCAGCCTGGCTCTCGGCCTCAATGCCTGCATGGCGGCCACGCCCGATCACCCTGAGCTGAGGATCGGGCGCAGCGTGGACGAGTTCTTCTCGAACTTCGGTCGTCTCCTCCAGAACCGCCGGCTTGCCCGGGTTCTCTGCGGCACGGGCCTTTTCTGGACATGCGGCGCGGTGATCAAGATGAACTTCCAGCCCTGGGGCCTCGACGTTCTCGAACTCGAGACGAATCAGCAGATCGCACTCCTAGGTCTCTGGCTCAGCCTCGGCATCATGGGCGGCGCGATGCTCGCCGGCCAACTGCATCGCGTCGGCGATTTGCGCCGCACACGGCGGTACGGATGGTTCCTCGCCGCCAGCATCGCCCTCCTGGGCTGCGTCGAGTTCTTCCGGGACACCGGGCTCATTCGCGGGCGGTTGTCGGTGATCGGCATTCTGCTGGCGGTCGGGGGCATTGCCGGTCTGTTTCTCATCCCGCTCAACGCCGCGCTGCAATCCGAGTCCGATCAGGGCAAGTTGGGCAAGACGATCGCCACCCAGAACTTCATCGATAATCTCAGCATGCTCGGGGCCGGAGCGATCGTGTTTGCGGGCAACCAGGCAGGCCTCACCGCATCAGGGCTTTTCCTCCTCCTCAGCGCGCTGGTGGCGCTGGTGGTGATCGCGCTCAAGGTCCCGCCCAGGCGCCGGGCCCATGAGACGCCGGTGCCGTCCGCGCCCACTCTCGCGGCGAATCACAACGGCGTTCGGGCGGATCCGGTCCGCGGCGGTTCATGACGCCCTCTGCCCATCCCTTGACTCCATGCGCACGATCCTTCGTTTCCTGCTGAGGCTCTGTTTCGGTTTTCGCGCCTACAACACGGATGTGCTCAAGACGCCGGGCCCCGTGCTCCTCATACCGAACCACGTCTCCTGGCTCGATTGGCTCTATCTCTACGTGCTGTTGGACCTGGATTGGAAGTGCGTCGTCTCGAACGTCGCCGCCCAGTACAGTTGGGTCCATCGCAGGATCATGCTCAACCGCCGGACGTTTCCCGTCGATACGAACTCGCCCTATGCGGCCAAGCGCATGGCCGAGTGCCTCGAACACGGGGGGCGCCTGGTGCTCTTTGCCGAGGGCCAAATCACCCGCACCGGTTCGCTCATGAAAGTCTATGAAGGGACCGGTTTCCTGATGCACAAGACCCGCGCCCGGCTCATCACCTGCTACATCCGGGGAGCCAACCGGCTGCGCTGGTCCAGGCAGCCCGGGTGGCGGCGCTGGTGGCCCACGATCACGGTCCATTTCAGCCCTCCGCTCGCACCCCCCCAGCGCCAGTATCAGAGCACCGCCGAGGCGCGCGCGTTTCTCAGCAACTGGCTCCGCGACCAGATGCTGCTGCAGCAGTTCGAGACCGAGATGGCGTTTGGACCGAAGCATGTCCTCGACGCCGTCCTCGAGGCTGCCCGGGCACAGCCGGGCAAGACCGTTCTTCAGGATGCGACCACCCAGTCTCTGACGTACCGGCGTCTTCTGGCCGGCGCGCACCTCGTGGGCCGGAAGCTCCAAGCCCAACTCCCGCCCAACACCGACAGGGTGGGGGTGCTGCTGCCAAACGCCAACGCCATGCCCACCCTTCTGCTCGGGCTTTGGTCTCTGGGCAGAGTGCCCGCGATTCTGAATTTCTCAACCGGGGTGCCGGTCATGCTGGCGTGCGCCCGGCTGGCCGGGCTCGAGGCGCTGGTGACTGCGCGCGCCTTTCTGGCGCGCGCGAAGCTGAGCGCGGACCCGGTTGTGGCCGCCGGTCTGAAGGTGATCTACCTCGAGGACGTGCGGAAGAGCGTCTCAAGCGGAGACCGGCTGCTGGGGCTGGCGCGCGTGATCCTGGCGCCGGCGTCGACACTCCGGCCCGCACGCGCGCCCGATCGGCCCACCCCGGGCGGATCCAGCGCCTCGGACCGCCCCGCGGTGATTCTGTTCACGAGCGGATCCGAGGGGGCTCCCAAAGGGGTTGAACTGACCCATGGCAATCTCCTGGCGAATATCCGACAAATGCTGGCGGTGATCGATCTCGAAGATCGGGACCGTGTCTTCAACGCCCTGCCTTCCTTCCACAGCTTCGGATTGACCGTCGGGACTTTGCTCGGCCTTGTGCGCGGCCTCTACGTGTTCATGTACCCCTCGCCGCTGCATTACCGCGTCATACCCAATGTCCTCTACGACCGCTATTGCACCGTGTTCCTCGCCACAAACACATTCCTCAATGGCTACGCCCGACGCGCCCATCCGTACGACTATCGCGCCTTGCGCTATCTCTTCGCCGGGGCCGAGAAGGTCCAGGACGAGACGGCGCGCCTCTGGATGCAGCGGTTCGGCGTGCGGATCCTCGAGGGGTATGGCGCCACCGAATGCAGCCCGGTCATCAGCGTCAACCTGCCCCAGGCGCCCCGGCACGGATCGGCCGGACGCCTCCTGCCCGGCCTCGAATACAAACTCGAATCCGTCGAGGGCGTCAGCGATGGCGGACGCCTGCTGGTGCGCGGCCCCAACGTCATGCGCGGTTACCTGAACCCCGACGCGAACGCCAGATTCAAGAGCCTCGGCGGCTGGTACGATACGGGCGACATCGTCAACGTGGATGCCGACGGATTCGTCCACATCCTCGGACGCCTGAAGCGCTTCGCCAAGGTCAGCGGCGAAATGGTCAGCCTGGCGGCCATCGAGGACGCCCTCGCCGGCGCATTCCCCCAGTACGGCATCCGGTTCGAAGTCGCCATCGTCGCCCGCCCGGACGCCGAGAAAGGCGAAACGCTCATTGCCGTCACCAACGAAGCCCGGCTCACCCTGGACGAGATCCGCGCGGTGATCCGCGCCAAGGGCTTCACCAACCTGTGCGTGCCGCGGGAGGTCCGGTTCCTCCGCGAGATCCCGAAACTCGGCACCGGCAAGGTCAGTCACATGGAGTTGTCCAAAAGGGTGCAAGACCTGCCCCCCCATCGCCGGGCTTGAAACTGCCCACGCCGTCCTCTCTAATCCGGGCATGCGAAGCCGGACCTGGGCGGATGCGATTGCGGGATGCGCCGACCCGAGGCGGGCGGAGCACTCCCTGGGATTGCTCTGGGCGACGGAGGCGAAACCCGCGCTTCAAACGGCCAAGGCCGAGTCGGCTCGGATGCTGGCGGCGCTGCTGAGCGGTTCGCAGGCCCTGGGCGAGACGCTCATCGCGCATCCGGATTGGGTTCCCCCCCTGCTCGATGCGAAAAGTCTGAGCACCGCCCGCCCCATGCCGCGTCTGAGGGCAGACCTCCAAAGAGCCATTGGCCCGCTGATCAAGAGGGCCGACGACTCGGCCGCTTTTGCCCAGCTCAGGCTCTTCAAACAACGGGAGACATTGCGGATTGCCATTCGCGATCTGTCCGGGCCGGGCCAGGCCGCGGTGATCACACGCGAGCTTTCCGATCTCGCCGACCTCTCTCTCGAGACGGTGTACGAGTTGTGCCGGCGCCAGATCGAGGAGCGCCTGGGGAAGCCGTGGCACACGGATGCCGGGGGCGGTTGGCGTCCGACGACCTTCTGCATGCTTGGCCTGGGGAAGCTCGGCGGCCAGGAACTCAATTACAGCTCGGACGTCGATCTGGTGTTCCTCTACAGCGACGAGGGATTCGTCTTTCGCGAGCCGCCCGCCCCCGGCGAGACGGGCAAGGGAGTTGCCAACCACCTCTATTTCCAGCGCCTGGCCGAGGCGATCGTGGCCGAGGTCGCCCGCATGACGCCGGAGGGAACGCTCTATCGCATCGACCTGCGGGTGCGGCCAGAGGGCGACCGGGGGCCGTTGGCGCGCTCCCTGGCCAGTTGCGAGAACTACTACTGGCAGTGGGGCCAGACCTGGGAGCGCATGATGCTGATCAAGGCGCGCCGCGTGGCGGGCGACGCCGCGTTGGCGGGCGAATTCATCGAGATGATCCAGCCGTTTCGCTACCCGCGGTCGCTCAGCCGGCAGGCGCTGGACGATGTGGCGAACATGAAACAGCGCATCGAGAACGAAATCGTCCGCGCGGGCGAGATCGATCGGAACGTCAAGCTCGGGCGGGGCGGCATCCGGGAGATCGAGTTCGTGGCTCAAACGCTGCAGATGATGCACGCCGGACGACATCCGTTTCTGGCGCACTCGCAGACACTGCCGGCGCTGGCCAAGCTGGCCGAGTACCAGTTGCTTCCCACCGAGGACGCGCAGGCGCTCGAAGCGGCTTATCTCTTCCTGCGTGACATCGAGCACCGGCTGCAGATGGACAACAACCTGCAGACCCACACCATCCCGACCGAACGCGAGAAACGGGAGCGGCTCGCCCGGCTTCTGGGCTACGACACCCTGGCCGCCTTCGAAACCGCCCTGCTCGGTCATCGGGAACGCGTCCGCGCGATCTACGAACGCCTTCTCAACACCGACGCCCCTCAGCCATCCCTCCTGCTCCCCGACTTGACCGCGCAGGAAGATCAGTGGAAGAAGCTCCTCCACGACCGCTCGTTCCGCGATCCCGAGAAGGCGCTCCGCCTGGCCCGCGCCCTCGTCCAAGGACCCGGCTTCGGGCATCTGTCGGCCCGGACCGAGAAGTTCGGACGCCAACTGCTCGCTCAGTTCCTGAACCTTTGCCCGGCGCGCGGCGCCGGCGATTCGCAAGACGCCGCCCGCTTCCCGGATGGCGACCCGCACTCGAAACGCCTCTCGGATCCCGACCGCGTCCTCGCGCGCCTGGACACCTTCGTCGCCGCCTACGGCGGGCGGGCCCTGCTGTTCGAGACGTGGGCGACGAATCCCTCCCTGTTCGAGCTCATCGTCCTCCTGTTCGATCGCTCCGAGTTCCTGGCCGAGACGGCCATCCGCACCCCCGATCTGGTCGACGAACTCGAACTGAGCGGCTACCTGCGCCGCGCCAAGAACGCCGCCCGAATTCTCAAAGACCTGCGCCACGGACTGGACGACCCCGACCAGAAACTCTGGCTCAGGCGCTACCACCAGACCGAACTGATGCGCATCGGTCTGCGCGATATTCTCGGCCTGGCGGATTTCGAGCAGAATCTCGTCGAGTTGTCGGCCCTGGCCGATGCCTGTCTCGACTACGCGCTCGAAGTGGCGCTGCGCAAACACCGCCTCCGCCCCGAATCCATCGCGATCATCGGCCTGGGCAAGCTGGGCGGGGCCGAGCTGAACTATGGCTCAGACCTCGATGTCGTGTTTGTCGCCGACCCGAAGACCCGAGACCTGCCCGGCTTGCAGCGCGCGGCCGTCGAGGTGATGGATCTGCTGGGCAGCCCCACCGAGCTGGGCGTGGCTTTCGAGGTGGACGCCCGCCTGCGGCCCGATGGCGAGAAGGGCCTCCTCGTCAACACGCTCGATGCGTACGGGGATTACTACCGGCAACGCGCTCGCCTCTGGGAAATCCAGGCCATCTCCAGATCCCGCCCCGTCGCCGGCTCGCGCGAGGTCGGCGCGCGCTACCGCCAGATGGTCGCGACACTGGCCGATTTCAGCCGCCCGGACACCGCCGCGGCGCCCGCGCGCGACCCCGATTGGAAAGGGGAGATTGCCCGGATGCGCCTGCGGATCGAACAGGAAAGAACGCCCAAGGGCAAAGAGCATCTGGCGATCAAGACAGGCGCAGGCGGCCTGGTCGATGCGGAGTTTATCGCCCAGATGCTCTGCCTGGCGCGCGGCTGGCAGCAACCCAACACCCTCGAAGCCCTCCGCCAGGCCCGCGATCAGGGAGCGCTCGATCCCGCCGCCGCCCAGCAACTCATCGAGAATTACCGCCGCTTGCGGCGCGTCGAGGGGATCTTGCGGCGCTGGAGTTACGCGGGCGAAACCGAACTCCCCGACGACCCGGCGCCGCAGTATCGGGTCGCTGTCCGTTGCGGCTTCACCAATGCCGACGATTTCCTTGCCGCCGTCGGCCGCTACCGTCAGAATATCCGGGCCGTCTACCAGGGCGTGTTCAGCAACGGCTGAGCGTCCGCATTCTCCCGGGCGGTGACGCGGGCGTTCCCGCTTGCGGCTCTGCCTTTCCAGCCCGCATAGCATTCATCTTGCGAAGGCTCATCGCCATGCGCACAGACGGAGCGTGAAACATGCGGGCTAGTCGCCCGCCAGCCTGCACCGCATCCAGTACGCCGCGTTGCGCTTCATCACGCGCCACCTGACTCGCGCTTCGTAGAGCAGACCTCCCTTGTCCTCCATGAGGCTCTCATCCCCGACGGACTCAGGGGCGGGCAGCACAGCCATCCACGACGCGTCTTCCTCGTAGCCGTGACGAATGAGAATGTCCGCTGCCTCGGGGAACTTCCGGAATTGCGCCGCCACATGGGGCAGATCGTTCCGCCAACGACCGATGCTCTTGGCGTCGGGCGGCCGCACCCCGTTGAGCGCCTGAGACGATTCTTCAGAGACCCGCGCGTGCAGATGGAACTCGGAAAACAAATGCTTCTTCTCGAGAAAAGGGCATCTTCGAATCAGCTCGTCCTGCACGGCGTCGGGCCGGGTCACGAGATCCTCATAACGGACAACGAGAAAACGGGGGTGATCGATCACGGCCCTCGCATACCGGTCCGCGCGCACATAGAAACTCAGGCTCGTGAAATACCGGGCGGGGTTCTTTGCGTGGCGGCTCACAATCACATCGCGCGGATCGCGGACGATGTAGATCAGGAAAAGACTCCGATTCGCCTTCAGCGCGCCTTTGGCATACAGAACCTCGCGCGGATGCTTCGTGCAGCGGACGCCCTCGTGGCTGAGCTGTTCCTTGAACAGGCTGCGCTCGTGCTCGCAGGATTGATCAATCCGAAAGCAGGCCACCATCATCTCCTGCATCAGTGTCGTCCCGCTTCTCGGCGAACAGCCGACGATATGTAAGTGTTGTCCTTGCTTGTCGGACATGGGTTGGACCACCCACACCTCTTCCTCACCCCGGACCCGAAATCCGATCCCCAATCGCGCGTTCGGCGCGCCCGGGACGGTCGGAGTTGTGCGGCCCGGTTGCATGCTGAGGGCTGTGCCCCCCGCAGTCAAGGCGATGTCATGCGGCCCCGGCAATTCCCCTTTTGACCCCTCCTCGGAATGCGCGCACAATCGGGCGTCGCCTGCAAACCGGAAAGCCAAACAATGAAAACCACACGACGACGTTTCCTGGGGCTCGTCGCCGGCTCGATCGCGGTCCCGGCGTGTCTCCCGGCCGCCAGCCCGTCCAAACGCCTGCCTATCGCCTTCTCGACCCTCGGCTGCCCGCGTTGGGATTGGGCCACCATCCTGAAACGGGCCGCCCAGTACGGCTACGCGGCCATCGAACTGCGCGGTATTCAGGGGACCATGGATTTGACCAAACGCCCTGAATTCAGCAGCTCGCGTCTCGAATCGAGCGCGAGGGAACTCGAGTCCGCCGGACTGCGCCTGGCCGGTCTCGGGGCGTCGGCGCGCCTGCACGATGCCGAGCCCGCCGTCCGCACCACCCAACTCGACGAGGCCCGCCGCTTCATCGATCTGGCCCACCGGCTCCAAGCGCCTTTCGTTCGCGTGTTCGGCGACAGGATCGTCGCCGGCCAGCCCAGGCAGGCAACCGTCGACCGCGTCGCCGCCGGACTGCGCGCATTGGGCGAACACGCCAAGGGCAGCGGCGTGACCGTCCTTCTCGAGTCCCACGGGGATTTCTGCGATTCGGCGACGCTGCTCGAAATTCTGACCGCCTCCCAAATGGACACGGTGGGCTTGCTCTGGGACTCGCATCATACGGTCGTGGCCGCAAATGAATCGCCCGACCGCACCCTCGAACACCTGGGACGCTCCATCCGGCACGTGCATCTCAAGGATTCGAAGCCCGAAGGCAACGGCGTGCGCTATGTGCTGACCGGGACCGGCACCGTGCCGGTGCGCGACATCGTGCGGCTCCTGGTCGAGCGAAAGTACCGCGGCTACTTCAGCTTCGAATGGGAAAAGGCCTGGCACCCGGAAATCGAGGAGCCGGAGGAGGCCTTTCCCCACTTCGCCCGCGTGCTCGGCCAGTACCTCTAACCCGCATACTGCACCCTAGGGGTGTGAAATATGCGGGCTAGGGGGCGGGCGGCGGTGCGTTTGTGGCGGCAGCGGGCGGGCGGGCGATGCCGAGCTGGCTTTGCAGAATCGCCTTGGCCTCCGGTCGAATCCCGCGTTCCGGATCGAGAAGGTAGCGGAGGATCTCGGCCTGCATCTCCTTCAACGGCGGCAAACCGACGCGTTTATCAGACGGTCCGCCGACGATCTTGCTTTGGTAGCGAGCCCAGATGTTCCGGGCCAAAGCCTGGTAGCCGTTGAATGCGTCCTCATCCCCATCGACAAGGTTGACATACGACTGCCGCAAAGCCCCCATGATGTTCGAGATCGTTCGGTTCATGTCGGTCTCGCCCACATCCTCGCCCACGCGTCTGAGGGCGTATTCGTCCAGCGTCATGGCTCGGGGGTAATCCTTGGGATACTTCTCCTTGACGACATTGAACCACCGCTCGGCATCGCGCGCGCGGCCGTGGACATAGAAGAAGTAGGTGGCGCTGAGGAGAAAGTTCTTGTGGGCGCGGCTGATGTGCTGGCGCATTTCCGCATCCTCCGCCATCGCCTCCTCGTACGCCGCGTTGGCCTTGTCCGCGATGTCGAGATTGGGCTCGAAGCGAAAACCCTCGCCCAGCTTCGCATCGATCAGCCGGCCGCGGTGGAACGCCATGTCCATGGATTGATAGATGACGCGCCGCAACTGGATGAGGTCGGTCTGGGTCTTGGCCTCCTGTTTGCCGACGTAGGCCCAGTAGAGCGCGTGGGCCTCCGGCAACCGCCAGTCCAGCGGCCCGTAGAGTTCGTCCACCTTCTGCATGCGGGCCAGGTCCATCTTGTACACCTCGCGCAGCCGCCGGGCCCGGTCCCGCGCGTCGTCGGTTTGGGGATGGGCGAGCTCGTCCCAGGGCGGTCTGCCGCCCCCGAAGAGGTCCTGCATCTGCGAGGCCCAGGCGCCTTTGAAGAAGAGGTGGGCGTCGTCGAGGTTGTGCCCCATCTTGTGTTGGAAGTGCCAGGCCAGTTCCCGGTAGAGCAGCACCTCGTGCGGATTGTAGAGCAGGGCCTGATCCCGCAACAGCTCGATGCCCCGCGACACCCACAGCCAACGGTCCCGCGGATCGCTGAACTTGATCGAGATGTTATAGGACATGTCCCACGCCTGGACGATCCAGACGGTCTTGTTGTGCGGCTGGAGTTTGGTGATCCAGTCCGCCAACTGGACCTTCTCGAAATACTTGTCCTGGTCCTGCAACTCCATCGCGCGGATCCAGAGGGCGTTGGCGATCAGGCCCCGGAAGCCGCCGAGCACAACGGTCGTGAGAGAGAGAATCGGCGGGGCATTCTTGAGCGGCTCGACGCGCGTCAGCCCCAGATCGCCGCGCAACTGCGTCAGCGTCCGCTGCGCCCAGGCGGCCCCCGCCAGCAGCGCGATCGCCAGCCCGGCCAGCCCCGCTTTGTACCAGTGTGAACGCGAGCGCGGCATCTCTAGCCTTTCCCCTGCGCCGTGGCCAGTTCGCGGCGCGTGAAGATCGCAATGCCGAGGGCGGCGAACAGCCCGCCCATGAGCAGCACGATCTGGCTGATGGCCCGGACCAACTGCGTCCACGACACCGAGCGCCCCGTGCTCAGCGAATCGATGGGCGAAAAGCCGCGCACCAGATTGATGACGCCCAGCAGCCCCTTGAAGAAACCGACGGTCACGTGATCGAACAGGTTGGCCTTCGCCACTTCGCCTGTGTTCGGGTTCACCTCCCGGATGGTCCCTTGCTCGATGACCAGGCTCATCGTGCCAGTCGAGAACGCGACGATGAGCAGGCCCAGGGCGAGAAAGGCGGCGACCGGGAACGACAGAAAGCTCGCCGCGGCCAGCCCGAGAGCGGCGAGCAGAGCCAGCCAGCAGAATAGGATCGCCACGCCGCGCACGTAGTTCAGCCCGAACCCGCCCGCGCGGTAGAGCACCTCGAAACCTTCGTCCAGCGGGAACAGCACGGCGGTGTCGTTCTGGTTTGTGTATTCCACCGTGAGCAGACCCTCGGCATCAAACAGGTCCGGCGGCACCGGGAACTCGTAGAAGGTCTCCGCCGCATGATTCTTCACATCCTGGACGCGCCGCGGCGATTCGGGCGGACCGACTTCCCAGAGGCCCCAGTAGGTGCCGGACGCGCTCTTCTCGGACACGAAGAACTTGATCCTCAGATACAGCGGACGTCCGGCCAGCGCGCTCTTCGCTGAGCCGAGGTCGATACGCCAGACCCGTGTGTATGCGGGCGGGACGACCTGGAGTCCGGCCTTGAGCTGCTCGCGAATGATGCGGCGGGCTTCGGAGCGCGGCATTTCCGCGAACGCCGGGTTCTCGAGCCGCTTCTGGTACTCCTCTTCGACGACGGGATCGAGGTCGGGCAGACTCTCCTTGAACGAACTGCGGGCGACCAGGACTTCGTTGTTGAGCACCTCGAGCTGCTCCTGCGAGAGGCCCCGCGCCCGCCACTGCAATTGGGCGTAAATCGCACCGGCGCACACCGCGAGCATCAGCCCGTTGAGCATCATGATGCCAAGCCACTTGCCCAGCCAGATCTGCCAGCGCGCAATCGGTTTCACCGCGACCACCTGCATCTGGCATTCCTCGATGTCCCCCGCCAAAGTGCCGCACGCGAGCCAGAGCGTGGTCAAGCCGAGCACTGCCGTCGTCAGCCCCAGCGTGTACGTGAGCACGATCTGCACAAACTCCTGCGCCTTTCCCGTGTGCTTGATGAACGCCGGCAGCAGGAAAACCGAAGCCACCAGAAGCACCGACAGCACGGGCACCAGCCGGAAACGAAAGGCCGCCCGAAACGTCAGCCGCGCCACAGCCAGGATCGGCCTCATGGCTTGTCCCCCAGCAGACTCGAGAGCTTCTCGTCCGCCCGATCGAGGTCGGCCGGC
The DNA here is from genome assembly GCA_040766265.1 of Verrucomicrobiota bacterium. Lineage (GTDB taxonomy): Bacteria > Verrucomicrobiota > Verrucomicrobiia > Limisphaerales > J093 > MWFF01. The sequence continues at coordinate 92,800 of JAXGQW010000005.1, forward strand.
GGCGGCGTCTGAACCTTGACCGGCGGCGGGCCCTTCTCCCCCCCATGCGCCAAGGCCGCCAGCTTGGTCTCGTCCACAGACGGCGCCGCGGGACTCTTGACTTCAGGGGCGGGCGCGGGGGCTTGAGGCAGGCTGAGACGTTCGAGTCGGCGCTCGACGCTCGAAGGCTGATCGGCTTCGCCCCGCAGATACGCCGCCACACGGGCACCCGAGGTTGCGCCCGATGTCGTCTCGCGCTGCTTGGCCTGCTCGACAACCTTGAGGAAGTAACTCTCCAGATTCTGGGTCGGCGTGTCGATCTCGACCCGGTTGGCCCCAACATCGCGTCGGATCATCTCCAGGACCCGTTCGAGGGTCTCGCGCGGCAATAGTGGGGATGTGATGCGCACGGCGTCGGGCGTGGCCAGGAGTTCCTTGAGCGTGCCCATGGCCTGAATCCTCCCCCCGTAGTACACCACGACACGATCGCAAACGTCCTCGACGTCCGCCAGCAAATGACTGCTCAGAATCACCGTCTTCCCGCGTTGCGCCAACGCAAGGATCAGGTCCTTCACCTCACGGCAGCCGATCGGATCGAGTCCCGACGTGGGCTCGTCGAGGATGATCATGTCGGGATCGTTGATCAGCGCCTGGGCAAGGCCGATGCGACGTTGCATGCCCTTGGAAAACTCGCCCACCGTCCGCCGACGCACCTGGCTCAGCCCGACCATCTCGAGCAGTTGCTCGCTTCGGTTCCGCCTCTCCTTCGACGTCAGTTCGAAGAGATTGCCGAAGAAATCGAGCGTCTCCGCGGAATCGAGATAACGGTATAGATACGATTCCTCAGGCAAGTAACCGATCCGCGCCTTCGTTTTCACGTGGCGCGGGGAATGACCAAACACCTCGATGTGGCCCCGTGTGGGATGCAGAAGCCCCAGCAGAAGTTTCACGGTCGTCGACTTGCCCGATCCGTTGGGACCCAGCAAACCGAACACCTCGCCCCGCCGGACTTCGAAGTCCACGGCATCGACCGCGCGCGCCTTGGGCCGGCCCCAGAAATCCTTGAAAACCTTCGTCAGACCGCGCACCACCACCACCGCCTCCGGCGCAGACGGGGTGACGCCGCCGACTTTCGGTTCCAAATCAGCAATTGCCATAAGGGTGTGTCACTTTAGCAAAGCACCTCCGCGCCGACAACTGGGCGTTTTGCGGCACAGAACCGGAGGGCGCGTCGGGTTGTTGTCGATGTTCTGTCGCCCGGTGAGGGCACCGGGCCCTGGAGTTTGGACATTCCTGGCGCTTGTCGATGTGGCTGCAGGTCCTTGATCGCACACTCCATCGCACACTTCATCGTTCGACAGGCTGCGTTCGATCAGCCCGAGCCCAAACCACGCGGCATCGACGACATCCCGGCTGCATTCGGGGCGACACGCAAATTCGATCTGTCGACGCCCCGGTCTAATCGTCCGGGAATCCTACAGCGGACGCTCGCTGCGATGGCGGTAGTCCGGCCACAGAGGGCAGTTCAGATCGATCCAGGCCTTGAGCGCCCGCATATCCGCGGGTTCGAGCGCAACGGTCTTGTGCTGCTCTCCGGCCAGCGCCGTAAAAAGGCGGCTCCGGCGCGTGCCGAACGTGAGCGGTTCGGCCTTGAAATGGCGGGCCCCATAGTGCCAGTCAAAGTAATGCACCCACCCGCCCCCGATCAGCGAGCGATACGACGCCGGCACGCGTTCCCCATCCCGCGTGCCCCGCAGATCGAGCGGCGCCTCGGATTGGGTGTCGTGGCAGCGGACGCAGTGCGCATCGAGCACCGGCTGAACCACCCGTTCGTAATCGAATGCCACCCCGCCCCAAGGCGGCGCAGTGAGCGTCTGCGCCGCGGCGGCGAGCGGGCGCCGGGTCGGGCGCAGCGGCGCGGCATGCCGGTCCTCGTGGCAGCCGATGCAACTGCGCTGTTCGCCCGGCTGCAGTTGGACCACGCTGCGCATGCGCTGCAGCTCGTTGAAGTCCTCGTCCAGCAGGTGAAAATAAAGCACCTTGCCCGCCGGCGCCGTGAAGTTGGCCGAGCCGTCCTCGGCGACGCGCACCGTGCCGAGCACGGCCTTGGCAACGTAACTGGGCCAGCCGCCGTGTTCGGTGATCGTCGCCGTCCCGTCCCCGGCCCGGGCCGCGCCGCCCGCCCGAAAGGCATGCGGCTCCAGCGCGTTGGCGGTCCGCGTCGAGTAATCCTGGCGCGGGCCGGTCACCAGGTGAATCGGGGTTGCGTAATAGTCCGGGTAACCCGGATGCGCGTTGCGATACTGGCCGTCGGCCAGCCGTTCCAAAGGGGAGGGCACTTCCTGGGAAACCTGGAGGTACTTCGCCTGGCCGCGAGCGACCGTTGGACCAAGCCCCTCGTACACGTCCTGGACCACAAACTGGCCAAGCCCCTCCCGCGCAAGATCCGGATTGTGCGTTTCAAACAACAGGGGCGGACGCGGCTGCGCGCGCAGCAGGGACGGGCGCTTGCTGCTGATCGCCGGATCGAGATAGAGCAGTTCCCGGTTGCCGAAGCGGTCGATGACGTAGAGGCCCCAATGCGATTGCCGCCCCGGATTGTGGGTGACCAGAAAGTGGTCGCGCGAGATCGCTTCGGGATCCCGGAAGGTCTCGTGGTGGGACCGGTCCATCTGGTACTGCGGCCGGGTGTCGGGCGTGATGCTCGTCAGGGCGGCTGTGTCGAACAGCCCCCGGGCCGGGTTGATCAGCGCAATCGGCCCCTGATGATCGCCGTGGGAAATGAGCGTGCAGACCAGTTCCTGGCTGCCGGGCACCTCGCGCGCATGCCCGTAGCAATAGGGCGTGTTGTTCCCAAAAACCAGCTCGGGATGAGTCCCGTCGGGCCGAATCGCCCAAAGGGTGTGCCCAAAGTCCGCACCCTTGTCCAAATACTCCGACCGGGTCCAGAGAATGCGCCCGTCGCGCATCACGACCGGATCCCACTCGCTGATGTTCGCGTAGGAAAGCCGGCGCAGATCCGTGCCGTCCGGTCGCATCCGGTACAACACGTACGCCTGCGGCTCCCAACAGAGATACCGCCCCTGGCAACGGGTGGACATGAACCCCAGCGCGCCGTCGGGAAGCGGGACCGGGTCAAAGTCGTGGAACGGACCCTCCGTCAACCGGCGCAGCCCGCTGCCGTCGGCTCGAACCGAATACAAATGCCAATACGATTGCCATCCCTCGACCTCCGGCTTGTCCGGACGATACGCAAAGTAAACGGTCCGCGCGTCGTAATCGGCTACCGGGTGGCGCACAATCCCCCCGCTGCCGTCGAAAAGCGTCTCCACCTCCGCCCGCGCCGGGTTCAAACGCCCCTCGGCGTCGCGCGGGACATGCAGCACACAGATCCCCCCGCCGGGCGCAAAGAGGGAATCCAAATGCTCGCTGTAGTTGTGCGACGGTTGGAGTGGATGGTGTTTTGCGAACAGCACGCGCTCGAGCGCGCCAAGCCGCGGATCACGGAAGAAAAGCCGGCGCTTGGCGTGCCGCGCGCGCAGGAACAGATCGTCCGAACCCGCGAGCGCCGGATCCTCTGCCTCTCTGCGCAGCGCGGCCAGTTCCCCCCGCTCCGCGCCCACATCGAGCCCCATCAGTCCCAGCCGCTCGATCATGTCCGAGTACTGCGTCAGCGTGCGTTCGAGCGGATCAAGCCGCGCCAGCCGCCCCCAATAGAGCGGGCCGCCCGGCGAGGCCGGACGGTCGTTCACCAGCGGCGAGAGGTAGTCCGTTGCATCCATCCGGCTCCACGTGCCCCGCTCCCGCAAGAACGCGTAGTCGACCGCACCCGCCCAGGTCGGCTTCGGTAACTCCCCCAGCGGCAAGGTCAGTGTCGGCATCGGCGGACGCAGTTCGTTCGCCGAACGCCTCAACGTGCCGACCGTCCGCCAGGTTCGCCGGTCAAGCGAAAGCTGCACCTCCGCTTCGAGGATCTGTCTGTCCGTGAACCTTCCGTCGCGGTCGCGCGAGAGGACCACGCGCGCGATCCGGGCCGGCTCGGGTAACTCGATTTCGGCCCACTCCTCGCCCGCCGTGGCCGCAATCCAACTGTGGTCGTTGCCGTACAGACCATCGTTCAGATGCGCCACGGCATGAATCGCGTAGCCCGGAAGCAGCGACGATGCCCGCGCCACGGCGCCGCGTCCGGCCAGGGCCAGGTTGGTGGCGGAGTCCGGCCCGTACACCTCGAGTTCATCCAAGCACGGTTCGCCCGCGTGCGGACGGCGTATGACCAGCCGCACAACCCGCGCTTCCCGCGACTCGAACTCGATGGTCGCGACCAATTGGTTGACCGCCGCCGCCGAGCCGATTCCCGCCGCACGCGCCGCAAACTCCTCTTCCACTGCCTGGCGACCGACGGGGCTCGATTGGCCCGTCCGGTTCGCCGGCTCGAGGCCGCCGGAAAACAGCACGCTCCACGGCAGCGCCACCGAAGTCATGTAGACGCCGTTTTGAGCGTAGCCGCCGGGGTGGATGCACTCCCACGGGGCCCCTTGGTCCGATCCTCGGCGGAAATCGCCCCGGCGCGCATGATCGACATAGTCGGCGAGCACTTGGGCTGCGAGCTGCGGGTCTCGCTTCCGCAAGACCGCAACCAGCCAGCCCGAGGGCGTGTGCCAATACGCGCCGTTCTGGTATGTGTTGAGGCGCACAGCAGTCCGTTCCCATGCCGAGGTGGGCGACGCGTCAAGATCGGTTGGCACATGCCGAACGGCGCCTTCAAAGACAATCGTTCGGCGTCGCACGGCGTCGGCCACCGTTGCCAGGGCGCGCTCGGCCGCGGCTTCCGACAGAGCCCCCAAGTGCAGCGCGTAGAGCGTTCCCCAGACGTCCGGCTGCCGTCCCACTTCCGTCGCCGCCATCAGCCAGCCTTCGATCCGCGGCGAATCGCTGAAGGCAGGCGCCAGGCTCGCCGAGATGCTCCCCTGAATGCCGCGGTATTCCCTGGCCCGATCCGCCCGCCCCAGCGCCTCGCACAACTCCGCCAACTCACCCGCCGCCCGGTAGCGGAGCAGCGAAGGGAACAGCATCTTGCCCGTGAAATAAATCGCGTCGCAGAAGCCAAAGCCGACCGCGCGCTGTGTTGCGTCGGTGGTCACCAACCCTGTCTCGGGATCGGTGCGCGGCGCCGCAAAGGCCGCTTCGATCCGATCCATCAGGCGCATCCCGTTGATGGCTTGATCGAGAAAGTCCGGCTTCCCCGTCGTCCGAAACAGGCACCAGGCCATGTGCGCGAATTCGTAATGGTCATCCACAGGCGGAAGGATCCCATAGGTCCCCGTCCCCTGATCCTCTCCCGACGCGTAGGTGCCCGGGTAGAAGACCGCGCTGCCGTCGAAGTTGACGTGATCGGGAATGGCAAACGGTGGAATCACCAGCCCGTGTTCGAGTTGCCGCGCTGCCGGCCCGTTCTGGCAGCGCGCGGTGAGCCGAAGATGATTCAGCATCTCCTCCGTCGTGATGAAGCCCGATTCGAGAGACATCGCAAAATCACGAATCCAGAATGCCGGGTAACTGCCCCGCCCCCCCGGCATGATCAGCGTCACGCCGCAGGAATTCGTTGGCGCACCGCCGACCCGTTCCCCCGGCTTGACACGCGAAGCCGACACCACGTCAAGGGTCAGCCCCCGCAGGAACTCGATGTCGGCAGAGGCAGCCCCCGCCGTTGACGCCGCAGCCCGGAGGTGCGGATGACCTGCCCACAGGAGCCCGACGAGGAGCGCCTCTGCGAGCAGCCAACGATTCCCCTTCATTCTCATTGAGTCAGCGCCTTCGCGGCGCGCCTCGCGCCCAAGCCGGACGAGCTTTGTCTCGAGACGCGGTCTTTCCACAACCCCCGGTGTCTCAACCCGCGCGGGGCCTCATGGAATACTCGTGTCAGGGTGCCCGGACTGCACAGGCATTTCAATGCGAATCACAAAGCGAATCAGTCAGAACCTCGGACTGCATGCCGCTATGAACTGGTCCGACCCTTGGGCACTGACCGATCGCATGGTCGATGACGCCCGGGCGTGCAGCGGCGGCTAGGTCAATGACCGCACCGCGTTGTCGAGAGAACCGAGCACGACGGGTTCACCACATTTCGCGTCGGCTTCTCCTACACCGAGAAAGCGTTTCTCAAGATGGATAAATAAAGATAAAGTGACAGGTTCTTTATTATCGACACGCCTTCTGTTCTGGCGTACAGGATAAAGTGACAGGTTCTTAATTATTGACATCCCTTTCGCGTTGATGTACATGTGTCCGCGACGATGACGAGGGCGGACGATGGAGTGGCTTGAAAGAGAGGCAATGTATGCGGATGGCACGGATCAAGATCAGCGGGCGCGGGGCGGTGTATCACTGCATGTCGCGTGTGGTGGGCGGGCAGAGGCTTTTGGGGCCGCTGGAGAAGGAGAAGCTGCGGGAGATGCTCTGGCAGCAGGCGGCTTTCAGCGGGGTGGAGATCATCACCTACTGCCTGATGGCCAACCATATCCACCTGCTGGTGCGCATTGGGGTCGAGACCGGGGCCAGCGACGCGCAACTGGTGGATCGGGCGCTCAAGTTCTACGGCAAGAAGAGCCTCTACGTGCAGACGCTGCGCCAGGCGTTGGAGAAGCAGGGGGCGCTGCCCGAGGATCTGCGGGAGGGGTTGCGGGAGCGGATGGGGGATGTGTCGGCGTTCATGAAGGAACTCAAGCAGCGGTTCAGCAAGTGGTACAACGGGCAACAGAACCGGTTTGGGACGCTGTGGGCGGAGCGGTTCAAGAGCGTGTTGGTGGAGGATCAGCCCAGCGCGGTGCAGGCGGTGGCGGCGTACGTGGACTTGAATGGGGTGCGAGGGGGGCTGGTGAAGGATCCCAAGGAGTACCGGTGGTGCGGGTACGCGGAGGCTGTAGGGGGGAATGGATTGGCGCGCAAGGGATTGGGGAGCATCTATGGGTGGGGGGATTGGGGGAGAGTGGGGAGGGAATATCGGCAGGTGTTGTTGGTGAGCAGCGGGAGTGCGGGGAGTGCGGGCAAGGTGGTGCTGGATGCGGAGGAGATTCGGCGTGAGTTGAAGAGGAAGGGGGAGTTGAAGCTGGGACAGGTGTTGCGGTTGCGGGTGAGGTATTTCAGCGACGGAGTGGTGCTGGGGTCGCGGAACTACGTGAACGAGGTATTCCGGGAGTTCCGGGACCGGTTTGGGGCGAGGCGGCGGGATGGGGCGCGACCGATGCGGGGATTGGGAGCGTTGGGGGAGTTGGCGACGATGCGGGATTTGCAGGTGAATGTCGTGGGGTGACGGGGAAAACGGACTGATCCCGGAGGGACGATCGTGCGGCTGTGGCGTTCATCAAGGAGCACCCGATGCTGTCGGGGGGCCGCCCTGGGGAAGTTACGCTGATGGGAAACGTTTTCATTGAGGCACGAGGGCGATGGCTGTGATCTGGATGTTGGGCGCGGGACCGCACGCCGCTTCGGGAATGAGCCTGCCGGCGAGGCAATCCTCACGCAAGACGCGGAGGCGCACCCGCCGGCCTGCGCCGGTGTGCGCGCCGAGTGTGAACGCGCGCCCCTCGAAGCTGATGAGATGCCTTGCGCCGAGCTGGACGTGCAACACGGACCTTTCGAATCCGGGCGGTGGCTCCGCAGCGGCCTCGGGGACGACCGGAAAGAGCGCGGCGATTTGCGCGGCGCTGACCTCCGTTTTGGGATTGAACGAATCGCCTTCGGCGTAGGCCAGAAGGCTGGCGCGCAACTGGCGCGCCGCGGGGCGCTGGTCGAGTCTGCTCGCGATGTCGTATCCGCAGACCAGGAGGCGTCCGCCCTCCTTCGTCCGCATTTCAAAGATCGTCCCGAGCTTGTCATTGAAATGGTAATCGCTGACCGGCTGGACAATCGGGCGGTACGCCGCGGGAAAACCGTTCAGCACAAAGCCGCGGGCGCCCTCGCAGATGTCACGCCACTGCCAGTCGAGATGATCGTCTGTCGGGAAATCCGCGAGCGCGGGATGACTGCTCTGCACGAGCGCGCCCAGCGTGTCGCGGTCCTGGCCGGGGAAGAAGCGCGCCGACCAGAACAACGGCATCCAGGCGGCGTGTTTTGCGTCGTCCGGCCGGCCGAGTCTGTTTGCCAGCAGCAGCACGCGTCGGGATTCCGACAGCGCTTCAAGCGCGGCCTCCGGGGCGTCGCAGACGATGACGTCTGTCGGTCGCGTCGGCGCAACCGAGGGTGGGAAGACCCAGATGTTCCAATCGTTGGCGAAGGGGGTTTCCTTGATGGCAATCTCGAGGTTGAGGCGCGTGGGATTGTTGAACGTCGCGAGACCGCAAGCGATCTCTCCGAGTGTTGAAACCGAGCCGGGCTGAAGCGTGGCTGGGCCGAAGGTTCCCGCGCCGCGAACCCGTCCGGTCGGATCGCGAAGCGTCCATGCGACCTTGGCGTTCGAGATGGCCCGTTCTCCCCAGTGCGAAATCTGAGCACTGGCGGCGAACGTCTCGTCGCTCGTCCAGACGAATCTCTTGAGGCGCGCGAGCGGAACCGTGGCGGCGCAGTAGCGTCGAAACTGCCGCGGCGAGACGATGCCCTTGGATTCGTAGAACGTGTCGAGCCAGCCGACGAGCGCCTCACCCTGTCCCGGGAAGTCCTGCATGCTCAGCCAACTCACGCCCGCGCAACCCGGCGAACGGAGCTGCGCCTCCATCTCGTTCTTGTAGAGGATGCGGTTCATCGCCCCCGACGCCCGCTGGAGATCCGCGCACTGGCCCGCGATGCCATTCCTTCGCGCCTGCTCGCGGAACAGCTCGAAATTCCTCGCGCGGACCGGACCGGTGTATTTCCTGATTTCGCTCCAGTCCGGGTAAACGGGCATCTGCCCCATCTCGTGCGCAACGACCGGAAGCGGAGCGCGGGCGTAGCTGTCCTCGTAATCCCAATCCGTGTTCGGGACGCCGAGGCGGTTCACAACCCCGCCGATGCCGGGGATCTGGTGGGTATCGGCGAAGTCGTCGGCTGGGGTGATTGCGCGTGCTGTCGATGCCGCGTAGAAGCGGCGCGGGTCGCGCTGCTTCTCCTCCTGGATCCAAGCGCCCATGGTGTTGAAGTCGCTTGACCCGAGTTCGTTCCCGATGGCGAAGAAGCAGAACGACGGGTGATTCCCGTACGTGTCGAGCATCCGCCGCATCTCGGCCCTGACGTAGTGGTCGATTGTTCGGTCACCCTTGCCAACGCCTTTCGGGTAGCCCGGCGTGTCCATGTCCTTGCGCGGATTCGGCCCGCCCATCCAGCCGTCGATCCAGAGCACCTCGGCTTGGAGATAGAACCCCATTTCGTCCGCCGCCTCGAAGGCGGCCTCGGGCGGACACCACGAATGAAAGCGAATCTGGTTCAGTCCGTGGTCTCGGCAAATGCCGAGCATTCTCTTCCAGCTTGCGACATCCGTGGGGGGATGCCCAGTGAGCGGATACTGCGCGCAGTCCATGTTGCCTCGCAGGAATGTCGGGCGCCCGTTCACGAACAGCCTGTTCCCGCTGCGGGTCAGGGAGCGGAATCCGAACGTTGTCCTGACCGGTTCCAAGTCATCGATCCGCGCCTCGAGTTCGTGGAGCGCCGGAGAGAACTCATCCCATGTCGCGGGCGGTCCGGCCAGGGGAATGGTCATCGTGCATATGGTGGGGTTCGTTGCGCCACGCGCGACATCCACAAAGCCCAAGACTGTCCCGATCGTCCGGCCTGACTTCCGCTCCCGCACTGTCAGATGCGCCCTAGCCATTGCCGGAGCATCCGGCCCGGCGGTCAGGGTCAATTCCGCCTTCACCTCGAGCCGCGCAGCATCCGGAAAGACGCGCAGCAACTCGATTGTCACCGGCTGACGCACGCGCAGTTCGATCCGCCCGACTGCGCCGTTCCAGATCGTCTGGGTGAATTCCGTATAGCAATGGCCGCGGTCGCCGATCGGGTGGATCATCCTGTTATCGATTCGAAGCGTCAGCAGGTGGTGTCCGGGCGCGAGTCCGCCGAGCCGATGGACGTGCGGTGTGCCGAGCGAATCCTGCGAGCCGGCGGCGATGCCGTCCACCCACACGCAGCTTTCCCACAACACGCGCTCGAGATGGAGTTCGACCGGGCGGTTCCGCCACGCCTCGGGGATTTCGAGGCGCCGCTGATACCACGCGGCGCCGACGAATTGATGCTCGCGCGAAAGGAACCCGGGATTCGGATCCGTCTCGCGTTCGCCCAGACCCGCCCGGTCCGTCGTGCCGGGCAGCTTCATCGAAGTCTCGCCCACGAGCGGCCCAGCGAACCACCGCGCCGCGACACCTTCATCATTCGGGTCCAATCGCACGGACCAGCAGCCGGACAAATCGATGCGACCCTCCCCGAAGGCGCCCGGCGACAACAGCATGGCGGCGAAGAGCGGAACCAGTTCGCGCAGCGTTTTCATCGGGGCCCATTCTACCATGCCGCCGCCATCGCGGAATGGACAATTGCATGAGACCTGACTCATTTGGCACAGATCTCGAAGAGAAAATCACTCCAGACCCATGCTCGACCATTCGGATCGACCCTGCCTGAGCCCGAGCATCGAGGGATACGACGGGGCTACGATTCAGGATCCTCGCATCGTCAAGTTCGGAGACTGGTTCCACGTGTCGCATGCCTGCCGGCACTATCCGTTCGGCCAGTTCTGGCGTCCGGAGGTTCGCCAGCGCTATGTCAGCCCCGAGGCGCCGCCTGAATTCCCCAGGTATCTGCGACTCAATGCGACGCTGACGGCGCTTGCCATGACGCGGGATTTCCAGAATTGGATTCGGGCCGGCTGGCTGACGGATCCTTTGCTGAAAGATCGCGACGCGATTCTGTTCTCCGAGAAAATCGGGAAAAAACTCTGGCTCATGCATCGGCCGCTCGATTGGGTGGGCGCGGCCTACGGCACCGATCAGGCCTGTGCCTGGATCAAGTGCGCGCGCGATCTGCTCGGGTTGCCCTCGGCTCGAAGCCGGCGCTTGATCAGGCGACGCCACGCTTGGGAAACGCACAAACCGGGCATCAACACGCCGCCGATCCGAACCCCCCACGGCTGGTTCACACTCTATCACGCGGTCGGGCCCGACGAGTTCTATCGTCTCGGAGCGCTGTTGCTCGATCTTGAAGATTCGAGCCGCGTGCTGCATCGGACGCCGGATTGGCTGATGCAGCCTGAAACGGATTACGAGTTCGAGGGTTTTTGCCGGGGCGTTTGTTTCCCCTGTGGGGCGGTTGTGATCGACGGTCGCCTCTTCGTCTATTACGGCGCCGGTGACACGTATTGCGCGGTCGCCACGTGCGATTTCGCCGCGTTGCTGCGACATCTCCTGGCATGTCCCGCCGATGAACCCGATTTGGGAGAGCTGGTCCCCTCGTCCGCGGCCGACGCCGTCGATCCGGCTCAGGTGTTGCCCGGCGCGGAGGCGCCGGGCCGGGCTGATGACAAGCCGTCCGCGCCCGGCCTTTGCGGCGGCTTAAGGAGCAGGGGGAGCTGCCCGAGAATCTGCGAGAGGGATTGCGGGAGCGGATGGGGGATGTGTCGGGGTTCACGAAGGAGCTCAAGCAGCGGTTCAGCAAGATGAAGGGGAAGGGGGAGTTGAAGCTGGGACAGGTGTTGCGGGTGCGGGTGAGGTATTCCAGTGACGGGGTGGTGCTGGGGTCGAGGAACTCCGTGAACGAGGTGTTTGGGGAGTTCCGGGATCGGTTTGGGGCGAGGCGGCGGGATGGGGCGCGTCCGCTGCGTGGATTGGGAGCGTTGGGTGAGTTGGCGACGATGCGGGATTTGCGGGTGAATGTCGTGGGGTGAAGAGGAACATGGACTGATCCCGGAGGGACGATCGCGCGGTCGTGGCGTTCACCAAGGAACACCCGATGCTGGCGGGGGTCGGCCTGGGGAAGTTGCGATGATGGGAAGCGTGTTCATTGGGGGACAACTGCTTGCTTGTGATGACACCGGATTCAGGGGTACGCTCCCAGCCAGAACTCACAAACAGACTGGACGGCAGCTCCATGAAGCTCCTCTCTGCATATCGGCCCTGGCTTGGCCCTCTCGCATTCCTGCTCTCAATCCCCTTGTGCCCCCGGCTCCTTGCGGCTCCGCCTCACTGTTGGGTGGTGACCGAGACCCGACACGTGCTCCGCAGCGAGTCGCCGGGCGAGGTGCGCGAAGCCAGGCTCTCGATCGCCCGCCACGAATGGGGCAGTTTCCAGGTTTTGGTCCGGGCGGATGCGCCGGTCTCTGGTCTTCGCCTCGACGCGGGTGATCTCAAGGGACCCGATAATCGTCCAGCCGGTGCGATCCGCCTGGTGCTCTACCGGCAGCATCAGCTCTTCCTCGATACGGGGACGCATCGCAACGCGGATTTCAAACCGGACGGTTATCCGGACCCGCTGATCCCTTTCGACCATCCGGTGGCGGGCGAGAGGCTGCGCGATTCACGGCTCAAGGCGATTCCTTTCGAGCTTCCCGCGGGGGAGACCCACGGCTTCTGGGTGGACGTCTTTGCATCCACAAACGCCGCAGCGGGTGAATATCACGGCACCTGCCAGGTGATGGCCGGGCAGGAACAGGTCGCGGAGATCCCCTTCCACCTCACCGTCTGGGACTTTGCGCTGCCGAGCGTCCCGGCGCTGGAGACCGAGTTGGGCTCGCCCGCGGGACGCCTCAAAGCCTACTACCGCGAGCGTGCCAAGGCCGGACGTGAGGCCGAACCGACCGACTGGGCGGCAGTCGAGACCGAATGCGCCCAGGTTCTCTGCGATCATCGACTGAACGCGGTGCCGCCGGGGGAATTGATCACTCCCGTCGCGCAGTCCGACGGTTCGTTTCGAATACCGCCGCAGCACGTGGCGGCGTTGCGCCGATTCATCGAGCGTTACCACGTCAACGCGGTGCAGATTCCCCACCCCTCTCGCGTCGTCAAGGACCCGGAGGCCGAACGCGACCGTCTGCGCGCCTGGCTGGCCGCGTTCGACATCGCCGCCCGGGAATTGAACCAGGCGCACCTGGTTTTTTACACGTACCTGCGGGACGAACCGAACACGTTGGACGACTACCGGTACGTGCAGACTTGGGGACGCGCGGTCCGCGAGGCAAGGTCTGTGGTGAAAGTGCTGGTGGTCGAGCAGACCTGGACCGCTCCGGGCCAGGGAGGGGCCGACAGCGCCTGGGGCGATCTTCACGGAGCCGTGGACATCTGGTGTCCGCTCTTCTCTTTGCACGAGCAGGAGAGTGCCGCGCGGCGCCAGGCCCTGGGCGAAACCATCTGGACTTACACGGCCTTGTGCCAGGGCAAGCCGACGCCCTGGTGGCATATCGACTATCCATTGCTTCACTACCGCGTGCCGACCTGGATCGCTTGGCGCCATCACATGCGGGGGCTTCTCTATTGGGGCGGGCTGTCCTACTGGGGACCGGTGGACGATCCTTGGGTGGAGGCTCCCTACTACGCAGGGAACGGAGCGCCACAGCAGGGCAGGAAGGGGGTCGTCTTTTACGGGGAGGGATCGCTGGTGTACCCTGGGCGGGCCGTGGGTTGCGAAGGCGTTGTGCCAACGATTCGACTCAAGGCGCTGCGCGACGCGATCGAGGATTACGATTACCTGGCCCTCCTCGAGCGCGAAGGACGGGCGTCCGAGGCGGATGGGATCGTGGCGCCGTTGGCCAGTTCGTTCTTCGCTTGGGACAAGCGCCCCGCAGCCTATGAAAAGGCGCGCAGCGCTCTGGCGAGATTGATCGTCGCGGGCCGTGAGCGGCTGTTCTAGCCCGCATGGCAGACATCTGGCGAAGTCTGGCCGCCCTGTGGACTGATGGGCTCAAATGTGCGGGTTGGTTCCGTGCAGAAACTGCTCTCGGTTTTGGCGGGAGCGCCACCGGGCCAAGTGCGAGGACCTGTGCGAGCTCGGTCGGGCCGCACGGCAGAAGGACAACGGATAACCATCGGAATTGTATATGTGGTGCATGATTCGTACCGGACGGCGGTGCGCCTCGCCGGCCTTGATTGTGTTGTCACTGGCGATCGCTTGCCCCGCCGCCGGGGCCGAAATCCACCTGGGCTGCGCCGCGTCGAACGACCTCTGCGTCGCACTCAAGGCGGCGGGGGTTGAAGTTCGCCGCGCGGACGATCCGGCTGCAACGATCCGATCCGCCCCGGCCGGCTCCGCGGTCTTTCTGCTGGCCGACTCGTATCCGGCGGAGCGGCTCGCCTTGACCGACACGCTCTGGAACGAGGCACACGAGAAACAACTGCGCGTCTATGCCGAGTTCCCCTCGGTTCTGCCGGGGCAATCCCTGGGCGCCACGCGCGCCACGAAATGGGAGCGGCTGATCACGAGCACAGCGGAATTCGAACCCGGCCTGCCGGAACTCGCGATCCTGATGGCGCATGACTGCCACTATATCCCCATGCCGCTGACGAATCCGCTGGTGGTCGTTGCCAAGGTCGCCGGATTCAATCGCGCCGTGTTTGGCCTCCCCAAAGACGCTTCGCCCATCCTGGCGCGGCACGACCGCGGATTCGTCGCGACAACCAAGCTGAGCGGCTTCGCCGCCGCCCGGTTTGCGCCTGCGGGCGAGTGGGAAACGCTCTGGAACTGGATCCTGCGCGAGATGGGCACCGGGGCGGCGATTCGCTACACACCGACCGTGCGCGCTACGTTCCAGAATGACCAACCGCTTCCCACCGGCTGGCAGCGGGAATCGCTGGCGCGCAGCGTCGCCTGGTACAATAATGCAGGTCTCCTGGTTTCACCGGAGCGTCGGCCGACCGTCGAGACCCAACTGCGCGCGGGAGTGGAAGTTGCTCCGGAGGCTGGCCCGGTCGATCGGGGCGGGGACGGGCGGCACGGCGTGCTCGAGGGGTATTCCTCGGAGGTGAGGTTCGACGGTCACCAGCGCCAGCGGCTCCCGCTGCGCGCGGATTGCCAGGCCGAGTCCGCGATGGTGTACGCCTCCGAGTTTCTGCTGAGCGACTCGCCCGAAAACCGACGGCGCGCCGAGAACCTGCTGAACTTCCTTTACGGCGATTCCCGCATGCACCGCGGCGTGCGAGGCCAGCCCGAGCACCCGGCCTTCGGCTTGATCGGTTGGGGCGCGATCGCCCCCGCCTGGGAGATCGCCAACTACGGCGACGACAATGCGCGAGCCATGCTCGCCACAATGTTCGTGGCGGGAGCCTTGAACTCGTCAAGCTGGGATGAAGCGCTCCTGAAAGCGCTCGTGGCCAATCTGCGAACCACGGGCCGACTCGGCTTTCGGGGGGACCGCATCGACATCGGCCCGCTCGAACAACACGGCTGGAAGCACTACGAGAATGCGGCGACGGTGAACTACTCGCCGCACTTCGAAGCCTATCCCTGGGCCTGCTTTCTCTGGGCCTATCGGCACACAACGCATGCGCCGTTTCTCGAGAAATCGCGCACCGCCATCGCCATGACGATGAAGGCGTTTCCGGCGCAGTGGCGCTGGAACGACAATATGGAGCGCGCCCACATGCTGCTGCCGCTGGCCTGGCTGACGCGCATTGAAGATACCCCCGAGCACCGGGCCTGGCTGACCGGCGTCGCCCACGACCTGCTCGCGGCGCAAGACGAATGCGGGGCGCTGCAGGAGCGTTTTCGCGGCGGCGGTGGACATTACCAATTGCCCGCGTCCAACGAGGCCTACGGCACCACCGAAACGCCGCTGCTCCAGGAGAACGGCGACCCGGTCAGCGATCAGCTCTACGTGAGCGGCTTTGCCCTGCTCGGCCTGCACGAGGCGGCGGCCGTTTTGAACGAGGAGACGATCCGCCGGGGCGCAGACAAACTGGCGGAGTACCTTGCCCGCATCCAGACCAAATCGGAGGTGTACCCCTACCTGGACGGCACCTGGTTCCGGGCGTTCGATTACAGGCGCTGGGAGCCTTGGGGCAGCTCGGGCGACGTCGGCTGGGGCGCCTGGTGCATCGAAGCCGGTTGGGCGCAAGCGTGGGGTTCGGCGATCATGGCCTTGCGCGAAAAAGGGACGACTTTATGGGATCTGACCGCTCACAGCGCGGTCGCCCGGCATTGGGATGCGGTGCAAACCGCCATGACGCGCAATGCCGGCGACCCCTGGAAAGCGCCAACAAAAGAGGAGCCTGGATCCTGACGTGGCCGCAGCCCCTCTCGGCCTGCTCGTCATCCGCGCAACCCCGTCCGGCGACGTGGTGGCCATGCATTTGTCAACTATTTAGATGCGACCCCATTGCCTTTTCCCCTCGACATCATGACGCTTCGGAGGCAGGGTGCGCGCCGCACTCATTCCACTCACCTATGCTCGAACGAGAGCGCTACTGCCCGGAAGGTCTTATGCAAACACGCCTCCTGTTGTGTCTGGTTGTTGCCGCCTGGGCCGCCACACGTCCGATCGCGGCGGCCACCCCGCAACCCGTCGTCACCGATTCCCTTGGGATCACGGCGTTTGATCTGTATGGGGATGGGCTGATCTGGTGGGACGGTCGAGGCCGGTGCGCCGGGGAGTTTCCTCACGAGGCGACCATCCGGGTCAATCCGACCGTGACCGGAGGCACGTGCAACGTGGCGCGGGATTGCGCCATCATGGAGGGAGATTACAACCGGGTGGTTCGGGATGACGCCTATGTCTATTACTTCAGCGGGCGGCAACTCCAGCGCAAGGCGTTGAACGCGCCACAGACCGAGCCGGGGCAGCCCCTGAGCACCGGGACGATGACTCCCACTCTGCTGACGGACCAACCGACGGCGCTGCTCGAGTTGGCGAATGGCTGGCTTTACTGGCCGCGCCGCACGAGCACCTACAATTACATCTACCGCATGCCCACCGATGCCAGCGTCGAGCCCGATTACATGTTCCGCATCACGGACACGAACGACGTGGTCAAGTTGCAGCGGTTTCTGATGGAGGACGGCGCCGATACCCAGGAAGCGATGATGGTCCTTTTCAGCGATGGCAGGCTGTTCCGGGTCTTGACATTCTTTCCGGCGGAGATTCTGGAACTCGGGAGCGGGATTGCGGATTTTGCCATCCACAAAGTGAGATCGCTCATGGGGATCGGCTCCACCTACTGCTACGCCGCGACAGGCCGGCGTCTCGATCGTGTCACTGCGTCCACGCCGCCCGGGCGGCTGCTGCGGATCAACGCCATGACGGGCGCTTCCAGCACCATCTACACGGCGCAGGATAACAACCAGGTGCTGAGCGTGGCAGTGGACCCCATTCAGATCTCGAATCCACTGGGAAGCGATCCAACGGATATCATTATCGCGGAAGCCATCATGACCTGCGGCGCGCTTCTTTGCGAGCACACGGACACGGTGTTGAAGCGGCACACGACGCCCGGCGCCGCGACGGGCTGGGCGCAATTCCTGACCACGGGCGGCGGTTTCAACCTGCGGCTGACCGACGATTGGGTCTATTTCCTGCGGGCGAACGGAATCCGACGCATCGATCGGGACGCGCCCGCTCAGGAGCTGGATTTCGCAGCCGACGGTCTCGAGGTTGTCCAAGCCATCCAGGACATGAATATCTCCGTGCCGCTGGTCAGCCGGCATCCGACCTTTGCGCGGGGTTACGCCTACACCCAAACCAACACCACCGGCCAGGTTTGGCAGCCCCAGGCCCACCTTTATGGGTACTTGAACAACCAGCTTTTGCCCGGATCGCCGATCGAACCCGTCAACCAACCCAAGCTGGACGAGTATCGGCCGCTGACGCACCGGAGGTCCTCTTGGCACGGGTTCCAGTATCTGTTCGAGCTGCCGGAGGAGTGGATGGACCATGGCGATCCCCTCATGCCTGCCGCCCTGCAACTGAAGATGGTGTTGAACGAAGACCTGGCCATTGCCGAGACAGGACCCAATCCACTGGTCAACAACAGCGTTTGGCTGAAGAACGCGGCCACCGTCTTTGGCAAGGGCCGTCCTTGCTTCACTCTTGTGCCACTGCTCACCACCGGTCCCACCTGCGGGTTCGAGAACGTCTCGGAATTGGTGGAGCGTGCGCGGTCGCTGATGCCGGTGGCCGACTGGGCGGTGAATGAATACTACTGGACCCTGGGCGACCCGGAAGATCCCTACGCCCTGGGCAGCGACAACGAGGACATTGCCGACGATGAACAGATCCGGGCGCTCGATGATCTCGAGGACTTCGGCTGGTACCCCTGTGGCGATTGGGGTCAGAGGCTCTTCGTTGGCATGGTCCACCCCAGCACGCCGATCTTCAACGGGGTGAGCTATGGCGGAACGGATGTGATGATCGCACGCATGGAGACCAACACGCTCCGCGGGGTCACTTGGGGCGGCGGGTTGATTCTGGCCCACGAGGCCGGCCACTGCTTCGGACGAGGCCATATCATGTGCGGTGTATTTCCCGAGGATCAGCAGGTCTTCGATTTCAGCCTGTTCCCCTGTTCGCTTGGCTACCCGGACGATTACAGCCCGGACGCCTACATGGGCTGGGACTCCATCGAGCAAATGCTCATTCATCCCACAAGCGCTGCCGATGTCATGTCTTATGCCGACGAGCGCTGGACATCGCACGTCTATTGGAATGCCTTGTTGCCGCTCACCGCTCCGGCGCCGATGGGAAAGGCCTCCAAGGCCGCAGTGAAGGAAGCCGGCGACGTTCTGTTGCTGCAGGGGCGCCTGGGCCGCACTGAACCGGGAGGTTATTTCCGACCGATCTACACGCTGCCCGCGGCCATCCTGCCCGCCGACCGGCTGGCGCACCACCGCACGAAGGCGGTCGCTGTGCCCAAGGACGCCGCCGGATGCCTGCTCCGGCAACTCGACGCAGGCGGCGGGCTGCTGAGCCAAACCCCCATCGTGGTCCAGGAACTGCACTCCGAGGAGGTGCGCCGGTTGAGGTTCGACACCTTTAGCCAATGGGTGGACCTGGCTCCAGGTGTCCACAGCTTGCAGTTGGTGCGCAGCAACCAGGTTTGGATCGAGCGATTCATCAGTCCGAATCCGCCCACTCTCTCTATTGTGACCGTGCGGGTGGACCAGGCGGCGCAGACGATCTACGCGCGCTGGCAGGCGGAGGACCAGGATGGCGATCCCCTGCGTTTCATGGTGCAGGTGGGCGATGGGGCGGGGTGGTTCACCATGCGGAGAAACTACCGGGGGCTGGAGGACACCCTTGACCTGCGGGGCTTGCCGGGCAGCCCCGTGAGTCGCCTGCGCCTGTTTGCCAGTGACGGGGTGCGGACCGCCATGGCCCTGAGCGATCCGTTCCCCATTCCCAATCAGCCGCCACGCCCCACGCTGAGCGGCGTCAGCGAAGGCCGGCGCGTGGCCTTTGGCAGCCCGCTCGTGTTACGGGGCCGGGTCTTCGATCCTGAGACGGGAGCCGCCAGCAGCACGCTGGCTCTGACCCTGACCGGGCCCTCACCTCAAGGCCAGACCGGGAGAGTCGACGCGCTGTCGGTGTCCCTGCGCTCGCTGTCGCCGGGGGCCTACACTGCGACCCTGCAAGCCACCGACCCAGCCGGATTATCCGCGAGCGCGACCCGCCAGTTCGAGATTCTGCCCATCACGATTCCGGACGGCCCGGCTCCGGCTCTGGATGGCCAATGCAATGATCCGGGCTACACGAACGCGCCCCTGATTCGCATGGTCAGCAGCGGCCACCAGGCCATCCCGGTGCGGCTGGTCCATTCGGGCAGCAACCTGTATGTCGCGTTCTCGAACCTCAAGTATGGAGGCGTTCTCCGCCCGAACCTCAAAGTCGGGCTGCGCGTGGAGGCGGATGGCAACGGCAGCATCAGGCCCTCGAGCAGCGACCGCGGTTTCTTTGTGGACGAGGACGGCATTCCATCCCAGGAAGTGGGGGTGGGCCTGACTGGAATGCAGGTCACCAGCTCGCCGGCGGCTGGCTTCACGGCGATCGTTCGCCGGAGCACCAACACCTGGAGCGCGGAATTCCGCATTGCGCAAAGCCTGCTGGGCGGCTGGAACCACGCCGCCCGGCTCATGCTCGAGCACGACACGGCCGAATGGCCTTCGCCGTCCAACCCCGACGCGCCCTCGAGTTGGGCGCCAGTCTATTTCGGCGTCAATCCGCCCCCGCCAGTCAACCGGGCCCCTGTGGCCGTGGCTGGAGCCAGTCAGGTCGTCCGCCTGAGAACGCCACGCGAAGTTTACTTGAACGGCTCGGGTTCGTACGACGCCGACGGCCACGGGCTCGAGTTCGCATGGCGGCAAGTCCTTGGACCGAATGCGGGCCTGGTCAACTCCAACACGCCGAACCCGCATTTCGTGGCCGAGACCACCAATGCAGACCTCAGGCTGGCCTTCGAACTCGTGGTCAGCGATGGCGCCGCCTCCAGCGCGCCCGCCCAAACGGAAGTCATCCTGCAGCCAGCCGCGTTGCGCCCGCCCGAAGTGGCGCCGAGCGCGTACGCGAGACTGAGAGCGGACGGGGTCCTGGAGTTTCGCCTGACGGGCGAACCCCGCCAGCTCTACCGCCTGGAAATCTCGACCGACCTGGTGGCCTGGCAACTCTTGCGCAACGTCTATGCGGATGAACTGGGGCTGATTGATCTTACGGAGAACGTGGACTTCGAGCAATACCCGGCACTGTTTTACCGTGTGGTAAACCCGTGAGCGCGATCGCATCTCACAGGAATCCTTGACCGCCTTCCCACCCAGGTCGAACCTGCCCGGCGTTGATCGCCATGAAATCTGAACTCGCTCTTCTTGTGTTCGCCAGCCTGGCGCTGGCGACGCCCTTGGCTCGATCGGCGGGTGTGTACTATACCGACCAACCCGCCGGCGCGGCCGGTTCGGTTTTCTCCCTCGCGCCAGACGGTTCAGCCCAGCAGTTGATCGTCACCGTCTCCGGCACGCCCGATCTGCGCGGGATCGCCTGGCACCGCGCATCCGGCCGAGTGTTTGTGCTCGATAACGGCCCGGCGAAGCAGGTTTTCTCGATCCGCGCGGACGGGACCGGACTGCAGGCGGTCGTCGGCCTGGGTGCGAGCATCCTCAACGCGGACCTGGAGATCGACGAGGTGTCTGCCAAGCTCTACTGGGCCGACGCCAATCCCGGCGTCAGCGGAAACGGCTTCGTTTTCCGGGCCAACCTGGATGGCTCCGGGGTGGAACCGATCGTGACGACGCCGCCCGGAGTCGCCACGGCGCCGTACTTCCTCTTTCTGGACCCGCAGGATGGTTTCATCTACTGGGGCGTCACGAGCAGTGGCAACGGTCCCAGCAGCTTCCGACGCGCCACCCTCGCCGGCGCTCCTGATCCGGACTTCCTCCTCACCACCGCGACGCGCACGCGCGACCTGGCCGTCGAGCCAGGGACGCGCACCGTGTACTGGTGCGATCGTCAGTCCGGCGCACTCTTCAAGCGTGCCCTGGCCGGAGGCGCGCATGAAATCGTCCTCAACAACCTGAACGCGCCGCACGGGTTGGCGCTCGACGTCGAGGCGGGCAAGCTCTACTGGGCGGACACGGGTGGGCGGGGCAGCGGGCCTTTCGACACGAGTGCACGCCGGATTGCGCGCTGCAACCTGGACGGCACCGAATTCGAGAACCTCTCGATCCCCGCGGCCAACAGCGAACCGTGGGATCTCGCGCTCGACGTCGGCAGCCCGACCTACGCCGATTGGCGGACGCGTTTCTTCTCGATCGCCACTCCTCGATCGGGGCCGACCGACGATGCCGACGACGATGGCGCTCCCAATCTGCTCGAATACGCCCTGGCCACGCATCCACGACGCGACTCCGATGTTCCTCGCCTCACCCTCGAAGGCGCCGCCCTTCGATTCACTCGTCGCCTGGGTGCCCAACTCGACTACCGCGTTGAGATCTCGACAGACCTTCTGACCTGGCATTTCAACGGCGATGACACCGCACTGGTCTGGACCAGCGAACAACCGCCGACCCCGTGGGGGGCGGAGTTGGAACTCGCCCGCGTGGTTGCCGGTCCGGCTCTTTCGAACGCTTCGCCGCTGTTCTTTCGTGTCCGGGTCACGGATGGCTCCGGGATGAGCGGGATGACAGCCTGCCTCTTGCGACGCACCCGCTAGCCCGCATATTCCGCACCCCGACGGTGCACAGGGCAGTCAGACTTCGCATGAGGACTGCTATGCGGGCTGGAAAGGCGCTGCCGCGACAGAGAGAGACCTCAGACGCGCACTCCATGCCGGTCTTCGTTGTTTGGCCGTCTCGCCGTCTCGGCTGTCGGGTTTTTGCGCTTGACCCCCATCGGAGACCATGCCATCAATCTCGCCAGTTAATTCCCCACGCACACGCAAGGCACGCAAGCCATCGAGCCCCATTGCCTTGACGAACACCGCGGTCTGGCGGGATGGAGGGGGAAATGAAGTACACGCTGAGCATTACGCAACGGTGCAACCTGGCCTGCGAGTACTGCTATATCGCGAAACGGCCCGAGGTGATGTCTCTGGAGATGGCCCGCAAGGCGGTTGACTTCCTATTCCACCACGCGGGTGCTGAGCAGAAGATCCACATCGGCTTCTTTGGGGGCGAGCCTCTGCTCGAGTTCGGCCTGCTGGCAGAGATCACCAGGCTGATCGAGCGGCATCCGGCGGCGGCAGGGCGCCAGCTCGAACTGGCGGTGGTCACCAACGGGACGGTCTGGACCGGGGAGATCGCTGATTTTCTGAACGCTCACAGCATCAAACTCTGCGTGAGTTGTGACGGCCCCCCCGATGTCCAGGACCGGTTCCGTCGGACGGTGCGGGGCAAAGGCACTTCGGCTCGCGTCGAGAGGACGATTCGACTGGCCCAGGCCTCCTTGCGTGAGACGGTGCTTGTCAACGCGGTGTATCGCCCGGAAACCCTCCGGTTTCTGCCTGCAACCGTCGAGTACTTGAGCGGCATGGGATTGCGGGAGATCTATTTGAGCCCGGACTATTCGGCGCCTTGGAGCCGGGCGGATACCGAGGCGTTGCCGGAGGTCTACCGCGCCGTAGCCGGGCTGTACATGGTGTACTATCGGAGCAAGGACCCCCATTTCATTTCGCTGATCGATTCCAAGCTGGTGGTGCTCCTGCGGGGTGGATACCAGCCATTGGAACGTTGCAGCATGGGGCGGCGGGAACTGGCCTTCACCCCGGATGGATTCCTGTATCCCTGCGACCGCTTGATCGGCGCGGCGGATGGCAAGGCTCATTGCATCGGCCATGTGGACCGCGGGATCGACCTCGCTTCACTGGCGTGCCGGCGCCCCGCCCAGGGGCCTCCCTCCACGATTTGTGGCGACTGCGGTTTTCGGGATTACTGCATGCACTGGTGCGCCTGCTCGAACTACTTTCTCACCGGGTCGTATGATCGGGTGGCGCCTTTTCTTTGCGCATCGGAGCGGGCGGTGATTCAGACGACGTTCGATGTCTTTGTGACTTTGGGACAGGACTTGGGGCCTGTGTTCGCGCATCACGTCAATGGTGCCCCGCAGGCGAATCTGCGGCCAGCGGTCTTGGCTGCCTGACGCCATGCTCCACTGCCGCAGCCCGCCTCGAGGACGCCGATGCAGTCAACGGCGTTTGTTCTTCGTTTTTAACTTCAACACTCTTTTCTATGGCTAGCGATAAACTGATGTTCCGCTGGTGGCTGGTGGGGAGGCCGGCTCCGATCTGGCGCGAGCGGGTCCAGTTCTTGGAAGAATTCATCAAAGGCAACAACCTCAAGCCCATCGACTATCCCAGTCTCTGGGCGACGAAGGGTCTCCCACGAAGGTTCAAACCCCGGCCACCTTGGCCGGGAATCGTCCCCTTTGCACA
The DNA here is from genome assembly GCA_040766265.1 of Verrucomicrobiota bacterium. Taxonomy (GTDB): domain Bacteria; phylum Verrucomicrobiota; class Verrucomicrobiia; order Limisphaerales; family J093; genus MWFF01. The sequence goes on from JAXGQW010000005.1 coordinate 116,565, forward strand.
TCTCCATGTCGGGGACGCTCTCTATGCCCTCACAAGCCAGCAATGGGATAAGTTCAGCGAGGCGGTGGTTGCTGACTACAAGGCCCGGTTGAACACCGTCAAGACGGTGGACTTCGATTCCCTGATGGAGCTTTCGCAGGGAATCGCGGCGGCCGGTCTCTGATCGAACTCGTTCCGGATTGGGGCCGGGGTGCACCCAATCCGGATCCCTCCTATCTCTTGGACTCACCATGCCCTTCGCACGAGCGAAAGGGGTCGAATTGCCAATGACAGGAATCGCGTTCCGCGGTATGCAGACGGCCGCACGCACACACAATGAAATCCAGGACCCCGATTCTCGTCACGGTGGCGGCGGCTCTCTGCGCCGCCCTCATGAATGCACGCGCGGCTTCCGAGTCTCTCCGTCGCGTTCTTCCGCTCGATGGCATGTGGCGGATCGCGGAGGGAACCATGGACGTCGTCCCCACGGACTTCTCGCGCACCGTCTCCGTGCCGGGGTTGGTCGACATGGCCACGCCGGCGTTTGTCGACCCCGGGCCGAAGGTGGCCGATCGGCAAGCGATCCCGCAGAAGGATCCGCGTCGGGACGCCTATTGGTATCGGCGGACCTTCACGGTTGAAGGGCCGATGCCGGAGGTGGCGACGTTGAAGGTGGCGAAAGCCATGTTCGGCACGCGGGTTTTTCTCAACGGGCAGTTGCTGGGCGACCACACGCCCTGCTGGACGCCCGGTTTCTTCGACGTCAAATCCGCCCTGAAGGCCGGCGAGAACGAAGTGCTCATCCGCGTGGGCGCGGATCGGGACGCCGTTGGCCGGGGGCATCCCGACGGGTTTGACTTCGAGAAGGCCCGCTACATTCCCGGCATCTTCGACTCGGTGGCGCTGATCTTCTCCGGGACGCCGCGCATCGAGAATGTTCAGGTTGCGCCGGACATTGCCGCGCAGCAGGCGAAGGTGCGGGTGTATCTGGACGGCAGGACGGGGAGCGGCGTCGAGGTTGGGATTCGTGAGGCGAAGAGCGGCAGGCTTGTTGCCAAAGCCCACGCGAACGCGGGCGCCAGCGTGAAGGAGCTGGATGTGATCATCCCGATGCAGGGCTGCCGTCTCTGGTCGCCGGAAGACCCGTTTCTCTACAGCGTTGCGGTGCGCACGAGCGGCGACGAACTCGAGACCCGTTTCGGGATGCGGGAGTTCCGTTTCGACCCCGCCACCCGCCGGGCGATGCTCAATGGCGCGCCGTATTTCATGCGGGGGAGCAATTTCACTCTCTACCGCTTTTTCGAAGATGCGGAGCGCGGGGCGCTGCCGTGGGACGACGCCTGGGTGCGCACGCTGCATCAGCGGGTCAAGGGAATGCATTGGAACTGCCTGCGCTACTGCATCGGTCTGCCACCCGACCGCTGGTATGACATCGCCGACGAGGAAGGCGTTCTGATTCAGAATGAACTCCCGATTTGGTACGGCGGGGATGTGCCGCACGAGATGACCGTGGACGAACTGGCTCGGGAATACGGCGAGTGGCTGCGCGATCAATGGAACCATCCGTGCGTCGTGATCTGGGATGCCTGCAACGAGACGCGAAGCAAGAAGACCGGCGACGCCTTGATGCGCGTCCGCGGGCTCGATCTGTCCGATCGTTCCTGGGACGACGGCTACTCCTGGCCGCGGCGTCCCGGGGACACCAGCGAGCAGCATCCGTATCAGTTTAGCACTCCCGGCTTCCGTCCGGCGCGCCTTGCCACGGCGAATCCCGATCCGGAGTCGTACAAGAACGGGGGCGGCGACGGTCGGCATGCCATCATCAACAACGAATACGGGTGGCATTGGGTCAATCGCGACGGCACGGCGACGACGCTGACACGCGGGATCTACGAGGCCGTTCTGGGGGACAAGGCCACACCGCAAGAGCGGTTTCATATGCAGGCCACCTGGTTGGCCGCCGCGACCGAGTTTTGGCGCGCCCACCGCCAGTGCGCGGCGGTCATGCATTTTGTCGCGCTGGGCTATTCGCGTCCCGACGGCCAGACTTCGGACCACTGGCTGCCGGGGAGGGTCGCCACGCTCGAGTGGGAGCCGGAGTTTCACAAGTATGTGCGCGACGCGTTTGCGCCCGTGGGATTGATGGTCAACTTCGGCAGGGACAAGGTGCCACCGGGTTCGACCACCCCTGTGTCCGTCATCGTGATCAACGATCTCCAAACGCCGTGGCGCGGCCCGGTGAGGCTCCGGGTGAAGTGCGGGGACGGCGTGGCGCAAGAGGAGCGGCAGGAAACGGCCCTTGCTGCGTGGGCGACCGGCACACTGAGCTTCGACATCGCCTGGCCCGATCGGGAAGGCCCTGCCCTGCTCGAAGCCGAACTGCGCGGAGCCGATGGCCAGCCCGTTCGCAGCGTGCGTGCGTTGGCGATCAAGGACCAGCCTGTCTCGTTCGCGGAGTCGTGTGCGGTGACCGCCTCGTCGGTCCATCAACCGGTTTATCGGCCCGAAAACGCCGTGGACGGAGACGAAAACAGTTACTGGTCATCGGCATTCCAGGATGACGCCTGGCTGGCCGCGGACCTCGGCGTGGCCAGGCGGATTGGCCGCGTGACGATCGTCTGGGAAGCCGCCTATGCCAAGGCCTTCTCGATCGAGGTCTCCGCGGATGGCGCGTCCTGGACGGAAGTCTACAGGACGCGAGACGGCAAAGGCGGCACGACGGAGATCGCGTTCACGCCGACTCAAGCCCGCCGTGTGCGGATTGTCTGTGCCGCGCGTGGCACGCAATGGGGCCACGCCATCCGCGAGCTCGGGGTTTACCC